>NZ_QBUF01000001.1:0-821852 GCF_003058185.1 Pseudomonas sp. GV105
TGGCGGTGACGGCGCGGGCTTCGATGGCGGCAGCGGCGCCGGCACCGTCGAGGCGGTCCATGTTGGCTTCGGTGGCGTGGCCGGCGTTGGCGCCTCTGATCACCGCTGCACCGGTGTCTTCGTTGTCGACTTCATCCCAACTCAGCATTGAAATACTCCTTCCTGGTCTGTGCTGACGGTGTGTGAACCCGTCCAAAAATAAGTGATTTGCAGGCTTCAAGGCATTGAAATACTGCGCATAGTGTGGTCAGAATTTTACGAGTTCGCACACTATGTAGTGGTTGTTTGTTGGCGTGGGCACACTATATGGGGTGTGATCAGCATGGTCAACGGACAACGTGTGCGGTTTTAGGTCGCTGCCAGGCGCCGGGTCCGCTATAACGCCGGGGTTCACTGGGCACATTTGAAATCGCCAGGGAATGAAAAAAACGGCTGATCGGCCTCGCTACGCAGGACGACGCCAGGGCTCGTCTGAAAAGGAGCCCCGACCGCCGAAAAGTTCTACATCTTGAGTGGTTTTCGAAATTTCGGCGGGGACGTTCGGCCGTGGGGAAAGCGCGGTGATTCTTCGAGATCATCAAGATGGAGCGGGTATTGTGAGAGGGGGGCAACTTACGCTGATTAAATTGTTACCACGTTCTCCACACGCCATCTTGATTGAAATAATGTAATTTGGATTTGACCGTTAAATGAGCATAGTAGTCTGCAGGTTTCGGCTCTCTCGCATACCGACCGTTCTTGTCGGCCTTAAATGAAACAGACTCCCCCGGGCCGATAGTGTATTGGGTTTGCCCATGCTTGACTTTGAAGCTTTGGTCGGCTGTTGTTTTTATAATAACTTGATGGCCCTCATGCACATTTTCGGTTGGGAGAGTAATTGACTCCTGCCAATTGCCATTGGCTACTTCCACGTAGGTTCGATAAGTGGAAGGAGGAGGCATCACGCCAGTAACCAATGATTGTGCGCGATAGAACTGACCTGTTGGGCGCAGCATTTCCCATGAGCCGGTCTTGGCGTTGTACTGAAAGTCTATGGCATCGCCTTTGGTTAGTTGCCACACCGTAGGGTCGGTGACATCGGACGTCTTGATATCTATCGGAAGATCCGCATCAGAGTGCAGTCTGATGATATCGCCGTTTGTTCCTTCGATAGGCAGCCTGGCCTGCGGTCTCCAGTTGTGCCTATTCAGGGAAACGACAGCATGGGAGGTGCCGAGCAAGATCTTTGAGCCAATCCACTGCGTTTCGCTGGTCTCTTGAGGCTGCCAGGTTTTGGTCTCTGCGGAGTATTTGAGCGCGCGTTTTTCGCCAGGGTTGATGATGCCTAAATAATTGAATTGGCCGGTATTGTCGTCAATGATTTTGCTCTTGTTAAGTGCCGTTGAGTTAACGATAACGATGTCGTTGTCTTTGGGCTCTTTTGGCAGATTGATGTAGTAATTCCAATGCTCGTTATTCACCGAAACAACCGTGACAGGCGTATGGGCGGAGACCACTTGCGAAACGATGCTGGAGGTTGGCGTTATGTTAGGGAGTGCTACATGGCTGACAGATTGGTTTTGTGCGGTGTGGCCGCTGTTGAATGTTTGAGAGAGAGGTAATGCTTCATTCCGGGCTGTTTGTGGGGTTTCTGGTGAGGCGGGCGGAACAGGATTATTGGGTCCCGATGGTTGCTGCAATGTTGAAACCAGAACATCGCCCGCCCGTACCTGGCCCACGGTCTTAATCAGTAAGCTCGCCTGGCCGTTGCCGGTCAAATCTACTGCTAGGCTGCCCTGGCCGGTTATTGCGTTGTAACTCAGCACGACGTCACCGGCTTTGCCGGTAAAGTTCGCTACAAAGTTTAAGCTTCCGATTCTGTTGTTTCGCAGTACGCCGGAAAGATCGATTTTGTCGGTCCCGCTGCTGAAGTCGGTAATAAGATCCGGGTTTTCGGGGGTAGAGTCGCTGACGTCATCATAGATGAAAGTGTCGGCACCATTGCCGCCCTCCAGACTGTCCGCGCCGGCGCCACCCTTTAGTCGATTGTCTACGTGATTACCAATCAATAAGTCGTCGCCTGCTCCGCCCACGGCGTTCTCCAGGGTCACGCCCCTTGCGATGGAGACGTTGCCTTTCATTCCCCCCACATCGGAAAACGATCGTTCGTAGAGGTTGATTTTTTGGTTCTGGGAAAAACCGGAAAAATCGAGGGTGTCATTGCCACCACCGTCCCAGATACAGAATAGTGCTTTGTCTTTATCAGACTTGAGGCTAAGAAAGTCGCGACCACTATTGGAGTTGAAACCGTAAACAGTATCCGTGTTCCGTGTTTTCAAGTTGGCGCCATACATTTTTTGAACGGCGGCAATATCGTGCATCATGGCGGCTGCGGGGCGGTCGCTCTTTGATTGAACGCCTATGTGGGGGCTCATTATCGTGTAGTCGAGGTTGTCCTTGGTGTGAAATGCCGAATCCTGCGGTTCGCCGGAACTGTTGACGTGTTGTGTTGTTCTGGTTTGAAATGGCGTACCGAGTCCTAACGCTCCGCCAATCAGGGTGGTTAATACGCCACGCTTAACATCGTTGTGATCAAAGTCAGAATCTACTGTGGATGCGCCCAGTATAGCAAGGGACGCGTGGGGGGCGCCGGGATAGTTCGAAATAATGCCACCGCTTTTTATGTGTTCAGTTTGTCCAAATACTATTCTGTGGTCATTATGTTTGTGTTTTCCCACTATCGTTCGGGTATCGTTTGATGAGGTGGGTTCTGGAAGCTCTGTAAATGTTACGTTGGCCAGGTCTTCCCAGGCTTGGATGGCTCTCCGGGTCTGGTGTTTTTGATTGGCGTTGAACTCGGTAGGTGAGTGATAGTGGAAATGATCTGATTTGGATTCTGAGAAGAACTCGTAAAGAATGTTAGTGACCCCGTCTAAGTGGCGATCATGCACTTTTTCTTTAATTATCAGGTTTACAGCGTCCTCTGTGGTCAGGGACGCTTTTTCAGTAACGATCGGTGCTATTGGGCGTGTGTGGATATCGGGTGATGAGTTTGTCAAACGGTTAGGCGTGCGAGTGCTTAATGAGTCAGTCATGGGTTGAGTAACCTAGTGTATTGAGATATTCTATGTGTGCTGTTGCTATTATATTGTTTTGCTTAAAATATCACCGGCGTTGATTTTGCCTTGGGTATGAATAAATAGGTCCGCTTTTCCGTTTCCGGTCATGTCTATCCCAACAGTGCTTTCGTTGCTTGTTGAATTATGACGGATAACCGTATCCCCCGAGCGCCTGGTAAACTGAGTGACAAAATTCAAACTGTGAACACCGGCCTTTTCAAGCGCTTTGGAAACGTCAATCGTGTCAACGCCGGTTTTAAAATCCAGTATCTGGTCCGGTCGTTGAATGGTGGAGTCACTGGCGTGCTCATATACAAAAATATCCCTGCCTGATCCGCCCACGAGCGTATCTGCGCCAGCACCGCCGGTTATCAGATTGTCCCCATGGTCGCCACGAAGGACATCGTTGTCTTTAGTGCCAATGACGACACTGACGGAGGGCGGTACGACGATCGGTGCCGGAGGCACGTAACCATCGGTGCGTCCTCCGTCGGGGTTGATGCGCGGGGGAGATGCGTCAACGGGTTTGTATGTCGAGGGGACCTGTACTACGTCTGCCGGATATATCTTTCCATGGGTCTTGATGAGGAAAGTAGCTTGACCCTTGCCTGTCAGGTCTATCGTGAGAGTGCCTTCATTCAGCTTCTCATCGAAGCCAAGCGCTGCCTCACCAATTCTCCCGGAAAAATGAGTGACGAAGTTGAGACTATTTACGCCACTTTTTTTCAGTAAAGTGGACACGTCAATACTGTCAATACCGCTTATAAAGTCGGTAATAAAGTCTGGGTTTTCCGGGGTAGAGTCTGATGTGGTGTTATAGATAAAAAAATCTTTCCCTTTGCCGCCCGTTAGTCTGTCCGCACCCGCGCCACCGGTGAGCCTATTGTCGGCTGTGTTGCCGATCAGATGGTCATTGCCGTGGCCACCAACGGCGTTTTCCAGGGTAACGCCTTTGGCGATGGAGACATTCCCCTTCAGTCCGGCCACATTGGAGAATGTTTGCTCGTTTAGGTTGATGCGTTGGTCTGCCGTGAACTCCGAACAGTCCAAGGTATCATTCCCGCCGCCATCCCAGATGCAGAGAACGGGGCGGTCATCCGTCGATTTGAAAGTCAAAGCATCCCGATCGGTATTAGAGTTGAAGCCGTAAGTCGTATCGGTATTTCGAGTGGTGTAGTTGGAACCGTAGATTCTTTGTATCGCGCTTATGTCATCCATCATGGGTGTCCACGGGTGGCCGCCGCTGAAGTGTTGGCCGTTTTCCTGTTCTTCAAAATAACTCATGATGGAGTGGCCTCTGGTGTCCTCAGCGTAGAGGGCATCTTTTGTGTAGTTGGCGCTCCCGTTATAGTGTCCAGGATGGGGTAGTCCTAGATTGTGCCCAAATTCATGCATGGCAACGAAACCACCCACCGACCTGGGGCTCAGGTTTTCATTTGGATTTCTTAATCCCAACCAAACATCCGCTGTTCCGATAGCTGCCTTTCCCCCAATGCCATGACCTAAATGTTTGCGTACCGCAAGTAAGCCTTCCGCGTCGGGGTTATCACTATAAAACTTTGTATCGCCCAGCCACTCACCTTTCGGCGGGTTTTCTTTATAGCGTATATTGGCGATATCTGACCAACTCTGCATTGCCTTTCTAAGGCCGTCTTTTTGCTCTTCGGTAAAGTTGGTGTGGATGTCTGCTTGATGAACTGGGTCCTTGAGACCGAATTCGTAGTAGATAGTTGTATGGCTGTCTCGATTTTTATCGTGCCAGGTCGCGCCATTTCGAGAAATAATTCTTCCGGCTTGAGTAGTGTCGAGCGACATTTTTTTATCCTTCCCTGCGTCATCTTCCGCTTCCGGTTCGTGCTCGGAAACACGAGGAAAGTAATGGGGCGCTTGTAGCGGTGTGCGGGTGGGGAATGTTGAAGTATTGGGCATGATAGATGTTCGGTTGTAAGGGTGAGTGTATTAGAGATATAGGTGCTGGCATTGTTTGTGCGCAGTATATGTACGATGCCAAAAAATGCTGTTGTTCACTATAGGGGAATTGTTGCGAGAAGCGTTTTAAACGTGGTTTTGATTTTTTTGTTACTGGTTGAAATGCGCTCTATTAAATTTGGAAGGCGTAGCAGGCAAATATTATTAGGCGTTCGGCTACCAGATGATTTATTAGGGTGGATGACGTGATGTATTCAGCAACCTTTATTTATTGTTTGATTGGTTTAGCTTTGTTGTACTCGCGAACCATGGTCGAAATGGCAGAGACAGTTCGCGGTCGTACCGGGCTCCGATTTGGGCATCAAGCAGTGTAGTAGGGCGCGGGCAGGCCTAAGGGGCGGCACAGTCCGCATGAACATTCAGTTGAAAGTCATGGTGTCTCGTCGCGATATTAATTAGAATTAATCTCATTTGAGACTCAATCGCGCTGCGCAGGTTGCTTGCCATGAATGATGCTGTTGTCCCTTCGCACGCCGCCGAACCGACGTTATCGAGCCTGTATCGCGACCATCGCAGTTGGCTGGAAAGCTGGCTGCGGCGGCGCCTGGGCAATGCCTGGGATGCGGCTGACCTGAGCCAGGACACTTTCGTGCGGGTGCTCGCCAGTGCCCAGCCGCTCGCGCAGATGCAGGAACCGCGGGCCTATCTGGTGACGGTGGGCAAGCGCCTGCTGGTCAATTTTCATCAGCGACGCAGCCTTGAGCAGGCTTATCTGACGGCTCTTGGCAACCTGCCGCCAGCCTGCGTGCCATCTCCCGAGCAGCGCTGGCTGGTGTTGGAAACCCTGCAAGCCCTGGATGAATTGCTCGACGGCTTGCCTGCACTGGTGCGCCGGGCGTTTCTCTGGAGTCAGCTGGACGGCCTGGGCTATCGGGAGATTGCCGAGCGACTTGAGGTGTCGGAGCGCACGGTCAAGCGTTACATGGCGCAAGCCTATGAACATTGCCTGCTGGTGGACCTGTGAACCGTGAGGTTGCGCGAGCGGCCGCGCAATGGCTGGCGCTGCTGGAATCGGGGGCGGCCACTGAACGCGATCATGCCGCGTTGCAGCACTGGCGCGACAGTCATCCGCAGCACGAACACATCTGGCAGAAAGCCCAGGCCCTGCGCCAGCGCTTCAGCGCGCTGCCCCAGGCGTTGGCGATGGCCAGCCTCGACCGCCCGCAAGTGGGGCGGCGGGCGTTGCTCAAGCGTGCGTTGGGCGTGGCGGCGCTGGTGCCGACGGCCTGGTTGATCAGTCGCCAGTTACCTATAGATAGTTGGCGCGCCGACCTGCACACCGCCACCGGCGAGCGCAGGCGCCTGCCGTTGGCCGAGGGCGGCAGCCTGCAACTGAATACCGCCACGGCCGTGGATGTGGACCCGGCGCAACGGCGCATCACGCTGGTGGACGGCGAACTGGCGCTGAACGTGCCGGGCGCACACGCGATGACGCTACGCACGCGCTACGGCGAAGTGCGGGTCAGTCAGGCCGAGGTGTGCGTGCGCCAACTGGCTGCCGGCTGCCGGGTGTCGGTGCTCAAGGGCCGCGTGCAGGTGCGCGACGTGAACGGGCAATTGGCGACGTTGCAGGACGGCCAGCAAGTGCCATTGAGCGCCGGCGGGCTCGGTGCGTGGGTGCCGTTCGATGTGCTGCAACTGGGCTGGCGCGACGGCGTGCTGACTGCACAGAACCAGGCGCTGGGGGATTTTCTGCGTGAGCTGGCGCGCTATCGCCCAGGCGTGTTGCGCTGGGCGCCGAACCTGGAGACGTTGCGGGTGACGGGCAGTTTTCGCCTGGATGACACCGACCGCATCCTCAGCCTGCTGGCCTCGAGTCTAGGGTTCGAGGTGCAGGCGCGGACGCGGTATTGGGTCACACTCACTTGAAGACACTGGCGATCAAAAATGTGGCAGTTGTTTTGTTTCGTTTCGACGGAAGGTTTCAGACACTGGGGCCCAGCAGGCTGACGGCTTCGCGTGGTTGCAAGGCCAGCCCACGCATGTTTACGTGGTTTCGAGCGGAGAAGGTTGTAGTGGGGAGGGCAAGCTGTTGATCGACTGTTGGCGGTGAAATAGCTTTGATATACCCATATGGAATAAACAAATAGTTATATATTCCTTTTAATGTTTTTGTGGGTGGCGCACTTTGAGGCTCTGCACATTCGTGCAGATCGACCTAACAGCCAAAAGGAAAGCCGACATGACCATTAAAGCGATCAACGTGCGTAATCAGTTCAAGGGCGTGATCAAGGAGATTCTGCTGGGGGAAGTGGTGTCGGAAATCGACGTGCAGACCGCGTCCGGCATCGTTACTTCAGTGATCACCACGCGCTCGGTGCGTGACCTGGAGTTGAAGGTGGGCAGTGAAGTGATTGCCTTTGTGAAATCGACTGAAGTTTCCATCGCCAAACTCTAAAGACTTGCGTAATTCACTGTAGGCGCCCGCTTGCCGGCGATGGCGGCCGCAAATCAGTCTCCGTAGCGGATCACCCAAGGGCTGGTCGAGGGATGTGTGATCGTCCAGTTTTGTCGGGGCGGCGCTGTTGACGCCGAGGCTCTGGTCGCCGGTGTTCTGGTTGGCAACTACGCCGCAGAGGGACTCGAAGTCCTGGCTGAGTTGAGCCTGTCGGAGTATTCAAAGGGTGCATGGTTTTTATGAGCGTTGGTGCAGGGCATAAAATAAGATAAATGCCTGGAACTTAGTAAGGGGGCGCTGCCGGTAGTCAAACAGTTTGGGAGTGTCGTTGTGGGTTTCGACCTTCTTACTGTTGGCGCTGTTTTTGAGCCGCGTATGGAGCTGCGTACCGATCTTGGGTGGAAGGGGACAAGGGCATTGGTCGCGCGTATTCTTTAGTGTTTGAGTTTCAGACGTTCAGTCGAAATGTATTGTTTCAAACGATAATGACGGTAAACAGATAAGTCTGACAGTTGAATGCTTTTTGCTTTGCTAGTGTTTTCCGATCAGGGCATTCATCTATACAGGGAGGTTAAGTCGATAATATCATACCGGAATTACTCATGAATATATCTTCTTCTGCGGGTGTGTCGTTTCGTTTAGACGATGAACTTACTCGAGATCCTTCAGCTCCGCATGACACCCTACAAATGTCACCCGGGCATAGCCGTGTACGACGTGAGGATACGGAACCAACGTCTCCTGTTTCCATTGTGGTTAAGGATGAGGATGTATTAAAAGTAGTTCATGATAAGGTAGTACAGGCCAAGGCCAGTCCTGATTCCAGCGCTTACTTGAAAGGCTATAACACACCCTCGTCCGTTTCTCTGCCAGGTTATTCAGCCCCAATGAGCGACTTGGAACTCCTTCGATTGGCGGTGGATCACCCCACAACACCCGAACAACTGGGGGCGATACAACGCCTGAGTGAACAGCGCGTTATCGGTGATACTCAAGCCAATGTCAGTCTGTTTTCGAAAGTGATGTCGGGCAAAGGCGTGAAGGTAACGCCGATGTCTCAAAGTTACTATCTTTCGATGATCAACAGATTGTCGCCAGGGCAATGTTCAGGTATCTCACATCTTCTTTCGTTGGCCGTCGCTGAGGGCAAACAACATGTTTTTTTGGGAAATGTTTTCCAGGCGGTTGCCAATCCGGACGATCCTGAATCGCGGGAGTTTTTCAACAAGCTGGCTGAAGTCCATGAACAAACAAAATACATTGAACTTGCAGCTGATCCCAAAAAGTCCGTACTGGGTCCGTATACTGATATTGCACCTAGACTGTTGGAATCGAAAACCACTCAAACGCTGCTGATCAGCGGGGAAAATCATCGTGTCAGTGCCGGTGTGATGGTGGACTCCAATAATAATCGAACTTACTACTTCGCAGAGCCGAATTACGGGTTGGTGGAGTTTTCTTCTTATGAGCTTTTTGAGGAGGGGTTGAAAAAAGTATTTGCAGGGTCTGAACTTAAAGGCTCTTTTAAACCCATGGAGGAGGGGGGTTACTTTAGTTCTCCGAAATACAAAATCAGTGTGTTTGATCCCGATTATATTTCTGATGTCTCTCCTGCCCAAAACGACGTCAGGTTTATGTACGACGCCCCTTTGGGCGATCTTGAAAAAATTAAGGTGATTGATACTTCCCGCCTGCCGTTGGCTGAACATTTTCGGGGCCAGACGTCGACTCCGGAACCCGCAGTACAGGTGGACTATGAGCAGGTCGTAACGGGGCTGGAAAAACTGCACGTTTCCAAAGGGATGTCCCAGTATCACCAGACGAAAGCCGTTTTGGGCCATGTGCAGCAATTTATCGAAAATCATCCAAACTCTTATCAGGTCTCGGCGATGAAGGCGCTTGAGCAAAAACTGATAAATGCAATTAATGAGGCCGCCGCGCCCGTTAAATTTCCCTCCGTTTTTGAGCGTATGGAAAACGACCGTATCGGGCTGGCTAAGGATAAGCTCGGACCAAAAAAACAGGTTAAAACTGAGTACCGCCCGTATGCGAAAATTAATATCACCACTGATGCGAACAGTGACCCGAGCAGGTCAAAGCAAGTGGCGGACGGTATCAGTACCGCCCTGCAGACGATTGACCAGAGCGACCCGAATACTTGGAAGTTGATAGGTACGGATATATCCGTGGTCATTGCCAGGCCGGGCGATCAAGCAGAAACACAGATACGTTTAGGTCGCGAACCCACGTTGATCATTGGTGATGACTTTTTTGCATCGCCTTCCGCGAGTAACAACACTGTCGCTGATAGAGTGGGTCATCAAGCAAAGGCCAATGGCGGGGACGGTATAGCCCAGAAGCAGGCTGCACTCATTGCCGGAAAATTCGGGTTGCTTAGCCACTACAGAGCCCACCCCAATGAATTTCTCGCGACAATAGACAACAAAGAGCCTTTTCGCGAAAGCGGCCATCAACTCAGTACGCGTGCGAGCAGAACTCCCCTGGATTTTATGGAGCAAAGCTTTACTGCGCGACTCTACGACGGAAAACTCGACAGCCAGGCGCAGGCCTCGCTCGACAAACTGCTTTCCCCGCCACGCGACGCGCCACAAAGCGTTTCTTCTACACCGTCCACCCCCGCCGCACCGATTGACCCGGCGCAAGTCGAGCGCCTGCAAAAACTTGATGTAAGTCATCCCCCTGTACGCATTGGTGAGTTGAACGTAAGTCGTGTCGAACTTTATAAAATGGGCGCCAGTATCGATGGCAAGCCTATTGAAAATCCGCTGCCCGGCGATGCGGATAGTCACCAACTGATCAACAAAGTACAGATCGACCTTGAAAAATTTCAGGCTCATTTGAAAGGGAGTTCGAGTGACGTCGGCGATCGCGTGACAAACGTAATCGCTGAGATCGGCGCTCACCGCAGTACCGACAGTGCGCCGCTGTTCCGTTCGGCAAACAGCGGACCTGTACTTGAATCGCTGCAAAACTCAGTGCGGGATTTATCTGTACAACATGCCCAGATAAAGAAACTTGAGCAAAGTAAAAAGCCTATACCCAGCGATTTTTTCTCCCCGGAAACGCCCGGCAAGTCGGGGGCAAAAAATAACGCCGCGGGACTGGGGTTTCAGGCGTTCGGCACATTCCAAACGCTGCGCAGTTCTATAGAGAGTCTTCAGAATGGCGATACAACGGAAGGGGCCGTTGGTCTGGGCAGTGTTGCGGCTGAATATGTCGGGATGGGCGTGGAGGCGGGTCTCAATAAGGTGGCGCAGAAGACCGCCAGTCGTGTGGCACCGACAATAGTCAACTTTAAATCCTCCAGTATTGGAAAGATGGTTGGGAGGGTCGGCGGTGGGGTTGCTGCGACCATCACGGTTCCTTTTGATATCTACAATGCCGTCGATTCGTTCAATAAAGCGGCTGCCAGTACCGGTAAAGAAGCTCAGGATCACTACGTTAACGGTGCGTTCTCAGTCGCTGGGGCTGTTACTTCGATCACCTTGGGCGTTGCATTTATGGCGGGCGCCGCTGCTGCCGGACCGGCCGGACTCATCGTTGCGGGGGTCTTGATGGCTGCTCAATCGATTTACTCCGCTGTCCGTACTGTAGAGGAAATTGATCAATATACGCCGCTGACCGACGGGCAAAAATTCACGATTGGTGTTAAGTCGTTTCTGGGCTTTGAACCCGGATTCGATGTCATAAAACCCTATCTGGAAAAGAAATATGCCGACGAGCACGAACAGCAGAGCAAGGTTCGTTATCAAGCGTTTTTGGACGGTCCAGGTAAAGAGTATTTTGAACGCGTGGTGTACGGTTCTGCCGATGTTGAGGCCAAACTGGTACCGGGTAAGGTCCCGCTCACGCCCTCACTTTGGTATTCACCTATTACCTGGCTGTTGAACTTGATCCCGGTCAATGGTCAGGTACCTCATGTCGAAATCGCGGGGGGTAATGATCATATTTCAGGTCATAAATCATGGAACGGTAAGCCTATAAACGCCGTGGAAGGCCTGCCCGGGGAGACCAAGGCCACGCTTTGGGATATGGGCGACGGGGATGATTGGGTGACAGGGATAGAAACCAAACCGAACTACTTTTTATTGGGCGCAGGCAAAAAAGGCGTTAGCGGGGGGAACGCAGACGATACAGTAGTGCTCAACGCTGATGCGCGCCAGACATTGGCACAGGCTGAACAAGTCTCCACAACCGATAAGGATGGTTTCAGTCCTCGACAGACGTCACTCAATGGCGGCGGAGGACGTAATACGCTGTCATTTTCCGGCGCTCTAACGACCCCCTATAAAGAAGATGGAGCGGACAAAGTAGCCCGATACGCGGGGCACGTCGTTAACTTCAAGACGAATACGATCTCGATAAAAACCCAGGAATCGAATACGGAAGGGGTGAAGAAAATCGCGCATTTCCAGTCTTTTTCCAATGTGACTACGGTTGAACGAGGGCAAAGTTTTATCCAGGGTAATGATGAGAACCATATGTTCACGCTCAACGGTCAAAAAGATGTGTTATTCACCGGCAACGGCGCGAACGTTATTGTCATCAATGGTGGTGCCCGCATCACGGGAGAGGGCGGCAACAATACCTATATCGTGAACAGAGCGGTCGAGAACGTGATTATCGAGGACCCGGGCAACAGTATCGTCAGGTTGGACTATTCAGCTGCGCAACTCTCTGGCTGGCGTGTTTCGCCCTCCGGTGATTTATCCGTTGATACGAGCGGCGATACGCCGTGGAATAGCCGCGCACTTGTCTTCAACAATGCCTTTTCCAGCGATACGGAGGATGATCGGGCACGACCAGTGTTCATCACCAACGACGGTGTGACTATGGTGATAAATGCGCCACGCCAAGCGGGCTCATCCATCCGGACTGTGCAGGTGAGCAGCGTGAAGGTTGAAACTGGTAATCCTCAAACCTGACGCACGCCCAAGGGTGGGCCAACACCATCGAACGACTGGCCCCGGGAAGGGGCCAGTCAGTTTTAACGGGTGAGCAAGCTGCGTTCCATCCGCTGCAGACCCTCTTCCAGCAACGCCCGCGGGCAGCCGAAGTTCAGGCGCACGAACTGCTGGCAGTCATCGCCGAATTCGATCCCCGCGCTCAAACCGACCTTGGCCTGTTCCAGGAAGAACTGTTGCGGGTCGTCCAGGCCCAGGGCGCTGCAATCCAGCCACGCCAGAAAGGTGCCTTGAGGCGCATGCATGACCACGCCGGGCAGGCGGGTTTTTACCGCGTCGAGCAGGTAGTCGCGGTTGGCCTGCAGGTACTGCAGCAACGCCTCGAGCCAGTCGCTGCATTGGCTGTAGGCCGCACGGGTGGCTTCCAGGCCCAGGGGGCTGACGCTGTCGACCATGCCGCAACGCGCCTGGTTGAAGCGCTCGCGCATCTCGGCGTTTTGCACTACGGCAAAACAGGTCTTCAGGCCGGCCACGTTGTAGGCCTTGCTCGCGGACATCAGCGTGATGGTGCGCTGGGCGATTTCCGGGCTGAGGCTGGCGGTGGGGATGTGGCGACGGCCGTCGAAGCACAGCTCGGCGTGGATTTCATCGCTGATGATCAGCGCGCCCTGTTCCAGGCAGGCATTGGCCACTGCGAGCAGTTCTTCGCGGGGGAAGACTTTGCCCACCGGGTTGTGCGGGTTGCTCAGCAATAATGCGCCGGCCCCTGTCAGCGCCTGGCGCAGCAGCGGCATCGGTGTGATGTACTGCGCGTTGACCAGCTTGAACGGCACTTCGATGCGCGGCAGGTTCCAGTTTCCGGGCGCCAGGCGAATCGGCCGATAGTTGGGGGTTTGCAGCACCACCGCTTGGCCGGGCTGCACGAAGGCATGCAGCGCCATATTGAAACCGGGTTCTACCCCAGGCAGAAACAGCAATTCGTCCGGCTGCACGCGCCAGGCGTATTTGGCCCACAGGTCGGCAACGATGGCCGCGCGCACGTCCGGGCCGGCCACGCTGTAGCCGAGAATCTGCTGGTCGAGGCGCTGGTGCAGGGCTTGAAGCACGGCGGGTGGCGCGGCGATGTCCATGTCGGCGATCCACATCGGCAACACGTCGGGCGGGTAACGGTTCCACTTGGTGCTGCCGGTGCCGAGGCGGGGGTGGATCGTGTCGAAATCAAAGCTCATGGGGAGGCTCGTGTCGGAGAGTCAGGTGAAGAATGGCGCCGATTCTAGCGCCATTGGCCGTCGAGGCCAGCGCTGAATCGTTCCGTGACCGACAGGTTCTGTCATAAAAACGCCACTGCGCTGGGGATTGCATCCAAGTCGGGCTATTTTGGTGCATCTCAATAACCCGAGTAGCCAAGGATGAAATACCAACCCTTCAGCCGTACTTTGATTGCCACTGCGCTGGTATTGACGGTCAGCGGTGTGCAAGCCGCCTCCCAGGCCCCGGTGGCCGGTGAAAATGGCATGGTGGTAACGGCCCAGCATCTGGCCACGCATGTCGGTGTGGATGTACTCAAGGCCGGCGGCAACGCGGTGGATGCCGCCGTGGCCGTGGGCTACGCGTTGGCAGTGGTGTACCCGGCGGCGGGTAACCTGGGCGGCGGCGGCTTCATGACCGTGCAACTGGCCGACGGGCGCAAGACCTTCCTCGACTTCCGCGAAAAAGCCCCGCTGGCCGCCACCGCCGACATGTACCTGGACAAGGCCGGCAACGTCGTCGAAGGCCTGAGCGCCAAGGGCCACCTGGCCGTCGGCGTCCCCGGCACCGTGTCCGGCATGGAGCTGGCCCTGAGCAAATACGGCACCCTCAAGCGCGCCCAGGTGATTGCCCCGGCGATCAAGCTGGCGGAAAACGGCTTCGCGCTGGAGCAGGGTGATATCGACCTGCTGCACACCGCCACCGGCGAGTTCGAAAAAGACAAGGACCTGCGCGCAATCTTCCTGCACAACGGCCAGCCGTTGCAGGTCGGCCAGAAGCTGGTGCAGAAAGACCTGGCCAAGACCCTCAAGGAAATCTCCGCCAAGGGCAGCGACGGTTTCTATAAAGGCTGGGTCGCCAAGGCGCTGGTGGATTCCAGCCAGGCCGGCAAAGGCATCATCACCCAGGCCGACCTCGACAAATACAAGACCCGTGAACTGGCGCCCATCGAATGCGACTACCGGGGCTACCACGTGGTCTCGGCACCACCGCCGAGCTCCGGTGGCGTGGTGATCTGCCAGATCATGAACATCCTTGAAGGCTACCCGATGGCCGACCTGGGCTACCACTCGGCCCAGGGCCTGCATTACCAGATCGAAGCCATGCGCCACGCGTATGTGGACCGCAACAGCTACCTCGGCGATCCGGACTTCGTAAAGAACCCGATCGAACACCTGCTGGACAAAAACTACGCGACGAAACTGCGTGACGCCATCGAACCGAACAAGGCCGGCGACTCCCAGGCGATCAAACCGGGCGTAGCGCCCCATGAAGGCAACAACACCACCCACTATTCCATCGTCGACAAGTGGGGCAACGCGGTCTCGGTGACCTACACCCTCAATGACTGGTTCGGTGCCGGCGTGATGGCGAGCAAGACCGGGGTGATCCTCAACGATGAAATGGACGATTTCACCGTCAAGGTCGGCGTGCCGAACATGTACGGCCTGGTCCAGGGTGAAGCCAACGCCATCGCACCAGGCAAGGCGCCGCTGTCGTCGATGAGCCCGACCATCGTGACCAAGGATGGCAAGGCGGTGATGGTGGTCGGTACGCCGGGCGGCAGTCGCATCATTACCGCGACCTTGCTGACGATTCTCAACGTCATCGATTACAAGATGAACATCCAGGAGGCCGTCGACGCGCCGCGTTTCCACCAGCAGTGGATGCCGGACACCACCAACCTCGAGACCTTCGCGGTCAGCCCGGATACGCAGAAGATCCTTGAGAGCTGGGGCCACAAGTTTGCCGGGCCACAGGATGCCAACCACTTGGCGGCGATCCTGGTGGGCGCGCCATCCCTGGACGGCAAGCCGGTCGGCAACAACCGTTTCTATGGGGCCAACGACCCGCGTCGCAATACCGGCCTGTCCCTGGGCTACTAAGCGCTGCAACTCACTGTAGGAGCGAGCTTGCTCGCGAAGAGCGTCAACGATAACGCGGGCATTCTGGATTAACGCGGTGTTCTTGCGTTTTTCGCGAGCAAGCTCGCTCCTACAGTATCTGTTTGACGGCCGCGAAGGCTTTGGCGCGGCGTTCTTCCCAATTTCCCCTGATCACCACCAGGGCCTGGCGATGCTGCTGCATCCAATCCAGGCTGTGCTGGAAAAACGCCTGGCGGTCGGCCAGTTCCGGCTGGCAACGCTGGCCGTCGGCGGTCCATTCCACGTCGTCGGGGGACAGCAGCAGGTGCAGGTCGTAGTGGCGGGCCAGCAGTTCGTCGTCAAGCCATGTCGGATAGTCGCCGAACAGGGTCTGGCTCCAGAGCCTGTTGGTCAGCAGGTGCGTGTCGAGGATCAGCAGCGCAGGGCGCTCGGCGCGGGCGGTATCTTCCCAGGCCAGTTGTCCGCGGGCGATGGCCGGGATGTCGGCCAGCGTGGTGTCGCGCTGATGGTGGTCGATGAAGTGCCGCACGTACTCGCCCACCATCAGTCCGCCGAACTGCGTTTGCAACTGCGCGGCCAACCAGCTTTTACCGCTGGATTCGGGGCCGGCCAGGACCACCACCTTCATGCGCGCAACGCCGGGTCGGCGCGCCATTCGCGCCAGCCTTGCACGGCGATCGCGGTGAACAGCGCATAGAGCGCGGCGGTGAGGTAGAGGCCTTTATAGAGGAACAGCCCGACGAAAATCACATCCACGGCAATCCACAATGGCCAGCACTGCACGCGCTTTTGCGCCATCCACATCTGCGCCACCAGGCTGAAACCGGTGAGGGCGGCGTCGAGCCAGGGTTGGGCGGCGTCGGTCCAGTGAGCCATGGCGGCGCCGAGCAACAGGCTGCCGACCGCGCCGATAGCCAGGCTGGTAAGGATCGCGGACCAGCCCAGGCTGGTGACTTGGCGACCTGGCTTGATGTCCCCGGCGCGTCGGGTCCACTGCCACCAGCCGTAGACTTGCAGGGCGGCGTAGACCACCTGCAACAGCATGTCGGAATAGAGTTTCACGTCGTAGAACACCCAGGTGTAGAGCAGCACCATCACCAGGCCGATGGGCCAGCACCAGGGGTTTTGTTTGACCGTCAGCCAGACAGCGATCACCCCCAGCGCGGCGGCGAACAGTTCAAGCCCGGACATGGTGGTTCCTTGGGAGAGAGGGAAAGGGCGGGGATTGTAACCAATCTTCAAAACACAGGAAGGCAAATGTGGGAGGGAGCAAGCCCCCTCCCACAGTTTGAGTGGCGTCAGACTTTGAATTGACGCAGCAGGCCGTCGAGCTGCTCGCTCAACCCGCGCAAGTGTGCGCTGGCCACGCTGGACTGTTCGGCCGCCACTGCCGTGTTGTGGGACAACCCGGCGGCCTGGGTCACGTTCTGGTTGATGTCCTCGACCACGTGGGCCTGTTGCAGGGTGGCGCTGGCGATCGAGGCATTCAGGCCATTGAGGTTGCGCAGGGCCTGGCCGATGGCGGTGAGGCTGGCCCCGGCCTGGCCGGCCTGTTCGATGGTCAGTTGCGACGCGCTGTGGCTGTCGCTGATGACCTTGACCGCCGCTTCCGAGTGACCTTGCAGACGCTCGATCATGACCTGGATTTCAGCAGTGGATTTCTGCGTGCGTTGGGCCAGCAGCCGCACTTCGTCCGCCACCACCGCAAACCCGCGGCCTTGCTCACCGGCGCGCGCGGCTTCGATGGCGGCGTTGAGGGCGAGGAGGTTGGTCTGGTCAGCGATGGAGCGGATCACTTCGAGCACGCCACCGATCTGCGTGCTTTCGCTCGACAGGGTGCGAATCACTTCCACGGCCTGGCTGATGGTGGTGGACAGTTGGTCGATCTGCTGCAAGCTGCTGTCGATGTTCACTTGACCTTGCTCGGCCTGGGCCTGGGCATCGCGCATTTCGCTGGCGGCGTGCTCGGCATTCTTGGCCACGTCCTGCACGCCGTAGGTGACTTCATTGACCGCGGTGGCCACCAGTTCCATCTGTTGCGACTGTTGCTGGCTGCGGTCGTGGGCCTGGCTGGCGTTGTTGCCCAGCTCAGTGGAGGACTGGCCCAGCGCATTCGCGCACATCTGCAACTGGCCGACGACGTGGCGCAGCTTGGCGGTGAAGCTGTTGAAGTGCTGGGACAGTTGGGTGACTTCGTCACGGCCATGGGTGTCGAGGCTGCGCGTCAGGTCGCTCTCGCCGCTGGCGATATTGGCCATGGCATTCACGGCGGCCTGCAGCGGGCGCACGATGCTGCGCACAATCAACGAGACCAGGAGGGCCATGACCACGGCGATGCCCAGGCCGACACCCGAGGCTTTCCACACTTGCGCGTTGAATTCGGCTTGCACGTCATCCACATACACGCCGGAGCCGATGATCCAGCCCCACGGTTCGAACAACTGGATATACGAGGTTTTTTCTATCGGCGTATCGGCACCCGGCTTCGGCCAGCGGTAATTGACGATACCGGCACCCTTGGCCTTGGCCAGGCTCACGAACTCGTTGAATATTGCAAAGCCGTCCGGGTCGCGAATCGACGAGAGGTTCTGGCCATCGAGCTTGGGGTTGGCCGGGTGCATGATCATCACCGGCGTCAGGTCGTTGATCCAGAAATATTCGTCTTTGTTATAGCGCAGGCCGCGCACCGCGCTCAGGGCTTGTTTCTGTGCCGCTTCACGGGGCATGACGCCGCTGGTTTCGAGGCCGTGATAAAACGTCAGGATTCCACTGGCGGTCTGTACGACGTGTCGGGTCTGCAGGCTTTTGGCTTGATAGAGGTCGTCATGGATCTGTTTGAGCATCAGCAAACCCAGGGCCAACAGCATCAACACGGCGACTACCAGGATCAACCAGAGACGGCGGCTGATCGACATATTGCGTAAACTGTTCATCGTCCTGTCACTCCGTGCTTTTTATAATTCTCGGCGTTGCATCGACTTTTACGCCTTGTCTGATAGGCTTTCGGCCCGAAATCGAAAAACCTGAGTACTGCCTGATTTTTCACGGAATTTTTGCAGACCGGCGTTGAATATCAACACCGGGCCTTTAGTGCGCTCAACGTCAGTGAACCATTAAAAAGACTAACGAGGCTTGTCTTAGCGCAAGACCTTTGGGGGAAGTATGGATTTGTGGACCGCCGCACAGGCGTTGATACTCGGCGTGGTAGAAGGGCTGACGGAGTTTTTGCCGATCTCCAGTACCGGCCACCAGATTATCGTCGCCGACTTGCTCGACTTTGGCGGCGAACGCGCCATGGCGTTCAACATCATCATTCAGCTCGGCGCGATTCTGGCGGTGGTCTGGGAGTTTCGCCGCAAGATCCTCGACGTGGTGACCGGTTTGCCGACCCAGCGCAATGCACAGCGCTTTACCGTCAACCTGCTGATCGCGTTCCTGCCGGCCGTGGTGCTGGGGGTGATTTTCGCTGATCTGATTCACCATTACCTGTTCAACCCGATCACCGTCGCCACGGCGTTGGTGGTGGGCGGCATCGTGATGTTGTGGGCCGAGCGGCGCGAGCATGAAGTGCATGCCGAGAGCGTCGATGAGATCAGCTGGAAGGATGCGCTCAAGGTCGGTTTTGCCCAGTGCCTGGCGATGATCCCGGGCACCTCGCGCTCTGGCTCGACCATTATCGGCGGCCTGCTGTTCGGCCTGTCGCGCAAGACCGCCACCGAGTTTTCGTTCTTTCTGGCCATGCCGACCATGGTCGGTGCGGCGGTGTATTCGGGCTACAAGTACCGTGACCTGTTCCAGCCGGCTGACCTGCCGGTGTTCGCCATCGGGTTTGTCACCTCGTTCATCTTCGCGATGATTGCGGTCAAGGGCCTGCTCAAGTTCATCGCCAGCCATAGCTATGCGGCATTTGCCTGGTATCGGATTGCATTCGGCTTGCTGATCCTGGCGACCTGGCAGTTTGGCTGGATCGATTGGTCCGCGGCCAAGGCATGATGATTCAGCACCCACGCCTGAAGGCGCTGATCTTTGCGCTGTTGTGCGCGGCGCCATTATTGGGCTCGGTATTGGTGTGGCATCGCGGCGAGACCGTGCTGCCGCTGGCGGCCTATGGCGTGGTCAGCGTGATCGCGTTTTTGCTGTACTGGAGCGACAAGCACAAGGCGCGCACCGACGCTCGGCGCATTCCCGAAAACATCCTGCACGCCGTCGAGCTGGCGGGCGGATGGCCGGGGGCGCTGATTGCCCAGCAGGTGTTCCGGCACAAGACGCGCAAGGTCTCGTATCAGGTGCTGTTCTGGGCAATCGTGCTGTTGCATCAGGTGTTCTGGCTTGACCAGTTGTTCCTCAGCGGCACGCTGGGGTCAGTCCTCTAGCAACAACCCGACCTGCGTGCGCTTGGGCAACTTGCTCACCACCAACTGGTGAGAGCGCTGCAACAGGCCACGCAACTCCTCGGTGCCCAGCGGGTAGGGCGTGTTCATGATGATCCACTGCGCGCGCGCCAGGTACGGCGCCGGGTGGATGCCCGGGCGGTCCACATGGCCGAGGAACAGTTCCTTGTCGACCTTGAACGCCAACGAGTCACCCCGCAGGTTCTGCAAGGCGAACATCTTGTTGCCGGCAATCGAAAACACTCGCACGCCACCCCATTTATAGTCTTCCCGCGCGCCGGGCAGGCTCAGGCAGAAGTGCGCGACTTGTTCTTCGGTCATGCTCATAACAGGCGGTCTCCACAGCTTTTAAAGCCTTCTTCCAGGTAATCGATCCACGCGCGAATCGCCGGCAGCACGCCACGGCGATGCGGGTACACGGCCTGCAACCAGCCGCCCGGCAGCGACCATTGCGGCAGCAGTTGCACCAGTTGGCCGCTGGCCAGTTCTTCTTCGCAATACATCATCGGCAGCACGGTGAAGCCCAGGCCCTTGAGTGCGCTGGCTTTGCGCACAATGAAATCATCGATGCCCAGGCGGGCTTCCATCACCAGGTCTTCGGCGTTGCCTTGGGGGTCGAGCAGGCGCAGGTGGACCATGCGGTCGGCTTCCAGGGCGCCGAGCACCGGCAATTGCTTGAGGTCGTCGAGGTTGTCGACCTGTCGGCCGCGCATGAAGTCCGGGCTGGCGACCAGCAGCGTCTGGGCCTGGCGCAGGCGCTTGGTGACCAGCAGCGGGTCTTCATCGCCGAGCTCGCGCACCCGCAACGCCACGTCAATGCCTTCGGCCACCAGGTCGACGCGGCGGTTGACCGGGGTCATTTCCAACTGCACCTGGGGGTGGGCGGCGAGAAACCCGGCGACCAGCTCCGGCAGGATGTGCTGGGCCATGCCCACCGGGCAACTGACCCGCAGCCGCCCGCGGGGTTCGCTGGACATGCTGGCCACGGCCTCGTCGGCCATTTCCGCTTCCAGCAGCATCGCCTGGCAATGGCGCAGGTAACGCTCGCCGACGGCGGTCAGGGTCAGTTGCCGGGTGGTGCGCTGCAGCAGACGCGCGCCAAGGCGTTCTTCCAGCTCGGCGATCCGCCGCGACAGGCGTGACTTGGGAATCCCCAGCAGGCGCCCGGCCGCCGCGAAGCCGCCGGCTTCCACGACTTTGGCAAAATAGTAGAGGTCATTGAGGTCTTGCATGCTCAGCCTATTGTCCTGTCAGTAGGACGAACTATCGCATTTCAACTACCTTATCGGCTATTGGTTTCATGCGTAGGCTTAACACCATCTGATTCGCATCGCTGATCTTATTTGGAGCTTACCCATGAAACTGTTGCACATCGATTCCAGCATCCTCGGCGACAACTCGGCTTCGCGCCAGCTCAGTGCCGGCGTGGTCAAGGCCTGGCAAGCGGCCGAGCCGGGTGTGGAAGTGACTTACCGTGACCTGGCCAGCGAAGGCATCAACCACTTCTCCGGCGCCACCCTGGCTGCGCTGGGCACGCCGGCCGAACTGCGCGACGCCGCGCAGCAGCACGAAGCCGACCTCAGCGCGTCGACCCTGGCTGAATTCCTCGCCGCCGACGCCGTGGTGCTGGGCGCACCGATGTACAACTTCACCATCCCGTCCCAGCTCAAGGCCTGGATCGACCGCATTGCAGTGGCCGGCCAGACCTTCCGCTACACCGAAGCCGGCCCGGAAGGCCTGTGCGGCAACAAGAAAGTCATCATCGTCTCCACGTCCGGCGGCCTGCATGTTGGCCAGGCAACCGGCGTGGCCCACGAGGAATACTTGAAAGTCATGCTGGGCTTCCTCGGCATCACCGACATCGAATTCGTCCGCGCCCAGGGCCTGGCGTATGGCGATGAGTTCCGCAGCAAGTCCCTGAGCGACGCGAACGTTGTCATCAACGAACAATTGTTCGCCGCCGCGTAAGACTTGTGTAAATTTCGCTGTTGCTCGGTTTCAATCTGAAGCCGGGCGCCTAAACTCTGTATTCTGCTCGCCTGAACGCGACCGGAGTACGGAGTTTTTTCGTTGGCCCGCTGTCTTTACTTTGGCCCAGGTTATGCACGCATGGGTTTATCACTCGGTGCGAGTACCTTGAACCATGGACATCTTGAATAGACATGCCGGTTATCGCGCAGCAAAGGTGGACATCCTCATGATGCGTCTTTGTGCTGTTTTGGTTCTTTCCCTGCTTGGCGGCCTGGTTTCAGTGCACGCCGCGCCTGCGCCGCACCCGCATTGGAGTGTGGGCTTCCACCGCATGAGTTTTCTCGACCCGCTGGATCTGCAGCCGATGAATGCCATCGCGTTCTATCCGTCCACCGACGTTGAGCACACCACCCGGGTGGGTGGGTATCACGTGGCCGCCACGGAAGATTCGAAGATCGCTATCGGCCGTTTCCCGATGCTGATGCTGTCCCACGGCAACACAGGGACGCCGCTGGCCCTGCATGACCTGGCGACCTCCCTGGCGCGCAAGGGCTTTGTAGTCGTGGCGGTGCTGCACCCCGGCGACAACTACAAGGATCACAGCCGCCTGGGCACGTTGAGCAACCTGTATGGGCGGCCGATCCAGATTTCCGAAGCGATCACCGCGACCCTGGGCGACCCGATGCTGTCACCGTTCGTCAACGTCGACCAAGTGGGTGTCATCGGCTACTCGGCCGGTGGCGAAACCGCGTTGATCCTGGCGGGCGCCAAGCCCGATTTCGACCGCCTGCGCCGCTATTGCCAGGAGCGTCCGGAAGACCGCGACGCCTGCACCACCAAAGGCGAGCTGGTGGTGGACCGTGATGACCTGCAGCCACAAGCCGACCCACGTATTCACGCGTTGATGTTGATGGCGCCGTTGAGCTTGATGTTCGGGCGCCACACCCTGGCCGACGTCCACGTGCCGGTGCTGCTCTATAGCGGTGATGGCGACAAGCTGGTGGCGGTGGACAAGAACGCCGCCGCCCTGGCGCGCAAGCTGCCCGAACCGCCGGACTTCAAATTGCTGGCCGGGGCCGGGCATTTCGTGTTCATGGCGCCCTGCGACAGCGATCAACTGGCGCTGATGCCGGCGATCTGCACCGATGCCGATGGCGTCGACCGCGAAGGCATTCACCGCGATCTGACCTCCGAAGCCGGGCGCTTTTTCGCTCACACCCTCGGGCGATCCACCCGTGCCGGCCTGCAGACGGCGGATCAGTAAGCGCGACGTTTGAGCAGCAAAGTCACGCCCAAGGCGCTGAGTGACAGCAGTGCGGCGCAGAAGAAGATCCAGCCGTAGCCGAGGTTCAACGCCACCGCCCCCATCAAGGGCCCGGCAATCGCCAGGGCCAGGTCGAAAAACACGGCGTAGGCACTCAGCCCCGCGCCACGGCTGCTGTTGGGCACCTGCTTGATCGCTTCCACGCCCAGCGCCGGGTACACCAGCGACAAACCGAAGCCGGTCAGCCCTGCACCGATCAATGCCACGCCGGTAGACGGCGCGAGCCACAACAGCGTCAGGCCCAGGGTCTCGATGATCATGCACCCAATCGCTGCGCGGAAGCCGCCAAAGCGGCTGATGGCCGAGATAAACACCAGGCGCGAAACGATGAAACACACGCCAAATACCGTCAAGCAATAGGCCGCGCCTGCCCAGCCGCGATTGAGGTAGTACAGGGTGATAAAGGTGGTCAGGGTGCCGTAGCCGATGGACGCCAGGCACAGGCTGGCGCCAAACGGGGCGATACGCCCGAACACCGCCCAGAACGGCAGGCGCTCGCCGCGGACCACCGGCACGGACGGTTTATTGCGGATCAGCACCAGGCCGAGCGCCGCCAGCACCGACAGGGCGATGCCAAGGCTGTTGTAGCCGTATTCGGCGACCATTACCACGCCCAGCGGCGCGCCAATCGCGATGGCGCCGTAGGACGCAATGCCGTTCCAGGAAATCGAGCGCCCCGTATGCTCGGCGCCGACCTGGCCCATGCACCAACTGATGGTGCCCACGCCAATCAGGCCCTGGGCCACGCCGAGCAACAAACGAGCGACGATCAGGATGCCCAGGCTCAACAGCGGCAGGCTTTGCAGCAGTGTTGCCAGCAGCGTCAGCCCGCCGCTGGCCAGGATGCCGCCCAGGCCGAGCACGATTGCACGTTTGGTGCCCACGTTATCGGACATGCGCCCGGCCATGGGGCGGCTGAGCAGGGTGGCGAGGTATTGCGAACCGATGGTCAGCCCGGCCACCACCGCGCTGAAACCCAGTTGCTCGTGTACGTAGCCTGGGATCACCGCGATCGGCAGGCCGATGCAGATAAAGGCAATAAAGGTGTAGAAGACGATGGAGACGATCTGCAGGGTGATCGACAGTGAACTCGGGGCGGCGGCAGACATGAGCACTCGTTCGCGGGCGGGCGGTGAGGGCATCATCGCAAGGGCTCGGGGGAAAAGAAAGCACCCTAACTATCAACCCGGCTGGCCGACAGATACAAAAAAGCCCCGTCGCAGTGGACGGGGCTTTTTCTTGTCGCTAACAGCTGCTCGCGGTGCTTAGAAGACCACGCCTTGGCTGCGCAGGTAGTCGTCATAGGTGCCGCTGAAGTCGATCACGCCGTTGGCGCTCAACTCGATGATGCGGGTGGCCAGGGACGATACGAACTCACGGTCGTGGCTGACGAAGATCAGCGTGCCCGGGTAGTTTTCCAGTGCCAGGTTCAGCGCTTCGATGGATTCCATGTCCAAGTGGTTGGTCGGTTCGTCCATGATCAGCACGTTCGGCTTTTGCAGGATCAGCTTGCCGAACAGCATGCGACCTTGTTCGCCACCGGAGATGACCTTGACCGACTTGAGGATCTCGTCGTTGGAAAACAGCATGCGCCCCAGGGTGCCGCGGATCACTTGCTCGCCCTGTGTCCACTGGCCCATCCAGTCGAACAGGCTCATGTCGTCTTCGAAGTCGTGGGCGTGGTCCTGGGCGTAGTAGCCCAGTTCGGCGGCGTCGGTCCACTTGATGCTGCCGGCATCCGGCGTCAGTTCGTTGACCAGGGTACGCAGCAGGGTGGTCTTGCCGATACCGTTCGGGCCGATGATCGCCACGCGCTCGCCGGCTTCAACCTGAAAGCTGAAGTCCTTGAACAGCGGCTTGCCGTCGAAGCCTTTGGCCATGCGATCGACGATGACCGCCTGGCGGTGCAGCTTTTTGGTTTGTTCGAAACGGATGAACGGGCTCACACGGCTCGAAGGCTTGACCTCGGCCAGCTGGATCTTGTCGATCGCCTTGGCACGGGAAGTGGCCTGCTTGGCTTTCGAGGCGTTGGCCGAGAAGCGGCTGACGAAGGATTGCAGTTCGGAGATCTGCGCTTTTTTCTTGGCGTTGTCCGACAGCAGTTGCTCGCGGGACTGGGTCGCCACGGTCATGTACTCGTCGTAGTTGCCCGGGAACAGGCGCAACTCGCCGTAGTCCAGGTCAGCCATGTGGGTACATACGCTGTTCAGGAAGTGACGGTCGTGAGAGATGATGATCATCAGGCTGGAGCGCTGGGTCAGGATGTTTTCCAGCCAGCGGATGGTGTTGATGTCCAAGTGGTTGGTCGGTTCGTCGAGCAACAGCACTTCAGGGTCGGAGAACAGCGCCTGGGCCAGCAATACGCGCAGTTTCCAGCCGGGGGACACTTCGCTCATCGGGCCGAAGTGCTGTTCCAGGGGAATACCCAGGCCCAGCAGCAGTTCACCGGCGCGGGATTCGGCGGTGTAGCCGTCCATCTCGGCGAACTCGGTTTCCAGCTCGGCCACGGCCATGCCGTCGTCTTCGCTCATTTCCGGCAGCGAGTAGATGCGATCGCGCTCGGCCTTGACCTTCCACAGTTCTTCGTGACCCATGATCACGGTGTCGAGCACGGTGAATTCTTCGTAGGCGAACTGGTCCTGGCGCAGTTTACCCAGGCGCACGTTCGGTTCCAGCATGACCTGGCCACCGGACGGATCCAGGTCGCCACCGAGGATTTTCATGAAGGTCGACTTGCCGCAACCGTTGGCACCGATCAAACCATAACGGTTACCGGCGCCGAATTTGACCGAGACATTCTCGAAGAGCGGCTTGGCGCCGAACTGCATGGTGATGTTAGCTGTGGAGATCAATTACTTTACCTATCAATAGCTTAGGGTGCGCTTATTTGAGCTGGGACCAATTTGGGACCAATCTGGAGCTCTTCCGATTCGCTCCAGTCCGAGCTTGGGTTGATCCAACGCGCATAAGTCGAGAGCAGCATCTGCGCACGATGGCCGAGCTGCTGGGAAATGAAGGCGGGGTTCATGCCAGACATACTGCATATTGTCGCATAGGTGTGACGACAGTTGTATGGCGGTCGACGACGGATGTTCAATGCTTTCGGTGTTGGAGTCCCCTGTAGTGCAGCTCGGTCGTCTGCTTCACGCTCTGCGAGTGCGTCGGTGGCGGGAAAAACCAACGGCGTTTCACGCACCGTCCAAGCAGATATCCGTGCGCTTCGCGTATTTGAGGGGGAGGGCGCCGTGAGGGTAGGGCTGGGGCTCCGTTCGTACAGCGATTGTTTACAGATTCACACGCAAAAATTACTTATTAATACAGTTCCTGTTCCAGCAAAACTTGATACTGCACAGGCTTAAAGCCCTGGCAGGTTATCCAAAAGGGCAATGTCATTTTGGTAAGACAGGAACCATGTCCATGCATCTCCCTCGTATCCTCATTAGTGTCAGTTTGTCCACTGTGTTGCTTGGACTGATCGGTTGCGCACCGACGGCGATAGTGGGGCCCGCCGCCAACACCGTGCGCGTCACTCATAACGAACCTGGCGCCGAGTGCCAGTTCTTGGGAGATGTTACGGGTAGTCAGGGCGACTTTCTGTTTGGCAGCATCACTGGGAACGCGAACCTGGAGACCGGAGCCCGTAACGATCTGAAAAATAAAGCCGCAGCGATGGGGGGCAATCGGGTTTATCTGCTCACTGAGCGAGCGGGCCAAACCGGTTCGGACAAGCGATTGGAGCAAACCAACGTAACCCTTTCAGGAAACGTTTATCGCTGCCCTTGACGGTGAGCCTGGTCGGTTGCCACGCCTAAGTTGAGGGAGATCAGTAATTATCGGTCGGATAAAAGCTCCAGTCGGAACCGCAACTTGTTGGCTGGACGAAATGCGGATCGCTCAATTGCTGCCGCATAAGTGAATCCCCGTTTAACCACGCGTAGTCGATAGAGCAGAGTCGTATGGCTGGCTAAACCAGCGACTTTTGAATTTGATGATCAAATGTCTCTAGAAAGTCGTGCATGCTGAGTTCTCCGAGATCTACGGTTTTAGCGCCGCCGGCCGCGATAAAGGTTACGTCAGTGATACCCAGGACGTTCAGGATCAGTTTCAAATAGTGAGTCGCAATGTCACGGTCTTTAATCGGCGAGTCGTCGGTATATACACCTCCCGAGGCGAGCAGCACTGTTGCTTTTTTACCGGTCACCAGTCCTTTGCCATCAACGCCCAGGGTCAGGCCTTTACGCACCACATGATCGACCCAGGCCTTGAGTGCCGCAGGGACGTTATAGTTGTAGACGGGTGTTGAAATAACCAAGTGATCGGTTTCCAGCAACTCGGCCGCAAGTTCATCGGATAGTTGCAACACCGCTTTCATTTCAGGCGAATGTTGGGGGGCGGGGGTGAAGTAAGCCTGTAACCAGGGGGCTGTCACGAAGGTCAGCGGGGTGTCCGTTAGATCCCGTATTTTGATGGCGCCCCGAGGGTGCGCAGCTTCCCATGCGGCCACGAAGCGGCGAGTGAGCTGTCGGGAAATCGAAGCATCCCCACGTGGGCTGGTTTCAATGGTGAGAAGCCTGGACATGAAAGTAACTCCTGCGCGGTGAGGGGGCGGTATGTTTTGCGTTGTCGCGGTAGGCGATGTGCGACACACTCTACCCAATGCGATCTATAAGCAGGAGTGATGTAAATATGATTGAGTCCATCTGTTTAAGTGATGGAGCATGATCGGAAATCTCAGCCTGGATCAATTGCGGATCCTTGTAACCATTGCCGATACAGGCAGTTTTTCGGCCACGGGACGTCACCTGCGGCGCGCTCAATCTGCCATTAGCCAATCGATTGCCACGCTTGAGTCAGTTCAAGGTGTGAGGCTGTTTGATCGCAGCGGTCATCGTCCAAGGCTCACTGAGGTCGGTAGAGTGCTGGTGGTTCAAGCGCGCGCCGTGCTGGCGAGCGCTGCCCAATTTGAAGCAATGGCTGCAAGTACTGCAGCAGGGGTTGAGCCGGAGTTGGCGCTCGCCATAGACCCTTTAGTCCCCAGCGCCCCGCTCATCGAAAGCCTTGGCGCGCTCCGTGAGGCTTTTCCGCATCTGGCCGTGAGTTTCTCTACAGAAGGCTTAGGCGGCGCTGAGCGCCGATTGCGCAACGGCGATGCGGCACTGGCGCTTTGCACATTGATCCCGACGGTGCCCGACGATATCACCGCGCTGGCGCTGCTCAGCGTCGACTTGAGGCCAGTCGTCGCCAGCGGGCATCCCTTGGCCATGTTAGGCCGCCGGGCAACACGGGCAGACCTCAAGCCCTATGTGCAACTGGTGCTTTCCGATCCGGTTTCTCCCGACGGCCCTAGCTATGGGGTGACGGGCAGTCACCAGTGGCGGTTTGTCGATTTGGCACGGCGCCTGGATTTCTTACTCGCCGGGTTCGGTTGGTGCCGAATGCCCGAGCATCTGATTGCGGATCATCTGGCTTCAGGGCGCCTCCGGCCGCTTGAGTTAACCGCCGAACTTCAACGCACACCAGACACACTTACGATCTATGCCGCGCACATGCAAAATCGCTCTTTAGGTAAAGCAGGCCGATGGTTGCTGAATGACCTGACCCGTCGTCTGTGCCTGTGAGGGTACGAAGATGACCGAGGTCGGCGGTTTGGTGACCTGGGCCGAGAGATAAGTTCGGCCACAGGCGAGGGTTTCATCTGACGGGCAATTGGCTTATTTTCCGTAGCTCGCTGTAACCGACTTTCTGGAGACGCAATGGACATGCCCTCAGCCCAACAGGCGATTGCCAGTAACAAGGACGCCTGGGACGAATCCGCCCGGCTGCACAAAGACACGGATACCTGGAGGACGCTGCTGGCCTCGGTCGCCGAACCGGATTTTTCGTGCCTGGACCCGACTCTCACCGCCTTGTTGCAAGATGTCGGTGTTGCCGGCAAAGACGTGGTGCAGCTGTGTTGCAACAACGGCCGCGAAAGCTTGTCGTTATTCGGCCTGGGCGCACGCACGGTCGTCGGCGTGGACCAATCCCGTGCCTTTCTCGATCAGGCTCGGGAGCTGGCGGCGCTCTCACCCTACAGCCCGGAATTCATCGAAACCGAGATCCACCATTTGCCCGAGCGTTTGCACGCACGCTTCGATATCGCCCTGGTGACCATCGGCGTATTGGGCTGGATGCCTGATGTGGCGCGGTTCATGCGCCAGGTCGCCACAACGCTGAAGCCCGGCGGCACTCTGGTGATGTACGAAACCCACCCGTTCCTGGAAGTGTTCGACCCGCTGGCAGCCAATCCGCTGCTGCCTGCCAGTTCGTACTTCCAGCGTGAGCCTTTTGTGCTGCAAGAGTCGATCGTCTATGAAGGGCAGAGCGCGGTCGCGGGGCCGACGTCCTACTGGTTTGTACACACGCTGGGCAGTGTGGTCAGCGCAGCGATTGCGGCGCGGTTGCAGATCGCTCATCTGCAAGAATACCCGCATTCAAATCGCGAAGAACTCTACGACCAATACGAGGATCAGGCGGCCCAGTTGCCGCTGTGTTTTACCCTGACGGCGACCAAGCGCCTGCCCTGAGCTGTTTTGCGCGTAAAAAAAAGCCCGCCGGGGGAGGCGGGCTAAGGGATTCACTGGAGTAGGTAGGCTTCACCCTATAGACCGGAAGGTGAATGCCTTGTGAAAATCCCGTCGCAAGTTCAGATGGGCGCGGGGCTCAGGATCGACGCACGAATGTACGCATTGTCTGCCCGGGGCCGGTGCTGAATACACACGGTCGCGGCATGCCTTCATCCGCCGCGATGAATACGAACTCGTCTCCTTCCAGGCGGTAGCTGGCCGGCAGCAGCTTGCCCGCGTCATCCCCCATGGCATCGATCCAGGTGATGCTTTTGGGATGGGTGGTGCTGTCCAGGAAGAATCGGCCGGCCAGTAGTCGTTCGCCATCAACGGTGAGCACTTCAAAGTGATCGTCGGTAATGGTGGTGATTGCACCGGGGGCGCTGTGGGCGTCGGGCGGGTTGAGCACGCCGCTGTCTTCGAGCGAGATCTGCTGCCATGTGCCCTGCAGGGCTTGGTAGTCCGAGTCGGAAATGGATGTCATACAAATTCCTTTTTGTTGAGGCGCATAGCACTGAATAGCGCGACCGAACGGTCAGAAAAAGCCGGGTATATACAGGTTTATCCGTAGGAAGCTTCGTGTTATCAGGCTTTTATCGCGATTTTTTCGAGTGAGAGCAGCTATTTAACAAACTTTTGACTACTCTTGTGACAAGAATATTCCTACTTGATGAACGCCAGTGGCAATGATTGCTTGAATGAAGGGAAACAAACTTTAATAGCGTGGGATTTTTCGTCTGACTGAGTGGTCAGATAGCGATTGGTTAGCCTGCTCTGTGGGCTTCAGGGCGTTGTCCCTGATTCTTTACTGGGGTATTCAGGTTTTTGACGGTGATGGCCGTTTAGTATCATTTTTAAGGTGCTTTCATTTTGAATCGAACTTCCCCGCATACTGTTTCTAGCTCTTCAGACGAAATTGACCTGCTTGAACTGTTCCACTCGATTTGGCAGCAAAAAAAACTGGTAGTGGGGTGTACGATTCTGGCGGGCGTGCTCGGCGTCGGCTATGCCTTCCTGGCGCCGCGGACATATGAGGTCAGCAGTGTTTTGCGCCCGGCGGCGATCAATGAACTGGATGCATTGAACCGTTCCGAAGTCTACAAGTTGCCACCGGCCGATGCGTTGTCGAAGGTGGGCGCGCAGTTGGACTCTTATGAGGCGAGGCTGGGCTTTTTCAGATCCCATGAGCAATTGTTCACTGCGTTCCAGAAGCCTGGGCAAAGCCTGGAGCAGAGTTTTGAAGACTTCAACCGCAACTCGGTCAACTTGATTCTGCCAGACCCGAAAAAGTCAGACTCGTTGAGCAGTTATATCCGCCTGGAGTTGCAGTACCCGAGCGATGTGGACGGTGTGACGATTCTGAACGGCTTTGTCGACTACGCCATTGCGGCGGAGCGCGAACAAGTCGGTGCGGACCTCAAGGTGATCGTCAACAACCGCCTGAATGAACTCAAAGGCAAGATCGACGCTGCGCGCGCCAACTACGATACCGATAAGGAATCGAAGATCGCCAAGCTGTTGGAAGATGACCGACTCAAGCGCGCCCAGTTGCAAGATGAACTCAGTGCCCTGCGCCTGCAGATGAAAATGGAGCGTACCAACCGCCTGGCAGAGCTGTCGGAAGCCATTGCCATCGCCAAGTCCATGGGTATCAAAACGCCGACCACGCCATCGTCCATGGCGGATGCCGCACGAGGCGGTTCGAGCCAGGTGATGCGTACCGAGGTCAACAACCAGAAAATCCCGCTTTACTTCCTCGGCACCGAGGCCCTGGAGGCCGAGCGCGTTGCGCTACAACAGCGGACCAGCGACGACTTTACCAACCCTCGCGTCGCCGAGATCGGCAAGGAGTTGCAACTGCTGGAGGTCAACCGTGAGGTTGAAGTGCTGCGCAAGCGTGGGAATGAAGACATCTTCCTGCAGGATGTTGAACCGCTTCGTGCTGAAGTTGCGCGCTTGCGTAACCTCAACATCGACATGAGCAACCTCAAGCTGGTCACCGTCGACCGCCGCGCCCAGGAGCCACTGGCGCCGATCAAACCGAAAAAAGCCCTGGTGATCGCCTTGAGCCTGGTCGCGGGGTTGATCCTCGGCTTGTTCGTCGCACTGGTCCGCCATTTTGTGCTGACCCGGCGCGAAACCGTGCCTTATTCGAGCTTGGAAGACGGGCGATTTTCCCGCCGTGAGCGCAAGGATGATCAGCCGCTGCCGTAACGTTTAATGCGCAAGGGCTTGTCCCATGACAAGCCCCCGTGCCCCCTCCAATTACAATCAGTGGACAGCTTTTCACAATTCTTAGTTAACCTTTAGTTACAAATTGTGGCTAAATATCGGGCGATGGTTATGAACCGAAGGGCTATCCGCCGGTCGTGCCGCCTATATGTGAATTGTGATTTCATGTGCTGCTATCCAACCTCGGCCGTCGTGGGCCCGCAGGAGCAGCCTGTTTTCTCCTGACTTGTGACGAAATCCATTGAAACTCATTATTGTTTTCCTCTACGTTGCCTCTATTGCGTATGTCCACCTGCGTGGCCGGGTGCGGCATAAACTGAGACGCCAGCTCAGCGATCACTCTACGTTCCTGGCGCCGATCAACTGCTTTCTCTACTTGTTCTCCAAGCTACCCAGCCGACCGTATCTCTCACCCAGCGACTTCCCGGACCTGAGCCCACTGCAGGAGCATTGGGAAGAAATCCGCCAGGAAGCCCATACCCTGATGCAGGCGGGCGCGATCAAGCGTTCGGACCAATACGACGACGTCGGTTTCAACTCGTTCTTCAAGTCGGGTTGGAAGCGCTTCTACCTGAAATGGTATGGCGACAGCCACCCCTCGGCGATGAAGCTGTGCCCGCGCACCACCGAGTTGCTGCAGAGCATCGGCTCGGTCAAGGCCGCGATGTTCGCCGAGTTGCCGCCGGGCTCCAAGCTGGTGCGCCACCGCGACCCTTACGCCGGTTCCTATCGCTACCACTTGGGCCTGGATACCCCCAACGATCCGGGGTGCTACATCAATGTGGACGGCGAGAACTACTCCTGGCGCGACGGCGAACCTGTGATGTTCGACGAGACCTATATCCACTACGCAGAAAACGCCACCCAGAAGAACCGCATCATTCTGTTCTGTGACGTCGAGCGGCCGATGAAGTACCGCTGGGCGGCCGCGTTCAACCGCTGGTTCAGCCGCACGGTGATGGCCGCCGCCGGCGCGCCGAACGACGCGGGCGACAAGACCGGCGGCCTGAACCGTGCGTTTAGCCGCTTGTACAAAATCCGCCTGCGCGGCAAGGAACTCAAGAAGCGTAACCGCACGCGCTACTACCTGGAAAAGTGGGCGATCTTCGCGGTGCTTGCACTGATCTTCATCCTGATCTGAACCTCGACGTGGCGCGACTCACTGCGGTGGCGTCGCGCCCAACGTGTCCCACATCTGTTTGCTGAGCCTTTGCCTGTTGGCATAACCGGCCCACGGGTCGCCCTTCAAACCCTGCAACCGCTGTTGCAGGTTGGCGACCGTCCACTGCTGGGCACCGCGCAACCCCTTCAACTCCTCGCGACTGACCGGCACCGACACCGGCAGGCCGGGGCGTGCGCGCACTGAATAGGCCGCCACCGTACTGGCACCGCGCGCGTTACGCAGGTAATCGATGAAGATCTTGCCCTGTCGATTCTTCAGCCCGGAGGTGGCGGTGAAGCGTTCCGGCAGGCGTTGAGTCATGAACTGGGCGATCGCTTTGGCGAAGGCTTTCACGGTGGCCCAATCATCGCGGCGCGCCAGCGGGATCATCAGGTGCAGGCCTTTGCCGCCGCTGGTCTTGACGAAGGCTTGCAGGCCCAACTCGTCGAGCACCGACAAGGTCAACTGCGCCGCCTCCAGCATGGCTTTCCACGGCAAGGCCGGATCGGGGTCGAGGTCGAGGACGAACAGGTCCGGGGTTTCGATCTTGTCCGAGGTGGCACCCCAGGTGTGCAGTTCGACGGTACCCATTTGCACCGCACCGATCAGGCCGGCGAGGCTGTCGATCTGCATCAGGCGCGCATGGTCAGGGTCCAGGCGCTGGTCCAGTTGCTTGATATGGGGAATCGCCAGGTGCTCCGAGTGCTTCTGGAAAAATTGCTCGCCGTCGATGCCCTCCGGCGCCCTCAGCAAGGAAACGGGGCGGTGACGCAGGAAGGGCAGCAGCCATTCGCTGATGCTCTGGTAAAACTGCGCCAGTTCCAGCTTGCGGGTGCCGCTGGCGAGATCGATGACGCGCTCGGCATGGGTGATCTGCACACCGGCGAGGGTGACCGACGCGGCGGTCTTTTGCGGCGCGGGCGTGGGCCTGGCGTTCCCCACGCAGGCACCGCTGAGCACGCTTTGCGGCTGGGCTTCGGTGATGTCGTAGTCGCTGGCCGGGCGGGCGTGCCGGTCGTTTTCCTTGATCAGCAGCCACCGTTCCTTGTCGCCGCTGCCTTTGAGGTGGGTGCGTACCAAGACCCAATCGCCTGAGAGTTTTTCGCCGGCCAGGGTGAATTCCAGTTTGCCGGCGGCGTAGGCGGTTTGTGGATCGTCGTGGGGGTGCCAAATGCCACGGTCCCAGACGATCACATCGCCGGCGCCGTATTGGCCGGCCGGAATGCGGCCTTCGAAACTGCCGTAGCTCAAGGGGTGGTCTTCGACTTGCACCGCCAGGCGTTTCTGGCTGGGGTCGAGGCTGGGGCCCTTGGGCACCGCCCAGCTCTTGAGCACGCCATCGAGCTCAAGGCGCAAGTCGTAGTGCAGATTGCGTGCGTCGTGCTTCTGGATCACGAACGTCAGCGCCGATGCATTGCGTTGCGCGCCCGACGCGGCGCCGGAAGGTTCGGCGGTGATCTTGAAGTCGCGTTTGCGGTTGTATTCGCTCAGGGGCTTTGCCATATCGTGCTCCCTACCTTGGTCGGCTCAAGAGGCCTTTTCGCTGGCTTTTTACACACCTTGCACCCGTGCGATCGCTGGCGTGGAAGTTGCGGTGCGCGGATGCTCGGACAGAACGTGTTACATCTGATGAGAAACTATTTAGTTACCAAAGGCGAACCCAAAGCGTAGCGTGGTATCGAAAGCACGTACTCCTCGTCCCAAGAGGCTTTGTCATGATCACCTGTGTGCGACATCTTGCAGCGTTGGCGCTAGGCCTGGCACTTTGCGCCAGTGCCCAGGCGCAAAACCTGCCCGGCAGCAATGACGCCAACAATAGCCCGATCCACCGGGCCAATCCCAACAGTATGCAGGGCACCCAGCCCAATGCGCCGGCGATTCGCGGCATCCAGACCGGGCCGACCACGCGCACGCCGACCCTGGAAAACGGCGGCATCGGCAATCGCTATCCGCAACGCCAGGCTGCGCCCAGCCGCCCGGCGACGGAAACCAAAGCCCCCACGGTTGACGCCAACGGCAATCGCCGGCCTTGAGCGCCGGTAAGGACCCCGTCTTATGTCTCTACGCAAAACCCTGCTTGCCGCATGTTGCGCAAGCGCCTTATTGCCGCTGACAACGCTGTATGCCGCCGAAGCCCAGCAGTTTCCCAGCGAACAAGGCAGCATCAGCGCCACGCCGATCGCCAAAGGCCTGGATCATCCGTGGGCCGTGGCGTTTTTACCGGACAAACAGGGCTACCTCGTCACCGAGCGTCCCGGCCACCTGCGGGTCGTCAGCCCGGATGGCAAATTGTCGGCGCCGCTGACCGGCGTGCCTGAGGTCTGGGCCAAGGGCCAGGGTGGTTTGCTCGATGTGGCGCTGTCGCCGGACTTCAAGCAGGACCGCCTGGTGTACTTGTCATATGCCGAAGGCGGCGGCAAGGGCGGCACAGCCGGCACTGCGGTCGGTCGCGGGCGGTTGGCGGATGACCTGAGCGGTTTGCGCGACTTCAAGGTGATCCTGCGCCAGGAGCCCAAGCTCTCCACCGGCAATCATTTCGGCTCGCGCCTGGCCTTTGACCGCGACGGCTACCTGTTCGTCACCCTGGGTGAAAACAACGACCGGCCCACCGCCCAGGACCTCGACAAGCTGCAAGGCAAGGTGGTGCGGATCTACCCGGACGGCCGCGTGCCGGATGACAACCCCTTTGTCGGGCAACCGGGTGTGCGCCCCGAAATCTGGTCCTACGGCCAGCGCAATCCGCAGGGCTTGGCGTTGAACCCATGGAATGGCACGCTCTGGGAAAACGAGCACGGGCCGCGTGGCGGAGATGAAATCAACATCATCGAACGCGGCAAGAACTACGGCTGGCCCATGGCGACTCATGGCATCAACTATTCGCTGACACCGATCCCCGAGGCCAAGGGCAAGGTGGTGGACGGTACTGTGGCGCCGCACCATGTGTGGGAGAAATCCCCAGCGATCAGCGGCATGGCATTCTACGATGCCGACCGCTTCCAGGCATGGCAACACAATCTGTTCATTGGCGCCCTGGCCAGCCGGGAGCTGATTCGCCTGCAGTTCGACGGCGACAAGGCGATCCATGAGGAACGCTTGCTCGGCGGCTTGAATGCGCGAATTCGCGACGTGCGGCAAGGGCCGGATGGCTTTTTGTATGTGTTGACCGATGAGGATGATGGGGTGTTGTACCGAGTGGGTTTGAACCAGGATTGAGCAATAAGCCGCAAGCTTCACGCTTGCGGCTACAGGCTAGAGTCCCAACTCCGACAGCCCCGGATGATCGTCCGGACGCCGCCCCAGCGGCCAATGGAACTTGCGCTCGCTGTCCTTGATCGGCATGTCGTTGATGCAGGCAAAACGGTTGGCCATCAGGCCGTGCTGGTCAAACTCCCAGTTTTCGTTGCCGTAGGAACGGAACCAGTTACCCGAGTCGTCGTGCCACTCATAGGCATAGCGCACCGCGATACGGTTATCGCTGAACGCCCACAACTCCTTGATCAACCGGTAATCCAACTCCTTGGCCCATTTGCGGCTGAGGAAGTCTTTGGCTTGTTCGCGGTTGTAGGCGAATTCAGCGCGGTTACGCCATTTGGTGTCCAGGGTGTAGGCCAGGGACACCCGATGCGGGTCGCGGGAGTTCCAGCCGTCTTCGGCCAGGCGGACTTTTTCGATGGCCGACTCGCGGGTAAACGGCGGCAGAGGTGGGCGGGTTTCTGCAGGGGATGACATTGGGCGGCTCCTTAAAACAATAAGGGTTGATCGAAAGTTGCGATGCCTGTGGGGTTAAAGCCCCAATAACGTTCGTGCCATGGATTGCGCCGTATCCGCCGCGGTGGCATCGCCCGTCACCAGGGCCACGGTAATGGCGCCATCGATCAGGATCAGCAGTTGCGCGGCCTGCCGTTGCGGCTCGGGCGTGCCATGGGCTTGACACAGTTCGAGCAGGTACTCGAAGAGTTTGTGTTTATGCGCCTTCGCCAGCAGGCGTACCGGGGCTTGCGGGTCGCCGGTTTCGCCGCTGGTGTTGATGAATGCGCAGCCGCGAAAGTCCGCCGAACCGAACCAGGCCTTGAGCGCGTCGAACACTGCGAGCAGGCGCTCGCCGCTGTCTTCACGGCGTTCCACCTCGGCCCGCAGCCAGTGCATCCAGCGCGCGTCGCGACGTTGCAGGGCCGCGATCACCAGTTCGTCCTTATTGGCGAAATAGCGGTAGATGCTCTTTCGGGAGACACCGGCGGTTTTCACCAGGAAGTCCATGCCAGTGGCGGCGATGCCGTGGCGATAGATCAGCTTCTCGGTGACGTCGAGGATAATGTCGCGGGTAATATCGTTCATGTGTCATACAGTAGAACGATCGTTCTTCTTTCGCAACAAGGTTTTTCACTGACTGGCAACGAGACCTGAGCACCCCCATGGTGTAAGCTCTGGGCCTCTTCGGATTCGACCCATTGCGAGCCTTATGCCGTCGTTCTTCAAACGTTCCCTGTTGCCCAAACTGCGCGCTTTCCCACTCTCCACCGAGGCGATTGAGGTGCTGTCCGGCGCCGCTGCGTTTCGTCGTTGCCTGCTGGAGAAAATTTCCCAGGCTACCCAACGCATCTATATCGTCGCCCTGTACTTGCAGCAGGACGAGGCGGGGCAGGAGATCTACGACGCCTTGCACGCCGCCAAGGCCGCACGCCCGGAGCTGGACATCGTGGTGCTGGTCGATTGGCTGCGCGCCCAGCGCGGGTTGATCGGCGCCGGTAAACAGCCGGGCAACAGCGCCTGGTACCAGGCCATGACCCAAAGCCATGCCACCGAGGTGCCGGTCTACGGCGTGCCGGTGCAGACCCGCGAACTGTTCGGCGTGTTGCACCTCAAGGGCTTTGTGATCGACGACAGCGTGCTGTACAGCGGCGCCAGCCTGAACAACGTGTATTTGCACAAATTCGACAAGTACCGTTTCGACCGTTACCACCTGATCCACAGCGCACCGCTGGCGGATTCGATGCAACACCTGGTGGAGCACGGGCTGATGGCATCCAAGGCCGTGCATCGCCTCGACTTGCCCAACCCGCCGACGACCCGCAGCCTGCGCAACGATATCGGCGACCTGCGCAGCCGCCTCAAGCACGCGGCCTACGACACCACCAGCGGCCAGTTGCCCAACGGCCACCTGTCTGTCAGCCCCTTGCTCGGTGTCGGTAAGAACAACCCCCTGAGCCGGGTGATCCTCGAACTGATCGCCAGCGCCCAGCATCAACTGACCATTTGCACGCCATACTTCAACCTGCCGCTGCCGGTGACCCGGGAAATCAACCGCGCCCTGGCGCGCGGGGTGAAGATCGACATCATCGTCGGCGACAAGACTGCCAACGACTTCTACATTTCGCCCAGCGAGCCGTTCAAGGTGATCGCGGCCTTGCCGTACCTCTACGAAATCAGCCTGCGCCGCTTTGCCAAGCGCCATCAGCCGATGATCGACAGCGGCCAGTTGAACCTGCACCTGTGGCGCGACGGCGACAACACCTACCACCTCAAAGGCATGTGGGTCGACCAGCGTTATACGTTGCTGACCGGCAACAACCTCAACCCACGCGCGTTCCGCCTTGACCTGGAAAACGCCTTGCTGATCGATGACCCCAAGAGCGAGTGGCTGGAACCCCGGCGCACCGAGCTGGCGCAGATTTTCCAGCACACCACGCGCATCGAAGGTTATCAGCAGTTGCAGACCCTGGTGGATTACCCGCAGGCAGTCGGCAAGTTCCTGCGCCGCGTCAGCCGCGTGCGGATCGAGCGGTTGTTGTATCGCATTCTGTAACGCGGGCATCGCGCAACGAACTCTCTTGCTGCCTTCAAAGCCTTGAGAGTTCGCCTACACGCAGCGCTGGCCCAGGCGGGTATGTTTTCTCTCGACAGTTCTTAAGGACAAGAACTCTTGCCATTCACTGGTAGAGAGGAACTAGAAATGTCGCCCGTCTCCCCAATCCTTCATGCCCGTTCGCCAATTCCGCTGGCGCTGAGCGCCGCGCCGGCGCCGATTGGCAGCATCATCCCCGAAACCGTTGTGCGCAACCGGCGCGCGGCGCCATCCGACCTACCGGCCAGCGCGGCGCCGCCATGGACCTTGCAGCCAGCCCCGGCCACGTCGGCGGATGCCGATCATCAGTTACACACGGCGTTGAGCACCTCGGCCCTGCGTCAGTTAGCGGACTCGAGCGTCCAGATTCCCCATGGCGCCACGATTCGTCCAGGCTTCGAGGCGCTGCGCAGTGCCTTCAATACCGCCGAGATGCGGGCCTGGGTCGCCAGCAAAGGGATGGCCCTGGATACCGTCGTGGTCAAACCCGACTCGGTCAGCGGTTGGGTCGTCGACAGTGGGGTAGCGACACAAAAGACCTTCACCTTGAACGACACCTCGGGATGGTGGCAGGTCAGCGCCAGGCTGCGCGCCGCCGCTGCCGCCCTGGATGTGGCCGGCAACGGGCTTGCGTATGTGCATCCTGAGAGCGAAGGCTTGTCTCGCAACGCGGTGTTGCAGGGGTATGGTATTCCCCCGCCGCACACCGCCGACGAACTGCAGACCGTGCGCCAGGCACTCTCGACGGCGGATTGGTCTGCCTTGTCGCCGGAGGTCAAGGGGCGCCTGGAGCAGCGCAACCTGAGGGCTAGAAAAGTCATCGACGTGATGGACGAGCGCGTGCATCTGGCGGGCACCTTGAGTGAGCGCGTGCGGCACCTCTCCGATGAAGACGAGGTGCTGCTGGCCGACGTGCAAACGCCGATCAGCCGCACCTCGTCGCTGGCGATTGACGGCGCCGACCAGGCAACGGTCAGCGAGGTGCTGGCGTCCCATGGGTTGTCGGTGCCGAAGACGGCGCGGGAGGTGCGCAATATCCTGCGCTGGCTCGACGCTGCGCTGCCGCCAGCGCCGGCGCTGGGGGACTATACGCAGTTGATCGCGCGTCAGTGGGCCCCTGGCGTCTTGTCCGACGCCGACAAACGCTTCGTGGCGGAGTTGAGCGATGACGATACTCCTGGCAACAAGCCTGCGGTGAACCTGCTGCGTGTCCTGGATATCCGCGGGGTGCTTGCTCTCAACAGCGCAGGCACCTTGCGCGCCGACGCTGATCGCTTCCTCGAGCAGGTCCTGAACAGCCCCGTGGCGTTGAACTGGGGCAGGGCCGTGGCGCGCAATCGCCAGTTCCAGGGCGCGTCCGGCAGCGATCAACTCTCGACGCTCGAAGCCAAGCAGTGGGTGCTGGCGGCCATCATGCTGCAAATCGACCCCGACGCCCCGGGACGCCCCGGGACCATTGCCGGCTATGACATCTACCAACCTGCCAACAATGGGCGGACGCTGGCCTCGGTACGCACGGATATCGAAACGCACCTGTGGAAAAAAACCTCACTGGACCCCAAGGTCGCGCCCCTGTTGGCCCACCTGTTTCTGGCCGCTGCCGCCCCTGAGTTTCTGATTCGGGATGTTCCTTCCACGCTGCGCATGGGGTCTGCGGAATGGGCGGATTTGCGCCTGGGTGTGACCTTTGCCGAACGTCAAGGCGGCGCGGGCAGCTCGCGGGCGATGAGTTACCCGGAAATCATGGCGCTTGCCCGACTGGATGCACGCACTGCCGACGAGGCGGCAGTGCTGGATAACCACGGCGTCGACGTGTTGCTGGACTGGGGCTTGATGCAAGGGGTTTACGCCAAGACCGCCGACGGTCGCTATACACCGCAGCACTACCAGCAGGCCAGTGAAGCCTTTCAGGCCCAGCGCGAGCAACTCCTGCAGGCCCTGATGGCGTTCAAGACGCCGCTGCCGACACGCCGGGACCAGGCGGTCGCGAACCTGCAGAAGGTGTTCCCGGAACTCAGCGGGCCCCAGTTGCAAGCGTTGCAGGTCTACGTTGCGGACCCGGACGAGCGCCGCAACATGAAGGTCTCGGAACCCAAGATCCGTTCGCTGATCGAGACCTATATGACCGGCGACCTGGTCAGGGACCGCTGGATGCTGCTGGAGGCTGACACTCCCGGCGCCACTGGCGCTGCAAGAACGCCCTTTTCAAATACACGCCCAAGTCGCACCGAACAAGCCGCCATCGTCAAAAACGTGCGCGCCCTGAATGCCAGGATCAACCGTTTGCCCAGCCTGCCGGGGCAAGTGGTGAGCGAAGTCGACGGCTACCTGGCGAGCCTCAAGCAAGGCTTGGGCATTACCACCAAGCGCATGATCGCCAACTTGCCCCTGGCTGATCGCCAGGCCCTGGAGTATGGCGCCGTCGAGCTGTTTACCCTGCGCGAACAGATCGACGGGGTGCCCACGCTGGACCAGACATCCGCGCAAGTCGAAGCGCGACGAGGGCGCAAAGGCACGCTGATCCGCTGTGACTACAACGGGCAGATCAGCTACTTTGAAGTGTTCCCGGCCAAGATGATGATCGTTAAGCGCACGGACTTACCCGAGCAACTGGTGCTGGGCGGCACCCTCGAAGAGACGCAGCGCACCTACGGACGTTGGGCGCCCTCGACGGTCCTGTTGCAGAACGGCGCAGTGGAGCCGTTCGACTTCACCGCCTACACCTCCGATGCCTTGCCGCGTTCGGACGTTTCGTCCGCCGGCATCATTATCGATAAGCTCGGTGATACCTTGCCGGCCGCTCCCGCGGCTGCGAATGGCCGCGTGAGCGCGGCGGTGCCCAACAGCTTTGCATCGCCCCGCAGCCAAGCGATTGTCGACCGGATCCTGCAGGGCAATTTCATTCATCACCGCGACAGTGTGCTCAAGTATGCCCAGGGCCAATTACCCCTTGAGCAACAACGAGAAGTGTCGCAACGCAACGACAGTATTTTGCTGAGCATGATTCCGTTTGTCGGGGCCATCGTGGACCTGGCCAAGGGCAATATCATCGAGGGTACGCGGGGCTTGTTGATCGATACGGCCGGTGCGTTTCTAGGTGGCGCGGGAACGGCGGTGCGCTCGTTGGTCAAATCCACCAAGGTTGTCGCGCCTTTTGGCGCCAAGGCATTCCGCGTGCTGGAAAAGGGCGTGAGCGTGGTCAGCGCGTTTTTGAATCCGGTAGATGGCGCTGCCGATCTGTTGGTCAACAGTGCCAAAGGCGTGCTCGCCTTGCCTCGCGCGTTGAACAGCGCGCCCAACGTGTCGGCGTTCGCGAACATGCTCGCGGCGCAGGAAAAGTTGCGCACATTCTTCGGCGTACACGCGGCAATAGATCGCGCGGTGGCAACGCACAATGGGCACCATCAAGGCGTGCCCATTCGAGCGGTGCAGATGGGCGCGCATTGGTATGCGGCCAATCCTGAAAGCGGCTTGCCGGTCGGTACGCCGTTGGAAGGGTACCGACCGTTGAGCGAGACCTAGAGGGCTCAGTTCAAACCCAGTTTGCCGCGCAGGGTCGACAGGTCTTCAGCCAGGGTATTGACCGGGCCGACCAAGGCTTTGCGGTCGTTTTCCTTGACCTTGTCGTAGGTCTGGAAACCGCCGTCCGCCGTCTTGTACTTGGCCAGGATCGTGTCCACGCTGGCGAAGTTCTTGTCGACCTTGGCCAGGAAGGCCGTGTCCTGTTTCTCGATCTGGCCGCGGAACAGGTCGACGATTTTCTTCGCGCCGTCGATGTTGCCCTGGAAGTCATACAGGTCGGTGTGGCTGTAGCGGTCTTCCTCGCCGGAGATCTTGGTGGCGGCGACTTCTTCGAGCAGGGCTGCGGCGCCGCCCACGACTTTTTCCGGCGGGAAGGTCAGGCCGGCCACGCGCGTCTGCAGGTCCTTGACGTTGTTGTTCAGGCCGTCGGCCAAGGCGTCGAGGCCGTGGGTGGTGTTTTCGGCGAACAGGCTGTACTCGATACGGTGAAAGCCGGTGAAGTCGTCGGCCTTCACGCCTTTTTCGTGGTCGTCGACCCGCGAGTCGATGGCCGCGTCGAGGTCGCTGAACAGCTCGGCGATCGGTTCGATGGCTTCATAGTGCACACGGGTCGGCGCATACAGCTGCTTGGCGGTGGCCAGGTCGCCTTTTTTCACCGCGTCGGTGAACGCCTGGGTCTGGGTCGCCAGCTCAGCGATTTGTTCGGTGACGTAGATCTTGTAGTCCGACACCGGGCCTACCAGGTCCAGCGGCGCCGTGGCGGCGAAGGCCGCCAGGGGCGAGAGGGTGATTAACAGCGACAGCGCGAGAGTCGACTTGTTCATGGGACAGTTTCCGCTTTAAGTGTTGGCAGGGGGTTGAACGTGCGTTGCAGCAAGTAGCGTGCGCCCGATGAAATCCTTCGGTCCCGTTGCCCCCGGCAAGGTGAAGAAATACCCGCCGCCGACTGGCTTGAGGTACTCCTCCAGGGGCTCGCCGTTGAGCCGGGTTTGTACGCTGATAAAACCTTTTTCCAGGTCGGCCTGGTAGCAGATGAACAGCAGCCCCATGTCCAGCTGACCGTTTTTGTTGACGCCGTTGGAGTAGTTGAACGGCCGGCGCAGGATCAGGTTGGCCTGGGTCTGCGGGGTGCGCGGGTTGGCCAGGCGGATATGGGCATCGAGCTTGGTCAGCTTGCCTTGCGGGTCTTTGCTGTAATCGGGCACTTGGGCTTCGTGCTGGCCACCCATGGGCGCGCCGGTGGGCTTGATGCGGCCGATGATGCTTTCCTGTTCCTGCAGCGGCGTGCGGTCCCAACGCTCGACAAAATTGCGAATGATCCGCACCGCCTGATAGCTGCCATTGGCCGCCCAGGCCGGTTCGTCACTGCCGGGCTGCACCCAGACCACTTGGTCCATGGTCTTGGCATCGTTGGAGTTCGGGTTGGCCGAACCGTCACGAAAGCCCAGGAAGTTGCGCGCACTCTGCGCAGGCTCGCCGGGGCGGGCGGGCGCCTGCGGCGGCACGCTGCCTTCCTGCTTCCAGCGCACCAGCAGCAGGTCGGGCAGGTTCTTCACGATGTCGCGCAGGGCGTGGATATTGGTATCCGGGGTGTTGGAGCAAAATTGCAGGCTCAGGTCGCCGTGGCACTGCGCCGCTTCCAACGCATCGTTGGGGAAACCGACCATGCGGATCAGGCGCTTGGGTTTGGCTGCGCTGAGGCCGAAACGCTCATCGAACAGCGATTCGCCGACCGATACGGTGATGGTCAGGTTATCCGGCGTAACCACCGGGCCGAGGATGCCCGAATCGGTGGGCGGCAGTTTCGGGTCGACCTGCGGCACGCTGCCGCCGGTCATCAGGAAGCTGATGCGCTCGTTGAGGGTGCGGAACAGCCGCTCCAAGTCGTCGCGATCAGCAGCCAGGACATCGAAGGCCACCAGCATGCCGCAGGCCGGGCGCGGGGTGACGATGCCGCTTTGGTGCTTGCCGAAAAAATCGTGATGGTCCTGGGTCTTGTCGCTGCGCGGGGCGGTGGTCACTTGCTCGGCGGCAGCAGCCATGGCCGGGCAGCTCAAGGTGCTGCCGGCAAGCGCGGCACCGGTGGCGGCCATGCCCAGCAGGACGCGACGGCGTTGAAGGTCTAACGGTGGTAAATCACTCATGTATGCGGTCGTCTTCACTGTAGGCCGGAGAGGCCAAGGGCGGGGTCGATTCCATCGAGTGCGGCGGCCAGTACCTTGGCCTTGTCGGCGATCTGCTTGCGCTGATCGGCGGTAACACGGTCGTAGCGGCTGAATTGGCCGTCGACTTTCAAACCATCGAGCGCCGTCTCGAACGCGGCGAGGGCCGTGTCGATGTTTGGCAACAGGTCGGCGGCGGACTTGCTCAGCAGCGGACGCATCAGGTCGACCACCTTGCGCGCGGCATCCAGGTTGGCGGCGAAACCGTTCAGGTCGATATGGCTGTAGCGCTCCTCTTCGCCACTGACGGCGCGCACGTCGGCCAGGCTATTGAGGTTGCGCACCACGATGCTCACCAGTTGTTCCGGTGGCAGCGACTGCGCCAGCAATTGTTGTTTGAGGGTGCCGACGTCGCTCACCAGGCGCTGCGCCAGCGGGGCCAGGCCATCGAGGCTGCGTTGCTGGAACAGGCCGTATTCGAGGCGGTGGAAGCCGCTGAAGGCTGGGTCCTGCTCGCGTTTTTCGAAATAATCGGCGCGGGCGTTGATCGCGTTGTCCAGTTGCGCCAGGCGTTGCGACGCCGCGGCGAGACGCTGATAAGCCTCGCGGGCCGGCACATACAGCGCCTGAGCCTGGGCCAGGTCACCGGCGTCGATCGCTTGTTGCAAGGCGGTCGTGGCCTTGATCAGAGCGCTGGCCTGGCTGCTCAGGTACACACGGAATTCCGACAACGGCCCGATAAACGCCACCATCGACGGCTTGGCCTTGGCTTGGGCGTCGGATGCCGCCGTCGGCGTTACGTGCAAGGTGCCGCGCGGGTTGCTTAACAGGCCGCAGGTAATTGCATAGTCGCCGGGCAACAGATTGGCATTGATCACCTGGCTCAGGCCCGGCGCGATGTTTTCGCGTTCTTCGACCACCAGCACGCCGTCGAGGATCTCCCATTCCACCGCGCGGTCGGAGCGGTTGATGATGCGAAAACTCGCGCGCCCGGCCGCAACAGTCAGCGCGTTGGGTTCGCAGGCGTGGCCGTGAATGGTCACGACGGTTTCATCTTGGTGGGTCTGGCGCTTGGTCGCTGCCAGCTGCGAGGCATAGTAGAACAGGCCGCCGGCGGCGATCATCACGATCGCCGAGCCGGCTACCGCCCAGCGCAGGGCGCGTGGCGGCGAGGCCGGTTGAGGAGTTGGGTTGGACAAGGGACGGTCCTTACGGGTGAGAAACGGAAGAGGGCGCGGCGACCGGCTTGGCGGGTGCCGCGGGCAGGAAGAACATCGCCAGGGCCACCACCAGGTAGATCAGGTAGGCCCCCAGCGTGCTGACGGTCGGCGCATCCTGATAGCCGAACATCCCGGCGAGTACCGAGCCCACCGGGCCATCCATCGGCAACGTCGCGCTGACATCGAACAGCACGCTTTGCAGGTGGTTCCACACGCCGGCTTCATGCAGGGCCTGCACGGAGTTGGCGAGGATGCCGGCGGCCACCACCAGGATGAACAGGCCGGTCCAGCGGAAAAACGCGCCGAGGTTCAGGCGCATGCTGCCGCTGTAGATCAGGAACCCGACGATGATCGCCAGCACCAGGCCGAGCAGGGCACCCAGCGGTGCGCCGGGGCCTTCACTCTGCTGGAACACCGCCAACAGGAAGAACACGGTTTCCAGGCCTTCACGGGCCACGGCGAAAAACACCATCAGGATCAGCGCGGTGACTTGGTGGCGCGAGCCGGCCAGGGCATGGTCGAGGGATTGGTGCAGCGAATGTTTGATCGAGCGTGCGACCTTGCGCATCCAGAACACCATGGAACTGAGTATGCCCACGGCGACCAGGCCGACCACGCCTTCGAACAATTCCTGCTGCTTTTGCGGAAATTCGGCACTCATCAGTTCCAGGCCGCCACCGACCAGCAAGGCCAGGGCCGCGGCGAGGAAGACACCGACCCACACGGCGGGCATCCACTGGCCACGGCCGGTCTGTTGCAAGTAACTGGCGATGATGCCAACGATCAATGCGGCTTCAATGCCTTCGCGCAACATGATGAGAAAGGGAACAAGCATTCGACACCGCAGGGAAACTGGATAGGAAGCTAAGTTGTAACATAATGATACTCATTGCCAAACAAGAAACATTGACCTTTACTGAACGGCGGCTGAACGGTGGTGGCAAAGCTCAAGCGCCCTTATGATGCACCCCACCTTTTGTGCCGTTGGATTGCCCCACACCCATGTCGGAAAAAGACACCATCTCCATCCATCTTGTGCGCGAAGCCCTGTTGCAGAGCTGCGCGTCGGGAGCAGCGAGCGTTGAGGCCTTGAGCAAGGCGGGCATTGCTCCCGAGCTGCTGTTGCAGCCTGGTGCACGTGTCTCGGCCACGACCTACGCTCGGTTGTGGCGCCTGTTGGCGCGGCGCCTGGACGATGAGTTTTTTGGCATGGACCCGCGCCCGCTCAAGTCCGGCAGCCTGGCGTTTCTGTGCCGCGTGGCCATGGCTCAACCGACGGTGGCGGCCGGGCTGGAAACCGGCTTGGCGTTCCTGTCATTGATGTTCGAGCATTTGCCTGCCCAACTGGTGCGCCAGCAAAGCCTGGCGGAAATCGTGCTGCTCGAAACCGAGCCCGAGCCGCGCCGGGCGTTCAGCTATTTCACTTATTGGATGATCGTCCACGGCGTCGCCTGTTGGCTCGCGGGGCGGCGTATACCGATCCTGGCCATCGAACTGCGCTGTCCACAACCGGATTTTTGTGACGATTACCGGGTGATGTTCTCCGACAACCTGCGTTTCGACCGGCCGCGCACGCGCATGATCTTCTCCGCCGATTGCCTCGACCTACCGATCAAGCGCAGCGCCGAAGAACTCAAGCGTTTCCTTGGCCACGCACCGGCCAATATCCTGGTCAAATACCGCGACCCCGACAGCCTGGCCACGCGCATCAAGCACGACCTGCGCCAGATGCCGCCCGACATCTGGCCGGAAACCGACGGCCTGGCCGCCAACCTGTGCATCTCCGCCTCGACCCTGCGCCGCCGCTTGGCGGAAGAGGGGCAAACGTATCAGGGGCTCAAGGACAGCGTGCGCAAAGAGTTGGCGATTGTCTGGCTGGCCGAACCGCAGATCAGCTTTGCCGAAATTGCCACGCGATTGGGATTTGCCGATGCCAGTTCGTTCTACAAGGCGTTTCGTAAATGGATCGGGTCGAATCCGGGGCATTATCGTAGTTTGATTTTGAACGAGACAAATCGCCTGTGATGGAGTGGGTGTACGGGATAAAGAGCCAAACTCAGGCACGCTCCTCTATCGAGAGATCACTGCGGGAAGAATTAACAAAAAATGCCCGTGCATTGATTGCATGATTGGCAGCGAACATGCCTCGAACATATTCGGGGATGCCTTGTGACCGCTTCACGTTGGGATGGCTTTCAAGAAACGAAAGGCAATCGTCCAGCTTTCGTTAAATAAGGCGATTGCCTTGTATTTTACGTCTGTTTCAGCTTGCTGGCCGTTGGCATCAAAAGCACCCAGACCAGATATGAACATATGAAACGCCTCGCCATCAATTACGTCGTTTTCATAAAACCGTCTGCCGACTTTTTTAGTTCGTTGGTGGTGATCGATGTCATGTCGTAGTCTTTCAAAAATGCTTTCAGATCATCAATCAACTCTTGTTTTCGAAGCTTCAACGTGTCCGAAGCTTTTGATTCTTCCGTTATCGTGAATGTATTGATAACCTGTTTCGGGTTCTTTATCTGGAACGGGTTAGACGCTTTGGTGTACCTCATTTGTTCCGCGGTCAATAAAACGGCCATAGTGAAATCCTTCATTAGTCGAAACGTACACTTTTATATCGGGCCACTCTTGTACCTACTTTAAAAAAGTGCCGTGACCGAATGGGCCGTGGGGCAAAGAATTGGCTGGATGCGACCAATCCAAGGAGATTTTTACATCAGAAGGCGCTGATGGCCTTCGTGCCCGTTGCATTACTGTGGTCATGTTATTTAACGAAAACAGTCTGTTGGAATAGATGCGAGGAAGTGTCTGACAGCGATTAGCTTGCGAGGGGTAGTCTATTTCCCAAATTGATCTACCGCGTGCAAATCCACCGGCTAAATCCGCGACAGCGCTTGAGCCGTTAATTAGATTACGACGCCATCTTCATTCAATCAGGAATGCATGCATGGCAAGCAACAGGCTCACATCAACCGGTTCCCTTCGCCCACTGCGGCTGAGAGTTTTTTAATGTCTCAGCCCTACGCGTTTATCAATGATTGGCAACAAACCTCAGTTGAACTCAAGGCAAGATTGCGCTTGAGCCAGCACGCCGAAGCCAAGTTCGACAGGCTCAATACCCATATTCGAAACGTTGTGGTGCTGCCGGGGCAGTTGGTCATCATCGGTGATGACTCCACGGCGTTGTGCAAGCCGGAAGAGCATCTGCTGATGCAATCCGCCTGGCGTATCCGCCATAGCGTGATGGCCGAAGGGGGCGACGCCTTTGCCCTGCAAAACTACGATTTGTTGCAGAAACTGCTCGGCTACACGTCGCTCGGTATCGGCACGGCGGGGGATGCTTGGAATCGCCACTTGAAGGCGATCGTCAAAACCCTGGAAGAAATCGATGCCCTGCATAAACAGGCGTTGCGCCGAGGCGGTGGCGCAGCGCGGGAGGAGTTTTTGGCGCGTCGCCAAACGCTGTTCGCCAAACTGGAGGCACAACTGCGCGGGTTCGCCCGTTACGGCACGGGTTTGCGTAATGAAGGCTCGATCAAGAAAATGCTCGGTATTTCCACCAAGAGTTATTTGCATACCGGGGAGATCAGTCGATATGCCGAGAGGATTGCGCGGATTTCCAGGGTGGCGAAAGTGCTCAAGGCAGGGACGCCGTTGGGGATTGCTTTGAGCGCTGCGTCCACTGGGCTGGAGATCAAGGAAGCCTGTTCCACGGGGAGGGAAGAGCAGTGTACGAAGGCTAAGTATGTGGAGGTGGGGAAGCTGGCAGGAGGCGTTTCATTAGGCGCTGCCGGAGGGTTGATTGGATCGAGTTTGTGTCTTGCCGTACTGGTACCAACAACGGGTCCAGGTTCGCTGGCTTGTCTATTAATCGGTGGCGCGGTGGGCGGCGTCGCAGGAGGCGCGCTTGGCAGTAGGGGTGGGGAATTAGTGGGTGAAAAGATCTATGAATATTAACGATTTCCTAAGTTCTCATATCATTTTCTGGTTTGAAATAGCGTTGTGTATTTCACTCGGCGTTGCCTTGCTGATCTATGTTTTTCTGGCCTATCGGCGTTTGGAATACATGGAGCGCCTTCTGAATAAATGCAGTTTCGTTGTGTTTCACGCCCAGTTTTGGGGCAACTCACCGCGAGGGAGAATGATGCGATTCGGCGCGGTCGCAGTAGCAGTATTGCTGCCAAAGCGGAACTTAAAACGTGGTGTCATTGACTGGCAGCAAGTCCAGGAATTTCCTCGCTGCCTGAAAAACTTGTTCCGTGGTATCTATTTCGTCATCGTCGTTGTCTTTATGTACGGCATCGTTTTTTGGCTGCCTAAATGAAATAGTGTTTAGTAGGAATATTTTTCTTAAGTTGCCGAGCCAAAAAGCCCCGTGATCGAATGGGCGGCGGGGATTGGCAGCAGAGGTGGGGAAATGGTGGGTGAAAAACTCTATGAGTATTGACAACTTTCTAAATCCTCTCATCTTTTTTTGGATTGAATTAGCCTTGTGTGTTTCGGTCGTCGTTGTCGTACTAATAGGTGTTTTCCTGGCCTATCGACGGCTGGAATACATGGAGCGGCTTTTGAATAAATGCAGTCTCGTCGTATTTCACTCCCGGTTTTGGGGAAACTCCGCGCGAGGAAGAATGATGCGGTTGTCTGCAATTACAGTGGCAGTACTACAGCCAAAGAGGAATTTGAAGCGCGGCGTTATTGACTGGCAGCAAGTTCAGGAATTTCCTCGTGGCCTTAAAAACCTGTTCAGGGGAATGCTCTTCGTTGGTGTGGTTTTCTTTGCCTTTGGTACCTATTTTTGGCTTTGCAAATAGTGTTAGGTATTGACTATTTCTTAAATTCTCGCGTTATGTTTTGGTTTCTGGTGGCGTTAATACTCTCTATCAATATCGTTGTACTAATAGGCGTTTTTCTGGCCTACCGACGTCTCGACTACATGGAGCGCCTTTTGAACAAATGCAGTCTCGTTACCTTCCACTCTCAGTTTTGGGGCAACTCGCCGCGAGGAAGAATGATGCGGTTATCTGCGGTTGCAGTAGCCGTATTACTGCCAACATGGAATCTGAAGCGCGGTGTCATTGACTGGCAGCAAGTCCAGGAGTTTCCTCGCAGCCTGAAAAACTTGTTTCGTGGTATCTATTTCGTCATCGTCGTTGTCTTTATGTGCGGCGTCGTTTTTTTGGCTGCGTAAATGAAATAGTATTCAGTAGGAATGTTTTTTCTTAAGTTGTTGAGCCAAAAAAGCCCCGTGATCGAATGGAGTACGGGGTAAAAAACTGGCTGGATGCGACCAACCAAAGAGACTCTTTACATTGTCTGGTACTAGTAACGTTTCGCGTCATTTGCGTTGCCGCAGTCATATTGGTTAACGAAAATATTCCATTGGAATAGCTATTAGGAAGTGTCTGACAGCTATTGGTAGGCGAGGGGAAGTCCATTTCCCAAGTTGATCGACGATGCGCGAATTTATCTGGTAAATCCGCGACAGCGCTTGAGCCGTTAATTAGATTACGACGCCATCTTCATTCAATCAGGAATGCATGCATGGCAAGCAACAGGCTCACATCAACCGGTTCCCTTCGCCCACTGCTGCTGAGAGGTTTTTAATGTCTCAGCCCTACGCGTTTATCAATGATTGGCAACAAACCTCAGTTGAACTCAAGGCAAGATTGCGCTTGAGCCAGCACGCCGAAGCCAAGTTCGACAGGCTCAATACCCATATCCGGAACGTTGTGGTGCTGCCGGGGCAGTTGGTCATCATCGGTGATGACTCCACGGTGTTGTGCAAGCCGGAAGAGCATCTGCTGATGCAATCCGCCTGGCGTATCCGCCATAGCGTGATGGCCGAAGGGGGCGACGCCTTTGCTTTGCAAAACTACGATTTGTTGCAGAAACTGCTCGGCTACACGTCGCTCGGTATCGGCACGGCGGGAGATGCGTGGAATCACCACTTGAAGGCGATCGTCAAAACCCTGGAAGAAATCGATGCCCTGCATAAACAGGCATTGCGCCGAGGCGGTGGCGCAGCGCGGGATGAGTTTTTGGCGCGTCGCCAAACGCTGTTCGCCAAACTGGAGGCACAACTGCGCGGGTTTGCCCGTTACGGCACGGGTTTGCGTAATGAAGGCTCGATCAAGAAAATGCTCGGTATTTCCACCAAGAGTTATTTGCATACTGGAGAGATCAGCCGGTATGCCGAGAGGATTGCGCGGATTTCCAGGGTGGCGAAAGTGCTCAAGGCAGGGACGCCGTTGGGGATTGCTTTGAGCGCTGCGTCCACTGGGCTGGAGATCAAGGAAGCCTGTTCCACGGGGAGGGAGGAGCAGTGTACGAAGGCTAAGTATGTGGAAACGAGTAGGTTAGTAGGCGGGGTTGCTGGTGGTTTAGTGGGGGGCTATGCGGCGGCCACGTTATGTTTCGTTGTGTTGGGGCCCACTACAGGACCGCTATCATTAAGTTGTTTGTTGATCGGCGGCGGGACCGTAGGCGCTGTCATGGGCAGTCGTGGAGGGGATCTGGGCGAGCATTTAGGAGAGAAACTATATGAGTATTGATTGTTTTATTTATCATCCGCTGAAGCTCTGGTTCGATTTGACTCTGTTTTTTTTGGTCTTCATCGCCTTTGTGGTTTTGATATACCTGGCTTATCGAAGACTCGACGAAATGGAATATCTTCTAAACAAATGCAGTCTTATCACACCCAATCAACGTGTTTGGGGTAATTCGATTCGAGGAAGAATGATTCGACTATCTGCCGTCACCGCAGCGGTTGTTCTACCAAAGTGGAACGTAAAACGAGGTGCAGTGGATTGGCAGCAGGTACAAGCCTTTCCTCGTAACCTCAAGCGATTGCTTCAGGGAACCCTGCTTGTTGGAGTGCTTTTTCTAATGAGTGCCACCGCTGACATCTTGTATAAGTGGCTACATCAGTAACTGCGACACAAAAAAAAGCCCCATGACCAAACGGACCACGGGGCTAAAAATTGGCTGGATGCGACCAACCAAAGGAGCTCTTTACATCACTTGGCCGTAGCGACCACCGTATCCGGCTGCCAACCGCCACCCAGCGCCTTGTAGATCGCAACAATCCCGCGATACAGATCAACCTCGGCCTGGGCCTGGGAGTCTTCGGCGGCCAGGCGTTCGCGTTGTGCGTCGAGCAGCACGAGGAAGTCCACGGTGCCTTCGCGGTAGCGGATCGCGGCGAGGTCGGCGGCGGCGCGGCTGGATTCGCTTTGGCGGATCAGCGAGACCAGGCGTTGCTGACGCTTGCCGTAGTCGCTGAAGGCGTTCTCGGATTCTTCCAACGCCAGCAACACTTGCTGCTCGTAGTTGGCCAGGGCGCCATCGGCCTCGGCATCGGCACCGCGCAGGCGCGCACGCACGCTGCCCAGGTCAAACGCGGCCCAGGTGATGCTCGGGCCGAGGGCCCAGGCATTCGCCGCGGATGAACCGATCTGCGAACCGCGCCCGGCGGTGAAGCCGAGGAAGCCGCTGAGGCTGACCCGTGGGAACAGGTCGGCCTTGGCCACGCCGATGCGCGCGGTGGCGGATGCCAGTTTGCGTTCGGCACTCAGAATGTCCGGGCGCCGTTGCAGCAGTTGCCCTGGATCGCCGATCGGCAGCGCCTTGGCAATCGCCGGCAAGTCTTTCGGGCTCAGGTCCACGCTCAGCTTGTCGGGGCGCTGGCCGAGGAGAGTGGCGATGCGGTTGCGCTCGCGCACTTGTTCGGCCTGCAGTTGCGGCACGCTGGCTTCCACCGCCGCGAGGCGGGCGTCGGCACGTTCCACGTCGAGTTGGTCGCCCACACCGGCATCGCGCAGGCTGACGGTGATGGTGCGCGACTCCTGCTGGTTCTTCAGGTTGTCCAGGGCGATGCGTTCACGCAGTTGCGCGCCGCGCAGTTGACCGTAGGCGTCCACCAGTTCGGCAATCAGCGTGACTTGCAACTGGTACAGGTCGGCTTCGGCCGCTTGCTGGTCGGCGTCGGTGGCTTCCAGGTTGCGCTGGATGCGGCCGAACAGGTCCAGCTCCCAGGCCATGTCCAGGCCCAGGTCATAACGCTCGCTGTTGACGCGCTTGGTGGTCTGGCCAGGGATTTGCCCCTTGGCCAGGTCACTGCTGGCGCGGCTGGTGATGGTCGGCATCGCGTCGTTGCTGGCGTCATCGCGGATCGCCCGTGCGGCCCGCAGGCGGGCAAACGCCACACGCAGGTCGCGGTTACCGCTCAGCGACTGGGTCACCAACTGGTTCAGAGTCGGGTCGTCGAATTGCTGCCACCAGATGCCTTCGAATTTCCCGTGGTCGTATTTTTTGGCATCGGCGGCAGCCGTGATATTGGCCGCCTCCGGGGTCTGGGTTGTGTAGTCCGGGCCCACGGCACAGGCGCTCAGCGCCAGGACCAGCAAGCTCGGCAGAAAGACTTTCACACTCATTGCTGTGTCTCCAGCTTCAAGGCCTTGGCCGCTTTGCGCGCGTCCTGGCGCTCCACATAGCGACGGATCAGTACGTAGAACACTGGTGTCAGCAACAGCCCGAAGAAGGTCACCCCGATCATCCCGGAGAACACCGCCACGCCCATGGCATGCCGCATTTCGGCACCGGCACCGCTGGACAGCACCAGGGGCACCACACCCATGATGAAGGCGAACGAGGTCATCAGGATCGGCCGCAGCCGCAGGCGGCAGGCTTCCAGCACCGCGGCGAGCGGGTCGAGGCCTTCCTGCTGTTTATCCTTGGCGAACTCTACGATCAGAATCGCGTTCTTACAGGCCAGGCCCACCAGCACGATCAGGCCGATCTGGGTGAAGATGTTGTTGTCGCCGCCCGAGATGATCACCCCGGTGATGGCCGACAGCAGCGTCATCGGTACGATCAGGATCACCGCCAGCGGCAGGCTCCAGCTTTCGTATTGGGCGGCCAGTACCAGGAACGCCAGCAGCACACAGAGCGGGAACACGAACAGCGCGGTGTTGCCCGAGAGGATTTGCTGATACGTCAGGTCGGTCCACTCGTAGGTCATGCCGTTGGGCAGTTCATCCTTCAGCAGTTTTTCAATCGCGGCCTGGGCCTGGCCGGAGCTGTAGCCCGGTGCAGCGTTGCCGTTGATTTCCGCGGTGATGAAGCCGTTGTAGTGCATTACGCGGTCCGGGCCGGAGGTGTCGCTGACCTTGATGAAGGTCGCCAGCGGGATCATCTCGCCTTTGTTGTTGCGCACTTTCAACTGGCCGATCTGGTCTTCATCCAGGCGGAACTGCTGCTCAGCCTGCACGTTGACCTGGTAGGTGCGGCCGAAGCGGTTGAAGTCGTTGGCATACAACGAACCCAGGTAGATCTGCAGGGTGTCGAAGATGTCGCTGATCGCCACGCCGTGGGTCTTGGCCTTTTCGCGGTCGATGGCGGCATCGACCTGGGGCACGTTGACCGTGTAGCTGGTGAACAGGCCGAACAGCTCCGGCGTGGTGCGGCTCTTGGTGATGACGTTCTGCACTTCTTTGTACAGCTCTTCGTAACCCAGGTTGCCACGGTCTTCGATCTGCAGGCGGAACCCGCCGATGGTGCCCAGGCCCTGTACCGGCGGCGGTGGGAAGATCGCCATGTAGGCTTCCTGGATGTCGCTGTACTTGCCGTTCAGCGCACCGGCAATCGCACCGGCGGACATGCTCGGGTCTTTACGCTCGTCGAACGGTTTGAGGGTCACGAACACGATGCCGCTGTTCGGGCTGTTGGTGAACCCGTTGATCGACAGGCCCGGGAAGGCCACGGCGCTTTCCACGCCCGGCTGTTTCAGGGCGATGTCGGACATGCGCTTGATCACGTCTTCGGTGCGATCCAGGCTCGCGGCGTCCGGCAATTGGGCGAAAGCCACCAGGTATTGCTTGTCCTGGGCCGGTACGAAACCGGTCGGGGTGTGGGCAAACCCGAACCACGTCAGCACCATCAGGCCAGCGTACAGGAACAGCGCGATGCCGCTGCCGCGGATCACCCGGCGCACGGTGCCGACGTAGCCATGGCTGGCTTTTTCGAAGAAGCGGTTGAACGGCCGGAACAACCAGCCCCCCAACAGCTTGTCGAGCACCTTGGAGAAGCGATCCTTCGGCGCGTCATGGCTGCGCAGCAACACGGCAGCCAGGGCGGGGGACAAGGTCAGCGAGTTGAAGGCCGAGATCACCGTCGAAATCGCAATGGTCAAGGCGAACTGCTTGTAGAACTGCCCGGTCAAGCCGCTGATGAAGGCCGCGGGAATGAACACGGCGCACAGCACCAGTGCCGTGGCGATGATCGGCCCGGTCACTTCGCTCATGGCCTTTTCAGTCGCCTGGAACGGTTCCAGGCCCAGCTCGATGTTGCGCTCGACGTTCTCCACCACCACGATGGCGTCATCCACCACGATGCCGATGGCGAGTACCAGGCCGAACAAGGACAGTGCGTTGAGCGAGAAGCCGAACAGGTGCATCACCGCAAACGTACCGATCAGCGAGACCGGCACCGCCACCAACGGAATGATCGAGGCGCGCCAGGTCTGCAGGAACAGGATCACCACCAGCACCACGAGGATCAGCGCTTCGAACAGGGTATGCACCACCGCCTCGATGGAGCCGCGCACGAAGATGGTCGGGTCGTAGACGATGCTGAAGTCCATGCCTTCGGGGAAGCTCTTCTTCAGCTCCGCCATCTTGTCGCGCACTTCGTTGGAGATCTGGATCGCGTTCGAGCCTGGGCGCTGGAAGATCGGGATCGCCACGGCCGGCTGGTTGTTGAGCAACGAACGCAGGGCGTATTGGCTCGAACCCAGCTCGACCCGCGCGATGTCTTTGAGGCGCGTGATTTCACCGTTATCGCCGGAGCGAATGATGATGTTCTCGAACTCTTCTTCCGTGACCAGGCGGCCCTGGGTGTTCACCGACAACTGGAAGCTGGTGGCATTCGGTGCAGGCGGCGCACCCAGCGCACCGGCGGCCACTTGACGGTTCTGCTCGCGAATCGCGGTCACCACATCGGTGGCGGTCAGGTTGCGCGAAGCGGTCTTGTTCGGGTCCAGCCAGACGCGCAGGGAGTAGTCGCCCATGCCGAACAGCTGCACATCACCCACGCCGCCCAGGCGCGCCAACTCGTCCTTGATGTTGAGCAAGGCGTAGTTGGACAGGTAAAGCATGTCGTAACGCTGATCCGGGGAGGTCAAATGCACCACCATGGTCAGGTCGGGGGAGGCCTTGTCCACGGTGATACCGATGCGCGTCACTTCCTCGGGCAGCTTGGGTTGCGTGCGCGTCACACGGTTTTGCACCTGCACCTGCGCGTTGTCCAGGTCGGTGCCCAGGGCGAAGGTGATGGTCAGGGTCAGTTTGCCGTCGGCGGTCGACTGCGAGGACATGTACAGCATGTTCTCGACGCCGGTGATCGCCTGTTCCAGCGGCGCGGCGACGGTTTCGCCGATGACTTTGGGGTTGGCGCCAGGGAAGTTGGCACGCACCACCACGGTCGGCGGCACCACTTCCGGGTATTCGCTGATCGGCAGTTGGAACAGCGAGATCGCGCCAGCGATCAGGATCAACAGCGAGAGCACCGCTGCGAAGATCGGCCGCGAAATGAAGAACTTGGAAAAATTCATCTTGAGTCGTATCCCTTAACCGCGTGGAGTCGCGACGGCTGCGAGCTTGGGCGCGGTTTTTTCCGGCGCCACTTGCTCCAGGTTGCTGGCTTCAAGCGCTTGTCGTTGTTGGGCCAAGGCGGCGAGGGTTTCCTTGCTGGCCATCGGGATGGTTTCCGGGGCGACCGGCGCGCCCGGGCGCACACGCTGCAGGCCCTTGACGATAATGGTGTCGTCCTTGTTCAGGCCGCTGCGCACGATGCGCAAACCTTCGATCTTTGGCCCCAGTTCCACCGAGCGGTAGGCCGGCTTGTCGCCTTCCATCACCAGCACGAACTTCTTGCCCAGGTCGGTGCCGACCGCTTCATCGTTGATCAGCACGGCGGAGTAAGTGCCGCTGCCGACCAGTTTCAGGCGGGCGTACAAGCCAGGGGTGTATTCGCCTTTGCTGTTGTCGAATACCGCGCGGCCACGGATGGTGCCGGTGGCCGGGTTGACCTGGTTGTCGACGAAGTTCATCTGGCCCAGGTGCGGGTTGCCGGTTTCATTCGACAGGCCCAGGTACACCGGGGTGGTCGCGCCACGGCGACCCTGGCGGGCGAGTTCGGTGTACTTGAGGTACACGCGCTCATCGGCGTCGAAGTAGGCGTAGACCTTGTCGGTGGAGACCACGCTGGTCAGCGCGGTGACGTCGGCGGTGACCAGGTTGCCAGCGGTGATCTCGGCACGGCTGACACGGCCGCTGATCGGCGCGATGACGCGGGTGAAGCTCAGGTTCAGCTTGGCCAGGTCCAACTGCGCCTGGATGCCGGCGACAGCGGCGCGGGCTTCCTGGGCGGCGGTGGTGCGCGAGTCGGCCAGTTCGGCGGAGATCGCGTTGCTCTGACGCAGGCGTTCGCCCCGTTGCGCTTCGTTATCGCTGCGGGTGGCGGCGGCTTTGGTCTGTTGCAGTTGGGCTTCGAGGCGGCGCACCTCGGCCTGGAACGGGCGTGGGTCGATCTGGAACAGCAGGTCGCCTTTCTTCACGAGGGCGCCTTCGGTGAAGGCCACCTGATCGATCTGGCCGGACACCCGTGGACGGATCTGCACGGTTTCCGGTGCTTCCAGGCGTCCGGTGAATTCGTCCCACTCGTTGACCGGTTGCTCAAGCACCTTGGCCACGCTGATTTTTGCAGGAGGCATGGCGGCCGCTTGTTCCGGGGTTTTGCCGCACGCGCTCATCACCGCCACGGCCAGAATCGCCAGGGGCAAGCGTAAGTGTTTGAGTGTCTGTTCCATGAGGTGTATCCGCCAATGTATTTGAGATGGGCGGATCATGCGCGGGGAGCTGCTAGGTCACGAATCGAATGAAGCAAAGATAACTATCATTCGGAATGATATAAGCGCGGATTGAGCCCTCTAGTCTGCGGGTTTCATTAGGCAGCTATCAATATGCTTGATGACAAAGGCATGTTGCGCGCGCTGCAAGGAACGCCGCAATGCCTACCTGGCACTGTCGCTCGCTAGCTGCGCAACGATGCGTTCTATCAACATTCTCACCCGTCTGGGCTGAATGCGCGTGGGCGGGTAGACGATGTTCAGCGCTGTGCGGCCCAGGTCGTAATCCTCGAGCACCTCGACCAAGCGGCCGGCGTCGAGATCGGCACGCACGTCCCACACCGATTTCAAGCAAATCCCGTGGCCGGCCAGGCACCATTGGCGGACCAGCGCGCCGTCGTTCGCCACGCGGCGGCCACGCACCATGATCCGGTGGGTCTGCCCGTGCTGCGTGAACGCCCACTCCCGCGAAATATTGACGCCGAAGCGCATCACCAGGCACTCGTGCGCGGCCAGGTCCTCGGGGTGTTGCGGGGTGCCGTGGCGCGCCAGGTACAGCGGTGATGCACACACCACTCGGCGGTTTTCGCCAATCAGACGGGCATGCAGGGTGCTGTCGGCCAGCGCGCCGAAGCGCACGGCGAAGTCGATCCCCTGGCCGACGGGGTCGACATAGCCATCGCTGAGGTTCAGGTCGATGCTGACCTGCGGGTGCTCCTGCATGAACTGCGCGAGGATCGGCTCGATGTATTGGCGACCGAAGTCTTGCGGGGCGCTGAGGCGGATCGGCCCGCAAAGGGTGTCGGCGCCCAGGCGAATGCTGGTGTGCAACTCGTCGGCGTCTGCCAACAGGCGATGCGCGCCATCGACCAGCAGGCGACCTTCATCCGTGAGGTTGATCGCGCGGGTGGTGCGTTTGAGCAGGCTGGCACCGTAAAAGCTCTCCAACTGCGCCAGCCGTTCCGACACCGAAGCCGGCGATAAGCCCAGTTCCCGGCCGGCGGCAGACAGCCCGCCTTTCTCGACGATCAGCAAAAACAGCTCAAGGTTCTTCAGTAGCATTATTCGGTTTTTCCGAAAGTGATTTTTGATTTCAGCTCAATTATCAAAATAAACCTAAAGGACTAACGTTGCATCCGTGTTTATTCAACGGAGTTACCGTCATGTCATCTGTGAACCTGCAACGGCGTACCTTCCTGGCCCAGGCGGGCGCGGGCGCCGCGGTGTTGACCGCCGGATCGCTGCTCGGCAGCGCCAACGCGAGCGCGGCGCAGGCCGGGCAGAGTGGGGCGGCACCGGCTGCGCGCCAGGCCAAGGGTGGTTTCTGGCCCGGCGACACACGGCTTGTGGTCTCGATCTCGATGCAGTTCGAGGCCGGTGGGCAACCGCTGAAGGGCACCGACAGCCCGTTTCCCAAGGTGGACTTCCCCGACAGCGTGCCCGCTGACCCGGCCACCAATACCTGGTTCGCCTATGGCTACCGCGAAGGCATTCCCAGGCTGCTCGACCTCTGGGACCGGCATGGGGTGAAGGTCACCAGCCACATGATCGGCGATGCGGTGAAGCGGCATCCGCAGTTGGCCCGGGAAATCGTCGCGCGCGGACACGAGGCGGCGGGCCATGGCCCGCGCTGGAGTTCGCAATTTGCCATGAGCCGCGATGAAGAACGCACGTTCCTGCGCCAGGCCGCGAGCATGGTGCAGGACGTCACCGGCCAGCCGGTCAGCGGCTACAACTGCAATTGGCTGCGCCGTGGCCCCAACACCCTGGCGCTGCTGCAAGAGCTTGGCTACGTCTATCACATCGACGATGTGAGTCGCGACGAGCCGTTTATCGAGCAGGTCAACGGCCAGGATTTCGTGGTGGTTCCGTACACCTTGCGCAACAACGACATCGTCTTGATCGAAGGCCGCAACTACTCACCGTCGCAGTTCCTGGAACAGGTGAAGCTGGACTTCGACCAGCTGTACGAAGAGGCCGGCAGCCGGCGCCGCATGATGTCGATCAGCGCCCACGACCGCATCAGCGGTACGCCGCAAATGGTCCGGGTCTGGGATGAGTTTTTGCGCTATGCCAACAGCCACCCCGGCGTGGCCTTCATGCGCAAGGACGCTATCGCGCAGTACACCCTTAAAAGCCCGCTTAGCCTGCGCGAACACGAGACCCTCTGAGCCCATCACCCAAGGAGATTTTTCAATGAAACCCTCACCTATAGCGCGCGTTTGCCTCATCGCCACACTCTTGACCTCGACCTTTTCCGGCGCCGTCCTGGCGGCCAGCACTGAACTGGTCAAGCCGGGTGTGCTGGTGGTGGACAAGAGCCTCCCGCCTGCGCAACTGGCGCTCATGGAAACCGCCGCCCGCCGTTATGACACCTTCTGGGATACCGGCGACGAAAGCCTGGCCCGTGAGGCGCTGGCCGCAGATTTCATCGACAAAACCCCACCGGCCGGACGTAAACAAGGCCCCGAAGGCCCGTTGCTCGCCTCCCGGGCGTTTCGTGAAGCGGTGCCGGACCTGCGTTGCGAGGTCGAACACATGCTCATCGCCGGCGACCGCGTGGTGGTTCACCTGCATTTTCGCGGGCACTTCACCGGCACCTTCGGCCAGATCAAGGGCGGTGGGCAGCCCGTGGACTTTATCGCCACCGATATCTATCAGATCGACAACGGCAAGATCGCCGCCAACTGGCACATCGAAGACAACCTCACCTTGATGAAACAGTTGGGCGCCCTGTAATCCTTGAGAGGCATCGCGTGCCTGACACTTCGGGCCAGGTCGAAGCATGCTGGGGTGGCAATTTTTTACAATTGCGGCTTCTATTAGCAGCGGTGCTGCCACGCGAGGAAACCTCATGACTGCGTCCATCGATCCCGGCCTGCTGGCTATCTATGAAGCCTGGCACGCCAGCGTCTGTGCCGGCGACCTGGCCGCGACGGCGGCGTTGTATGCCGAGCAGGCGGTGTTCGAAACGCCGCTGGTGCTGGCGATCTACCCCGACCACGGCAGCGGCGTGCTGGTCGGCCGGGAGACGATCCAGCGGTTCATGGAGGACAGCAAGCGCCGCTTTCCCAATGACCTGGCTGAGTGGTATCGCAGCGATAAAGCCTTCATCAACGGCCGCAACCTGACGTGGGAATACCCGCGCAAGACGCCGACGGGGGAGCAGGTCGACCTGATGGAAATGATGGAGATAGAAAACGGCTTGATCACCTGCCACCGCGTGTATTGGGGCTGGTATGGCGTGCGCTTGCTGGCGCCAGTGCTGGCGAAGGCGCAAGCGCTGTGAACCCGCGTGCGGCGGTTGCCATCATTGGTGGGTCGGTGACCGGTGTCGCGGCGTTTATCCAACTGGTGCGCGCCGGCAACGCCAAGCGTATCGACATCATCGATCCCGAGGGGCTGGCGGACTCGATTGCCTTCGGTGTCTGCGAGGACGTGCTGTTATGCAATACCTCGGTGCAGACCCTGTCGATACTGGACGATGAACCGCACGACTTTCAGCGTTACCTCCAGGCGCAGGGCATCGACGTCGGCGAAGACGCGTTTGTGCCACGGACCTGGGTGGCGGGCTATCTCAAGCAACGCTATGCCGAGTACCGCGATGTGGCCGAGGCCCGGGGCATTGCACATCGGATCGTGCGGGCGACGGTGCGGCATATCCAGCCGGTCGCTCGCGGCGACTATCGCCTGGTGCTGGATGACGGCGGCGACCTGCGCGCCTGTGCCGTGTTGGTCTGCACCGGCAGTGCCGCGCCGTTCGTGCCGCCGCTGGTCAGCCCGCATGTCGGCGCGCCGGGCATTTTCTCCACGCCATACCCGGCCAAGGCCTGGCTGGACAGCCTGGATAAACCGTCACGGGTCTTGGTGCTGGGCAGTCGCCTGTCGGCGGTCGACAGTGTGTTGCTGCTCTGCGGCGCGGGGCACCAGGTGCTGATGGCGTCGCCTTCCGGGCGTTTGCCGGGCGTGCGTACCGCCACCCCCCGGCGTGGCGCGGTGGCCCTGGATGAAGCGCGATTCGCCCGGCTGGACCTGGAAAACCCCAAGCTGTACTGGCACTTACTGCGCATCGTTGCGCGGGCGACCAAGGCGATCAATGGCCGCTCGCTGCGCGAACAAGTCGATCGCAGCGCGGAGCCCACCCAGCGCCTGCGCGGCGAGGTCGCCTTGGCCCGACGGGGCGCGACGGACTGGCAGAACCTGTTGGTGCAGTGCATGGACCTGGCCGACGTGAAGTTGCGCGCGGCGCCGCCCTCGGTGCGCGTGGCGGCGCTGCAAAACTGCTGGGAAGCGGTCGGGCGTTACCTGTTCGCGGTGCCTTTGCAGACCGCAACCACGCTGCTGCGCCTGATCGACGAAGGGCGCCTGCAGCTGGCCGCGCACTTGCCGACACAGCTTGAGTGGCAAGGTCAATGGCGGGTCCACGATGCCCAGGGGCGTATCGAGGCGGTGGATGCGGTGGTGTGCGCCAGCGGTTTTCATAAACAGTTTTTCCATGCCTCGCGCAACGGCCTTGAGCTGCAGGTGCCGCCGGCAACGCCGTGTACGCCGCCTTATGTGTCAGCGCAGTTGCAGGTCAGCCTGCCCGGCGCCGAAGCGCCGGAAGACATCTGGCTGCTGGGCATGGCCTCGTACCTGGCGGCGCCGATGGTCAATTCGGTGTACCAATCGGTGCGCCAGGCCCGCGAGGTGGTGATGCTGCTCGCCGAGCACCCTTCATTCATGGACAAACACGCAACCGAGGCAGTGGCATGAAAGTGTATGGCGACAGAGGTTCGAGCAATACCCGGCGCGTACTGACGACCGCCGCTTACCTGGGGCTTGAGGTCGAATTCGTCTTCCTCGACCTGTTCAGTGGCGAGAACCGCACGCCGGAGTACCTGGCGCTCAACCCCAACGGCACGATCCCGACCTTGGTCGACGGCGACGTGGTGCTGTTCGAAGCCTCGGCGATCATGATTTACCTGGCGGAACGGGCCGGCTCGTCATTGCTGCCCGCGGGCAATGCCAAGTACGAAACGCTCAAATGGATGTTCTGGGCCGCCGAGCATTTTCGTCGCGGGCCCACGGTGCTGATCGAGCAGCGGTTCATGGACCGCCTCAAAGGCCGCGCCGAGAACCCGACCCTGGTGGCCGAAGCGCTGCAGGCGATCCACCGCTACACGGCGGTGCTCGACGGGCACTTGCGCACCCGGCGCTTTGTGGTGGGCGACGCGTTGAGCCTGGCGGACATCGACCTGGCGGCCCCGCTGAGTCATATCCCGCGGACCCAGGCGCCGTTTCTGGAGTATCCCCATGTGGCGGCCTGGTACGCGCGGATCAATGCGCTGCTCGCCTGGCAGCAGAGCGGGGTGGCCCAGGAGCGCCGCATCGCCGAAATCGAGCGCTTGTTCAGCTCGCAACAGGTGCCGGCATAAGGGTTTTCCTGGCCGGGGTCACGGCATGCAGCGGTGCTTCGAGATGGCGCAGGTGCTCAATCCCCAGATGCAGCTTGAATGCCCGCCAGCCCGAGCCGGTCACATGTACCGCGCGCGAGCCGGCGGTTCGGCGCAGCCAACCCAACTGGCAAAAAGTCTCCAGCAGGTGGGTGCCGAGCGGCCCGGCGATGTGGTGTTGCCGTTCGGTCCAATCCAGGCAGCGGCGGGCCTGGAGGTGGTCGTGCAAGCATGGCTCGCCGGCCTGCGGGTTGAGTGACTGCAGCCACTCGGTACCACGCCGGGTGAGCACGTATTCGCGCTCGTCGCTTTCAAGGAGAAAACCCTGCTCCAGCAGGCCTTGGGTCACCGCTACGCCGACCTGGCCGGCCAGGTGGTCGTAGCAGCAACGGGCAAAACGCAATTCATGGGCCGAACGGTTGGGCAGGCTACGCCACGAACTGGTTTGCGGTGCGACCGCCGCCAGGCTTTCCAGCACATGGGACACATCGGGGCCGGCCAATTGATAGAAGCGGTTGCGGCCCTTGATCTCCACGGTGAGCAAGCCGCCGTCGAGCAGCTTCGCCAGGTGCGAACTGGCCGTCTGCGGCGTCACGCCAGCGGCATCGGCCAAGGCGCTGGCAGACATCGAACTGCCATCTGCCAGGGTGATCAGGATCACTGCGCGCACGGGTTCGGCGATCAGGTAGGCGATGGATGAGATTTTTGGCTGGGTCATTCCGTCGAACTCCGTGCTGTGCCAGGTGAAATCGGATTTCAGGATGACATAAACATAAACACTTCGACACAGCTCGAAGCGTTTATCCCAGAAAGCTGCATATAGTCGAGCCGCCCCCTTAAAGGACGCTCGCGGTCATGACCTCCAACACCCGCTACCAACGACAAGTACTGATTGCGACGAGTCTGAGCTATGTGGTCGTTATCCTCGACACTTCGATTGTCAACGTGGCAGTGGAATCGATTTCCCGCACCTTTGGCTCGGGTATCACCGGGCTGCAGTGGGTGATCAACGCATATACCCTGACCTTCGCCAGCCTGCTGCTGACGGGCGGCCTGCTGGGCGATCGTTTCGGCGCGAAGAAAATCTACGCCGTCGGCCTCGGCCTGTTTGCCCTGGCCTCGGCGTTGTGCGGCCTGGCCACCGACCTGCCGGAGTTGGTCGGTGCGCGGGTCCTGCAGGGGCTGGGCGCCGCGTTGCTGGTGCCGTGTTCCTTGATGTTGATCAACAGCGCTTACCCGCAGACCCACCAGCGCGCCGGCGCCATTGGCGTGTGGGCCGGGTGCGGCGGCATCGCCATGGCGGCCGGACCGCTGGTGGGCGGCGTACTGATCGAGCTGTTCGGCTGGCGCAGCATCTTCTTGATCAACGTGCCGATCGCCCTGGTGGGCGTGTGGCTGACCTCGCGCATCCCGTCTTCGGCACCGTTGGCGCCAAACCGGCACTTGGACGTCACTGGGCAAGTCGCCGCGATTATCGCGCTGGCGACCTCGGTGGCGGTGCTGATTGAAGGGGCGAAGCTGGGGTGGAACTCCGAATGGGTGTACGCCTGCGTGTTCGTTGCCTGTATCGCCTGGTGCGTGTTCTTTGTGACCGAAAGCCGCCACAAGGACCCGATGCTGCCGCTGCAGTATTTCCGCAACCCGGTGTTCTCGGGGGCGACGCTGCTGTCGCTGGCGTCGGCCCTGGTGTTCTATGGCCTGTTTTTCCTGCTCAGCGTGTACTTCCAGAGCGAGCGTGGCTGGTCGCCGCTGGACACCGGGCTGGCTTTCCTGCCATTGACCGCCATGGTCACCCTGGGCAGCTTCACCTGCGGCCGGCTGACCCGTGCGTATGGCGCGCGCGCCGTGCTGTGTGCGGGGTTCGGCCTGTACACCGTGGGGTTTATCGGCCTGTTCGCCCTGGCCAGTGACGCACCGTACTGGCGTATCGCAGTGTGCTACCCGGCCGTGGGGTTCGGTGCCGGGATCATCACCCCGGCCGCCACCTCCGTGCTGATGAGTGTGGTCGACCGCGCCAAGGCCGGGGTGGCGGCGGGCACGCTCAATGCCAGCCGCCAAAGCGGCTCCGCCTTCGGTGTGGCGATCTTCGGCGCCTTGCTCACCTCGATTCAGCCCCTGGGCGATGCCATCGACGTCGCCGTCAGCGTCGCCATCGGTTTGTCGTTGCTCGCCATGCTGATGGCCGCCCTGGTGTTGAAAGCGCCGGCGGCGCAACCCGTGGAAAGTTGATGGACCTGCACCTGTAAAGGCAATTGCCCGGCACGTTTTCGTGACATTCGCGAGGCGTCGCTGCACCTGAAAAACATCATCAATAGGGATAATGATCATGAATCTGCGTTCTGCACCTGCAGTTGTCGATATGGCGGGGATCGGCATCGGTCCGGCCAACCTTAGCCTGGCGGCGCTGGCCCAGCCCAAACCGAGCATTAGCGCAGCGTTCTTCGAGCGCAGCAGCGAATTTCAATGGCATGCGGGGATGATGGTTCCCGAGGCCAAACTGCAGGTGCATTACCTCAAGGACCTGGTCAGCCTGGTGGACCCGTCCAACCCGCTGTCATTCCTCGCTTACCTGGCGCAGAAAAAACAGCTGCTCAGTTTTATCAACGCGCATTTCGAGCAGGTGCTGCGCCGCGAGTTCAACCAGTACTACCGCTGGGCGTGCAGCCAGCTGCCGAATCTGCATTTCAACAGCGAAGTGCGTTCGGTGACGTTCGATAACGGCCTGTTCCTGCTCCAGGGCGATACCTGGGCGCAACCGGCGCGCCACCTGGTGTTGGGCACCGGGCAGCAACCGTCGATCCCGGCGTGCGCGCAGGCGCATCTGGGCGATACGCTGTTTCACTCCTCGCAGTACATGACCCGCAAGCGCAGCTTCAAAGACCAGCGCGTGGTGGTGATCGGTGGCGGCCAGACCGGGGCCGAAATCATCCAGCACCTGCTGTCCGACACCGCCGCCTTGCCCGCCAGCGTGACCTGGGTCTCGCGGCGCTGGAATTTTTCGCCGCTGGATGAGTCACCGTTTACCAACGAGCTCTACACCCCGCAGTACAGTGACCACTTTTTCGCCCAGCCCGAGGTCGTGCGCCGGCCATTGCTGGTCGAGCAGAAACTGGCGAGCGACGGCATTTCCCAAGCGTTGTTGCAGTCGATTTATCGCCGCCTGTACGAGCTCAAGCACGTCTTGCAGCACCCCTGTCACATTCGCCTGCTGCCCGGGCGTGAGTTGACCGCGATTCAGCAGCGCCCCCATCACTGGAGCCTGTCGATGGCGCACGGGCACAGCCAGGTGCAGGAGGAACTGAGTGCCGACACCGCGGTGCTGTGTACAGGCTATGCCTACCAGATGCCGGCGTGCCTGGCGGCGCTCGAATCACGGATTACCCGATGCAACGGCGAGTATGTCTTCAACGATGACTATTCCGTCGCCTGGGATGGGCCGCAGGGCTCGGCCATCTATGTTCAAAACGCCGCGCGCAGCCAGAAAGGCATCGCCGACCCGAACCTGGGCCTGATCCCCTGGCGTTGCGCGAACATCATCAACAGCGTCAGCGGGCAAGCCCTGTACGACTTGGATGAGCCCGAGGCGTTCGTCCAATGGGGCGCCAACGAAGTATTCGACGAGGTCGGCGATGCGCGTTTCGATCGCCTGACCGCTCTCGCCAACTAGACCCAGGAGCCCGGTCATGGAACCCATCACACTTGCCCCCAACGGCAATGCCCCGGTGATTCGAGAAACCGAGGAGCCCGTGGCGCCGGAAGGCGTGCGCCTGTACCTGCACCACTTTGCCGGCAAACTGGCCAATGCGCCGATCCAGTCATCGCGTTTCACCCTCGAGCCACACAGCGCGACCGACGAAGACAAGCACGCCGTGAACGAAATCTGGTTTATCAGCGGCGGGGAACTGGACGTCTTCTACGACGGCACCTGGCACGCGGTCAGAAATGGCGAAAGCCTGTATTTCGCGCCCTGGCGGCCGCATTTCGCGCGCAACAACGGCATGACCCAGGTCCAGGTGTTTTCGGTGTGGTGGGCATGAGCATGGCGCAGCACTTCGACCTGGTGATTGTCGGAGGCGGCATTATCGGCGCCTGGGCGTTGCATCATGCGACGCAACGCTATCCCCACTGGCAGATTCTGCTGATCGACCGCTACCGCATCGGCGACGGGGCCACCGCCCATTCGGCGGGTGTGCTGCTGGCCACCGGCCGCTCGCCGCGCGAACGGCGCCTGGCCGGGGAGAGCGCCGAGCTGTATCGGGCCCTGCGTGATCGCCTGGGCATCCGCACCACCCAGGCGCCGGTGTACTGGCTGGCCGAACGCAGCTTTAGCGCAGACATCGAGCAGGCCCTGGTCGATGCGCCGGTTCAGCCCGCCGACCTGTGCGTGGCGGACCTGGGCTCACGCCTGGGCGCCCCACTCAACGTTGGCGCGAACGAAAGCCTGTTGCGTGGCGGCACCGCCGAAAGTTATGAGCCGCCGCTGGTGGCGCGATTGCTGATCGGCCACAGCCTGGACAGTGCCCATGTGCGCTGCATCGAAGGCGTAGGCGTGCAGCAGATCGATGCGCTGGGCAGCGGCACGCGCATCACCCTGGCCGACGGCGCCACGCTGCGTGCCCGCCGCACCCTGGTTGCCACGGGGCCGTGGGTCAGCGAGCCGCCGTTTGACGCGCTTGCCGCGCGCCATGGGCTGCGGGTGAAGAAGGTGGTGGCCCTGCATATCGACGGCGTACCGCCGAGCAACGCCGCGGCGCTGTTCCTGCCGCAATCCGACGCTTACCTGATGCCATTGGCGGCGCGTAATCAGTGGTTGTTCAGCTTCCGGTGCGATGAATGGGACGTTGCGCCGCGCAAACATGCACTGGAAATCAACCGCCACGATGTGCAGGTGGCCACCCGCACGCTGGCGCACTACCTGCCCGAGCTGGTGGCCCGCTGTCGCGGCGGCCGGGTGTTCTGCGACAGCTACAGTCCCGGTGGAGAGTCGCAGGTGAGCTTCGACGCCGGGCAGAACCTGGTGTTTGCCGGCGCCGGCAGCGGCGCCGGTTTCCGCCTGGCACCGGGCATTGCCCGCGAAGCCGTGGACCTGCTCGTCGCCCAGTGGCCCGATGCGCCCGCTACCGCCAAACCCACTCTTTCTACTGTTTCGATGGATTGAAAAGATGACCGCTATCGCCGCGCAAACCTTCTTCCTGATGCCCATCCCGCCGACTCCGAACGGCAGGCTGCACCTGGGGCATATCGCCGGGCCGTACTTGCGCATGGACATGCTGGGGCGCTACCTGCGTAGCCAGGGCCATCGTGTCGACGTGGTCTCGGCGGTCGACGGCTTCGACTCCTATGTGCTGTGGAAGGCCCTGCAAGAGCAGCGCACGCCCGAAGCCGTGGTGCGCGACTATCACGGGCAAATCGCCCATGACCTGCGCGCGTTGGATGTCGAGGTGGATGACTTCCTCGACCTGGTGCAAGGCCCCTATGCGCAGCAGCATGCGCGCAATGCCCAGCGCACGGTGGAGCGCCTGGTGGCGCTCGGGGTGACGCAAAGCGTGGTCGAACGTGTGCTGTATTGCCCGGACACCCGGCGCTACATGGCGGGGGCCTGGCTGCTGGGGCAATGCCCGTATTGCCGGGCGGGGGCGGGCGGCTATTTTTGCGAAGCCTGCGGCGCACTGTTTCGCCCGGAAGCCATGCTTGACCCGCAACCGCGCATGGGCGACAGCCCCCTGCACTGGGTTGAGGTCGAAAGCCTGTTTCTGACCGTCGCCCACCCCGAGCAGTTGCTGCAGCGCATGGCGACCTCCGGTGCGCCGGCGTCGATCGTCGAGGTGATTGCGCGCTTCCTGGAACGGGAAAATGGCCGGGTGCGGCTGACCGCGCCGGGCGAATGGGGCGTTGCCTGGAGCGCGGACCGCTTCGGCAACCCGCGCGTGTTGTTCGAGTCGGGCTGGGAGTATGCGCTGACCTGCGCCGACCGATCCCAGGAACAGGCGCCCGAGCACGGCCATGCCATGCTGCGCAGCAGCGAGGTGACGACGCTGGTCAGTTTTGGCATCGACAACGCGGTGCTGCTGTTGGCCGGCAGTGTCGCGGTGATGGATGCGTTGCAGGATCACCGCTCATTCGATTACGTGTTGACCAATTACTTCTACAACCTGCAAGGCGCGAAGTTTTCCACCAGCCGCCTGCATGTGGTGTGGGCCGCCGATATCGTCGAAAAGACCCCGGCGACCAGCGACGCGGTGCGTTACTTCCTGAGCCGCGAAAGCCCCGAACAGGGCGAAACCAACTTCGCCGTGGAGGAGTTTGTCGAGGTGGTCAATGTGGACCTGGCCGGTGCGCTCGACGGCCGCATCGACCTGGCGCTGGCCGCCCTCGATCACACGCGGCCGCAGTCCATCGACCCGGCGCTGTGGCCGGCCCTGGAGCTGGCCGTTACGCGGTTGGGGCAGGCCTTCCGGTTGGACGCGGTGTCGGTGCGCGAAGCCTGGGACGTGCTGCATCAATGGATGCAACGCCCCGACCTGGACGTCACCCAGCCCGCCCACGCCTACCTGTGGCTCAAGGGCCTGGCGTACCTGGCCGCGCCGATCATGCCGCGCCTGGCCGAGTACCTGTGGCAGCGCCTGGGGCATGACGGTTTGCCGCTGATCCAGGCGCTGCACGCTGCCTCGCAGCCACGTCCGCAGACCTCGGCGCGCCCGCGCTTTGCGCCGCTGTCGCCGGCCGCATTGGCGCCGTGCCTGCCGGCCAGCGTGGTGCTTGCCGGGGCCACCAGCGATGCATGAATACGCCGACGTTATCGTGATCGGCGCCGGCACCACCGGCACCGCCGCAGCCTGGCACCTGGCGCGGGCCGGGGCGTCGGTCAGGCTGCTCGATAAAGGCGCGATTGCCAGCGGTTCGTCGGGCGCATCGCCGGGGATCGTGCGGGCGTATTATGCCGACCCCGCCCTCAGCTACCTGGCGACGCAAGGTGTGCGGGCCTATCGCGAGTGGCCGCAGCACTATCCCGGCGCATGCGGCTACCAGCGCACGGGGTTCCTGACCGGTATTGCCGGGCACGCGCAAGCGACCACTCAGGCCAATGTCGCGCGTCTGCGGGCAGCGGGCGCGCCGCTTGAATGGCTCTGCCCCGAGCAGATACGGGAACGGGTGCCGGACCTGTACACCGATGGCCTGGCGGGCGCGGTCTACGAACCGGACGCCGGTTATTGCGACCCGCGTCTTACCGCGCGCAGCTTTGCCGCCGGTGCGAGCGCCCTGGGCGCGGTGATCGAAGAGGGCCGGGCGGCGCGGCGGATTGTGCGCCAGGCCGGCCGCGTCATCGGCGTGCAGACCGACTGCGGGTTTATCGCCAGCAGCCATGTGATCAACGCCGCCGGGCCATGGGCCGCCGCACTGGCCGCCGAGTGCGGCGCGCCGCTGCCGATTCACGCCACACGGCAATGCGTGGGCATTCTCGAGGTCTGCGGCGCGGATAAGCCGATGCCGGGCTACTGCGACCGCGACGTCGGCTTCTACCTGCGCCCGGATCGCCCCGGCAGCTACGTGATCGGCGCGCTGGGCGGCGCCGAAGGGGCGCCCATCGACCCGGATGCCTTCGACGGCACCTTCAGCGACACTCAGGTGTTGGCCTACCGTGACCGCGCCGCGCAACGCGTGCAACGTCTACTGGGCGCACAGCCGATCGGGCGCCGCGTGTCGTTCTTCGATGACACGCCGGACGGTAATCCGCTGCTCGGCCCGGACCCGCGCGTGCCGGGGTTGATGGTCGCGGCAGGGTTGAGCGGGCATGGTTTCAAGTTCGCGCCGTTGTTCGGACAGGCGATTGCGCAGTGGGTGTTGACGGGGGAGATGTCGGCGGCGATGGCGCCGTTTGCGCTGCAGCGGTTTATCGGCTGACGGGACGTGCTCAGGCTGTTGATGGGGCAACAGCAGTTCAATAAACTGTGCGATCGCGCAGGCTTAGGTTCTGCGTAAGGTGCTGAATTTAAAGGCTTATGGGTTTGGCATGAATTGTGTTGTCAGTCGATAGGCACTGACCCGACAACGGGAGGGATAACCCCCACTTTTCAAAAGAAACCACACCCATGCACAACACCTTGCAACGCACGTTTATTGCCGGCCTGCTGGCAATCGGCACCTTGGGCGGGCTGCTGCCGGCCGCGGCCCAGGCGGCCAATGATCAACAGTTCATCCCGCTGGCGACCTACCGGGTCGGCGCCTACGCCTCCAGCGGCATCCCGTGGTGGGCGGGGGAGATCGACTACTTCCGCTATATCAATGAGGTCGAAGGCGGCGTGAACGGGGTCAAACTGGTCTGGCAAGAGTGCGAGACCGAGTGGAAGACCGACCGTATCATCGAATGCTACGAACGCTACAAGGCCGGCCTCGACGGCGCGCCGACCGGCTTCTTCTTCACCCACAGCACGCCGGCGTCCTATGCGCTGATGGACCGCGCCGCCGTCGACCATATCCCGCTGATCGACGGTGCCGGCGGGCGTACCGAATCGACCGATGGCCGCGTGTTCCCTTACGCCTTCCCGCTGTTGCTCAACTACTACGGCCAGGCGTCGGTGGGGATCAACTACATCGCCCAGCGCGAAGGCGGCCTGGACAAACTCAAGGGCAAGAAGATCGTCACGGTCTACCACGACTCCGCCTATGGCCGCGAAACCCAGGCGGCGATGCAATTGCTCGCGCAAAAGTACGGTTTCGAGAATATCCAGATCCCGGTGGCGGACCCCGGCAACGAGCAGTCGACCCAATGGCGGCAGGTCCGTCAGATCAACCCGGACTGGGTGTTCCTGCGCACCTGGGGCGTGTCCACCCCGGTCGGCATCAAGACCGCCGTGCGTTTTGGCATCCCGGTGGACCGCCTGATCGGAGACGTGTGGGCCGGCTCCGAAGCCGATGTGATCCCCGCGGGCACCGCCGCCAAAGGCTACCAGGCGCTGGCGCCGTTCCCCGGTGGCGACAGCTTCGAGATCCACCGCAAACTCAAGCAGTTCATCCTGGACCCGGGCAAGAGCAACCTCAAAGACCCGAGTTACTTCGGCAAGGTCTACTACAACATCGGCCTGATCAACGCGGCCATTGCAGTCGAAGCCTTGCGCACCGGCCAGGCCAAGTTCGGCAATCGTGGGCTGAACGGTGAGGAAACGCGCTGGGCGTTCGAGCATTTGGACATCGACGCCGCTCGCATCAAGGCGTTGGGTCTCGAAGGCTTGCTCGCGCCGTTGAAACTGTCCTGCGCCGACCACGAAGGCGGCGGTTCAGCCCGGGTGCAGCAGTGGGACGGGCAAAAATGGGTGCTGGTGGCCGATTGGGTCCAGGCCGACCGCGCCACCTTGCGCCCGTTGATCGAGGCCAAGTCTGCCGCGTATGCCCAGGAGAAGGGCATCGCGGCGCGCGACTGCGCGGCCGAGTAGCGCCTGGTCAGGCGACGGTGGCCGCGCAAGACGGTTGAAATCACGGTCACGGTATTGAGCGGGGTATCGTCCGTCGCCGTTTCGGCAAACGCGGGTGCGCCCGCAAGCAGCAGAGAACCGGTCAACAGCGACAGGGGGAACGTTTTGATGGGGGGCGGCTCGGACATGTCAGCAATCATCCATTAGGCCTGGCACTGGCCCTAGGTATGCGTGCAGCTTCGCAAGCGTTTCGAGAAAAACTGGGGGGCGAGTCGCTTGCGCCTGAGCAAGATAGATAATATGTTAACGGTATAACTAAAAATAATCGGTGGAGGGGGTATGCCTGCCTTATTTCACGCTGGCGCTGAGTTCGCCAACTGGAACCGCGACTTGCGTGCGGTGTGCGGTAACTTCAGCACGACGATGTCCGATCAGCACCGTCTGTTTATCGGCAGCGTCCACGGCCAGGATGTCTGTGGCCTCGAAGTGGCGCATATCCGCACCAACGCAGGGTTGATCAGCCGCCACCGCACTCACGGCGATGGCGCCGACGATCGACACTGCTTTCTGATCCTCCAGAGCAGCGGCCATCAGCGCATTCGCCAAAATCACCGGGTGCTCGAACTGGGGCCTGAAGACATCGCCCTGGTGGACTCGGCGCAGGCCTTCGAGATCGAACCTCAAGGCTTGGTGCAAAACATCTCGATTCATTTGTCACGCCAGGAAGTCAGCCTGCAACTGAGCCAGCAAGCGCTGTTTGGCAAGCTGGCGCGCAACAGTGTGGCCACTCATATGATTCGCACCTTGGTGCGCTCGCTGGCTGACGTGGAGTTGAGTGAGGGCTATGGCGGCCAAAGCGATGGCCCGGCCTTGGAGCAAGCGCTGATCGGCTTGGCCGCCGCCGGTCTGGACGAGCGTGCCGAGGGCCAGCCCGGTTTCGCCTGCGTGGGCCATGATGATATCTACGGGTTGGCCACGCGGCTGGTCGAAGCCTCGTTGCAAGAGACTGAACTGGGCCCTGAATATTTGGCCCGACGCTTGAACGTCTCGGTGCGCCAGCTCTATCGGCTGTTTGAGCAGCGTCACGAGAGTATTGCGCGCTACATCCAGCAACGTCGCTTGGAGCGGGTAGCCCAGGACCTGCGCGCCCAAGACCTGCGGCATGAGTCGATTACGCAAATCGCCTTCAAATGGGGGTTTGTCGACGCCGCGCATTTCAGCCGGGCCTTCAAGCGCCATTTCCAGTACGCCCCTCGGGACTTTCGCCAACACGCCTCCTAAGTGCAGCCCTGGCAGGGAATGCCAAGCGGTTTGGCAGACTCAGTCAAGTCGCAGGGCGTGGCAGGCACTCTAATAAGGTGGCCTGGGCTGGGGTTGATACCGAGCCGCTTATTGCTGGAGAAAAATAAAAATGAAAACACGGAGCTTGCTGATAGGCAGCCCTTTACTGATGGCCGCGTTGTGCTCGGTGGTGTTGGCCGGTCCGGCTCAGGTCGATGGTCGGCGCATCATCGCCGCTGACCAGGAGCCGGGCAACTGGATGAGCCACGGCCGCACCTACGACGAGCAGCGCTACAGCCCGTTGGACAGCGTCAATGCGAGCAACGTCGGCCAGTTGGGCATGGCCTGGACGACGAAACTGGATATCGACAGCGGCACCGAAGCCACGCCGCTGGTGGTCGATGGGGTGATGTACACCACCGGGGCCTTCAGCATTGTCTATGCGATCAATGCCGCTACCGGCGAGTTGCTCTGGAAATACGACCCGAAGGTGCCGCCCGAAAACCTCAGCCAAGGCTGCTGCGGGCCGGTAAACCGGGGCGTGGCGGTCTGGCAGGGCAAGGTCTACGTGGGCAGTTTTGACGGACGCTTGATTGCCCTCGATGCGGCCAGTGGTCAGCCGGTCTGGAGCGTCGACACGATCATCGATCGTACCAAGAGCTATTCGATCACGGGCGCCCCGCGCGTCGTCAAAGGCAAGGTGCTGATCGGCAACGGCGGCGCTGAATTCGGCGTGCGCGGTTACGTGACGGCTTACGATGCCGAGACCGGCAAACAGGTGTGGCGTTTCTATACCGTGCCAGGCGACCCGAAACTGCCGCCGGAAAATGCGGCGATGGCCAAGGCGATGAAAACCTGGGACGGCGACGGCTGGGTCAAATGGGGTGGCGGCGGCACCGTCTGGGACTCCATGGCCTACGACCCGCAACTGGATCTCCTGTATGTGGGCACGGGCAACGGCTCGCCCTGGAACTATCAGTTCCGCACCAATGGCAAGGGCGACAACCTCTACGTGTCGTCGATCCTGGCGCTGCGGCCAGACACCGGTGAATACGTCTGGCATTACCAGATCACGCCGCAAGACCAGTGGGATTTCACCGCGACCCAACACATGATCCTCGCCGACATCAAGGTGGACGGCAAGGTGCGCAAGGTGATCATGCAGGCGCCGAAGAATGGCTTCTTCTACGTCCTCGACCGCACCAACGGCCAGTTGCTCTCGGCGAAGAATTTCGTGCCGGTGAACTGGGCCAGCGGCATCGACATGAAAACCGGCCGCCCGATCCTGACCGGCGCGGCCGACTATTCCAAGGAGCCGAAAGTGGTGCAGCCGAGCTTTCTCGGCGGGCACAACTGGCACCCCATGTCCTTCAGCCCGAAGACCGGCTACGTCTATATTCCGGCCCAGTACACCTTGGCCGAGTTGAAGGCGGCCAAGGCGCCGATGTTCCTGGCGAACAAGTCGGTGGTGAACTTCGGGCTGGATGTGCCGGACTTGCCTGAAGACCCGAAAATCCTCAATAAAATCCGTGACGCCTGGAGTGGTGAGCTGATCGCCTGGGACCCGGTCCAACAGAAAGCGGCCTGGAAACAGCCATACATCAGCGCCGGCAACGGCGGCACGCTGGCCACGGCGGGCAATCTGGTGTTCCAGGGCACCGCCGACGGGCGCGTGGTCGCCTATCGCGCCGACACCGGCGAGCAGCTATGGGAGCATCGGGCCAACTCCGGGGTCATGGCCGGGCCCGTCACCTACACCGTCAATGGCGAGCAATACGTGGCGTTCTCAGTGGGTTGGGGCGGGATCATTCCGCTGCTGACCGGGCCGTTGACCAACAAGGGCAAGGTGCGCGCCGAGTCGCGGGTGATTGCCTTCAAGCTCGGCGCCCACGGCGAACTGCCGCCGCCCAAAGTCGCGCCAGTGCTACCGACCACCCACCAGACACTCACGGCAACCCCTGAGCAACTGGTACAGGCGCGCGGTCTGTTCAATGGCCTGTGCGCCGGTTGTCACGGCCTCAATGCCATCAGCGGCGGCGTGGTGCCGGACCTGCGCTACCTGAGTGACGACAAACACGCGGCGTTCCCGGCCTTTGTCAGCGGAGCGCTGATCACCAAGGGCATGCCGAATTTCTCCGACATTCTCCAGCGCGACGACATGGAATTGATCCGTCAATACCTGGTCAAGCGCAACCAGGATCTGCAGGCCGACCTCAAGGCCGCCGGGCACGTCGACACCCCCTGACTCCCTACCGTTTCACCCATGCATGACGACGCCCCACGGCGTCGTCATGGCGAAGCTCTGCCTCCAATAAAAATAACGGGACACGCCATGAAAACACTTAGCACTCTGACCCTCAGCGCACTCTTCGCCGGCCTGGCCCCTTTGGCCCAGGCCGATGTAAAACCTGATCCGGGCGACTACACCGCGCTGCCCAAAGGCACCGATGTGGTGGTGTTGTACCAGCAGAACCCACGCGGGGATAAGGTGTACTCGGGCGGCAAGAAAGTCGCCGACAACCTCGACCTCGACATGACCGTCGGGGTGTTGCGTCTGATCCACTTCACCGAGTTCTTCAACACCGGGCTGACCTGGGACCCGCAAATCGTCATCCCCTTCGGCTACCAGAAGACCGGCGCCACCGACAGCAAGAACTCGGGTCTGGGTGATATCACCTTCGGTGGGACGGTGTGGACCATCGCTGACCTGGCCAAAAACGAACACCTGGGCTGGTCGGTGTTTGTCACCGCGCCGACCGGCAGCGAGAAGAACCAAGGCTTTGCCTTGAGCAGCAATCGCTGGGCGCTGGACTTTCAGGTCGGTTACATCAAGGGCCTTACCGATAAAATCACCTGGGACGTGATCGCCGAAACCGAGTTTTACGACGAACAGCGCTCCACCGATGCCAAAAAAGACCCGTTGCTGCAACTGCACAACCACCTGCGCTACAACTTCACCCCCGACACTTACGCCGCGATCTCTTATCGTCACAACTGGGGCGCGCGCGAGACACTCGACCATGAAACCCTGGCCACCAGCCGCAGCAATGGCACGCTCGGTTTTACCGTTGCGACCATGCTGGGCAAACAGGTGCAGGTCATGGGGCAGTTGATGCATGACACGTCGGTGCGTGAGGGCGTGAAGATTGATAATTCGCTGCAGTTTCGCCTGGCGTACTTCTACTGAATCAACGGCTGTCCGGCATGGACACGGTCCATGCCGGCGCTGGATCAATAGCGAATCATCACCGATTTGAGTTCGGTGTAATCCTCGATAAACGCTGACCCGAATTCCCGACCGATGCCCGATGATTTAACCCCGCCAAACGGCACCGCCGGGTCGAGCAGCGTGTGCATGTTCACCCACACCGTGCCGGCGTGGATGGCGGGCACCATTCGCAGGGCTTTGCTCAGGTCGTTGGTCCAGAGGCTGGCGCTGAGGCCATACGGTGTGTTGTTCATCAGCTCCAGCAGCTCGTCTTCGCTGTCATAGGGCAAGAACGTGGCGATCGGGCCGAAGGTTTCCTCGTTGAGCAAGCTGTCGTTGATGCTGTTGGCGAGGATCACTGTGGGTTCGACATAACACCCAGGGCGATCGATGCACCGGCCGCCGTGGATAATCGTGTTGTTTTCGGCACGCGCCTTGGCAAAAAAACCTTCGAGCTTCAATTGGTGCTGGCGGTGGGTGACCGGGCCGAATTCGGTGCGCTCATCCAGCGGCGAACCGATGTTCAGTTTGCCCAGACGCTCGGCCAGGCGGCTCATGATCGGCTCGATCTGCGAGCGATGGGCGAAAAAACGTTCAGCGGCGGCGCAGATCTGCCCCGAGTGCAGGAAGCCCGCTTCGATGATGCCGTTGACCGCCTTGTCGAGGTCGACATCACGCAGGAACCCCGCCGAGTTTTTCCCGCCCAGTTCCAGGGTCGCGCGGGTCAGCCCGGCGCCCGTGGCCGCGCGGCCTACGGCGATGCCGGTCGGCACCGAGCCGGTGAACGAGACCTTATCGGTGCCGGGATGCTCGATCAGCGCCTGACCCACCGGGCCGCCGCCGGTCAACACGTTCAGGACGCCGGCGGGCAGGCCTGCGTCGACCGCCAGCTCGGCGACCCGCAGGATCGTCAGCGGGGTGAACTCACTGGGCTTGATGATGATGCTGCAGCCGGTGACCAGCGCCGAGGCGAGTTTCCAGATGGCGATCATGGTCGAGAAATTCCACGGCACGATGCCCACCACCACGCCCACCGGTTCGCGCAGGGTGAACGCGGTGTAGCGTTCGCCGGCGAAGGAGGGCAGGGACGGCGTGATGGTCTGGCCGCTGATCTTGGTCGCCCAGCCGGCGTAGTAGCGCAGAAAGTGCGCGGCCTGGTCCACTTCGAAAGCGCGGGAAATCTGGATGATCTTGCCCGATTGGCACGTCTCGATCTGAGCCAGTTCCTCGCGGTGTTGTTCCAGCAGGTCGGCGAGTTTGAGCAGCACGTTGCCGCGCACTGCCGGGGCGACCTGGGACCAGTGCTGGAAGCCACGGCGGGCGGATTCCACCGCCGCATCGACGTCGGCCGCGTTTGCATCGGCGACGTGGGCAATCACGTGGTCGGTGGCGGGGTTGATCACTTCGAGGGTCTGGCCGGACTGACTCTGCACGTAACCGCCGTGGATAAACAGGGCATGGCTTCGACGCAAAAACGCTTCGACTTGGGGCAACAGGGTGATGTCGGTCATGGGGTTTTCCTGGTGGTGAACAAGAGAAAACCCTGAGGTTAAGCAAGGGCTGTCACGGCGGCTTGACTGTGACTGCCCGGCGCCATGTCTGTGTCTGCCAACGCCGCGTCTATTGCGGCTGACGGGCAGGATCAATATCCATGGAAAGTACAATTTTGCATCTGGAAGGTACATTTTCGCAGCGTGCCGCTCACCCCATACTGGGCCTGCAGCCGGTGCCGCTCCTCAATAATGGACGGCAGCCGGACATCCAATAATAAGCAGGGCCGTCCATGAAAAAGCCAAACCCGCTCCTCGAAGACCTCAAGTCCATTCTGCCGACCATTGCCGCCAATGCGTTCCAGGCGGAGCAAGACCGCAAGGTCCCCGACGAAAACATTGCGCTGCTCAAAAGCATCGGCCTGCACCGTGCTTTTCAGCCCAGGAAGTTCGGCGGCATGGAACTCTCCCTCCCGCAATTTGCCGATTGCATCGCCGTGCTCGCCGGCGCCTGCGCCAGCACGGCCTGGGCGATGAGCCTGCTGTGCACCCACAGTCATCAATTGGCGATGTTTTGCGCCCAGTTGCAGCAGGAAGTCTGGGGCGATAATCCCGACGCCACCGCCAGCAGCAGTATCGCGCCGTTTGGCCGCACCGAAGAGGTTCACGGTGGCGTGTTGTTCAGTGGCGAGATGGGCTGGAGCAGCGGCTGTGATCATGCCGAGTGGGCGATTGTCGGCTTCCGGCGCAAGAACGCCGAAGGCACCCAGGACTATTGCTTCGCGGTGCTGCCGCGCAGCGACTATGAGATTCGCGATGACTGGTTTGCCGCCGGCATGAAAGGCAGCGGCACCAAGACCTTGATCATCGATAACGTGCTTGTGCCGGAACACCGCATCCAGAAAGCCAAGGACATGATGGAAGGCAAGTCCGCAGGCTTCGGTCTGTACCCGGACAGCAAGATTTTCTACTCGCCGTACCGTCCGTACTTCGCCAGTGGGTTTTCCACCGTAAGCCTGGGGGTCGCCGAGCGCATGCTCGACGTCTTCCGCGAGAAGACCAAAACCCGCGTGCGGGCCTACACCGGGGCGGCCGTGGGCGCGGCGACGCCGGCGTTGATGCGCCTGGCCGAGTCGACGCACCAGGTGGCCGCCGCCCGGGCCTTTCTCGAGAAGACCTGGCAGGAGCATGCCGAGCACAGCGAGCAGCATCGCTATCCGACCCGCGAAACCCTGGCGTTCTGGCGCACCAACCAGGCCTATGCGACCAAGATGTGCATCCAGGCCGTCGACCGTCTGTTCGAAGCTGCCGGTGGTAATGCCTGGTTCGAGCACAACGAACTGCAGCGCCTGTTCCGTGACTCGCACATGACCGGCGCCCACGCGTACACCGATTACGACGTCTGCGCGCAGATCCTTGGCCGCGAGTTGATGGGCCTCGAACCCGATCCCAGCATGATCTGAGTCGCTCGCCCCACGCCCCATAACAATAATCAGGACTGCTTGTGCAAGCAGTCCGGGAGTCTTGCATGTCCGATAACAGCCCAACCCCCTTCGACCCACGCGCCTTCCGCCGCGCCCTGGGTAATTTTGCCACCGGCGTCACCGTGGTGACCGCCGCCGACGCCAGCGGGCGCAAGGTCGGCGTGACGGCCAACAGTTTCAACTCGGTGTCCCTGGACCCACCGCTGGTGCTGTGGAGCATCGACAAACGTTCCAACAGCCACGAGGTGTTCGAGCAGGCCAGCCACTTTGCGGTCAACGTGCTGGCCGCCGACCAGATCGACCTATCGAATAATTTCGCGCGACCCAAGGAAGACCGCTTCGCCGAAATCGAGTTTGAACCGGGCGAGGGCGGATCACCGGTATTCGCCGACTGCTCGGCGCGTTTTCACTGCGAAAAATACCAGCAAGTCGACGGTGGCGATCACTGGATCATGATCGGCAAGGTGGTAGCGTTCGACGATTTCGGCCGCTCGCCGTTGCTGTATCACCAGGGCGCCTATTCGATGGTCCTGCCACACTCACGCATGACCCGGCGCGACGACAGCCAGCCGCCCAGCAGTCATTTTCAAGGGCGTCTCAGCCACAACCTGTATTACCTGATGACCCAGGCCGTGCGGGCTTATCAATCCGGCTACCAGCCTCGGCAATTGTCCACGGGCTTGCGCACCAGTGAAGCGCGCATGCTGATGGTGCTGGAAAGTGATGCTGGCCTGAGCACGCCTGAATTGCTGCGTGAGGTTGCAATGCCGGTGCGCGAGATCGACGAAGCCGTGGCCAACCTCAAGCGCAAGGCGCTGGTCAGTGACCATGACGGCCGTGTGCGCCTGACCGCCGCTGGCCTCGAACAGGCTGAAGACCTCTGGTCGATTGCCCAGGAGCAGCAGGATAAGGTGTTCAGTGCATTCAGCGCGGAGCAGATCGACACCTTCAAAACCGTGTTGAAGCAACTGATTAGCCACGCCGGCTAGCCCCGAAAAGGCTCAGGAGCGGCGCAAGGCGGCTCCTGATTCGATCAAAACGGCACCGCCACTGTCAGTTGGCTGTACACGTTGGTGCCATTCCCTCCTACTTGGTTGCCATCGTTGTGCTGGTCCCGCTCGGGTTTGTACAGGCCCAGTAGCGGGGTGACGATCAGGTGCTCGTTCACCGCCCATTCGGCGTACAGGTCAAGCTCGCGGCCGTTCAGGTTTGGCATGCCGTGCGTGCTGACGGTCTGGTAATCGAAGAACAAGGCGCCAAGGGTCACGGCTTGGGCCGGCTTGACCTTGAGCGCGACATGTTGGATCACCGCGTTGGTATTGAATGGCCCCGCGTAATTGCCGGCGACTTCGCCCTGCACCCAGGTGCCGAAGCCGCGATTGAAGCCCGAGAACATCGCGTCCCAGTTTTTCGAATAGCGTGTGTAGCGATAGGTCAGGTCCGGCGACCACGGCAGGCTGGCGAAGGTGTAGCCGGCCTCGCTGTACCAGGCGTTTTGCGCACCGATGTGCGTGTCCTGCCAGGCATATTCGGCGGCGAAGTGCGCGTTTTCGATGCCGGCATTCCCGGCGCCGCGCAGGCTATAGAGGTTCATGCCGGCCCGTTGTTTTTGCAGGTCATTGGCGTAGCGCTCGTCGACGCTGATGCCGTGGATATAGGTCAACCCCAGGGTGCCCGGGGCGGCGCTGTATTCCAGGGTGCCGGCGGCCATTTCGGTGTTGGCCTGGGCGCGATTGTCCGACTGTATCCACATCAGGCTGCCATGCACGCCCTCCTTGCCGCCCAGGCGCAGCAGCGCGGTTTGATCGAAGGCATGGCGGGCCGCGAGGTAGTAGGCGCCGCCCCGATTGAATTCGCCGTCTGCCACGCCCTTGCCGAGGTTGGTGCCGTCATCGTTGATGATGAAACCATCCCCGAGCATGATCACCTGGCGCCCGAAGGACAGGTCCATGCCGTCCGTGCCCAACACCGGGAATAGTTCGCCAGAACGCCAGCCGGCGAAGGCTTCGTCAAATTTGCTGGTGCGTTCGCTGCCCGTGGTCACGCCGGAGGCATCGCCATCGCCCCAGGTGCCGGAACTGACCTGGTTGGCCGTGCCGTAGACGCTGCCCAGGCCGCCCAAGCGCTGGTCCAGGCTGACGCCATACTTGATGAAACCTTCGCGCCAGGTGGAACCGCCCGGGGTGCCGTCGTAGTTCTTGCGACTGTTGAACATCCCGTAGACGGCCAGGAAGTTGCCGCTTAGTCGCGTGTCGTCGTCTGCATACAGCTCGAAGGCCTGGACCGACGATTCGCCGATCAACAGCGCAAGGCCCATGCCGACGGCCTGGTACAGTCGGCGCGTGTTGTGTGTGTGCTCCATGGTCAGTGTCCCCAACTGGATGAGTGGAGGCGCATTAAGGCGAGCGGGGCCGGACGGCGTCTTTCATCTGCGTGCCAGGCAATTGACCCAGGCCGCCAGCCGGCCGGCGGTGGCAGGGAGCAACAAAACCCAAGGCAGCCAGGGGCAAGACGCTCAATCGAGGCAGGGCGCACAGTGGCTCAACGTCTAAAAATCCGCTGCTTGAGGGGCTGCACCATGTTGATCAACGACCGGCTTAGCGCACATTTGAAACAGGGCACGGTGGGCTTTCCCACGGCGCTCGCCAGCACCATTGGCCTGATCATGGCCAGCCCGGTGATCCTCACCGCGACGATGGGCTTCGGCATCGGCGGCAGTGCCTTTGCGGTGGCCATGCTGATCGCGGTGGTGATGATGCTGGCCCAGGCGACCACCTTTGCCGAGGCGGCCGCGATCCTGCCCACCACCGGCTCGGTCTACGACTACATCAATTGCGGCATGGGCCGGTTCTTCGCCATCACCGGCACCTTGTCGGCCTACCTGATCGTGCATGTCTTTGCCGGTACGGCGGAAACCATCCTCTCCGGGGTCATGGCGCTGGTGAACTTCGAACACCTCAATACCCTGGCGGAGTCGGCAGGCGGTTCGTGGTTGCTGGGGGTGGGTTTCGTAATTGTGTTCGGCATCCTCAATGCTTTTGGCGTCAGCGCATTCGGCAAGGCCGAGATCATCCTCACCTTCGGCATGTGGACCACCTTGACGGTGTTCGGCGTACTGGGGCTGATCGCGGCACCAGCGGTGCAACTGGAGGGCTGGTTCGGCGCATCACTGGTGGGCACCGACCTGATCACCATCCTGTCGCTGGTGGGCATGGCCATGTTCATGTTCGTCGGTTGCGAATTCGTCACGCCGTTGGCACCGGACTTGCGCAACTCGGCCAAGGTCATGCCCAAGGCCATGATGCTGGGGCTGCTCGGCGTCGCCAGTTGCATGTTCATCTACGGCGCGGCGATGAAGCGTCAGGTGGAAAACGTGCTGCTCGATGCCGGCAGTGGCGTACACCTGCTGGATACACCGATGGCGATTCCGAAATTCGCCGAACAGGTGATGGGCAGCATCGGCCCGCTGTGGCTGGGGATCGGCTTCCTGTTTGCCGGAGCCGCGACCATCAACACCTTGATGGCGGGGGTGCCGCGCATCCTCTACGGGATGGCGGTCGATGGCGCGTTGCCCAAGGTCTTCACCTACCTGCACCCGCGTTTCAAGACCCCGCTGCTGTGCATCCTGGTGGCGATGCTGATTCCGTGCCTGCACGCGCTGTACCTGGGTGGCAACACCGACAACATCATGCACCTGGTGCTGGCGGCGGTGTGTGCCTGGAGTTTCGCCTACCTGTTGGTGACAATCTCGGTGGTGAGCCTGCGCATCCGCCGCCCGGACCTGCCGCGCGCCTATCGTTCGCCATGGTTTCCGTTGCCGCAGATCCTGTCCAGTATCGGCATCCTGCTGGGCATCTGGTTTATCACGCCGCCGGGGATGAACCCGGCGGACATCTACATTCCGTTTAGCGTGATGCTGGCCGGCACGGCGGCGTATGCGTTGTTCTGGACTTTGGTGGTGCAGAAGGTCAATCCGTTCAAGCCGGCGTCAGTGGAAGCGGTGTTGGCCAACGAATTCGCCCATGCACCGAGCCAGCCTCACACCGAGTATCAGCGCCATGCTGCGAAGCCTGTTTGAGCTGTTCAGTGCCCGGCGCACGCCGGCTGGTTATCGCCCTGGAGTGACCCTGGAACACCTGCGCCGTAACCTTGACCTGGTGCAGTTTCAGTGCACCGCTCCGACCACGGCCGAGGCGGTTCTGCTCGATGGTCGCTTGCGCGTGGAGATAGTCGAACGCGCCGAGTCGCAGTTGCTGATGCACCTGGTGATGACTGAGTTCGTGCTGCGTCTGCCTGCTTCGCGAGAGGGCACCGCAAGTTTTGAACTGCACCACACCGGAGCCATTTGGCGCACCGGTATTCGTTGCCGGCAACGCAGCGGCGACCCGGCGCTGCTGGCGTTGTTGCAGCCCCATGGGGAGTTGCTCCAAGCGTTGATGCCGCTGGATTTCAAGCGTCTGCGCATCGATCTGCAGGCCCGCCAGTGGTGTGTGCGCCTGGAGCATATGGGCGGTAGCGAGGTGATTAACCGCATGCCCGCGTTTCGCCGCTATATCCCGCTGAGCCCCGATCAACGCAGCGGGTTGCTGGTGACCTTGCTCCATTTCCAGCGCCTGCTGGCGGCACTCTGATCACGGGTTTTGGCACCATTAGTGCAATCGCTTTGGTTGAGACGGATGTGTTGCGGGTACTTAGATAACATGTTAACTATTGCCCGACAACAACAAAAAAACCAAGGTGGACACAACCATGAGCATGCAAGCGGTTGGACAAGATGGGCTCGACAGTTGGACCCGCGATCTGCGCTCGATCTGTGGGCACTTCCACACAGAACTGGCGTTCAATCGCTCGCTGTTTATCGGTGACATCTCGACCTGTTCCCGTGGCGGGCTGCCCCTGGCCAACCTGCGCACCAACGCCGGCCTGATCAAGCGCCCCAACGCCCGCACCGACCACGATGACGACCAGCAGTGTTTCCTGGTCAGCCAACGCAGTGGCTACAGCCAGATTGCCCAGGACGGTCAGGCCATTCGGCTGGGCCCCGGCGAACTGTTGCTGATGGACTCGGTAGGTTCCATCGAGATCACCCCGTTCGGGTTGATCGAGCACGCCTCCCTGTGTCTGTCTCGTCATGAAGTGTGCAAACAACTCGGCACCCGGCCACGTACCTTCGGCAAAATTTCTTCAAGCAAAGCCTGCGGACGCATGCTGCATGTGTTGATGGATCAATTGTGCACGGATGCTCTGGATGGCGACGCGGCGGTGGCGGAGGGCCTGGCGTTGCAGTCGGCGTTGGTCTCGCTGCTCGGCTCGGCCTTTGCGCAGCGGGAGGAGGCGACCGACGACTGCGCGGCGCTGCCGGGCGTCAATCTGCGCAGTTATGTGCAAAAAGTCATTGATGAGTCGCTCAGCCAGCCGGGATTGAGCCCGCTGGGCCTGGCCAATCGCCTGAATATCTCGGTGCGGCATTTGTACCGGCTGTTTGAAGCGCAGGACGACAGTGTATGCCGCTACATCCAGCGGGCGAGGCTCAAGCGCAGTGCCGATGACCTCGCCAATCCGCTCCTGCGCGGCGAGTCGATCACCGCGATTGCCTACAAGTGGGGCTTCACCGATTCAGCGCACTTCAGCCGCTCGTTCAAGAAGCAGTTCGAGGTCTCGCCCAAGGAGTTTCGCTCCAGCCACGTGCAGCAGGTGGCGCAGGGGGTGTGAGCGTTCAACGAAGATGAAGCGAAGAAGCTGCCGGCGAGCGCCGGCAGCCGAGGTCATTACGCGACGGCGAAGTAGTGTTTGACGAAGCTGGGGCTGACGATTTCCCACAGCACTGCGGTGCCTTTGGTCACGAACCAGCTGTCGCCGGCCTTGAAATGTGTCTGTTGGCCGCTGGTTTCGTCGGTCAGCAGCACTTCGCCGGTGACCACCGTGGCTTGTTCGGTAAACGGGTAGACCATGCGGAACTTGCCCTGGGTGGTACCGAAATAGGCGCTGCTGACCGGGTCCGTCGGCGTGCCGAAGGTCATCTTGCCGAAGGCTTTGCCATCGCCTTCGAGCAACTGCGAGCCGAGGTCGGTCACGGTGCCCCAGGCGTCGAGTTCCGAGAGCTGGATGTCGTGTTTGAGGGGGGTGAGGGTCATGGCAGGTACTCCTGATGGGAAAAATTAGCGGCGACCGTTCCAATAGCCCGACAGTTGGTGCCAGGACTTGCCGGCGGTCAGCAACAGCGGGCGGATCGCGTCTTTGCCGAGGATGGTCGGGCGGCGGATCGAACTGAGCAGGTCGTAGCGCGCCGAACCTTCGCTCATGCCTTCGGCCAGCACCTTGCAAATGATGTGGCTGGGGGTCACGCCGAAGCCGGAATAACCTTGCACATAGAAAGCGTTGCTACGGCCGGGCAGGGTGCCGACCTGGGGGAATAGGTTCGGGCTGCACGCCATCGGGCCGCCCCAGGCCAGGTCGATCTTCACGTCCTTGAGGTACGGGAAAATCTTCAGCATCAGGTGGCGGTTCCAGGCTTTCAGGTCGCGGGGGATATGCTCCACCAGCGGTGTGGCAGCGCCGAACAGCAGGCGGTTTTCGTTGGTGACACGGTAGTAGTCGATCACCGGGCGTATATCGCTGTAGGCCCCGCGAATCGGGCTGATCCGCTGGATCAACTGTTCCGGCAACGGCTCGGTCATCATCTGGAACGCATAGGTATTGATGGTCGATCGGTGCAGCTCGGGCTCCAGTTTGTTGAGGAAGCTGTCACAGGCCCACAGCAGCTTGCTGGCCCTGACCGAGCCGCGCCCGGTACGCACGCTGATGCGTTCGCCATAGCTGACTTCCAGGGCCGGGCTATTCTCGAAAATCCGCACGCCGTGCCCCGCCAGGGCCTTGGCTTCGCCGAGCAGCAGGTTCAGTGAGTGAACGTGACCGCCGCCCATGTGCAGCAAGGCGCTGCTGTAGGCATTGGAACCAATGATTTGCTTGACGTCCGAGCCGCCGAGAAAACGAATTTCGTGGGCAGTACCGATCGACTGGAAGTCTTTTTCCCAGGCCTGCAGGGTCTTGGCCTGACGCGCGTTGAAGCCCATGTAGCCATAGCCGTGGCAGAAGTCGGCATCGATATCGTACTTGGCGATGCGGTCCTTGATGATGCCGGCCCCCAGGTCGCTGATCTCGAAGATCCGGCGCAGTCCGTCCTCGCCCACTTCCTTTTTGATCTTTTCCAGGTCGTGGCCGATCCCGGCCATGATCTGCCCGCCGTTGCGTCCGGTGCCGCCAAAACCCAGGTAGCGCGCTTCCAGCACGACGATGTTGGTGATGCCTTTTTCCGCCAGTTCAAGGGCTGTGTTGATGCCGGAAAAGCCGCCGCCGATGATCACCACGTCGGCGTCTATGTCCTGTTCGAGGCACGGGAAACTGAGGTTGTATTTCTTGGTGGCCGTGTAATAGGTGGGTGTTTCGATAGTGATCATGGCGCAGCCTGAAAGTGACGATGTGATGGTGTTTATTAAGGGCCATGGCGTCGCACTTGTCTTGATTCTGTGTGCCGCCGCTTTGATCCTGCGCGCCAGCGACCTGGCCGCTGCCGCAAGTTATAGCGCGCAGTGAAGAGGACAGTGGTAGAGTTTCGTTAAAATATTAACTAACTGAGTTGTGATGCCCAGACCCATGCGTAAACTCCGACAATCCCTTACATTGACCCTGTTGCAGGCCCGCGAAGCGGCCATGAGTTTTTTCCGCCCCTCGCTCAATGAGCACGGCCTGACCGAGCAGCAATGGCGGGTTATCCGCATTCTCAGCCAGCACGATGAGCTGGAAATCTATCAACTGGCCGAATTGGCCTGCATTCTCAAACCGAGTATGACCGGCGTGCTGGTGCGCATGGAGACTGCCGGCCTGGTGCATCGGCGCAAGGCTGAGCAGGACCAGCGGCGCGTACTAGTGACCCTGGCGGATAAGGGCAAGGCCAGCTTCGACTCCATGAGCCAGTGCATGGAGGAGAACTACCAGAAGTTGCAGGCGCAGTTCGGCGAAGAGAAGCTGCAGACGCTGCTGGGGCTGTTGGATGAGTTGAAGGCTATCAAGCGCTGAGTGCCAGCCCATCGCGAACAGGCGAATGGGCTGGTGGTGCTGCGTGCAGGGGGTTAGTACACACAGCCGGGCCTGAGTGGCGCGACGCCGTCCTTGAACGTTGCCGCGAGGCTTTGCAGGCCGCGCATCAGCACGGTCGTATCGACCCCGACGGCGACAAACGCGGCGCCCAATTCGATATAGCGCCTGGCCAGGGCCTGGTCTGCGCTGAGAATCCCCGCTGCCTTGCCGGCCTGGCGAACTCGCGCAATCGCGTCTTCGATCGCCGCCTGCACGGCAGGATGCCCTGGGTTACCGCGGTAGCCCATCGAAGCACTCAAATCCGCCGGGCCAATGAACACTCCGTCGACGCCTTCAACCTGCGCAATCGCCTCCAGATTGGCCAGGCCTTCGAGGTTCTCGATTTGTACCAGCAGGCACATCTGTGCGTCGGCCTGATCCAGGTAGCCGGCAATGCTGTTCCAGCGCGACGCACGGGCGAGGGCGCTGCCGACGCCGCGAATGCCCTGGGGCGGATAATGCATCGCGCGCACCAGTTCCCGCGCCTGCTGTGCGCTTTCGACCATCGGCACCAGCAGCGTTTGCGCGCCGATATCCAGCAATTGCTTGATCAGTGCGCTATCGCCGACCACCGGACGAATGATCGCTTGGCTCGCATAGGGCGCGATGGCTTGCAACTGGCCGAGCATCCCGCACAGGTCATTGGGCGCGTGTTCGCCGTCGATCAGCAGCCAGTCAAACCCGGCATTGGCCGCCAGCTCGGTGCAGTAGGCATCGGCCAGGCCGAGCCACAGGCCGATCTGCGTCTCGCCGCGGCACAGGCGCTGCTTGAAGCGGTTGATGGGCATATCCATGGAACGGTCCTCCAGGGTCAGACAAAGCGGCAGGAGATCGAGCCCAGCATGTCGTAGTCGACGTGGAAGGTGTCGCCGGGATTGGCCGCCACCGGGCGGGTGAAGGAGCCGCCGAGGATGATCTGCCCGGGCTGCAACGTCACGTCGTAGGGCGCCAGTTTGTTCGCCAGCCAGGCCACGCCTTTGGCCGGGTGGTTGAGCACGGCGGCCGACACGCCGGACTCTTCGATCACCCCGTTGCGGTACAACACGGCAGGCACTTTGCGCAGGTCGATTTCGGTCGGCCGCACGGCCCGCCCACCCATGACCACGCCCGCGTTGGCGGCGTTATCGGAGATGGTGTCGAACACCTTACGGGTGGCGTGGGTCTGCGGGTCGATCTGTTGGATGCGCGCGTCGATGATTTCCAACGCCGGGATGACCCACTCCGTGGCGTCGAGCACGTCGAAAATCGTGCAGTTCGGCCCCTTCAGCGGTTTGCCCAGGATGAACGCCAGCTCCACCTCGACCCGTGGCACGATGAAGCGCTCAAACGGAATGTCGGTGCCTTCGTCGAAGAACATGTCATCGAGCAACGCGCCGTAGTCCGGTTCGCTGATGTTCGACGACACCTGCATGGCACGCGAGGTCAGGCCGATCTTGTGCCCGACCAGCTTGCGCCCGTCCTTGATTTTCTGTGCGACCCAGGCGCGTTGGATCGCGTAGGCGTCGTCAATGGTGATCGCCGGGTAGTCCAGCGAGAATTGCCGGACCTGTTCGCGTGAGCGCTCGGCTCGGTCCAGGTGTGCGGCGGCTTGCAGAATCTGCTGTTGATCGAGCATGACGAAGTTCTCTTACTGTGGGTTGACGATGGCCGCCGGGGTACGCAGGACCAAAAAGCCGCCAAGGGCGATAAACAGCGCCAGCACATACAAGGCCAGGCTGGCGCTTTGGGTGGTGTCACGCATCCAGCCGATCAGGTAGGGCGCGAGGAACGAGGCGATACTGCCGAACGAGCTGATCAGGGCAATGCCGGCCGCCTGGGTGCTGTTGGACAGGAAGGCCGGAGGCAGTTGCCAGAACATCGGCAGCGCGGCGCTGGCCCCCATGCCGGCGATCACCAGGCCGCACAACACCAGGGTCGGGTTGGTGGGCGACAGCCCGGCCACCGCGATACCGACGGCGGACATCAGCAGCGGCACGCACAAGTGCCAGCGTCGCTCACGGTTGCGATCGGATGAGCGCCCGCAACCGATCATGAAGAAACATCCGGCCAGGTAAGGCACCGCACTGAGCAGGCCGACCTGACTGTCACGGCCGATGCCGGCGCCGTGGATCAGGGTGGGCATCCAAAACGCCAGGGTGTTGACCGCGAGCATCACCGCGAAATAGATCGCCACCAGCAGCCAGACCTGCGGGTCACGCAGGATGCCGCCGAACGAGGTGATGGATTTGCGCTGCTCCTCACTGCTTAGTTGTGTACGCAGTTGCTGTTTCTGCAGCGCGCTGAGCCAGTTCACCGTCTCGTAGCTGTCCGGCAGGCATTTGAGCACCACTAGGCCCAGCAGGATCACCGGGGCGCCTTCGATCAGGAACATCCACTGCCAGCCGCGCAGGCCGCCAAAGTCATGGAAGTGTTCCAGGATCGCGCCGGACAACGGCCCGCCGATCACGCCGGCCATCGGCACCGCAATGGCAAACAGCGCGGTGACTTGCGCGCGGCGACGGGCCGGGTACCAGCGGTTGAGAAACACCAGGATCCCCGGAAAGAAGCCGGCTTCGGCCACCCCCAGCAAAAAGCGCAGCACGTAGAAACCGGTGGAGCTTTCGATCCACAACATGCTAGCGGACAGCACGCCCCAGACCACCATCAGGCAGGCGATCCAGCGCCGTGGCCCAACACGGTCGAGGGCGATGTTGCTCGGTACGCCGAACAGCGCGTAGGCGATGAAAAACAGTCCGGCCCCGAAGCCGTAAACGGTGTCGCTGAAGTGCAGGTCGGTACTCATCTGCATCTTGGCGAAGCCGATGTTGATGCGGTCCAGGTGGGCAAACAGATAACAGATCAGCAGCAAGGGCATCAGGCGCCAGGTAACGACGCTATGGGTACGCTGGTGTTCGAGCAGGGTGGTGCTGTCGGCGGTATTGGCTGTGCTCATGATGTTGTACTTTTTTTTGAGTGGCCGTTGGCGGAAGGCGGGCAGTGTTCAGCTCGCCTGGTTTTTCAAGAAGGCATGCACGTTGTTTTGCTTGAAGTTGAGTTCGGGGTGCAGCTCGATCATCTCGAACGACAGCGCCAGCAGACGCTGCGATTGCAGTTCGGCGAAGTGTTCGGTGATCACGTTGAACAGGCGTTGGGCGACGGTTTTGCGCGTGTCCAGGTCGCGTCCATGGCCGACCTTGAGGGTCATGTGGACGAACGCGTAATCGTGCTTGCCGTCGGCCATGCGCCAGGTGTCCAGGCGCACGCCGCGGCTGCGGATGCCGCCCAGGGGGAACACACCGCTGTCGCCCAGCACGGTGTGGACCTTCTCGAACAGCGCGGGCAAGTCGGCCTGCTGCTCGATGTTGTCGGTGTATTCAGCAATGAAGTGCGGCATGGGTGTCTCCTCCCTTGATCGGTGACGCGGATGTGTCCTGTGGGCGCTGTCGGCCCCACAGGGTGTCTTCGCCCTGGGTCAGAGGGGGAAAATGGCGTTGATCTGGCCGGTGCCGGAGCTGCCGAACGGTGCGGTGATGATCTCGGCCGGTTTGTTGTAGTCCGGGCCGCCCAGCAGGCCGAGGAGCATCGCGGTGTCGTGCATCTTGCCTTCGCCGAAGCAGTGCTCGGCGTAGTCCGGCAGCATTGCGCAGAACTCCTTGAAGCGGCCTTGCTTCCACATGTCCACCACATGCATGTCCATCTGCTTGTCGAATTCACGGGTCCAGTTGTGGATGTTGGCTTCGGCTTCGCGGTCGTCGGAGAAACGGTGGGAGAGGGAGCCCGAGGCCAGCACCAGGACTTTGCGGTCGCTCTTCTCGATCGCCCGGCGCACGGCGGCGCCAAACGTGAAGCTGTCTTCGAGGCGGTGCCAGGCGCACCAGGCGGCAATCGAGATCACGTCGAATTTTTGCTCGTCCGGCACGCCCATGTGCATGTAGCGCATCGGCACTAGGGTGCCGTATTCCAGCTCCAGGCTCGGGATGTTGTGAGCCATCGTGCGTACATCGGCCAGGTTGGCTTCAGCCGCGATCAGTTCCCCCAGTTCCGGGCAACCGGGGTAGTCGTACTCCATGTTCTTGATGAAGTGCGGCAACTCATTGCTGGTATAGGTGCCCTTGAAATGCTCACCGCAGTTGACGTGGTAGCCGCTGTTGACCAGCCAATGCACGTCGAAAACCACCACTGTGTCGGCGCCCAGCTCGCGGGCGCGACGCCCGATTTCCTTGTGCCCGGCAATGGCGGCTTCGCGACAACCATGGTGCTTGCCGGGCAGTTCCGACAGGTACATCGAGGGTACGTGGCAGATCTTTGCAGCCAGGACGACTTCGCCCATGATGATTCTCCTGAATAATTGTTTTTGTCTTGGAAGCATTGTGTGGCGAGGGCGCAAGGGCCCTCGCCAGCGGCCTGACTCACACGCCCCAGCGCGGAATGTGATGACTGCCCATGGAGATACACACGTTTTTGATTTCGGCGAACACTTCAAAGCTGTACTGGCCGCCTTCGCGTCCGGTACCTGAGCCTTTCACCCCACCGAACGGCTGACGCAAGTCGCGCACGTTCTGGCTGTTGATGAACACCATGCCGGCTTCGATGCCGTAGGCCAGGCGATGCGCCTTGCCGATGTCCTGGGTCCAGATATAGGACGCCAGGCCGTACTCGGTATCGTTGGCCAGTTGCAGCGCTTCGGCTTCATCCTTGAACGGGATCAGGCACACCACCGGGCCGAAGATTTCTTCCTGGGCGATGCGCATCGTGTTGTTCACATCGGCAAACACCGTGGGCTGGATAAACTGCCCGCGACTCAAGTGCGCCGGCAGGTTGGCCGGACGTTCCAGGCCGCCGGCGAGCAGGGTGGCGCCTTCTTCTATACCAATCTTGATGTAGCCGGTGACCTTGTCGTAGTGCGCCTGGGTGATCATCGAGCCGACCTGGGTTTTCAGGTCTTGCGGGTCGCCGACGATCAGGCGTTTGGCGCGGGCGGCAAACTCGGCGACGAACTGCGGGTAGACACTCTCCTGAATGAACACCCGGCTGCCGGCGGTGCAGCGTTCACCGTTGAGCGAAAAGATGGTGAACAGCGCGGCGTCGAGGGCGCGTTCCAGGTCGGCATCCTCGAAGATCAGTACCGGCGACTTGCCGCCCAGCTCCATGGAGTACTTTTTCAGCCCGGCGGTCTGCATGATTTTCTTGCCGGTGGCGGTGCCGCCGGTGAACGAAATCGCACGCACGTCCGGGTGGCGCACCAGCGCATCACCGGCGGTGGCGCCGTAGCCCTGGATCACGTTCAACACGCCTTTGGGAATGCCGGCCTCGACGGCCAGGCGCCCGAGTTCATTGGCGGTCAGCGGCGACAGCTCGGACATTTTCAGCACGGCGGTGTTGCCCAGTGCCAGGCATGGCGCGGTCTTCCAGGTGGCCGTCATGAACGGCACGTTCCACGGCGATACCAACGCGCAGACGCCCACCGGTTGGTACAGGGTGTAGTTGAGCATCTGGTCGTCCACCGGGTAGGTGTGGCCGTCCATGCGGGTGCAGACTTCGGCGAAGAAATCGAAGTTGTGCGAGGCCCGTGGAATCAACACGTTCTTGGTCTGGTGGATCGGCAGGCCGGTGTCGAGGGTTTCCAGTTCGGCCAGGCGGGGCACGTTGTGTTCGATCAGCTCACCGAGCTTGCGCATCAAGCGGGCTCGTTCCTTGGCCGGTGTGCCTGCCCACTTCGGAAAGGCTTCCTTGGCCGCTGCAACCGCTTGCGCGACTTCTTCGGCGCCGCCGCTGGCAACTTCACCGATGGCTTCGCCGGTGGCCGGGTTGTAGTTGATGAAGGTGTCTTTGCTTTCGACCTCACGGCCGTTGATCCAGTGTTTGATCATGCTGCTCAAGCCTCTTTACCGGCGCTGAAGAATTGCGCCTCGCTGACAATTCGATTGACCAGGCGCCCCACGCCTTCGACTTCCACGATGACTTCATCGCCCGGCACCACGTCGGCCAGGCCTTCCGGCGTGCCGGTGGCGATCATGTCGCCGGGTTGCAGGGTCATGAAGCTGGACAGGTATTCGATCAGGTACGGGATGTCGAAAATCATGTCTTTTGTGCTGCCTTCCTGGCGCAGCTCGCCGTTGATCCAGGTGCGCAGTTTCAGGTTGCTCGGGTCCGGCACATCGGCGACGTCGACGATCCACGGGCCTACCGGCGTGGTCGCGTCGCGGTTCTTCACCCGCAGGTTGGGGCGGTAGTAGTTTTCCAGGTAGTCGCGGATCGCGTAGTCGTTGCACACCGTGTAACCGGCCAAGTAGTCCAGGGCGTCTGCGCGCTTGACGTTGCGCGCCGGCTTGCCGATCACCGCGACCAGTTCGCACTCGTAGTGCATGTAGGCGACATTGTCCGGGCGCCAGGTCACTTGGTTGTGGCCGGTGTAGGTGCCGCGCGACTTGATGAAGGCCAGCGGCTCGGTCGGTGGCGTGAAGGCCAGTTCGGCGGCATGGTCGGCGTAGTTCAGGCCGAGGGCGAACATGCTGCCGGTGGCCGGTGGCAGCCACTCGACCTGGTCTTCGGCGAGCAGGCGACCGTCGGCCAGGCGCACGGCGTTTTGGGCTTCGACCAGAACCTGATGCACGGCGCCTTCAAAGCGAATACGGGCGTGTTTCATGACAGCTCCTCTGCCTTGATGTGGTTGACCAGACGGCCCAGGCCGCTGATCTCGACTTCAACGGTATCGCCGGGTTGCACGTCCACACGGCCTTCGGGCGTGCCGGTGATCAGTACATCGCCTTCGTGCAGGGTCATGAACTCGCTGATTTCGGCGATCAGTTGAGGAATATCGCGCACCCAATTGGCGGTCGAGTTTTGTTGGCGAAGCTCACCGTTGACGAACAGTTTCAGGCTCAATTGGTTGGGGTTGTCGATCTGGTCGCGCCCCACCAGTTCCGGGCCCAGCGCGCAGAACCCGTCGCGACATTTGGCTTTCACCGCCGGGCGGTAGTAGCTGTCTTCCGGCAGGCTGAACTCATTGACGATGGTGTAGCCGGCCACATGCGCCATGGCGTCCTCGACGCTGACGCGGCTGGCGCTTTTACCGATCACCACGCCCAGCGCCGGGCCGGGCTGAAGGCGTTCGCCGGTGGGCTGCACGACGCTGCCGTCATGGCCATTGCGGGTGTTGGGGGTCTTGATGAACAGCACCGGTTTGAGCGGCGGCTTCTGGTAAGGCGCTTGCTCGAATTCGGCGATACGTTGGTTCAGCAACCCCTGATAGTTCAGCGCAACGCCGAACAGGGTGCCGTTCGCAACATCATGCAGAGCACGGCTCATGCTTTTCTCCTGGCAGTGGCGGGGCAGAGACTGCTCCGAGGAATATTCGTTAACCTATTAACGTTATAATTAAGATGTTAACTATCGTCAAGCGTGGCAAACTCTTTCGAGCCTGGCGAGCCGCTGAAATCCGGCGCAGGATGGCCTCTGCAGGTTGGTTGATAGCCCAATAAAAAAGAGAAATCCGCGATGATCGATCGTAAACCGATCCCCAATATCAACATCGGTCAGGTCTACGACCAGCGCTACAGTGATGCCGAAGTGCACTACGACAAACTCGGCAATCTGGCGGAGTTTTTCGGCCGCAACATGCCGGTGCATCGGCACGACCGGTTCTTCCAGGTGCATTACGTGAAGAGCGGCGCGGTGCGTGTTTACCTGGATGACCAGCAGTATCTGGAGTCGGGACCGATGTTCTTTCTGACGCCGCCGACGGTGCCCCACGCCTTTGTCACGGAGGCAGACGCCGATGGGCATGTGCTGACGGTGCGTCAACAGCTTGTCTGGGGGTTGATCGATGCCGATCCGACCTTGGTGCCCGGTTCGCAGTTGCCGGCGGCCTGTGTCGCACTGGCGCAGTTTCCACGGGAAATCAGGCGGCTGGAGTTTATGTTCGAAGCGCTGAGCGACGAAATCAACGCCGCCGGGGCCGGGCGCAGTGCGGCGCTGGACAGCCTGACCCGCTTGATCATGATCAGCTTGCTGCGGCTCTGCTCCAACTCCCTGCAAGCCCGGCCGGCGCGCCATGAAGACCTGCGGATCTTCCATCGCTTCAACGCGTTGATCGAGGACCATTACCTGCAGCACTGGCCGCTGTCGCGCTATGCCGACGGTGTAGGCGTCACCGAGGCGCGGCTCAATGACGTCTGCCGACGCATTGCCGATCTGCCGTCGAAGCGGCTGATTCTCGAGCGGGTCATGCAGGAGGCCAAGCGGCTGTTGTTGTTCACCGGCAGTTCGGCCAACGAAATCTGCTACCAGTTGGGTTTCAAGGACCCGGCCTATTTCAGCCGGTTCTTCCAGCGTTACGCGCAGATGACGCCGGGGGAATACCGCCAGCGGCAATCGGGGTTGCGGTGAAGCCGCCATAGTGTGTTCTCGATGGGCGTCGGTGCGCTCATGATGGTTGCAGTCACTTCCCCGAAAAATGGCTTTTACGGGGAAGCGATTGCACATTTCACACCGCAGCGGTCACCACAAGGCCAGGCTGTAGCCGACGATGATCCGGCTTTCGTCAATGTCGCTGGTCAGGCCGTTACTTGAGCGCAGGCTGGCGTTGCGCAGACGCACGTTGACGTTCTTCAGCGGGCCGCTTTGAACGGTGTAGACCAGATCGGTATCGCGCTCCCATTCGCGGCCATTACGCACGGTGGCGGTTTGCGCGTGGCTGCCGTCCACATAGCGGGTCATGAACGTCAGCCCGGGTACGCCGAGGGCTGCGAAGTTATAGTCGTAGCGCGCCTGCCAGGCATCGGTGTTGGCCTTGGTGAAGATATTGATGGTCACCAGATTGACTGAATACGGGTCTTGGCCCGGGAAGGCAAAGTCGCCGTCGCCGGAGAGGTTTTGATAGCCCAGGCCGAATTTGTGCGCGCCCACCGACAGGCTGAACATGCCGTTGAAAAAGCGGTTGTCGATCCGCCCGCCGTCAACCCTCGAAGGGCTGCGCAGCCGCGCGCTGCCTTGCTCGCGAGTGTCGAAATAGCGCAGGTCGCTGCGCAGGTTCACGCCTTCGGCAAGGGGCAGGTCATGCACCAGGCCGATGAAGTTCTGACGGTAGATGTCCTGCATTTGCGCGTAGTAATACGTCGCCGCCAGGTGCGGATTGATCGCGTAGGTGCCCCCGGCCAGGTCCAGGTGGCTGCTGGTGACGCCGCCGTAACTCATTGACTCGTTGTTGGAGGAGTCGCGCAGGTTCTGTTTTTCCAGGCGACCGACGTTCAGGGTCAGCCCATCGATGTCCTGCGACGTAACCAGTTCACCGTTATAGGTCGACGGCAGCAGCCGGGTATCGTTGTAGGCAGCCACGGGTAACAGCGGCTGCAAGGTACCCAGTTTGAGCACGGTTTTTGACACCCGCAGTTTGGCGGTCAGGCCCAGTTCGCTGTAGCTATCAGCCGGTTCGCCGTCTGCGCCGGACGGCAGCAGCCCGGTGCCGCGCCGGTCTCGGCTGGAGTCGAGTTTCAACCCCAGTTCTCCCAAGGCATCCACGCCGAATCCGACCACGCCGTCGGTGTAGCCCGACTCCATGCGCAATACAAAACCCTGCGCCCATTCGTCCGCCTTGTTCTGCGGTGCATTGCTCTGGCGAAAGTCGCGGTTCATGTAGAAATTGCGCAGATCCAGATTGGCTTTGCTGTCCTGGAAAAAATCGGCGTGGGCAACCAGAGGGGTAAACGCGGCGCACAGGCCAGCGCTTGCCGCCGTGCGAAAGAGGCACGAATGCATGAGGGGCGTTCCTTATGTTGTTTTTGTTGGTATGGCCCTCTGCTAGGTCAGGGGCTAGAATATAGTTAACATGTTATTTTTAATCCGGATAGCGCGATTCGCAGGTTTTACCAATTTGTTTCGAAGTTAATGATTTTTCAGCGGGCCTGATTGGCACGAAATGACAAGCAGCGTTGTCACGCTCAGTCAAGCGGGGCGGGTGACGTTCGCCTGTAATGGCGCAGCGCAGCGTTAAACCCCAATAGACCCCAAGAGGAGGTGCCCATGTGGACCAAACCGAGCTATACCGATGTACGCATTGGTTTTGAAGTGACAATGTACTTCGCCAATCGATAACGCCCTGGAAGGCATGGGGGCGATGTACTGCCGTCCCGGGTTGCGCTTCAATCGACCGGCCGTTCGGTGGTAAAGTCGCCGCCATGAAACTGACCCGCTCAGACCGCTCGCTCATTGCCTGGACGTTGTATTTCTGCGTCCTGTTCAATGTGTTTGCCTGCGGTTTGGCGCACGGACAGACGATGGGCTTGGCGCTCAATGGCGTAGGCGGGCAGTTCTGCTCGTCCCAGAGCAGCCCTGCACCGGCTTCGAAAGCGGATCCCGCCGATCTGTCCGCCAGTGGCTGGGCCGGGAGTTTTTCGTGTCCGATCTGCTCGGCTGTGACCTTGAGCATCGCCTTACTGTTTTGTTTGAGCTGGATGCTGCGGATCGGGCAGGTACGCCGGCCTGACCGCGAACAGCGCTGCAAGGCACCCCCGCGTTATTCCTGGCCCTCGGCCAATCCCAGAGCCTCCCCCGCACTTTGCGCATGACCGCGTTTGTCTAAGCCCCCTTGTGCCTGTCGACCCCGGTCAGCCAGGCGTTGCGGGGGGCTCCACGGTTAAAGGTGACACGGGAAGGAGCACACAATGGCTCATGTATTGGCACGTCTCAATCGCCGGCTACTGCCAGGATTGGCTGCGGCCGTTTACGCAAAAAAACACGCAAAGTTCGCGACTGCGCCAATCGGCCGGAGGTCGCCATGTGCGCGCTAGCCGTTCCATCGGGGGCTTCGCGGTTGGTCAGCAAAGCCTCGCGTCTGCGTAATCAAGCGGACTTTTTGCTGCCGTTTCCGGATTACCCAGGTAATGCGCGCAGTTTCGTACACCTGGATGCCCGACTGCTGCCGTACTGGCACACCTTGTTCGATGTGTGTCCCGGCTTGCTCAAGCTCGATCCGCCCGATGGCCTGAATATATTTCGTGGTTTCATGACCTGGGCCTATCGCAATCATCCGCCGTTGAACTGGACCTATTACCTGAGCGTATGCCGCTGGCTCCTGGGCTCCAAGTATCAGGCGCGGATCAACGAAGAGCACATCGAGTCGTTTATGTGCGCTGCGGCGGCACGCTGGATCAATAGCGATGACAGCCAGGCTCGGGGGCTGGTGTTGGCCTGGCAGGGCGCGCCGCAAATGGTGTTCGATTGGAAGCAGGCACCCCGTCCGGTGCCCGGGCTTGAAGCTGATCTGGAGGAGTTTCCGCCCGTGCCCTGGGACTTTGCCTGGTGCCCGTTGACCGGCAAGGGCGGTGTGGGATTTCGCCGCTGGCTGCCGATTCCTTGACGCACTGTTGACCCAGGAGGGCGCCAGTGGGCTGCGACAAAACACCACGCCTGATCAGCATTGATCAGTCGCGCCGCCAGCACCGCGGATCGTGCCGATCAGCGCACGAGGTGTGGCCGATTGTCGCAGTTGTTACCCTGAGACTGTGCTCATAAAGTGTGCAGGCTTTGAGCGGAGGCAGACACTTCCACGGTAGCTCGAAGCGCGGCATTTGAACCCGTTCATGTGCCGGTTGCCAGGCCCTCTTCCCAGAGGGCTTTTTTTTGCCTGATAAATCCGGTCCTCACTCGCCCGCGTGCCGGTTTGGCGTTCATGAGCCAGGTTCATGGGGCTCGGCACTGCGGTTGTTGGCGTTGAGCGAGGAGGCCCGGTGCGACAGCCCGCCACAGTCAGGAGGGCAGAGCGCCAAGGCGTGGTTCTTGATTGTGCAATGAGGCGCTGCCTGTGGTGGTTTGTCGCAGGTCAGGTGGCGCGCACGGGCATGCTAGATTCTGCGTCGACACGACATTTTCCCTTGGCAGGGTTTTGGTCGCGTTACTGAGCGCCGGGAATCGCAAGGTTCCTGGCGCTCCTTCAATGTGCGTTCGAGCCTCAACCAACGGTTGCGGGCTCTGCAGATTAACGGTTGAAGCACGGAATATGTCCTGTCCACGGGCATTGCTGACGACATAACAATTGCAGGGATTCTTGCATGCTTTCCAACAGGCACCCACCGCACGCTCGGCCCACCCTCGGCCTTCTGGTCTGCCTGTTCGCGTGCCTGTTTCAAGCCCTGGCCTGGGCCAGCATGCCCGTGCCAATCGCCGTTTCAACGGGCGAGCGGGTAGTCTTTTGCACTGCCAACGGCATGCAGAGCCTGTCTCTTGCCGACTTCAAGGCCCGTACCGGGCAGCGCCAGGATGACAGGGAAGCCCCGGACGCATCACCCGGCTGTGCTCTGTGTGCCTTTGTCGGCGGACTGGCCCTGACGCCTGCGGTTCCCGTTCTGCCGGCGCTTGTGCTCGGCCAATACCTTTATGCCGCGATCGCGAACACCAACCCGGTTGTTGTCACCACTTTCGAGATTTCTCAGGCCCGGGCCCCTCCCAGCATCGCTTGAGTTGCGCTTTCCACGCCGTCTCTGAGTGTTCGGGGCCCGGCGCTTTGCCTGATTATTTCTGGAAGTCCTGTCATGCCTGCTATGACCCAGGTCGCGGCCGCCTTGCGCGTTGCCGAACCGAACACTGCGCGCCGTTTTCCTCAGACCCTGCCTTGCATCAAGGGCGGGCCGGACGTCGATCGGTTAGCGCTGTCGCTATTGGCCGTTGCATGCGCCTTGTCTGTCACGGGTGCTTATGCGCAGCCCATTACCGATGACGACGCGTCGCTGCCCTACGAGCTCGATAGCACGACGATTACCGCAACCCGCACCCCCAACAGTCGCTTTGCTCTACCTGCGTCGGTGTCGACCATTGATCGCCAGCAACTGGAGGATGCCCAAGCCAATACGCTGTCCACGGTGTTGCGGGCCTTGCCCAACGTGAATTACGGCGGTGGTCCCCGGGCGGCGGCGCAAAGCCCGGCGATCCGTGGCCTGCAGGGGCCGAGGATCATCCTGACGGTAGATGGCGCACGGCGTAACAATGATGGCGGCGTGAATACGCCCTTACTGATCGATCCTGACTTGATCAAGCAGATCGACGTGGTGCGCGGCCCGATGTCTGCCGCCTACGGCAGTGGCGGGCTGGGCGGGGTGATGGCGATCGAGACGCTGGGCGTCGAGGATATTCTGGAACCGGGCAAAACCCTGGGAGGCCGGATCAAGGCCGGCTATCACAGTGCCAACGAAGAACTGTCCAATAATCTGACCGTGGCTGCTCGCGGCGAGCGCGCCGATGTGCTTGCCAGCGCCACGTACCGCGACTACGGGACGATTCACACCGGGGCGAGCGGCGATGACGCGAAGTATCCGAACGATGGGCAACTCAAGAGCGGCCTGTTCAAAACCAGCTTTTCGCCGAATGAATTGAACCGTTTCGAGCTGGGCTACCAGCGCTTCTCGGATGAGATGGTCGGCCCCACCAACCCTGGTGGCAACCTGCTGTTTCCGTTTTCGCAGAAGCTCCAGCGCGAGCAGGAGCAGTACAACGCCAGTTGGGCGTTCCAGGACGCCGAGCAGCGACTGCTGGACGGCAAACTGGCGCTCTATCAGACCCGCTTCACTCTGGATGGCGTCAGCCGCTCGGTGCCCGCTCAACCCACCACGTCGACCCGGACCAAGACTCTGGGGGCCAGCCTGCAGAACAGCAGTCGCTTCGATGCGGGGGCCTGGTCGTCCCATCGTTTGACCTATGGGGTGGATGGCTACCGCGACACCAATGAAAACGCCTCCGACGGTCAGTCCAACAGCGTCCTGCCCAATGGGCAGATGCGCGCCCTGGGCGGCTTTCTGCAGGACGAAATGGCGTTCCTGGACGACTGGAGCCTGATTGCGGCGCTGCGCCACGACGACTACCGCCTCACGTCTCCTGGCCAGGAGGACTCCAGCCACCACCGGCTCTCGCCCAAAGTCGCCTTGAAGTACCAGCCCTGGGAGTTCCTGGGAGTATTTGTCAGCTATGGCGAGGCCTTCCGCGCGCCGACCATGACCGAGATGTTCGGCAACCTGAACACCCGGCGTGCGCTGTTCAACTTCCGCCCGAACCCTGGGCTCAAGCCGGAAACCAGTAAGACAAAGGAAGTGGGCGCGACGTTGGCCTTCGACGACCTTGTGGCCGGTGGCGACAGCCTGCGGGCGAAGGTCACCTACTTTACCGAGGATGTTGACGACCTGATCGATCAGCAAGTGGTCGGCTTTTACAGCCGTCAGGCGCCGTTTGCCGGAACCGGCATGGTCTTTCAGCGAGTCAACGTGGCGCAGGCCGAGCGCCATGGCGGTGAGTTTGAATTGACCTATCGCTGGCAGCGCCTGTCGTTGGGCGCTGGCTATTCGCGGTTGCGCTCCAGGAACGCCGAGACCGGTGCCCAGTTGTATGCGCCGCCGGACAAGTTTGTGTTGGGCAGCCAGTACCGCGTGGATGACAACTGGTCGCTGAGTTACCAGGGCCAATACGTGTGGGCCCAGGACTATGACGCCACCGAACTGCGGCGGCGCAAGGGCTATGTGATCCACGACATCGGCGCGGCCTATGAGTACAAGCAGTACCGCGTCGACCTGGGGGTTAGCAACCTGTTCGACAAGGTCTACAGCACCTACCAGCAGTCCTTGGCCAATACGTTCACCTATGAGGAAGGCCGCAGCGTGAACCTCGCCTTGACTGCACGTTTCTGATCCCCTGGAGCCTCATCATGCGTTCATTATCCATAAGCCTGACCACTGTGGCGTGCCTGGCGGGCTGTGCGACTCAATCGCCCGCGGAACAACCGGTGAGCCTGAACTTTGCGCTGGTGGCCGGCGAGCAGCCGGTGCGCTGCGGCACTGTCTTTGGGCCTGTGGGCCGCGACCAGAAACGCGTGTCGCTGCGCGATGCGCGGTTCTATGTGCAGGACGTCGCCTTGATCGACGACACCGGCAAGCCGGTACCCCTGCGCTTGCAGGTCAATGACTGGCAGGACACCCAGGTCGCGCTGCTCGACTTTGAGGACGGTAGCGCTCATTGCGTCGGCGGCACGCCAGCGACCAACACCCAGGTCATCGGCAGCATACCGGCCGGACGTTACCGCGGCGTGAGCGTGACCCTCGGCGTTCCGCAGTCCCTGAATCACACCAGCACCGAGTTGCAAGGCGCGCCGCTGGACCTGGCGGCCATGGGCTGGAGCTGGCAGGCCGGGCGCAAGTTCATCAAGCTTGAAGTCGACCCCGAAGGCGGGGTCAGCAAAGCCGATGGTTCAAGGGCCAACACCTGGTACCTGCACCTTGGCTCCACCGGCTGTAGCGGCAACCCGGTGACCGGCGAGACGGTGGCGTGTCAGCGGGCTAACCGTATTCCTTTGCGCTTCGAAGGGTTTGACCCGGTGACGCAAGCAGTGGTGCTGGATGTGGCCGCGTTGTTGCGCGACAGTCGCCTGGCCGTGGACGAGGGCGCCGCTGTGGGCTGCATGAGCGGGCCGACCGACCCTGAGTGCGTCGCGGTGTTCAAGCGCCTGGGCGTGTCGTTGAGCAGCGGCTCACCCCTTGAACCCGGTTATTCCCCCGCGTTTTCAGTGCGGGCCAGGCCATGAAGCGAACGGCCTTGCGCCTGACCGGGGGGCTGCTGTTGAGCTGGGCGCTGGCGTGGCCCGTGGCGGCCCAGGACTGGGCATGGGGGTTGCCGTCCCATGTACCGGCGCCGCGGGTGCCAGAGGACAACCCGATGTCGGCGGTCAAAGTCGAGTTGGGCCGGCGCTTGTTTTATGACCCACGGTTGTCCGCGGGCGGTAACCGCTCCTGCGCCTCCTGCCACCAGCAGGAGCGTGCCTTCACTGACGTAAAGGCGCTTTCCGAGGGCGGTACCGGGCAGTTGACCCACCGCAATGCGCCGGGGCTGGCCAACAGCGCCTGGAACGCCACCTACAACTGGGCGGCGCCGGCGGTGGTGACGTTGGAGCGGCAGATGGAGATCCCGCTGTTCGGCGATGACCCGATCGAAATGGGCGTTAACGATGGCAATCGCCAGCAGATCCTTGATCGCTTGCGGGCCGAGCCGTTGTACCCGCCGCTCTTCCGCGAAGCCTTCGCGGACCAGGCGCAGCCACTGAACATGGCCACGGTGATCAAGGCCATCGCGGCCTTCCAGCGCTCCATCGTGTCAGTGGACAGTCGTTATGACCGCTACTTGCAGGGCAGGGCGGCCCTGAGTGCGGCCGAGCAACGCGGCATGACGCTGTTCTTTGGCGAGCGGGCCGAGTGTCACCACTGTCACGGCAGTTTCAACTTCAACGATCAGGTGGTGCATGCCAAGAGCCGGGTGGTGGACACCCTGTTTCACAACACCGGGCTCTACAACATCGACGGTGCCGGCGGTTTTCCCTTTCCCAATCGCGGGCTCTACGAGAGCAGCGGCAAGCCCCAGGACATGGGGGCGTTTCGCGCGCCGAGCCTGCGCAATGTCGAGGTCACCGGGCCGTATATGCATGACGGCAGTATCGCCACCCTGGAGCAGGTGATCGACGCGTACTCCGACGGTGGTCGAGTGATCGAGAGCGGCCCGAATCGGGGGGATGGGCGACTGAATCCGTACAAGAGCGGGTTGATTGCCAGGATCGACCTCAGCTCGCAGGAAAAGCAGGACTTGCTGGCATTCCTCAAGTCCTTGACCGATGAGTCGTTGCTCAAGGACCCGCGTTTCAGCGATCCCTGGAAGCACAAGCATTGATCCGAGCCCAACCACGGACGTTCCCTTCGGGAGCAAGGAGGCTGCCCGCCGTCAAACCGAAGCGGCGACAACCCTGCTGTACATAAACGGCGAATTCGCCAAACCGCGGATGTCCGCGCATTGAAAAGGAGCAACACCCCATGAGCATCAAAATCGCCAAGAAACACACCCTGCAAATCGCCGGCCGTGCCGGTGCCTGCTGTGCCTCGTGCTGCGCCCCTGTTGGCGTGAACTGAAGCATCCCCTCCACGGGGGCCAGCGCCTCCGTGGGGGGCCTTGATCAAGGAGGTGCAAGACCATGCTGATAGGCTTCAACTACACCCTGGGCGACACCGCGCCGCTGGTGCGAAAACTGCTGGCCGGCAGGCACATCGACTACGTCGAGCTGCTGATCGACAATTTCCTGGCCGTACCCATCGAAGCACTCATGGACGGTTTTGCCGCCCCCGTGGGTTTTCACATCATGTTTTCCAAGTTCATTGAAAACGACACGCCGGCGCTTGAACGCCTGGCCCATCGCTTGCGTGGACTGATCGACCGACTGCGGCCGTTGTATGTCTCCGACCATGTGGCGCGTTTCAGCCACAATGGGCGCCAGCTCTACCACCTGGCAGAGATCGACTACATCAACGATTACTCGCGAGTCCGCGAACGGGTCGACTGGTGGCAACAGGCACTGGGCTGCCAATTGTTGCTGGAGAACTACCCCTCGATCATGGATGGCGGCCACGATGCGCCGGCCTTTCATGAACGGCTTTACCGCGATACTGGCGCCGGGGTGCTCTTCGACGCGTCCAACGCGGTCTGCGCGCACCTCAACTGCGGTGTGCCGCTGGAGGCGTGGGAGGGCATCATCGAATCGTCCTCGCACTTCCACACCGCAGGCTACAACCTGTCGATCCTGCAACCCCACCTGATCCTCGACACTCACGATCAGGCACTGTCCGACGCCACCCTGGGCTTTCTCCAGCGTTACCGAACGCAGTTCGACACGCCGCACGCGACCATGACTTACGAGCGAGACCAGCGCTTTGACGAGCACGAGATCGTTGCCGACCTGCAGCGCCTGCGCGGTGTGTTCGCGCCGTCGGCACAGGCGCTTCAGTCATGAGCGCTCTGGGTTTATTCGCCCGCACCGACTCGGACCTGCTGGACGCCTTGAGCGTGCCTGAACGCCAGGGTGACTACCCTCGCGACTCGCGCGCATTCGTGCGTATCGACAGCAGCCTGCGGGTCTATTGGCACGCATTGTTCGATATCTGCCCGGGCCTGCTGGAACTCTCGGGGCCCGATGGGCTGGCGATATTCCGTCCGTTCATGAGCTGGGCCGCCGAGCAGCGCTTGTCGCTCGACTGGACGTATTACCTGTGGGTCGATGTCTGGCTGCAACAATCGCCGTTCCGGCAGCAACTGACGCCGACCCTGCGCTACAACCTGATGGGGGCCTCGGCCGCGCGCTGGGCCACCGGTGATCGCTCCGAGTGCAACGGCATCATCCTGGCCGGCGCGGATCTGCCCGACCTGGTCTGTGCCTGGAAAACCCAGTCCCTGGAAGGCGCCAGGGAGGTCGAACGGATTGAACTGTCCGAGCCGCTGCCGACGCCTGCGGCGGCTTTCGGTTTTTTCACGGTGACTGGTCGCAACCTGGCAGAGGGATTTCCCGGCTGGACCGATCTCCCTCGTTGAGGCTGCCCCGCGCCGAACGCCACGCTAGCGCTGATTGAGCATGGCCAGCATGCGTGGCGCGATAAAGCGATGGAACGGCGCCACCGGCAGCATATACAGGCGGCCCAGCCAGTTGTGCGGCCGGACCACGGTGGAGAGCACCACCCGGCGCGCCCCTTGCGCGTCGAGTGGCATAAGGTTGATGGCCAGGTACACATCCAGGTGCCGATCCTGGTCGACCAGCAGCACTTCGTCGGGGGTTTGCGACACCAGCGTGAAAATCCCCACTCGGTCGCCGGGCCGATAGTCGGCGTCCGCACGCTCAAGGTCGATGCGTGTCAGCCTGCCGAGGTCTTTGAGGCCAAACACCTGCACCAGTCGATTGCGCAGCGCCATCAATCGGTCGATCCAGACCGGTGTCCGGGCCATCAGCCGCAGCCCATGCCGCAACGCGCTGCGCTCGCGGTCATCGGCGAAGGTGCTCTGGCAATCGATGAAACTGGCACCCGTGGCATGGCGGGCAATACTTGAGTCGAGCGGAAGAGCGCAGTGGCTGACGCTGGCGTTCATAAGGGGTGTCCGAAGGCCATGTAGGGTGGGTAGGGCGTTGTCATTTTGGGTTCCACGAGGTGCCGGGTTCGCACGAGCGCAGGATCAAGTGGGCCAGAAAGTGCAGGGCATCCTCAAGCTTTTTAATTGCTCAGTGTCGCGCACCAATGAAAAACCCAGGGGGCCAGGCGCTTTGTCGGCCCACTGAACGCAAAAAAGGCGCCCGAAGGCGCCAAGGGGTTCACCCTGACCGAGGGAGCCGGGTGAAGCCGTTCACAGCAATGGTCGCGGTGGTAAGGCGCGACGGGAACGGAAGCGGGGCGCGCCGAGTGAAGGTGCGCAGGGGTTCATTTGGGGTAACACACGACGGCCTAGGCCGTCGCGGGTGTGCGTTGCGGCTGCCAGGTTTCGCTGGCGGTCTGGTCCATGGCTTCCTGGATCGCTCGCTTGCGGTTGGCTTCGGCCTTGCGGCTGAAATACCAGACCATGAACGTCATCAGCGACACCGCCATCAGGATCAGGCTGGCCACGGCGTTGATCTCCGGCTTGACCCCCAGGCGCACGGCAGAGAACACCTCCATCGGCAGGGTGGTGGAGCCGGGCCCGGAGACGAAACTGGCGAGCACCAAGTCATCCAGGGACAAGGCGAACGACATCATGCCGCCCGCTGCCAACGACGGCGCGATCATCGGGATGGTGATCAGGAAAAACACCTTGAGTGGCCGCGCGCCGAGGTCCATGGCGGCTTCTTCGATGGACAGGTCCAGCTCGCGCAGGCGTGCCGAGACGACCACCGCGACATACGCGGCGCAGAACGTGGTGTGGGCGATCCAGATCGTCACCAGGCCGCGTTCCATGGGCCAGCCGATCATCTGCGCCATCGCCACGAACAGCAGCAGCAGCGACAGCCCGGTGATCACTTCCGGCATCACCAGGGGCGCGGTCACCAGGCCACCGAACAGGGTCCGGCCCTTGAAGCGGGTGACCCGGGTCAGCACGAACGCGGCCAGGGTGCCCAGGGCGACGGCGGCGACGGCGGTGTAGCAGGCAATCTCCAGGGAGCGGGCCACCGAACCCATCAGTTGGGTGTTGTCCAACAGCCCCAGGTACCACTTGAGCGACCAGCCGCCCCAGACCGTCACCAGCTTGGAGGCGTTGAACGAATAGATCACCAGAATCAGCATCGGCAGGTAGATGAACAACAAGCCGAGCACCAGCATCAGGGTCGAAAAACTGAAACGCTTCATGCCCGTGCCTCCATTTCTTTGGCCTGGCTGCGGTTGAACAGCACGATGGGAATAATCAGGATCGCCAGCATCACCACCGCCAGGGCGGACGCCACCGGCCAGTCGCGGTTGTTGAAGAACTCCTGCCACAGCACGCGGCCGATCATCAGGGTCTCCGGGCCGCCCAGCAGTTCCGGGATCACGAACTCGCCGACCACCGGAATGAACACCAGCATGCAGCCGGCGACGATGCCGTTCTTGGCCAGCGGCACGGTGATTTTCCAGAAGTTGTTGAAGTTGCTCGAACCCAGGTCCGAGGCGGCTTCCAGCAGGCTCTGGTCGTGCTTGACCAGGTTGGCGTAGAGCGGCAGCACCATGAACGGCAGGTAGGCGTAGACCACGCCGATGTAGACCGCCGTGTTGGTGTTGAGGATTTCAATCGGGCTCGATATCAGGCCGCACCCCATCAGGAACGCATTGAGCAGGCCGTTATTGCTGAGGATGCCCATCCAGGCATAGACGCGGATCAGGATCGCGGTCCAGGTCGGCATCATGATCAGCAGCAGTAATACGTTTTGCATTTCCTTGCGGGTCTTGGAAATCCCATAGGCCATGGGAAAACCGATCAGCAGGCACATCAGCGTGCTGAGCAGGGCGATCTTCAGCGAGCCCAGGTAGGCCGAGATGTACAACTCGTCGGCGCCCAGCAGGCTGTAGTTACCCAGGTTCAGCAGCACCTGGAGTTTCTGGTCGACGAAGCCGTAGATCTGCGAATACGGCGGAATCGAGACGGTCGCTTCGGAGAAGCTGATCTTCATCACCAGGAAAAACGGCAGCATGAAAAACAGGAACAGCCAGAGGAAGGGAATGCCGATCACCAGCTTGCGACCGCTGGGCAGCACACGGATCAACGCTTGATGGAAAGTGCTCATGGTCGATGTACTCATGCCCGCAGTACCACGCCGCTGTCGTCTTCCCACCACACGTACACAGTGTCGCCCCAGGACGGTCGGGAGCCACGGCGTTCGGCGTTGGCCATGAACGACTGGACGATCTTGCCGCTGGGCAGCTCGACGTAAAACACCGAGTGCCCGCCGAGGTAGGCGATGTCGTGGACCTTGCCGCTGGACCAGTTGTGCGCGCAGGTCGGCATTTGGGTGGTGACCAACAGCTTTTCCGGGCGGATGGCGTAGGTCACCGACTTGTCTTCCACCGAGGTGGCGATGCCGTAGCCGACGTAGATGTTGCGGTCCAGGTCCGCGCACTTGAGCACCGCGTGGCCTTCGGCGTCGTCGACCACCTGGGTGTCGAAGATGTTGACGTTGCCGACGAACTCGCAGACCAGGCGGCTCACCGGCGCTTCGTAAACATCCACCGGGCTACCGATCTGGGCGATCCAGCCCAAGTGCATGATGGCGATGCGCTGGGCCATGGTCATGGCTTCTTCCTGGTCGTGGGTCACCATCACGCAGGTCACGCCGACGCGTTCGATGATTTCCACCAGTTCCAGTTGCATCTGCGAGCGCAGCTTTTTATCCAGGGCGCCCATGGGTTCGTCGAGCAGCAGCAATTTCGGGCGTTTGGCCAGGGAGCGGGCGAGGGCCACGCGCTGGCGCTGGCCGCCGGAGAGCTGGTGGGGTTTGCGCCGGGCGTATTGGGTCATGTGGACCAGCTTGAGCATTTCCTCGACCCGCGCCTCGATCTCGCCGGCTGGCAGGCGGTCCTGCTTGAGGCCGAAGGCGATGTTCTGGGCCACGGTCATGTGCGGGAACAGGGCATAGGACTGGAACATCATGTTGATCGGCCGCTCATAGGGCGGCATCTCGGTGATGTCCACGCCATCCAGCAGGATGCGGCCTTCGGTGGGCCGTTCGAAACCGGCGAGCATGCGCAGCAGGGTGGATTTGCCCGAACCCGAACCGCCGAGCAGGGCGAAGATCTCGCCCTGGTGGATCTCCAGGGACACATCGTCCACGGCCACGGTTTCGTCGAACTTCTTGGTCACGCGGTCGATCTTCACCAGCACCTTTTGCGGTTGCTGATGACCTTCCAGTGCCTTGCGATAAATGCTGGAGGCGTTTGCCATGTGAAACTCCCAACAGGTCGTCGGGCCAATGCGGCCTGACGTAATAAGGTTGATTGCAAACCTGCACCCTCAGTGCAATGCAGGTTTATTCGGCACCGCCGTCCTGGCTGCCTGGCCTTGCTTGTTGTTGTTCGGGTATTGCCGTTCACGCCGCACGGCAGGCGCACACAGGTGCGCGCGCCGCGTGGGCAGGGCGTGTCAATCGGTAAAGCGAGTGCTGGCGGCCCGGTGCGGGCCGCCTGGTGTCAAAGGCGCTGACGCTGCGCGGCACGTTGCCGGCAGGCATCGCCAAAGGCCTGGAAAATACTCAGGTAGGCCGGGTTCGACAGGACCTGCCATTCCGGGTGCCACTGCACGCCAAAGGCAAACGCCTGGCTGTGCTCCACGGAAACGGCTTCGATCAGGCCATCCGGGGCCAGGGCCTCGACCCGCAGGCCGTCACCCAGGCGGTCGATGCCCTGACTGTGGATCGAGTTGACCTGGATCTCGCCGGCCAGGCCCATGGCCTCGAACACGCCGCCGGGCTGGATCGCCACCGGGTGCGCCGGGGCGTACTGGACGTCGAGGCGCGGGTCGTCGGCTTCGCGGTGGTCCATAAAGCCCGGCAGTTCATGCACCTTCTGGTGCAGGCTGCCGCCAAAGGCCACGTTCATTTCCTGGAAGCCGCGGCAGATGCCGAGGACTGGCACGCCGGCCGCCACCGCAGCCCGCAACAGGGGCAGGGTGGTGGCGTCGCGTTGCGGGTCATGGGCGGTGCCCGGCGCGCTGGGAGCGCCTTGATAGTGGAAGGGTTCGACATTGGACGGCGAGCCGGTGAACAGCAGGCCGTCGACGTAGTGCAGCAGGTCCTTGATCTCGCAGAGGTCCGCCAGGGAAGGAATGATCACCGGCAGCCCGAGGGCCGCGACGCTGACAGCACGCAAATACTTGTCGCCGCTGACATGGTAGGGGTGCAAGCCAATCTCTTTGACGCACGCTGTAACACCGATCAATGGCTTGAGTGCCATTTTTATCACCTCGAAATTCACGCTGGAACGAGTTTTTCCAGAGCTTATCTCCGTTGATTTTAATTAACAACTTCAATGTAAAAAATTCTAAACGCTTGCGAGTGTGTTTGTGTTGATTGGTTGGGTTGGCGCCCAATTTTGGTGCTATAGCTACCAATATAATTAACGTGTGGTGCCCGTTCTGGCTATTGACTTCACTTTGGCTTTCGGATTGACTGCTGCCACGAAACAGCTTTGAACATAATAATTAACACATAGGTGCATCATGTCGGTCCCACTGCGTACCGTTCAGCTCAACGAAGCCAACGCCTTTCTGAAAAAACACCCGGAGGTCCTGTACGTCGATCTGCTGATTGCAGACATGAATGGCGTGGTGCGCGGCAAGCGTATCGAACGCACCGCCTTGCATAAGGTGTATGAAAAAGGCATCAACCTCCCCGCGTCGTTGTTTGCCCTGGACATCAATGGCTCCACCGTGGAAAGCACTGGCCTGGGCCTGGATATCGGCGACTCTGACCGCATCTGCTACCCGATCCCCGACACCCTGAGCATCGAGCCCTGGCAGAAGCGTCCCACCGCGCAGCTGTTGATGACCATGCATGAACTCGAGGGCCAGCCGTTCTTCGCCGACCCACGGGAAGTGCTGCGCCAGGTGGTGAGCAAGTTCGACGAACTGGGCCTGACCATTTGCGCCGCGTTCGAGCTGGAGTTCTACCTGATCGACCAGGACAACGTGAACGGCCGTCCGCAAGCGCCGCGCTCGCCAATCTCCGGCAAGCGCCCGCATTCGACCCAGGTCTACCTGATCGATGACCTCGACGAATACGTCGATTGCCTGCAGGACATCCTCGAAGGCGCGAAAGAGCAGGGCATCCCTGCCGACGCCATCGTCAAGGAAAGCGCCCCGGCGCAGTTCGAGGTCAACCTGCACCACGTCAGCGACCCGATCAAAGCCTGCGACTACGCGGTACTGCTCAAGCGCCTGGTGAAAAACATCGCCTACGACCACGAGATGGACACCACCTTTATGGCCAAGCCCTACCCGGGCCAGGCCGGTAATGGCTTGCATGTACACATCTCGATCCTCGACAAACAGGGCAACAACATCTTCGCCAGCGAAGACCCCGAGACCAACGACGCCCTGCGTCACGCCATCGGCGGCGTGCTGGAAACCCTGCCGGCGCAGATGGCGTTTCTCTGCCCGAACGTCAACTCCTACCGCCGCTTCGGTGCGCAGTTCTATGTGCCGAACTCGCCGAGCTGGGGCATCGACAACCGCACCGTTGCCGTGCGCGTGCCGACCGGCGCGGCGGATGCCGTGCGTATCGAGCACCGGGTGGCCGGCGCCGACGCCAACCCTTATCTGCTGATGGCCTCGGTATTGGCCGGTATCCACCACGGCCTGACCAACAAGATCGAGCCGGGGGCGCCGGTCGAAGGCAACTCCTACGAGCAGAACGAGCAGAGCCTGCCCAACAACCTGCGCGACGCCCTGCGCGAGCTGGACGACAGCGAGGTCATGGCCCGGTACATCGACCCGCTGTACATCGACGTGTTTGTCGCGTGCAAGGAAAGCGAACTGGCCGAGTTCGAAAACTCGATCTCCGACCTTGAGTACAACTGGTACCTGCACACGGTCTGACGGCCCTCCCACTTTTTGCGTTGAGCACACCCTATGACCAAGCATCGCAACGACTGGGAGCAGTACTTCCAGTCCCTGAACCTTGAAGGCCGGGCCTTTATCGGCGGCGAATACCGTTGGGCCGCCAGCGGCGAAACCTTTGACAGCATCAGCCCGGTGGACGGGCGTTTTCTGGCCACGGTCGCCAGCACCGATGAGGCCGACGCCGACGCCGCGGTAATCGCTGCACGCCAGGCGTTCGAATCCGGGATCTGGCGCTTGCAGGCCCCGGCGGCGCGCAAGCGCGTGCTGATCCGTTTCGCCGATCTGGTCCTCGAACACCAGGAAGAACTGGCGCTCCTGGAAACTCTCGACATGGGCAAGCCGATTGGCGACTCCATGGCCATCGACGTACCGGCCACCGCCAACGCGATCCGCTGGAGCGCCGAGGCCATCGACAAGCTCTACGACGAAGTGGCGCCCACGCCCCACGACCAGTTGGGCCTGATCACCCGCGAACCCTGCGGCGTGGTCGCGGCCATCGTGCCGTGGAACTTCCCGATGATCATGGCCAGTTGGAAGTTCGCGCCGGCCCTGGCGGCGGGTAACTCATTCATCCTCAAACCTTCGGAAAAGTCGCCGCTGACCGCCATTTGCCTGGCCCAACTGGCGCTTGAGGCCGGCATTCCCCCAGGCGTGTTCAACGTGCTGCCGGGCTACGGTCACACCGTCGGCAAGGCGCTGGCCTTGCATAGGGATGTGGATGTGCTGGCCTTTACCGGCTCCACCGCGGTGGCCAAGCAACTGCTGGTGTATTCCGGCCAGAGCAATATGAAACGGGTGTGGCTGGAGGCCGGTGGCAAGAGCCCCAATGTGGTGTTCGCCGATGCCCCGGACTTGCGCGCTGCCGCCGCCGCTGCGGCTGCAGCGATTGCCTTCAACCAGGGTGAAGTCTGCGTGGCCGGTTCGCGCCTGCTGGTGCAGCGGTCGATCCGCGAGCCCTTCATTGCGCTGCTGGTGGAGGCGTTCCAGGCCTGGAAGCCGGGGCACCCACTGGACCCGGCGACCAAGGTCGGTGCAGTGGTCGATCAGCGGCAACTGGACAACGTGTTGCGCTACATCGAGATCGGCAAAGAGCAGGGCGCCCAACTCTTGGTTGGCGGCCAGCGCACCCTGCAAGACACCGGTGGCCAGTACGTGGAGCCGACGGTTTTCGACGGCGTGACCAATGCCATGACCATCGCCCGCGAAGAAATCTTCGGCCCGGTGTTGTCGCTGATCAGCTTCGACACCGAAGAAGAAGCGCTGTCGATCGCCAACGACAGCATCTTCGGCCTGGCCGCCGCAGTGTGGACCGCCGACCTCAGCCGCGCCCACCGCTTTGCCCGGGGCCTGCGTGCCGGCAGCGTGTGGGTCAACCAGTACGACGGCGGCGACATGACCGCGCCGTTCGGCGGCTTTAAACAGTCGGGCAATGGCCGCGACAAGTCGCTGCACGCCTTTGACAAGTACACCGAGCTCAAAGCCACCTGGATCAAGCTCTAAGCCCAAATAACAACGGCGATTGCCGGCGCGTGCCGGCCAGTCGCCAGGGAGTCCTAACCATGCAACCCCATGTAAACAGCTATTACGCCGCGACCCGCAACCACACCGGCGACTTCCCTGTGCTTGAAGAGTTGGTCGAGTGTGATGTCTGTGTCATCGGCGCCGGCTACACCGGCCTGTCGTCGGCGCTGTTCCTGGCGGAAGCCGGCTACAGCGTCACCGTGCTCGAAGCGGCCAAGGTCGGCTTTGGCGCCAGCGGGCGCAACGGCGGGCAACTGGTCAATTCCTACAGCCGTGACGTGGATGTCATCGAGCAGCGCTACGGCGAAAAGAGCGCCGAAATCCTCGGCAGCATGATGTTCGAAGGCGCCGAGATCATTCGCCAGCGCATCCAGCACTACGACATCCAGTGCGACTACCGCCCGGGCGGGGTCTTCGCCGCGTTGAACAAAAAACAGCTCAAAGGCCTGGTCGAACAGAAAAGCAGTTGGGAGCGCTATGGCAACCGCAACCTGCAACTGCTCGACGCCAAAGACATGGCAAACGAAGTGGGCTGTGAAAATTACATCGGCGGCCTGCTGGACAAGCAGGGCGGCCACGTCCATCCGCTGAACCTGGCTCTGGGCGAAGCCAGCGCGATTATCGGCCTGGGCGGCAAGATCTTCGAACAATCGGCGGCCGAGGAAATCACCTACGGCGAACCCAACGTGGTACGCACGGCCAAGGGGGTGGTTCGCGCCAAGTACCTGCTGATCGCCGGCAACGCCTACCTGCCGCAGAATCTCGACCCACGGGTGACGCGCAAAAGCATGCCCTGCGGCTCGCAGATCGTGGTCACCGAGCCGCTGTCGGAGGAAGTGGCACGCAGCCTGATTACCCACAATTACTGCGTCGAAGACTGCAACTACCTGCTCGACTATTACCGTCTGACCGCTGACAACCGCCTGCTGTACGGCGGCGGCGTGGTCTACGGCGCCCGCGAGCCGGACGACATCGAACAACTGATCCGGCCGAAGATCCTCAAGACCTTCCCGCAGTTGAAAAACGTCAAGATCGACTACCGCTGGACCGGCAACTTCCTGCTGACCATGTCGCGCATGCCGCAATTCGGCCGTATCGAAAAGAACGCCTACTACATGCAAGGGTATAGCGGCCACGGCGTCACCTGTTCGCACCTCGCGGGCAAGCTGATCAGCGAAGTGATCCGCGGTGACGCCGAACGCTTCGACGCCTTCGCCTCGCTGCCGCACATGCCGATGTTCGGCGGCCGCACCTTCCAGGCCCCGCTGACGGCCATGGGCGCCGCCTACTACGCCCTGCGCGACCGACTCGGTATTTGACCGGTCAGCCACACACGCGCCGCGAGCCCCCGGCCCACGCCGCCTTCGGCTGCGGCCGCGGGCTTGCTTTTTTTGCGCATGCAGGCATATTCAGCAGCGCTACAGCTCCACCCGCAAACGTGATTTAATAGCCGCCTTTCAGGTTTCCGGGTCGGGTAATCGGCGAATTTCGCAACATTGCCTGCCCGCGCTCGCCCCAGCTCCTGCAGCGCTATCGCAACCAATAAACATCACGACACTCACCCCTTATATAAGGCAGCTATGGACACGGGCACCCGACTCAAACTCGTTCGCGAAAGCTACAAACTCTCCCAGCGCGAGCTGGCCCGTCGTAGCGGCGTGACCAACGCCACCATTTCCCTGATCGAACAGAATCGCGTCAGTCCCTCTGTCAGTTCCCTGAAAAAGCTGCTGGAAAGCATCCCCATGTCCCTGGCGGACTTTTTCACCTTCGACCAGCCGCCACGCGAACACCAATACGTCTTCCGCGCCAACGAACAGCCCGACCTGGGTCGCGACGGCCTGCGCCTGCTGCTGGTGGGCGCGCCGATCCCCAGCCGCCAGATGCGCTTTCTGCGCGAGCAGTACGCACCCGGCGCCAGTTCCGGCGAAGAGCCGATCGTGCATGTCGAAGGCGAGGAGTGCGGCCTCGTCACCCGTGGCACCGTCGAACTCACTGTCGATGGCCAGGTCAGCATATTGAACCCAGGGGATGGGTATTACTTCCCCACCACCTTGCCCCACAGGTTCCGCAATATCGGGCAGGATGAGGCGGAAATCATCAGCGCGAATACGCCGGCGAACTTCTAGGCCAGCGCCCGGCGCCTAATCGAGCAGACTAAGCTCCCGGGCCCGGCTCATGGCCTGGATGCGACTGGTGACCTGGAGCTTGGCGTAGAGATTCTTCAAATGCCATTTCACGGTCTCGCTGGAGATGTCCAGGCTGCGGGCGATCTCCTTGTTCGATTGCCCTTGAGCCACCAGCAACAGCGTCTGGCTTTCGCGCTCGCTCAGGGCACAGCCCAGGTCAGGCTCGGTGATGGGCGTCGAGTCCAGCAGGCGTTGTATGTAGTCTTTGAACGGTGCCTTGAGATCCTTGAGGGCGCTGAGCAGGTCCGTCAGCTCGGCGCCGCTGTCGAGTAATGTCTGTTTCATATGTTGGCGGCGTGCGGTATCCAGCACCGGCAGCAACACCTCCATCGCCTGTTTGCCCTGGCCATCGCGCCACAGGCTCAGCGCCCAGTGCGTACGTGCGCGCAAGCCATCGAGGACTTGCCCGCCGCGCTCATCCTCATCCACTTGCAGTGCCCAGGTGCGGGCGGCTTCGCCATGTTTGCCGTCATTGGCCAATACACACGCATGGCTGACTCGATGGTTGCGCTCAAGGGCCTGGTGCAAAGGTGCCTCGGCCCGGTGGTAGCTGCTCAAGTCGGCCAGTTGCTGGAGCAAGTGGCGGGCCTGGGACGGGGCGTTGCTGTGAAGGTGCGCCTGAATCTGTTCGGCCAGCAGCAACCCTTGCAGGCGTGGCCAGCGCCGTAGCGTTGCCAGTTGTTGGGCGTGCTCCAGCAAACGATGCGCCTGGCTGTAGTCGCCTGCGTGTAACGCACTGCGGGCCAGGGCGCGGTAGGCGCTGAACAGGGCATCGAGCGGCGCAATCGCGTCCACCTGACGCAGCCGCGGCTGCAGTTCGCGGTGCAAGGCCTGCCAGTCACCGCGTTCGTACCACAGTTCGGCGAGCAGCGCGGTGAGGGTGGCGCTGCCGCTCGATTGCGCCCCTGTCAGTTGCTCGGCGTGTACCAGGGCCTGGCGGTAATAGTGCTCGCCGCTCTCCAGGTCCGCCTGGCGGACATGGCTCAGGCCCAGAATAAAAGCGCGGTAGACACTGACAAACAGGTTCTCCGAAGGCGTCGCCGGGCATGGCATGTGCCGTTGCACGGCTTGCGCATCCTGATAACGCCCGCGCACCAGATAGTCGTAACTGAGGATGTTGCACACCAGGCCATCGACCCAGCGATCCCCGCTGGGCAACTGCGCCAGTAGCGGTTCCACATGCTCCAGGCCCTGGCTGATGCGTTCGGCGAAGGACTCGTTGATCGCGCAGATCACCTGGCGTTTGATCAGCAGGCGCGGGCTGACGCCGGGCTGTTCCAGCAACGGGTGCAGGTCGAGCAGCAACTGCCGTGATTCGTCGAAACGAAAGTGGTGGGCCAGGGCCCAGCTCAGGTTCAGTTGCAGGTCGATGCGTTGCTCGTCCAGGGGCGACAAGGCGCTCAGCGGCAGGTTTTGCAGCCAGCGCACCAGGGTGTCGATATCGCCTTCTTCGGCGAGGGACTGGGCACCCTTGTCGGCACAGGTGGTGCTGTTGGCCAGTTGTCCGGCGGCCAAGGCATGGCGGATGGCTTCAGCCCAGTATTGATGGGCGGCCAGCCAGTTGCTGGCGCGTTGATGCAGTTGGGCAACATCGGTGTTGCTGGCGGACAGGCGCTGGTGAAGGGTCTCGGCAAACAGCGCGTGGTAGCGGAACCAATGCCCCTGGGGATCGAGGGAGCAAATGAACAGGTTGTGCTGTTCGATGAACCCTAGCATCTGTTCGCCGTCCTCGCGCCCGGTAATGGCGTTGCACAAAGACGCGGTGAAGCGATTGAGGATCGAGGTGTGCAGCAGGAAGCTCTGCACCCGGGGCGGCAGAGGCTCCAGCACCACGTCTTGCAGATAACCACCGATCACCCGCGATCCGCGTTCCAGATGTGCCCAGCGGCGCACCGGGTCACTGCCGGTGGGCGGTGCCAAGGATGCCATCTGGATCCCGGTGATCCAGCCTTCGGTCAGGCTCAGCAGGCGTTGCAGGTCGGCGGTGTCCAGCTTGAGATCGGTGGTGCGGGAAAAATAGCCCGCTGCTTCGTCGAGGTTGAAGCGCAACGCGTTGGCGTCGATTTCCACCAGTTGGTTGCGTGCGCGCAGGCGGCTCAAGGGCAATTGCGCGGCGTTACGGCTGCCAATCAACAGGTGCAGGCAAGCGGGGGCGTGCAGCACCAGTTCCAGCAGGTCTTGCTCTATCAACTGATGGCGGACCAGATGCACATCGTCTAGCACCCAATACAGCGGCTGTTGGCGCAGGTTGAGCTGGTTGATCAAGGCGCGCATAAAGCCTTGTGCGGACGGCTGCAGGTCGCCGGTCAAATCGGCCAAGGCCGGGTCGGCGCTGCGCAGGGCGGCCAGCAGATAACGACGAAAGTATTCGGGACTATCGTCCTGCTCGTCCAGGCTCAACCACGCCACGCTGTGGCCCTGGTCGAGCAGGCACTGGCGCCATTGGCTGAGCAGGGTGGTCTTGCCGAAACCGGCCGCGCCGCACACCAGTGCCAGACTGCGTTCGTGCAATAGGTCGAGTTTTTCCAGCAGGCGCGAGCGGCTCAGCAGGGTGCCGGCCGCGCGGGGCGGGCCGAGCTTGGTGCTGATCAGCGGCAAGCCATGACGGAGGCTGAACGCGCCCTGGCTGTAGGCAGGCAATGTCAGGTGATCCATGGATGGTCGTCTTGGTGTGGTCGAGTATCGATCATTATTTTTGTAGACCCTCGTTTTGCAAGGTTAATCCCCTCAAGCGGCAATTACCGCCCCCCCATCCGGGTAGTTATGGCATCGGCCAGAGCCTCTTACCGTACCGCCACGCCATCGTCGGTCGCCTGATTCAGGTCATCGACCCCCCTATAAAAAACCAGAGATGAGGGCGAGCCCATGTCGCTTAGCAAGTCAAAACTGCTTCAGGCCTATCGCAAGATGCGCGAGATTCGCGTGTTCGAGGAGCGGCTGCACCAGGAAAACACCACTGGGGATATCCCCGGCTTCATCCACTTGTACAGCGGCGAGGAAGCAATCGCCGTTGGCGTCTGCGAGAACCTGACAGACGCTGACTATATCGGCTCGACTCACCGTGGTCACGGCCACTGCATCGCCAAGGGCTGTGACCTGCACGGCATGATGGCGGAGATCTTTGGCAAGGAGTCGGGCCTGTGCCGGGGTAAGGGCGGCTCCATGCACATTGCCGACCTGAGCAAGGGCATGCTGGGCGCCAACGCCATCGTCGGCGGCGCACCGCCTCTGGCCATTGGCGCCGCACTCACGGCGAAAACCCTGGGCACGCGCAATGTGGCGGTGTCGTTCACCGGCGACGGTGGCTCCAACCAAGGCCTGGTATTTGAAGCCATGAACATGGCCGTGGTGCTCAAGTTGCCAACGGTATTCGTGTTCGAGAACAACGGTTTCGGCGAAGCCACCGGCCACGATTACGCGGTCGGTGGCCGGGATATCGCCAACCGCGCCGCCAGCTTCGGCATGCCTGCGGTGAAGGTCGACGGTACCGACTTCTTTGCCGTCTACGAAGCCGTAGCCGTCGCGGTGGAGCGGGCACGCAATGGTGAAGGCCCGAGTGCCATCGAGGCTGTTGCCCACCGCTGGCACGGGCATTTCGAAGGCGACCCGATGCTGTATCGCGCCGACGGCGAAGTGGAGCGCCTGCGCCGAGACAACGACCCGCTGCAAATTTTCAGTAAGCAAGTCGAGGGGCAAATATCCGCAGAGGAACTGCAAGCCATCGATGACGAGGTCCAGGCCCAGGTCGATGACGCGGTGGCCAAGGCTCGCATCGCCGATTACCCATCGGTGGACAACCTGCTGACCGACGTTTACGTCTCTTACTGAGGATTTGGAATATGGCAATTCGTACTTTTCGTGAAGCAGTCAAAGAAGCCCTGGCCCAGGAGATGGAACTCGATCCGCGCGTCGTGTTGATCGGGGAAGACGTTTGCGGCGGCCAGGCCGGTACCGCCGAGGTCGGCAGCAAGGGCGAAGCCTTCGGTGGCGTGCTGGGGGTGACCAAAGGCTTGTGGACCCAGTTCGGCTCGTCCCGGGTGATCGACACACCGATCACCGAGTCGGCGATCGTCGGCATGGCCGCAGGCGCAGCGGTGACCGGTCTGCGGCCGGTGGCCGAGTTGATGTTCATGGATTTCTTCGGCGTGTGCCACGACATGCTCTACAACCAGGCGGCGAAGTTCCGTTACATGTTCGGCGGCAAGGCCAAGGCCCCGCTGGTGATTCGCGGCATGATTGGCGCCGGGTTCTCCGCGGCCGCCCAGCACTCGCAGTCGCCCTACAACATCTTCGCGACCACCCCGGGCCTCAAGGTGGTGGTGCCGTCCAGCCCTTACGACGTCAAAGGCCTGCTGATCCAGGCGATCCGCGATGACGACCCGGTGGTGTTCTGTGAACACAAGATCCTCTACGACATCAAGGGCGAAGTGCCCGAGCACGCCTACACCATCCCTTTTGGCGTCGCCAACTACACCCGCGAAGGCACCGACGTCACCATCATTGCCCTGGCAGCCATGGTGCACAAAGCCAATGAGGTGGCGGACAAACTGGCGGCTGAAGGGATCTCTGTGGAGGTAGTGGATCCGCGCACCGTGTCGCCGTTGGACGAAGAGGGCATTCTCGAATCCGTGGCCTCTACCGGGCGCGTGGTGATTGTCGACGAGTCGGCCGCGCGCATCGGCTTTGCCCATGACATTGCCGCGCTGATCGTGTCCCAGGCGTTTTACCACCTCAAGGCGCCGATCATCATGGTCACGCCGCCGCACACCCCGGTTCCGTTCTCACCGGTGCTGGAGCAAGCGTGGATCCCTAGCGTACAACGCATCGAAGCCGCCGTTCGCAAAGTGATGGAGGGCTGACCATGAGTGATATCCGCGCAATCGAAGTGCCCAAATGGGGACTGTCGATGGAAGAGGGCACGCTGACTGACTGGCTGATCGAGGAAGGCGACAGCTTCGCCGCGCAGCAGGAAGTCTGCGAGATTGAAACCAGCAAGATTTCCAACGTGATGCAGGCGCCCTTTGCCGGTGTGTTGCGGCGCAAAGTGGCGCAACCGGGGCAAACCATTCCCGTGGGCGGTGTGCTGGGGATTGTCGCCGACGCTTCGGTCAGCGATGCCGAGATCGATGCGTATCTGGCGCAGCGTGGCGTCGCTGAGCCGGCGCCAGTTTCTGAATCTGTACCCGCTGAGACCACGGCACAACCGCTGGTCAAGTTGGCCGCCAGCGCGCCGGCCGCTGCGTCGCAACCGTCGGTCAAGACGCCGGGCGCCTGGCAGGTGCCACAGGCGTTGCTGGGCGCCAGTGACGAAGCGTTGTTCGCCACGCCCCATGCATTGAAACTGGCGGCGCAGCTCAATATCAACCTGAGCCGGGTGCCTGGTTCGGGCCGTGAAGGGCGCATCAGCGTGGCGGATATTGAAGCCGCAGTGCGCGCCGAGGGCGGGCAAGTCGCCAGCCGAGCGGCTGCGCAAAAAGCCAATCAGGCCGCACCTTCGCGCCTCGATGACAGCCAGGTTCTCGCCACACCGGTGGCCCGGCGTCTGGCGCAGCAGTGGGGCATCAACCTCCACGACTGCCGCGTTACAGGCACTCGCGGTCGGGTGTGCAAGGCCGATGTGCTCCAAGCCCGGGGCGCCGATGCGGTGCCACAGGCCCAGGCTGCGCCGACGGTTGATAGTCGCGAGGCGTTTGAAACCCTGCCCATGAACGGCATGCGCAAGGCCATTGCCGCGCGCCTGCAAGTCTCCAAACGTGATGCGCCGCACTTTCGCCTGCATGCGGATTTTGATCTGGAGCGCTTGCTTGCATTGCGCGCTGAGATCAACGCCTCGGTGCCGGGGGTGAAAATCTCGGTCAACGATCTGCTGATCAAGGCTTGCGCCCAGGCGCTGGTCAAGGTGCCCGACGTCAATGTGCAATACGACGACGAGCGCCAGGAAGTACGGCGTTACCGCGATGCAGACATTTCCATTGCCGTGGCGCTGCCCGGTGGCCTGATCACGCCGATCATCCGCCAGGCCAACCGCAAGAGCCTGGCCGAAGTCTCCGGGGAAATGCTCAGCCTGGCGACCAGGGCCAAGGCCGGTACCTTGAAACCCGAGGAGTTCCAGGGTGGCACCTTCAGCATCTCCAACCTGGGCATGCTCGGTGTGCGCCAGTTCGACGCGATTATCAACCCACCCCAAGGGGCAATCCTGGCCATCGGCGCCGGAGAAAAGCGCGTGGTGGCCCATGAAGGACAACCTGCGGTACGCACGCAAATGAGCGTGTCGTTGTCTTGCGACCACCGGGTTATCGACGGTGCGTTGGGGGCTACCTTCCTCAAGGAACTCAAGCGCCTGGTGGAAAACCCCACCCTGATGCTGGTCTAGGAGTTGCCATGAGCGATCAATTTGATGTGCTGATTATCGGCGGTGGCCCTGGCGGATATGTGGCGGCGATTCGTGCCGCGCAACTGGGGCTCAATACCGCCCTGGTGGAAAAACAGCACTTGGGCGGTATCTGCCTGAACTGGGGCTGCATTCCTACCAAGGCCATGCTCAAGGGCGCGGAGGTGGCCCATACCTTGCGGCACCTGGAGGCCTTTGGTTTCAGCGCCGAGAACATTCAGTTCGATATCCAGAAACTGGTGGCCCACAGCCGGGACGTGTCGAAAACGCTCACCGGTGGTATTGCCTATTTGCTCAAGAAAAACGGTGTGACGGTGGTTGACGGCCGTGCCCGCGTGACTGCCAAGGGGCGTGTCAGTGTCACCTCGGCCGAGGGTGAGCGGGCCCTTGGGGCCAAGCACATCATCCTCGCCACCGGCGCCCGGCCGCGCTCGCTGCCGGCGATAGTGCCGGACGGGCAACGCATCTGGAGCTACTTCGAGGCGCTGGTGCCGCAGACCGTACCGGCGTCCTTGCTGATTGTGGGTTCGGGAGCCATTGGCGTGGAGTTTGCCAGCCTCTACCACGACCTGGGCTGCGCCGTGACCCTGGTGGAAGTGGCGCGCCAGATCATGCCGGTCGAAGACCAGGAAGTGGCCAGCCTGGTGCAGCGCGAGTTCGAACAGCGCGGTATCCGGGTGCTGACCCAGGCCACTGTGACCGAAGTATTCAGTGAGGCCGATCAGGCGCGCTGCACCTTGCGCCTGGCCGATGGTCGCGAAGAGGTGCTGGCGGTGGAGCGTGTGCTGCTGGCCGCCGGGATTCAGGCCAACACTGAAGACCTGGGGTTGGAGGCGCTGGGGGTGGAGATTGAGCGCGGGTTTATCAAGACAGACCCCTGGTGCCGCACCAATGTCGCCGGGCTCTACGCCATCGGCGATGTCGCTGGCGCGCCGTGCCTGGCTCACAAAGCCAGCCATGAAGGGGTGTTGTGTGTCGAGAAACTGGCCGGGGTGGACGGGGTTCACCCGCTGGACAAAGCCTTTATTCCGGGGTGCACCTACGCCCGTCCGCAAGTGGCCAGCCTGGGCCTGACAGAAGCGGCGGCCAGGGCCAGCGGCAAGCACCTGAACATTGGCCGATTCGACTATCAGGCCAACGGCAAGGCCCTGGCGTTGGGCGAGGCCAAGGGGTTTGTGAAGACCATTTTCGATGCGGACAGCGGCGAGTTGCTGGGGGCACATATGGTTGGGCCGGAAGTGACCGAGCAGATCCAGGGTTTTGGCATCGCCCATAGCCTGGAGGCGACTGCCCAGGCCTTGAGCCAGGTCATCTTCGCCCACCCGACATTGAGCGAAGCTATGCACGAAGCGGTGTTGGCCGCCAGTGGCAAGGCTCTGCATCAGTAAAAGACAGCGGTTCCGGAGTGTTGGAACCGCGATTGTTCATCCGCAGAAGGAAGCAGCGATGCAACGTTTTCAGAACAAAGTCGTATTGGTCACCGGCGCCGCAGCCGGCATCGGCGAAGCCACCGCGAGGCGTTTTGCCGATGAGGGTGCGAATGTGGTGTTGGCCGACTGGAACCTTGAAAAAGCCCAAGCGGTGGCCAGCGAGCTACCAGTCGACAAGGTGCTGGCGGTGAAGGTCGACGTGTCGAGCATGGCTTCTGTACAGCAGATGATCGACGCAACCATCGAGCGTTTCGGTCGGCTGGATGTGCTGGTCAATAACGCCGGCGTACATATTCCCGGCACCACCCTTGAAACCACGGAAGCCGACTGGCGCAAGATCGCCTCGGTGAACATCGACGGGGTGATTTTCTGCTCGAAGCTGGCGTTGCCGCACCTGATTCAAAGCAAGGGCAATATTGTCAGCACCGCCTCTGTTTCTGGGTTGGGCGGCGACTGGGGCGCGGCGTTCTACTGCGCGAGCAAGGGCGCGGTAGTCAACTTCACCCGGGCCCTGGCGCTGGATCACGGCGCCCAGGGTGTGCGTGCCAACGCGGTATGCCCAAGCCTGACGCGTACGGCGATGACCTGGGATTGGGAGCAGTCTATTCGTGACAAATTCAACGAGCGCATCCCGATGCAGCGCGAGGCCTTGCCCAGCGAAGTGGCGGCAGCGATTGCGTTTTTGGCCAGCCCGGATGCGAGTTTCGTCAATGGGGTGAACTTGCCGGTGGATGGGGGCGTGACGGCGTCTGATGGGCAGCCGAAGGTGTCCTGAATCGGGCTAGGATTTGCGCCACTGCACAGCACCACGTGCTCTAAGGCACCCGGGGAGGGTGCCTGGAGTTACCTGCCATTATCGGTGTGATCTCATGTCGACCCTGCTGTACAGCGCCATCCTGCTGGCGGCTGTGGGCATGAACTTCGGCTGGTCGCTGCGCTGCGCCCGGCGCCATAGCCTCCTGGGAATTTGCTGACGAAGGCGACGAGGCAGACCAGAAAACAATTGAACAGGGCGGCCTCCTCAGAAGGAAAACCCTCGTCTGCTTTTGGCACCGTGCTACCATCGACGCCATGACTTGCAGCAACATAATGTTGCAATGAACTTCAATAATCGGCCTTTCGCTGACTCATGACCTCCCCATTCGACTCGCAATCCGACTTGCCCATGATCCTGGTAGTGGACGATGAGCTGCGTTCGCGCGAATCGTTACGCCGGGTACTCGATCAGGAATTCCAGGTGCTGCTGGCCGAGTCGGCCGGGCAAGCACGCGAACTGCTGGAGCAGCATGTGGTGGCGGTGATCCTCTGCGACCAGCGCATGCCCCATGTCAGCGGTATCGAATTTCTCAAGGAAGTGCGCGAGCGCTGGCCGGGGGTGGTCCGCATCGTGCTGTCGGGCTACACCGATTCGGAAGACATCATCGCGGGCGTCAATCAGGCCGGTATCTATCAGTACCTGCTCAAGCCCTGGCTGCCTGAAAACCTGCTCAACACCGTGCGCAATGCGGTCGAGAGCCAATCGTTGCAAAACCATATGCAGCGGCTGGACCTGGAGCTGCGCGCCGGTACGCCAGCGCTGCGTCGCCGCAGCCGCGAAACCCTGGAGCGGGTACGCGACACCTTCGATTTCTCGCGCATCGTGCGCAGCCCCGGCGGCCCGCTGGATGCGGTCTGTGAGTTGGCCGCCCGGGTCGCCCGCTATGATTTGTCGGTGCTGCTGCTGGGCGAATCGGGCACGGGCAAAGAGTTGCTGGCCCGCGCCATCCATTACGCCAGCCCGCGTGCGAGTAATGCCTTTGTCATGGAGAACTGCGCGGCGCTGCCCGATACCTTGCTGGAGTCCGAGCTGTTCGGGCACAAGCGCGGCGCCTTCACCGGCGCGCATCAGGATCACATCGGGCTGTTCCAGCGTGCCAATGGCGGCACCTTGCTACTCGACGAAATCGGCGACACCTCGCCGGCTTTTCAGGTCAAGTTGTTGCGCGTCTTGCAAGAGGGCGAACTGCGCCCGGTCGGCGCCTCGAGCACGGTACGGGTCGATGTGCGGGTGATCGCGGCGACCCATCGCGATCTGGAGCAGGATGTCGCCACCGGACGTTTTCGCAGCGACCTTTATTACCGGCTGTCCACGGTCAGCCTGGGCTTGCCGCCGTTGCGCGAGCGCACCGCCGACCTGATGCCCATCGCCAAAAAGCTGCTCGACGATGCCCGCCTGGAACTGGACCTGCCAAACCTGCACTTCGCCGACGACGCCCTGGCGAGCCTGATCGGTTACCCGTGGCCCGGTAATATTCGCGAGTTGCGCAACGAAATCTACCGCGCCGCTGCGTTGTCGGAAGGCTCGCAAATCGGTGCTCATTCGTTTTCCTGGCGCGTCATGCAGGGCCAGGGACGCAACACCAACGACATACGCCTGTCGCCCCCCACGGGCACGTTGCAAGAACAACTGGACGCTATCGAAGCGACCATACTCAAGGAATCGCTGCTGCGTCACCGCTGGAACAAAACCCATGCGGCCCGTGAACTGGGCTTGTCGCGCGTGGGCCTGCGCCAGAAATTGCGCCGTCTTGGCCTGGAGGAAGCCCGATGAACACCCCATTCCGAGTGCTGTGGCTGCAATCGGGCGGTTGCGGCGGTTGCAACATGTCCTTGCTGTGCGCCGATACCCAGGATTTTTCCGCGATGTGGCGCAGTGCGGGGATTGAGTTGCTCTGGCATCCATCGCTGTCCCTTGAAAGCGGTGATCAGGTGCTGGATATCCTGGAGGACTGCCTGCAAGGTCGTACCCGGCTCGATGCCTTGTGCATCGAAGGCTCATTGCTGCGCGGCCCGCACGGCACCGGGCGCTTTCACATGCTGGCGGGCACCGATGCGCCGATGATCGACTGGGTGCGCAAACTCGCGGCGGTGGCCGAATACACCTTGGGCATCGGCACTTGTGCTGCCTACGGAGGCATCACCGCTGCGGGCAGCAACCCGACCGACGCCTGCGGCCTGCAATTTGACGGTGAGCATCGCGGCGGCCTGCTGGGTGCCGATTATCGGTCGTTGCGCGGCTTGCCGGTGATCAACGTGGCCGGTTGCCCGACGCACCCCGGCTGGGTGACCGACACCTTGATGGCGCTGGCCGCCGGGCTGTTCGCCGAGGCCGATCTGGACGTCATCGGGCGCCCGCGTTTCTACGCCGACCAACTGGTGCATCAGGGCTGCACGCGCAATGAGTTCTACGAATACAAAGCCAGTGCGGAAAAGCCCTCGGACCTGGGCTGCATGATGGAAAACCTCGGCTGCAAAGGCACCCAGGCCCACGGCGACTGCAATACTCGCCTGTGGAACGGCGAGGGCTCGTGTACCCGTGGCGGGTTTGCCTGCATCAACTGCACCGCCCCGGGCTTCGAAGAACCGGGGCACGCGTTTCAGCGCACGCCGAAGCTGGCGGGCATTCCCATCGGTTTGCCCATCGACATGCCCAAGGCCTGGTTCGTCGCCCTGTCGGCGCTGTCCAAGTCAGCCACCCCCAAGCGCGTCAAACAGAATGCGACGTCCGATCACCCGCTGATCGCGCCGTCGGTACGCACCCCCCGCCGTTAGGAGTTTGCATGTCACGTTTGGTGGTCGGCCCATTCAATCGGGTTGAAGGCGATCTGGAAGTACAACTGGACGTGGAAGATGGTCATGTGCGTTCGGCACGGGTCAACGCCACCATGTACCGTGGCTTCGAGCAAATCCTGCTGCAACACGCACCGCTCGATGCGCTGACCTACGCGCCACGCATCTGCGGAATCTGCTCGGTGTCGCAATCGATCGCCGCCGCCCGCGCCCTGGCCGGGCTGGCCGGTGTACAGCCGCCGGACAACGGCCTGCTGGCAATCAACCTGATGGCCGCCACCGAAAACCTCGCCGATCACTTGAGTCATTTCTACCTGTTTTTCATGCCGGATTTCGTGCGCCCGGTGTACGCCGAGCGCCCTTGGTATCCAGACGCGGTGGCGCGCTTTACCCCGCTTCAGGGCAGCCAGCAGCGCCTGGCCATTTCTGCGCGTAAACGCTGGCTGGATTTGATCGGCACACTGGGCGGCAAGTGGCCGCACACCGGCTCGATCCAACCGGGTGGCTCGACCCGCGCCATTGATGCCGCCGAGCGCCTGCGCCTGCTGACCCGCGTTCGCGAGTTCCGGCAGTTTCTGGAAAGCGAGCTGTTCGCCGCGCCGCTGGAGCGTATCAATGGTTTCACCAGCGAAAGCGAGCTCTGGGCATGGCACGCCGAAGCGCTGGGGCAGGGCGATTTTCGCCAATTTCTGCAAATCGCCCTGGACACCGGGCTTGAGCATCTGGGGCCGGGGCCGGGGCTGTATCTTTCCTACGGGGCGTATCCGCGAGCCGATGGCTCGATGGTGTTCCCGCGCGGCCTGTGGAATGGCGTCACCCAGTGTGCACAACCGCTGGACCTGGACGATATCCGCGAAGACAGCGCGCATGCCTGGCTCGACGACGCTGGCGGCCCGCGCCACCCGGCCGACGGGCAAACCCAGCCGTTGATGGAAAAACCCGACGCGTATACCTGGAACAAAGCCCCGCGTCTGGCCGGCGCGGTGCTGGAAACCGGCGCCATTGCACGCCAGTTGATTGCCGGCCAAGCGCTGCTGCGCGATGCCGTGGCACGCTGTTCGGCAACGGTTTATACCCGCCTGCTCGCGCGTTTGCTGGAGTTGGCGCAGGTGGTGCCGCTGATGGAAAGCTGGTTGATCGCCCTGCGCCCCGGCGAGCCGTATTACCGCGCCGCAGCATTACCCGACAAAGGCCGCGCGGTCGGCCTGACCGAAGCGGCACGTGGCGCACTGGGGCATTGGCTGGAGGTGGAGCACGGGAAAATCGCCCGCTACCAGATCATCGCCCCGACCACCTGGAACTTCTCGCCACGCGATGCCCAGGGCCAGCCCGGGGCATTGGAACAAGCCTTGCAGGGTGCTCCCGTGCTACCCGGCGAAAAAAGCCCGGTAGCGGTGCAACATATCGTTCGTTCTTTTGACCCGTGCATGGTTTGCACGGTGCATTGAAAAGGAAATCCCATGGAACGCCTGACCATTTCCCTGGACCGTGGCCTCGCTGAGGAACTGGACGCGCTGATTCGCGACCAGGGTTACCACAACCGTTCCGAGGCCATGCGCGACATTTTGCGGCGGCATATCGAACAGGCGCGCCTGGAGCAAGGCCAGGCGCCGCATTGCGTGGCCAACCTGAGCTTCGTTTACGATCACCATTCGCGCACCCTCACCGAACGGGTGATGGACCTGCAGCACGCGCATCATCACCTGACCATTGCCAGCCAGCATGTGCATCTGGATCACGACAACTGCCTGGAAAGCCTGATGCTCAAGGGCTCATCCGATGAAGTGCGCGATTTCGCCCATCGCGTGTGCGCCGAACGCGGCGTGCGTCATGGCTCGCTGAACCTGATCCCGGTGGAGCAGGGCGCGAGCCACGAGCAAGTCCACAGCCACCTGCATCTGCACCCTAAAAGCTGACGACCATGGCCCGTAAACCGCCACCCGGCAGCCTCGACGAAGACGCCTGGATCGAAGTCATCGCGAGGATGGACGAGGTCTATTCCAAGCTGGTGCAAGATGAAATCGCCCTGGAAGAGAAGAACGTCGAACTGGAGCAGTCGCAGCAGTTCATCGCCGGGTTACTGTCGTCGATGTCCGACGTGTTGCTGGCCTGCGACCCGCAAGGGCGCATCGAGGAGAGCAACAGCGCGCTGCGCACGCTGGTCGGCCGTGATGAACAGTCATTGTCCGGCAGCCCGGCCTATGTCTTGTTGGCTGACCCCCACAGTGAAACCCAGTTGCGCCAGACCCTCGCCAGCCTGCGCCATCCCAACGCCAGCGCCTCGCTGGAGGTCAACTTCAAGGATGTCAACGGCGCGCCGGTGCCCGTGGACGTCAGTTGCACCGTGCGCAGCACGGGCAATGGACGCTTTATCGGGCACGTGCTGGTGGGGCGACCGCTGGGCGAACTCCAGCACGCGTATCGCCAACTGCACGAGGCCCACGAGGCGCTCAAGCGCACTCAACAGCAACTGTTGCACGCGGAAAAAATGGCCTCGCTGGGGCGCCTGGTGGCTGGTGTCGCCCACGAACTGAACAACCCCATCAGCTTCGTGCTGGCCAACGCGCATGTGCTCGACAGCTATGGCAAACGCCTGCAGCAGTACCTGCAAGCGGTCCACGGCGGCGAGTCGCACGCCAGTCTTCAAGCCTTGCGCCAACAGCTACGCATCGATCCGCTGCTGAGCGATTTGCCGTCGTTGATCGAGGGCAGCATGGAAGGCGCGCAACGCACCGCCGACATCGTCAGCGCCCTGAAGCGCTTCTCGGCGGTGGATCGTGAAGCGCTGGGCGAGGTCGACCTCAATGACGTCATCGAGCGCGCCATCCACTGGGTCTGCCGTGGCGTCGCGCCCGATCTGCAGGTGCATTGGCAGGCCGTTGACACGCCGCCGGTGCGCGGCAATGCCGGGCAACTGCTGCAAGTGCTGATGAACCTGATGCAGAACGCCTACGATGCCGCGCAAGCGGCCAACCAGGCCTTGCCGACAGTCTGGATCGAGGTGACCCAGGAGCCGGGCTGGGTCACCCTGCGTTTACGCGACAACGGTGCGGGCATCGCAGAGAAACACCTGAGCCAGGTGTTCGACCCGTTCTTCAGCACCAAGTCCGTGGGCAAAGGCACGGGCCTGGGCCTGTCGATCAGCTACGGCATCATCGAACGCTGTGGCGGTCGGATGGTGGCCGCCAATCACCCCGAGGGCGGTGCGCAGTTCACCGTGACGCTGCCCGAAGCCGGGCCCGCCTGAGCCGATAATCCGGCAGCGGCGCTGGAAGCTCATTGTCCAGTTATCGGCTCGGCTGGACAGTCACTGTCCAGCCGCCATGTTCTGCGAGCGCCCGACCACGCCTGAATGGTACTCGGCACGCAAACTGGCACAGGGTTTGTATGAGGTTTTTTCGTTTCTTCATACTTGAACCCATCTTTCTGGAGTTCGCATGCCCTTGCATCCTGTTTCACCGACTCGTGCGCCTTTGACGTTCAAACATCGCGTCCTGGCCATTTTTGCCGGCCTGGTCGCTGCCAACCTGCTGGCCTGGGCCTGGGCTTTCACGGCCTTCCATGACTATCCGCTGTTGCTCGGCACCGCCTTTCTGGCCTACAGCTTCGGCCTGCGCCATGCCGTGGATGCCGATCACATCGCCGCCATCGACAACGCCACCCGCAAGCTGATCCAGGAAGGCCGACAAACCGCGAGTGTCGGCCTGTTTTTCTCGCTCGGGCACAGCACCGTGGTAATCCTGGCTTCGCTCGGCATCGCACTGACGGCCACGGCGTTCAAAAGCGAAATCGAAGCCTTTCACGGCCTTGGCGGGCTGATTGGCACCTCGGTGTCTGCCGCCTTCCTGTTGCTGGTGGCGTTGATCAACCTGCTCATCCTGCGCTCGGTGTACCAGGCGTTTGGCCGCGTGCGGCGCGGCGAACGGATCGGCGAGCAAGAAATGAACGCGATACTCACCGGCGGTGGCCCCATCGCCCGACTGTTGCGCCCGCTGTTCCGCCTGATCAGCCGTCCCTGGCACCTGTATCCGCTGGGCCTGCTGTTCGGCCTGGGTTTTGATACCGCCACGGAAATCGGCCTGCTGGGGATCGCTGCGGTGCAAGCCTCGCAGAGCCTGCCGATCTGGTCGATTCTGGTGTTCCCGGCGCTCTTCACGGCCGGCATGGCGCTGGTCGACACCGCCGACAGCGTGATGATGACCGGTGCTTACCACTGGGCACTGGTCAACCCGGCACGCAAGCTCTATTACAACCTGACCATCACGTCCATGTCGGTGTTGGTGGCATTGCTGGTGGGCGGGGTGGAAGTGCTCGGGCTGATCGCGGCGCGCTGGGATCTGCACGGCGGTGTGTGGGATTTCATCACTGCGCTGACCGACAACTTCGGCATGATCGGCTACCTGATCGTCGGGATATTCATCCTGACCTGGGCCGTTTCCGTGTTGTTCTACCGCTTCAAGGGCTACGACCGCCTGGACGCGACGCCCGCCTGAGCCTTCTCTTCCTTTCAGCGCCTGGCGAGGTTCTCTCGCCAGCCACTTGCCAAGCCGGACATATGGTTTCCAGGCTGCATAAATAGTGGAAACAAACATTCCAGCTGAGGTTTGTTACAAGGTGTCTCAATGCGCTCGGTAAAAAAGTAAAAGTCCTTTAAAAACAGATAGATAAATTAATTAGTAAGCAATTTATCTACACCGCGGCGAAATGGCACAGGTCTTGTACTTACCAGATAACTGAACGTCATGGGTTACCCGCATGTTTCCAGCAGCCGTCGCAATCATGCCCAGGCTGCAGCCTCAACACCCCATAGAACTGATGGCCTTTGTAGCCGACGGCATGGCGCCTGACTCACCTGGTCGGGCACAGATTTCCAACACACCGAGTGCAGCCCCCGTTGAAGCACCTTCTCGGGGAGGAGAAATAAAGTAATGGAAACGTTTTACGAGGTGATGCGCAGACAAGGCATCTCGCGCCGCAGCTTTCTCAAGTTTTGTTCCTTGACCGCAACGTCGCTGGGGCTGGGCCCGGCATTCATGCCCAAAATCGCCTGGGCCATGGAGAACAAGCCACGCACGCCAGTCCTCTGGCTGCACGGCCTGGAATGCACCTGTTGCTCGGAGTCATTCATCCGCTCCGCGCATCCGCTGGCCAAGGACGTGGTGCTGTCGATGATCTCCCTGGATTACGACGACACCTTGATGGCCGCCGCCGGGCATCAGGCCGAGGCGATCCTTGACGAGGTCATGACCAAGTACAAGGGCAACTACATTCTGGCCGTCGAGGGCAACCCGCCACTGAACCAGGACGGTATGAGTTGCATCATTGGCGGCAAGCCCTTCGTCGAGCAGTTGAAGCGCGTTTCACGCGATGCCAAGGCGATCATTTCCTGGGGCTCCTGCGCCAGTTGGGGCTGCGTACAGGCCGCCAAGCCGAACCCGACCCAGGCGGTGCCGATTCACAAGGTCATCACCGACAAACCGATCATCAAAGTGCCGGGCTGCCCGCCGATCGCCGAAGTCATGACCGGGGTGATCACCTACATGCTGACCTTCGACCGCATTCCTGAGCTGGACCGTCAGGGCCGGCCGAAAATGTTCTACAGCCAGCGCATTCACGACAAGTGCTACCGCCGTCCGAACTTCGACGCCGGTCAGTTCGTCGAGTCCTGGGACGACGACGCGGCGCGCAAGGGCTACTGCCTTTACAAAGTCGGCTGCAAAGGCCCGACCACCTACAACGCCTGCTCGACCGTGCGTTGGAATGGCGGCACCAGCTTCCCGATTCAGTCCGGCCACGGCTGCATCGGTTGTTCGGAGGAGGGGTTCTGGGACAAGGGCTCGTTCTATCAGCACTTGAGCGGCATCAACCAGTTTGGCGTTGAAGCGAACGCGGACGAAATCGGCCTGGTTGCCGGCGTCACCGTCGGCGCAGCGATCACTGCCCACGCTGCCGTCACCGCCCTCAAACGCGCCAGCAACGGCAAAGCGCCCACTACCTCGCCCGACGCCCCAGCGACAAGACAGGAATAAGCACCAATGAGCACCTATTCGACTCAGGGTTTCGACCTCAACAACACAGGCCGACGTATCGTTGTCGACCCTGTGACCCGTATCGAAGGCCACATGCGCGTCGAGGTCAACCTCGATGCCAACAACGTTATCCGCAACGCCGTTTCCACCGGCACCATGTGGCGCGGCCTCGAAGTCATCCTCAAGGGCCGCGACCCACGTGACGCCTGGGCATTCGTGGAACGCATCTGCGGCGTCTGCACCGGTTGCCACGCGCTGGCCTCGGTGCGCTCGGTAGAGGACGCGCTGGGCATTCGCATCCCGCCGAACGCGCACTTGATTCGCGAGATGATGGCCAAGACCCTGCAAGTCCATGACCACGCCGTGCATTTCTACCACCTGCATGCACTGGACTGGGTGGACGTGGTGTCTGCGCTCAAGGCTGACCCCAAGCGCACCTCGGAATTGCAGCAGACCGTTTCGCCGGCTCACCCGTTGTCTTCGCCGGGTTATTTCCGCGACGTGCAAAACCGTCTGAAGAAGTTCGTCGAAAGCGGTCAGCTCGGGCCGTTCATGAATGGTTACTGGGGCAACCCGGCTTACCAACTGCCGCCTGAAGCCAACCTGATGGCCGTGACCCATTACCTTGAAGCCCTCGACCTGCAGAAAGAGTGGGTGAAGATCCATACCATCTTCGGTGGCAAGAACCCGCACCCCAACTACCTGGTCGGCGGCGTGCCCTGCGCGATCAATATCGATGGCGACCTGGCCGCCGGTGCGCCGTTGAATATGGAACGCCTGAACTTCGTGCGGGCGCGCATCGACGAAGCGCTGACCTTCTGCCGCAACGTGTATGTGCCGGACGTGCTGGCCATTGGCACTATCTACAAGCAAAAAGGCTGGCTGCACGGCGGCGGTTTGTCGGCGACCAACGTGATGGATTACGGCACCTACGCCAAGGTCAATTACGACGACAGCACCAACCAATTGCCGGGCGGGGCGATCCTCAACGGCAACTGGGACGAAATCCTGCCTGTCGACGCGCGTGATCCCGAGCAAGTGCAAGAGTTCGTGACCCACTCCTGGTACAACTACCCGGACAACGACAAGGGCCTGCACCCGTGGGACGGCATCACCGAGCCGAACTACGAGCTGGGCGCCAAGACCAAGGGCACCCGCACCAACATCGAAGAAGTCGACGAAAGCGCCAAATATTCGTGGGTCAAATCGCCGCGCTGGCGCGGCCACGCCATGGAAGTCGGGCCGTTGGCGCGTTACATCCTGGGCTATGCCCATGCCCTCAAAGGCAACCCGCATTGCCAGCGGGTCAAGGAACAACTGGAAGGTTCGCTGCGAGCCGTCAACCTCGACTTGCCAAAAGCCCTGGGCCTGGCGGAAACCAACCTCAGTGCCAAGCAACTGTTGCCCAGCACGATCGGCCGAACGCTGACCCGCGCCCTGGAAGCCGAGTACTGCGCAGAAATGATGGTCGACGACTGGAACGAGTTGATGACCAACATCCGCAACGGCGACCGTACCACCGCCAACGTCGAAAAATGGGACCCGTCCACCTGGCCTGCCGAGGCCAAAGGGGTCGGCATCGTTGCCGCGCCACGCGGCGCACTCGGCCACTGGATCCGGATCAAGAACGGCAAGATCGAGAACTACCAGTGCGTCGTGCCCAGCACCTGGAACGGCAGCCCGCGTGACGCCAAGGGTCAGATCGGTGCTTTCGAGGCCGCGCTGATGAACACGCCGGTGGCCGTCCCCGATCAGCCCGTGGAAATCCTGCGCACGCTGCATTCCTTCGACCCTTGCATGGCCTGCGCCACCCACGTGATGAGCGAGGACGGCGCGGAGCTGAGCACAGTCAAGGTCAGTTGATCGATTGTTCAACGCTGCATTCGGCAGGCGCCACGGCGCCTGCCCATCCAAAGGTGACGCTATGACCCAACCTACTCAAAGCCCCCTCGACGCGTCGGAATACGTGTACGAGGCGCCCGTGCGCCTGTGGCACTGGATCAATGCCGCCTGCATTGTGGTGCTGGCCATCACCGGCTACCTGATCGGTTCGCCGCTGGCGACCCAACCGGGCGAAGCCAGCGACCATTTCGTGATGGGCTACATCCGCTTTGCGCATTTCAGCGCGGCGTACATTTTCACCATCGCCATGATCGGGCGCGCCTATTGGGCGCTGGTGGGCAATCATCACGCCCGCGAACTGTTCTCGGTGCCGCTGACCAGCAAGGTCTACTGGACCGACATGCTCGCTTGGGTGCGCTACTACCTGTTCATCGGGCCGACGCCAAAACCGATGTTCGGCCACAACCCGCTGTCGCGTTTCGCGATGTTTTTCATCTTCTTGCTGTCCTCGCTGTTCATGATCCTGACCGGCTTCGCGCTGTATGGCGAAGGCGCGCAAATGGGCTCCTGGCAGGAACGCACCTTCGGTTGGGTACTGCCGCTGCTGGGGCAATCCAACAATGTGCATGTCCTGCATCACTTGGGCATGTGGGTGATTGTGCTATTCGTCATGTTCCACATCTATGCCGCCGTGCGCGAAGAAATCAACGGGCGCCTGAGCTTGGTCGGGGCAATGATTTCCGGCTACAAGACCTTTAAAAAATGACCAGAATGGTAGAAACCGCCATGAGTCCTCTCCAACCGACACTGCCGCAGATCACTGTGCTGGGCATCGGCAATCTCCTGTGGGCCGACGAAGGCTTCGGCGTTCGTTGCGTCGAAGCCTTGCAACAGCGTTATGAGTTCGCCGACAACGTGGCGCTGATCGATGGCGGCACGCAAGGCCTGTACTTGATCCAGCATGTCCAGCAAGCCGATTACCTGCTGATTTTCGACGCCGTGGATTACAACCTCGCGCCTGGCGAACTGAAGTTCATCGCCGACGACGATGTCCCCAAATTCCTCGGCATCAAAAAGCTCAGCCTGCACCAGACCGGCTTTCAGGAGGTGCTGATGCTCGCGCAACTGACCGGCCATTACCCGACACGCGTGCTGCTGATCGGTTGCCAGCCGGAAAACATGATGGACTACGGCGGCAGCCTGCGCCCCAGCGTCAGGGCCGCCATGGAAGGTGCGCTGGATGAGGCGCTGCGCGTGCTCGAGGGTTGGGGCGCGGCACCGCACAAGCGCGCCTCGCCACTCGCGGGTGAAGAGGCGGTGACCCTGCCGCACCTCGAGCTGCAACGCTACGAAAACGAACGCCCGTCCGAACAGCAAGCCTGCCGGATCGGCGACGAACGCATCCTCGCCAGGCGCGCCTGATATGTGCATCGGATTGCCCATGCAAGTGATCGCGGCCGAGTTGGGCTTCGCCCGCTGCCGCGACCGCCACGGCGAAGAACGCCGTATCGACCTGTCACTGGTCGGCCCGTGTGCGGTCGGCGACTGGCTGTTGATCTTTCTCGACGCCGCCCGTGAACGCCTCGACGCCCAACGCGCCAGCGAAATCGACTCCACCCTGCGCCTGCTCGAAGCGGCCCTGTTCGGCACGGCCCCGCAGCCCGACAGCGTGCCGGGTTTCAGCCTGCCCTCGGCCATGAACGCCGAGCAACTGGCGGCCTTGTTGGGCCACGCGTCGCCACCCCTTGCGCCTGCCGCGCTCACCCCACCTCAACCGTCAGTCAAGGACCCCACATGAGCGACTCCGCTGTTTTCATGGCGCCCATTCCCGTGACACCCGCCATCCCGGCCTTGATCAGCCGGCTGGTGGAGCAATTCGACGCGACCTGGATCGACGCCGACAACCTCGATGCCTGGCTTGCCGAAGGGGGCGACTGCCTGTTGCTGCTGTGCGGTGACCCGGTACGCCATCCCGAATGCCTGGACGTGGCCGTGGTGTTGCCGGAACTGCGCGTGGAAATCGCGCGCCGCCACCAATTGAGCCTGCGCCTGGGCGTGGTCGGTCGCGCCGATGAAGAAGCCATCGCCGCGCGCTTTGCCGTGCGCCGCTGGCCGTCGCTGGTGTGGCTGCGCGATGCGGGTTACGTCAGCACCTTCAGCGGCATGCTCGACTGGGACGAATACCTGCGCCTGGCGGAAGCTGCCGTGAGCCAAAGCAACGCGCGCATTCCATTGCTTGCCGGTGCCCCGGTCAGCGCCCCCGGAGGTTGCCAATGAACCACGATGCCAATCACCGCGATGCACAAAGCCACGCCGTGGAGTTCGATCCGCTGAACTACATCCCCGTGGTGGATATTGGCCCCGGCTCGCAACCCGACGATGAGGACGTGCTCGAATACATCAGCATGCCTCAGGGCATGTATACCCATAGCATTCCGGTGCTGCCCGAACCTGAAGAGCTTGCGGCGCTGCCCGGTGCGCGGCACGCGTTGCAAGCGTTGCTGCAATGCCTGCGCGACTGCAATAACGGCCTGACCACGCAAAGTGTCGACCTCAGTGGCCTGGAAACAGGCGACCGCAAGCTGCTCGACCAATTGCTGGGCGAAGGCGAGGTCAGCGCGATCATTGCCGCGCAGCCGTCGTTGCGTATCCAGGAATCGATCTTCGCCGGCGTATGGCGCATCTACGGCCAGGGCTACGATCACGTCGAAGTGGGCGCCGCGCCTTCGCAACTGCGCGGCAATGCCCGCGCGGCGGCCCGACCGGCGGATTTCGACTTGTCGTCAGCGTTGCCGCTGGGCGTCATGAACGCCCCGGCGATCCTGACCGAGGTACAAGACCGCAGCCAACACTGGCAACCCGGCGATCAGGTGCATGTCATCAACCTGACCTTGCTGCCGTTGTCCGAACAGGACATCGCCTTCCTCGACGCCTACTTGCCCGCCGGCCCGGTGCGCGCCTTGGCCCGTGGCTATGGCAATTGCCTGATCAGCGCGACCCGGATCCAGAACTGCTGGCGCATCACGTACTTCAACTCACAGGATGCGCAGATCCTCGACACCATCGAAATCACCGACCTGCCGGAAGTGATCTGCGCCGCCCCCGAAGACCTGGCCGACTCACTGGAGCGCTTCGAAGACGTTATCCAGTGGTTCGAAGGGCAGTGAGGTCACGATGAACGAAAAAACCGGCTTCGAAGGCAGCTACGGCGGCGACAACGCCCGGATCAGCGACGCCACCCGCCTGGAATGCAAAATCTGCTGGTGGGTGTATGACCCGCGCGACGGCGACCCGGTCTGGCAGATTGAGCCGGGTACGCCGTTCTCCGCATTGCCGGAACATTGGCGTTGCCCGAATTGCGATGGCGATGCCGAGCAGTTCATGGTGATCGATGAACCTGTCTGAGCGCCAAGACGGCCCGGCGCAACAGGCACAAACCCTGTGCGCGCACTTCCAGGGCATCGCCGAGACACGCATGCGCGGGTTGCCGTTTCTCAATCAACAGCTGGCGGTCGAGGCGGTGGGCTTCAGCGCGCAAATCGCCGGGGAAAACGCCGCAGCCGGGGTGCTGGGTGTTCTGATCAGCCCTTGGTTCATGAACCTGATCTGGCTGCCGGAGAACCGCGGCACACTCCTGGCTCAGGGGGCGTCAGGCGAACATCAATTTGGCGGGCAGTGCCTGACCTTCATTGGCGCAGACGGCGAAGACATCGGTGGCTACGAGAGCTGTTCGCTGTTTTCACCGATGTTTGAATTTGCCGATCAGGACGCGGCCCGGCAAACCGCCGAACAGGTGCTGGCGCTGTTGCGGGACGCGCCCGAACGCGCACCCGAACGCCCGGCCATCAGCCGCCGTGGCTTGCTGTTCGGACGCGTGTCCGGGGGCGCGCAATGACCGCCATGGCAAGCTTGGCGCGGCTCGGCGGCTCATTGCGGGTGCGTCCCGGCCAGCAGCCCGCGATTGTCGGCGGGCGTCCGGCGCTGGCCGCCACCTTGTTGCGCGGCCAGCCGCCACAGACCGCCGCGCACCACTTGCCGTTGCTCTATAGCCTGTGCGGGCAAGCGCACCGCTTGACCGCAGCGTTGGCCGTCGACACCGCACTGCATGGCGAAACCCCCATCGACCCCAACACCCAGCGCATGCTGGAGGCCGAAACCCGCCGCGAGCATGTGCGGCGTATGCTGCTCGAATGGCCGCGGTTGCTGGGTAACCCGTCGGTGCGCCCCGATCTCAGCCTACTGCATGCCTGGGAACACGCCCCGCAACAGGCGATGGCCGCCTGGCTGGGCGAATCGGTGGCGCAATGGCTTGAACGGTGGGACGCCGAGCCGTTCAGCGCGCTCGATGAGTGGAGCCAGCGCAGCGATCATTGGCTGGCGCACGCCCTGGCCGATTGCCGCGAGGATGCCCACGCCCTGCAACTGCCGGTGCATGCCCTGTCGCTGGCCGGCAACACCCAAGCGCTGCAGGTGGTGGCCGCCCAACTGCGAGAGGCCAGCGATTTTGCGTTGCATCCGGTGGCCTTCGGGCTACCCTGTGAGACGGGCAGTTGGACCCGCGCGCGTGAGGCCGACCCCCAACGCTACGCCAGCGTCTGGCTGCGTCTGGGCGCGCGCCTCGCCGAACTGGCGCGGCTCTCGCTGCCACAGCCCGCTGGCTTGGCACTCGGCGCATTGGCGCTGGGGCCCGACGAGGCGTTGGCCTGGAGCGAAACGTCGCGCGGCCTGTTGTTGCACCGGGTCTGTCTGGAGCGAATGAATGCCGGTGTGTTGATCCGCGACTATCAGGTCATCGCGCCGACCGAATGGAACCTTCATCCCCACGGCGCGCTGGCCCAGGGTTTGGCGACGATGTCAGCCGGCGATCCGGCCACGCGACGTCGCGCTGAGCTGTTGATCGCGGCTTTCGACCCGTGCATCGGCTTCACCCTTGAGCTTGAAGCCGTACCGAGCGAGGACATTATTCATGCATGAAGTGAGTCTGGCGGGCGGCATTCTCAGCGCCGTCGAGGCGGCGGCCAGGCGCGATCCGTTCGTGCGGGTCAGCCGCCTGCGCCTGGAGGCCGGCAAGCTGGCCGGCGTTGAAATCGAGGCGCTGCGTTTCGCCCTTGAAGCACTGGCACCCGGCACCTTGCTGGCCGGTGCGCAAATCGATATTGAACAACCGCCGGGCCAGGCCTGGTGCCTGGATTGCGCCATCAGCGTGCCGCTGATCGAGCGCGGCGCCGGCTGCCCGCAATGCGGCGGCTTTTGGCTGCAACCCACCGGTGGGACTGAATTGCGCATCCTCGACCTGAAGGTCGAGGATCATTAATCGTTTGATTTTGGAGGTACACCATGTGCGTCGTCTGCGGTTGCGGAACCGGACATTCACACGACAAGACCGAAGCTCCGGCCACCGATAGCGATGTGCAGGTCGACGCTACCGGCGACCTGCATTACGGCGCGGGTCAGGCGCGGGTTTCAGTGCCCGGCATGAGCCAGGCCCGCACCATCCGCCTGGAGCAAGACATCCTCGGCGAAAACGACCGGCACGCCGCGCGTAACCGGGAAAACTTCACCGCCCACGGCGTACTGGCCCTCAATCTGGTGTCCAGCCCCGGTTCCGGCAAGACCACCCTGTTGTGCAGCACCCTCATGGCCCTGCGCCAGCGCCGCGCCGACTTGCCGCTGGCGGTGATCGAGGGCGATCAGCAAACCCGTCACGACGCCGAGCGCATCCGCGAAACTGGCGTACCCGCGATCCAGATCAACACCGGCAAAGGCTGCCACCTCGATGCCCGGATGATCACCGAAGCCTATAGCCGCCTGCCGCTGCACGACGCGCTGCACGCCGCCGGTCACACGCATCAGTCGTTTGTGCATAGCCACGTTGATCAGCAGCCGCACGCCCACGTACAGACTCAACAGCATCAACACAGCCATCACGCCCATGACGGCGGTGAGCCGGCCGGCATGCTGTTCATCGAGAACGTCGGCAATCTGGTCTGCCCCGCGCTCTGGGATCTGGGCGAGGCGGGCAAAGTGGCGATCCTGTCGGTGACCGAGGGCGAAGACAAACCCCTCAAGTACCCGGACATGTTCGCCGCAGCGCGCCTGATGATCCTCAACAAGATCGACCTGTTGCCGCACCTGGATTTCGACGTGCAGCGCTGCCTGGACTATGCGCGACAGGTCAACCCGCAGATCCAGATCATCCAGCTCAGCGCCCGCGACGGCACCGGGCTGGATGCCTGGCTCGACTGGTTGCTGGCCGGCGCCCCCGCGGTTGACCGCCGCGCCGCGCGCATCGCCGAACTGGAAGCTGAACTGGCCCGCCTCAAAGCTCAGGTGGAGGCCCCGCATGCGTAGCGAAAAACTGCCTGGCGCGCAGGTCTGGCCGCCGGTGCTGGCCTGTGGCGCGTGGCTGAAGAACACCGCCTGCCTGTTGCAGGGCGATCAGGTGCTGTGGTCGCCACTCCACGGTGACTTGGGCGACCCGCAAAGCTGCCTGGACCTGGCGGCGTCGTTGGACGTTCTGTTGGCGTGCGCTGAAGTCACGCCGCAAGCCATCGCCCATGACTTGCACCCGGATTTCTATAGCTCGCAACTGGCGGTGACGCTGGCGGAAAAACTCAACGTGCCCGCCGTAGCCGTGCAGCATCACCACGCGCACATTGCCGCGCTGATGGCCGAACATGGCCTCGACGGCCCGGTACTCGGCCTGGCGCTGGACGGCGTGGGCCTTGGCAGCGATGGCGCAGCCTGGGGCGGCGAGTTGCTCTGGGTGGCCAGCGATGCCTGGCGCCGACTCGGTTATCTATTGCCACTGCCGCTGCCCGGTGGCGATGTGGCCGCCCGCGAACCCTGGCGCCTGGCCGCCGCGGCGCTGCACCTGCTGGGGCGCGACGATGAAATCCTCAGGCGGCTCGGGCCGCTGGTCGGCGAACAAAGCGCGAACACTGTCGCGCAGATGCTCGCGCGCAATCTCAACTGCCCGCCGAGCAGTGGCGCCGGCCGTTGGTTCGATGCCGCTGCGGGGATTCTCGGCATCAGCGTGCGTCAACAATTCGAGGCCGAGGCCGCCATTGCCCTGGAGCGTCTGGCCGCTGAATACCTGGCAACCCACGCCGAGCCCGCCATCGACGGCCTGTGGCATCTCCGCGCTGACGGCGTGCTCGATCTGCTCCCGCTGCTGACCCGCCTGTTCGAACTCGCCGACAGCGCACGCAGCGCAGAAGGCGCGGCGCTGTTTCACCTGACGCTGGCCGCCGCTCTCGCCGACTGGGTCGAGCACCAATCCACCACGCTGCCGGTGCTGCTCGGGGGCGGATGCTTCGCCAATCGCCTGCTCAGTGCCCGGCTCACGCAACGATTGAGCGCCAGGGGCTTAGCGGTTTTCAGCGCGCAGGCTGTGTCTTGCGGCGATGCCGGGCTGGCCCTGGGTCAAGCCTGGGTTGCCGCGCACTGGCGCGACCCGCAGCGCCAACCCGCTTTGCCATTGAAGGAATCCCAAGCATGTGCCTAGCCATTCCCGCACGCGTGATCGAATTGCGCGCCGGCGATAACGCACTCGTCGACTTGGGCGGTATCCGCAAGGAAATCTCCCTGGCGCTGGTGCCGCAAGCCCAGGTCGACGACTACGTGATCGTCCACGTCGGTTACGCCCTCGGCCTGATCGACCCCGAAGAAGCCCAGCGGACCCTGGCCATGTTCGAAGAACTGGACCGCCTGCAACCGGAAGCCCTATGAAGTACATCGATGAATACCGCGACGGCGAACTGGCACAACGCATTGCCGAGCGCATCCGTGACGAAGTCCGGCCGGAACGCCAATACCGCTTCATGGAATTCTGTGGCGGCCACACCCATGCGATATCGCGTTACGGCGTGAGCGATTTGCTGCCCGCCAATGTCCGCATGATCCACGGCCCCGGCTGCCCGGTGTGTGTCTTGCCGATTGGGCGTATTGACCTGGCGGTGAAGCTGGCGCTGGAGGACGGAGCGATCCTCTGCAGCTATGGCGACACCCTGCGCGTGCCGGCGTCCGGTGGCCTCTCGCTGCTGCGCGCCAAGGCACAAGGCGCGGATATCCGCATGATCTACTCGCCCAGTGATGCGCTGAAAATCGCCGAGGCCAACCCCGAGCGTGAAGTGGTGTTCCTGGCCATTGGCTTCGAAACCACCACGCCGCCGACCGCCCTGGTGATCCGCGACGCCGCCGCTCGCGGCCTGAGAAACTTCAGCGTGCTGTGCTGCCATGTCCTGACCCCGGCGGCCATCGAGCATATCCTTGCCGCCCCCGGGCAAGATCCGGCGGCGGTGGAACTGGACGGCTTCGTCGGCCCGGCGCATGTGAGCATCATCATTGGCTCCGAACCCTACGCCGAGTTCGCCCGCCGATACCGCAAGCCGGTGGTGATTGCCGGTTTCGAACCGCTGGACGTGATACAGGCGATTTTGATGCTGGTGCGCCAGGTCAACGACGGGCGCGCCGAGGTCGAAAACGAATTCGTCCGCGCCGTCGGCCGCAACGGCAACAGCGCCGCCCAGACCTTGATGGACGAGATCTTCGAACTGCGTGAGAGCTTCGAATGGCGCGGGCTTGGCGAGGTGCCGTTCAGCGCCTTGCGCATTCGCGCAGAGTTCGCCGCCTTCGATGCAGAAAAACGCTTCGACCTGCATTACCGCGCCGTGGCCGATAACAAAGCCTGCGAATGCGGGCCGATCCTGCGCGGCCAGAAAAAGCCCACCGACTGCCGCCTGTTTGGCAGCGTATGCACCCCGGAAAACCCCATGGGCTCGTGCATGGTCTCCAACGAAGGCGCTTGCGCCGCTCATTACGCCTACGGGCGCTATAAAGACATCGAGGTTGTTGCAGTATGACCGGCCGTTCCCCCGTAAAACGCGGTTATGTACGCCCCCTCAATTTTCGCGACGGCGTGGTCGATATGGGCCACGGTGCTGGCGGGCGCGCTTCGGCGCAGTTGATCGAAGAGCTATTTGTCGCCGCCTTCGACAACCCGTGGTTGCGCCAGGGCAACGATGGCGCCGCCTTCAGCCCGGAACTCAAACCCGGCGAACGCATGGTCATGGCCACCGACGCACACGTGGTGTCGCCGCTGTTTTTCCCCGGTGGCGACATTGGCAGCTTGTCTGTGCATGGCACCCTCAACGACGTCGCCATGGGCGGCGCGCGGCCGCTTTATCTCTCTGCCAGCTTCATCATCGAGGAGGGCTTTGCCCTCGCTGACCTCAAGCGCATCGTTGAGTCGATGGGCCGCGCCTCCCGCGATGCCGGGGTGCCGATCATCACCGGCGACACCAAAGTCGTGGAACGCGGCAGTGGCGACGGCGTGTTCATCAGCACCACCGGCATCGGCATTATCCCCAACGGGGTCGACACGGGCGGGCATCGCGCACGCCCCGGTGATGCGATTTTGGTGTCCGGCAGCATCGGCGAACACGGTGTGGCGATCATGTCCAAGCGAGAAGGGCTGACGTTCGAGACCGAAATCCTGTCTGACAGTGCGGCGCTGCATGGCTTGGTGGCGCAGATGCTCGCGGTCGCTCCCGGCCTGCGCGTACTGCGCGACCCGACCCGAGGCGGTTTGGCGACCACGCTGAACGAAATTGCCGGTCAGTCCGGAGTCGGCATGCTGTTGGACGAAGCGGCGATTCCCGTGCAGCCGCAGGTTGAGGCCGCTTGCGAACTGTTGGGCCTGGACCCGCTGTACATCGCCAACGAGGGTAAGCTGATCGCAATCTGCGCCGAAGAAGACGCCCAGCCGCTGCTCGACTGTATGCGCCTCAACCCGTTGGGCGAACATGCGGTGCGTATCGGTACGGTCCTTGAAGACGCCCACGGTTTCGTGCAGATGCAGACCCGATTCGGCGGGCGCAGGGTGGTGGACTGGTTGTCGGGCGAACAACTGCCGAGAATCTGCTGAGGCCCTGAAGCCTTGAGTCAGCAGCGAACGGCGGCATCCTCCAGTTGCCGCCATGCGTTCCGCAACCCTGCCAAGTCGGCAGGGGGGAAGGCTGACAAACGGCAGGACGGTGAGAGCCCCCTCGGATGTGCAGCCGTCACGCCGCACATCATCCTCTGAGCGGCGTCAACGTTGCTCCAGCCCGGTCGGTCTGGAACACGAACGCCGGATTGGTCGAGGGCCCGTCGGCCCCCAGCAGTTTCTGGTTGCGCTGGACCAGGATCGAGCCCGCTGCGGTCAATGCCCAGACCTGCGGCCATTGCCCGTCGGGACCGACGCCGGCGCTCAGTGCCGTCAAGCCGAGACTGGCGACTTCGCGACTGGTCTGCGGCCCACCCCGGTCGGTGACCCGCGCCTGGAAGCTGAACTGATCGGTGTCCGGGGCCTGCAGGCGCGCATCCGGGTGGCTGTCGACCAGGCGCACGTTCCAGCTGCCGGCGACCGCACGCGCCAGATCGCGCAGCGTATTGGCCGCATTGCTCTGCACCGGCGTCAGGGCGCCGCTTTGCGGCAGGTCGAACACAAAACAATCGCCAACGCCGGACGCGCCATGGCGCCCGAGCAGCCTCGTGCAATGGCCGACGCCATCGCCGAGTTTGCGCAGCACGTGTATGCGAGCCAATCAACCGCGCCGGTTTTCAACTCAACCGACATGGGCCACCCCCAAGGCCCATGTTGCTGCGCCAATTGGGCAAAGCGCTTTCAGCGCGCGGCTGTCTGTTGCCGTTCCTGGCACAGGCCTGTCGCTGCCAGGTGTTGCACCACGTATTGAGCATCGCGTGCCACCCCGGAAAACCGCCCGGAGCCCCAGGTGTGCAGCCACGGCAAGCCGAGGAAGTACAAGCCCTGCCGAGCGGTAACGCCACGGGTATGGCCGGGATAGCTGCGGCCGTTGAAGACGGGCACATCGACCCAGCTGAAATCCGGCTGGAAACCGATGCACCAGATGATGCTGGTGATGGCGTTGGCGGTGAGCTCCAGTTCGCTTCGCTCTTCTTGCGGCGCCCACAGCGGCGTGTAGGGCGTGCCGATTGGTGCATCGATCGCGTTCTCGGCAATGTACTTGTCAATGCTGGCGTTGATGCGATTGTAGACCGCGTCGGCGGCCTCCAGGTTGGCGCCCAGGTCGCAGGCAAATTTCAGCGTGGTGCCTTCCAGGCTTTCGAGCCTGCCAAACAATTGCATGCCTTCGTGGGCGAAGCGGCGCAGGTCGATATCGCGTCCGCCATCACGCCCTGTGACGTAGTGGTTGGTGTTGTCGCGCACGCCTTCGCGAAGCGGGTGAGTGTCCACCCCAATGTCGTAGTAACCCATCTGCGCCAGCCAGTCGACCACGTCTTTGCCACGGTAGAAGCGCGCGCAACGCGGCGCATCGCCGACGGCCAGGTACACCTTGCGCCCGGCCAGATGCAAGTCTTCGGCGATTTGCGCACCGGACTGCCCGGAACCCACCACCAGCACGGCGCCCTCGGGCAAGGCCTGCGGGTTGCGATACTGCTCGGAGTGAATCTGCGTGATCTGCGCCGGCAACCGTTCGGCCAGGCGCGGAATGATCGGCGTGTGATAGCCGCCGCTGGCGATAATGACGTGGTCGGCGGTGAAGTCGCCCTTGGACGTATTGAGCAGGTAGCCGCCTTCAGGGCGTGCGGTCATGCGCTGTACCGTAACCCCTTCCTTGGTCGGGGCGTTGACCTTGGCGATAAAACCGTCGAGGTAATCGATGATCTGATCTTTTGTCATGAAACCATGGGGCGCATCACCCGTATAAGGGTGGCCTGGAAGGGCGCACTGCCAGTTCGGCGTCACCAGGCAAAAGGCATCCCAGCGCTGGCTGCGCCAGGTGTGCGTCAGGGTATGTTTTTCCAGGACTACGTGATCAATGTCCTGTTGTTGCAGGTAGTAACTGGCCGACAGGCCGGCCTGGCCGCCGCCGACCACGATGGTGGTGTAGTGAGTCATGTTGAGGTCCTCTTGAAAAAATGAACAGCGCCGTCAGATGTCGCCGAAGCCTGAGTAATGAACCGTGCCGGTGCCCTGATGTTTGATTTCCACGACCTCGACCTGAGCGTGCGGGTCGGCGAAGTTGCGCGCCCGCATACGCAGGCCGCCCAGGCTGTCCATTGCCGAACTGCAGTAGAAACCCTTGACCTGTTTGACGCGCTCCGAGGCCGCGTTCAAACCGGTTTCCGCGCGCTGTAAAAATTCGGCCATGGGATACGTGCAACCTTCCTGGAGGTGCTCGTAGATGGTCGTTGACGGTGAATAGGTGTTGCTTTCCTGGCCATCGGGCCAGCGCAGGCGAATGTTCACGGCGGGCATGTCAGTGCTCCTTTAACAAAACGGGGTGAGCGAATTCGCGATAGCTGAATCCGGTAAAAGCGTGGCTGGCCAAGTTCCAGAACTCGACCTGTTCCTGGCCTTGAATCACTTGCAGCCGGGCGCTGTCATCGACCTCGCCGATGCAGGCGCAGTGAATGCCTTGAGCGGCGAACGCAGCCTCCACGGCGGCGAGGTTTTCGCGCTCAAGCGTGAGCAGGAAGCCGTAACTGGGGAACGCTTGCAGCCAGCGCTCCATCGGCGTGTCAACCGGGATGGGCAGCGCTTCAAGGTGAACCCGCGCCCCGCAGTGGGTGGGTTCGAGCAGCATCAGCAGGGTGCCTAGAATCCCGGCGTTGCTGATGTCCTTGGCCGCCAGCAGCAGGCCGGCTTCGGCCAGGCGTGGGATCACCTCGAGTTTCTCGCGCAAACGAGCGGCGGGCACGTTCTCGAAGGCTTTCCAATAGGGCGCGTTACCGTGCCACTGGCCATCCAGGTCCACCGCCATGACGATGAGTTGGCCTGGCGCGACGTGCAGGGTCGAGAGCAGATTGCGCGCCCAGCCCGTGATGGCGACTGCCAGCGCCACAGGATTGCCGGCCGCCAGGCTGGTATGACCGCCGGCCATGATCAGGCCGTAGGCCGCGCAGGCGTCACGGATACCGGCCAACAGGCTGTCGGTGGCCTGTTGGTCATGGTGCCAATAGGCATTGACCACGGCAGTGGCGCGCCCCCCCATGGCCGTGATGTCGCTGACATTGGCCATAACGGCCGACCAACCGGCGAACCACGGCGCCTGTTCGACAAACGCCGGGATCATGCCTTCGATGGCCAGCAGTTGGTACTGATCGCCGCAGCGGATAGCCGCAGTGTCATCACCGGGCAACGCGTACAGGTCGTCGCCGCTGGCGCCCTGGCTCGGCTGTGCCGCTGCCGCCTGGCCGATGGCTTGCTTGGCCAGCATGGCCGGTGAGTTGCGCAGTGCCGCGAGCAGATCGTGCAGGGTGGTCTGCGGGTCAGCCATGCCGCACCACCTTGCGTGGCGGCAGTGCCACGTTGCGAGGCATGAAGGGGTAGCAGTCCAGTTGGGCCTGCATCAGGCAGTGCGCGTGTCCGAACACATCGATTGCTTGTAAGGTTTGCCAGTGCAGGCCCAGGAAGTAGCCCTCGTTGGCCTGTTGCACGGTGGCCAGAAAGGTGTGGCAGCCCAGGTCGATCGCACGCGACACCGCCTCATTGATCAGGGCCTTGCCGATCATGCCGTGGCGTCGGTAAGCGCGCTCCACGCACAAACGTCCGCCGTACCAGACGCCCGGTTCGGTTTCATAGATGCGTACCGCGCCGACCACCCGTTCGGGCATGCCGCAGTGATGCGCCACGGCAACGATCGGAATCGCCTGAAAGTCTTTTTCGTCGCGGTCCTGAGCCAGTAATTGCTGCTCGTCGGAAAACACCGCGCGGCGTAATGTGTAGTAGTCCTGACGCTCCCATGTGGCCAGTGCGGGCTTGACCAGCAGGTCATCGGCGAGGAAGTCGGCGAACGTATCGTCGATCAGGGCAAAGGTCTGTGTTGGCATGCTGACGGCTCCCGTTACTCGTGATGTTTCAGGGCCGAGCACGCGCCGCATTTGGCGCAGCCGGCGTTGATGTTCTCCGAGTGCAGGCCGTGCTTGCGCAGGCTGGCACCGATGCGCGGGTAGAGCCGCTGCATGAAGGCGCTGTCGGGCTTGGGGTGATGGGCCAGCGGGGTACCGTCGATGGGCACGAACGGCACAACGAACGGGTAAACGCCGGCGTGGGCGAGGCGCTCGCTCATCTGCACAATCGCCTCTTCGCTGTCGCCCAGCCCGGCCAGGATGTAGGTACTCACCTGGCCGCGCCCGAACACGTTGACGGCGGCTTCGAAGGCGCTGAAATAGCGCTCCAGCGGCACTTGGGCCTTGCCCGGCATGATGCGTTGGCGCACGGCATCAGTGACCGCCTCCAGATGCATGCCCAGCGATACCACGCCACTGTCCTTGAGCCGCATGAACCAGGCATCGTCATCCGGCGGTTCGCACTGGGCCTGGATCGGCAGGTCGACAGCGGCGGTGACGGCCGCCGCCGACTCGCACAGAATGGCGGCGCCGCGATCGGATGTCAGCGGCGTGCCCGTGGTCATGACCATATGCTTGACGCCATCGAGCTCCACCGCGGCCTTGGCCACTTGCGCCAATTGCGCCGGGCGTTTGCGGGCGATGGTTTTGCCCGATGCCAGGGAATGGCCGATGGCGCAGAACTGGCAGGCCGTGGCGGCCTCGTTCATGCGAATGCAGTGCTGTAGAACGGTCGTGGCCAGCACATCCTTGCTGTGCAGGGTGGCGATTTTCCAGTAGGGCGTGCCGTCTTCGGTGTTCAGGGCGTAGAAGTTGGGGATGCCCGGCAACTGCACCTGGCCCACCTGCAGCCCTTCGCGAAAGATCAGCGCTTGAGCTCCCGACGCATCAGGCACGGCGGAGTAGGGGGAGTTTTGCGACGCATGGTTGAGCATCGGCACCATCGCGGTGTGTTCGCCCAGGGTCAGCGCCTTGTGGTCCGAAGGGCCTGCGCCGCCTTTGCGCGTGAGGCCGTCGGCACCTTGCCAGCGCACACCGTGGCATTGCAATGCGTTCAACAGCAGGCTGTCGGGCGAGGACGCAGTCAGATTATTCATGGAGCGCGTCCTCGACGCTTTCGCGCCGCTCTTGCACATGTGCGGTGACGCGCCGGTCAATCAATAGGCTGAGCAGCTCGGGGCGGCTGTAATGACCGACCGAGTCCATCATGCGTTTGCGTTTGTTGATCAGCGCGAAGTCGAGGTCGGCGATGATCGCGCCTTCGCCAGTGCACAGCGGTTCGCCAAGCAATTTCCCTTCTGGCGAGACAATGGCGGTGAAGCAGCCACCGGAAATCGGTTCGACGGCACAGCCGGTGTCGGCCATGATCTGCGCCTGTTGCTCGGGGTCCAGCCACGCGGTGGCGTTGACCACGAAACAACCGGACTCCAGCGCATGGTGGCGGATGGTGACTTCGATCTGGTCTGCGAAGATCTGCCCGACCAGTGAGCCTGGGAACATCGCAGCATGGATTTGCTCGCCGTCGGCCATCAGCGCATAACGCGCCAGCGGGTTGTAATGTTCCCAGCAGGCCAGCGCGCCGATGCGACCGACCGCACTGTCGGTGGCGCGCAACCCCGAGCCATCGCCTTGCCCCCAGACCATGCGCTCGTGGTAGGTGGGGGTGATTTTGCGGCGATGCTGGATCAGCGTGCCGTCAGCGTCGAACAGCAACTGGGCGTTATAAAGCGTGCCACCATCACGCTCGTTGACGCCGATGCAGGCCACGATACCGGCTTCGCGGCACGCTGCACCTATTTGCCGAGTGACATCAGAGGGCACGATGACTGCTTGCTCAAGCAGGCGCAGATGCTCCTTGCCCATGGCGAAGGGCGGTTGCACAAAAGAAAAGTAAGGGTAGTAAGGCACCACAGTTTCCGGGAACACCGCGAACTGAACGTCCTTGCGACCCAAGTCCAGGAGCGTGTCACACAGTTTGGCGACCGTGGCTTCACGGGAATACAGCACCGGACTGAACTGAACGGCTGCGGCGCGAATAGTTGGCATGTGATGGGATCCTGTCAGGGATGATCGACGTTTCAATGGCCTTGAGCGTTCGGTGTCGGCGATGGCACGGAAGGTTGCCACCGCACGCTCCTTTCAGAAGGGGGGCGTTAAGCCGTCCAGGTATCAATGATCATGGCGCCCTCACGACGCATCAGCAGGCGCAGGTCCATCACGTCCAGCGGGTTGATGGGGCGGATACCTTCGATCAGTGCTTTCTCGGTTTGGCCATACAGGGCCTGCAAGGCGAAGCGGCAGGCGTACACCTCACCGCCTTCGGCCATGAATGCCTTGATCTGGTTGTTGACGGCCAGATGCCCAGGGAAGGCTTCGGCGCCCAGGGTCGGAAAACCGCGTTGCACGCCCAGTTGTACGCCAGGCCCGTAGAGCAGGATCTTGGTTTCGAAGCCTTTGCGCAGAAGGCGTTTGGCTTGCAGCATGTTGACCAGGCCAATGGAGCCTTCAAAGGCAATGGTGTGGAATGTCAGCAAGGCTTTTTCGCCCGGTTCGGCTTTGACGTCCTCGAAGACTTTCTCCTCGTAATTGACCAGAAAGTCACCGTCCTGATAGTGGGCAATTTCTACATTTGGCATGTCTTACTCCGCAGTGCTGAATGGCTGGCATCGACGGCCGGAATCGGCGAGTCGTCGAGAGACAGAGAGCGAAGGGCGTGCCAGGTTGTGCGTGACCTACTGAGTTATTGCTTATCTAACTGATAAATATCGATATTTATTTTTTATACGATGGGAAAAGGATCAATTGAGGTTGCGCGGAACACTACTTAATTACGTAGATGTACGAATATTCGTACTGGTTTTAACGAATATTCGTAGTTTTTGGCCGCGCCTGAACGGAGGTCTGAACCGGCTTTTTCAGGGTGAACTGGGACTGTCGGTGGGTTACGAAATTCCGTATAAGTGAGGTTGGCCAAACCTGGTAATTACGGGACTTCGTAGCATGCGTGACACTGACTCCCTCGACGGCTGGACCGACCTGGCCTACCCCTCACGTCATATGGTGTTCGAGCACTGTGCCGAAGCCATTGCGTTACTCGACCCTTATAACGACCGCTTCGTGGACTTGAACATCGCGGCCTGCCAGTTGCTCAGCTACCCGCGCCAGGAGCTGCTGGAGTTTCCCGTGAGCAAGCTGTTCGGCCACCAATTGGCGGACTTGATCGTGTTTACCCAGGCGGTCATGGACAAAGGGCGGGGCTGGACCGATGAACTCAGTTGCAATTGCAAGAGTGGCGAGCGGATCGAGCTGGAAATCTCCGCCACCCGCCTGCTGGTCAAGGGCGTACAGCAACTGATCCTGGTGCTGCGTGAAAAGAGTCAGCAGCGCTACCAGCGCGATCAGGCTGAAACCGAGCGCACCATGCGTGGTGGCCTTATCGAGTGGCGCAATATCCTGAACCTGTTTCAGGAGACCGAGCGTGACAAGCAACTACTGCTCAGTTCGGTGGGCGATGGTATCTACAGCATCGACAGCGATGGGCTGGCGACCTTCGTCAATCCAGCCGGCGCCCGCATGTTGGGCTGGGCGCCCGAAGAAATGATCGGCAAGAATATCCATCGTATCCATCACCACACGCATGCCGATGGCGCCCACTATCCGGTGGAGGACTGTCCGATCTACAAGGCCGTACATGACGGCATGGTGCACGAGGGCCGGCAAGAGGTGTTCTGGCGGCGCGATGGCACATCGTTTGCCGTGGAGTTCACCAGCACGCCGGTAATCAGTGACGGCCGCATCATCGGGGCGGTGGTGGTGTTTCGTGATATCACCGAGCGGCGCACCACCGAGTTGCAGTTGCAGAACGCGCTGGTTGAATTGAAGACCCTGAAGCAGCGACTCGAAGAGCAGAACGCGTACCTGCAGGAGGAAATTCATATTGAGCACAATTACCGCGATATCGTCGGGCAGAGCGAGCCGATTCTGAAGATCGTCCAGCAGATAGATGTGGTTGGCCCGACCGATGCCAACGTACTGATCCACGGTGAATCAGGCACAGGTAAAGAACTGATTGCCCGGGCCATTCACCAGGCCAGCAAGCGTCGGGATCAGCCGCTGATCCGGGTCAACTGTGCGGCGATTCCGGCAGAGCTGTTTGAAAGCGAATTCTTTGGCCATTTGCGTGGCGCGTTCACCGGGGCGGTACGTGATCGTGTCGGCCGCTTCGAACTGGCCAACGGCGGCACCTTGTTTCTGGATGAGATTGGCGAGATTCCCCTGGAGTTGCAGAGCAAACTCTTGCGTGTGTTGCAGGAAGGGCAGTTCGAACGGGTCGGTGAGGAACGAACCCGCAGTGTGGATGTACGGATCATTGCCGCCACCAACCGCGATTTACGTGCGGAAGTGCAGGCCAAGCGCTTTCGCGAAGACCTGTTTTTCCGGCTCAATGTATTCCCCGTTCACTCCCCGAGCCTGCGTGAGCGTCGTGCCGATGTGCCATTATTGGCCTCGCATTTTCTCCAGCTCATTGGTGCCCGCTTGAACATGCCCGGTCATCGCTTGAACAAGGGCGACATGGCGCGCCTGCAGGCTTACGAATGGCCAGGCAATATCCGCGAACTGCAAAACGTCATCGAGCGCGCGTTGATTACCGCGACCGGAGCGGAACTGAACATCGACCTGCCCAATACCGCGACGTCCACGCAGGTGGCCGCGGCGCAGGACAATGTACGGATCATGACCGAGCAGGAGTTGCGCACACTTGAGCGGGATAATTTGAGCGCCGCAATGGCGGCCTGCGGCGGCAAGATGTTCGGCAAGGACGGTGCCGCGCAGTTGCTGGGGATCAAGCCGACGACCTTGGCATCACGCTTGAAAAAAATGGCGCTCGATTGATCCAGAAAAATGCTCCGAACCTTTCGATTGGAGTAGGTGTAGTCAGAAGCAACGCAGACGTCCCCAGTTCAGCGATTTTTTTGGTAATTCTGGGGCGCACAGCCATGCCAACGCTTGAATGCCTGAGAAAAGCTTGAGGCGTCGCTGAATCCCAACCGCTCCGCAATATCTCTCATTGATAGCGAGTGACTTTCCAGAAGTTCCTTGGCCATTGCATAGCGGACCTCCATGAGCAACGAGCGAAATGAAGTACCTTCCTCGCTGAGACGACGCTTGAAGGTTCTCTCACTGGTGTTCATCAGTTTGGCCATGGATACTTGATCCGGCGGCATACTTCCGGCAATGCTGAGATACTGACGGACAATGCCCGCTGTACCTGCCTTCACACGGCGTTTTTCCAATAGCTCGCTACATTGTTGAGCACACATCAAAGCAGTCACAGGATTGGCTTGAGGGAGCTGATGTTCGAGAAACCTCAATCCGAACGCGAGGCTATTTATGCCTGTTCCAAATCGTGGATGAGCCCCTCCGAAGCTCTCTGGACTGATTTCCAGTTTTGCATGCCTGGGAAGAGGGTTGCGCAGTGTTAATCGCTCTAGCAAGAAACCGCTTCCGGCGAGCTCTCGCATGAGTACATACGCTGCTGCCATGTCTCGCGCTACCAGAAAGCGCTTAAGCTCATCCTTCAATTCGGGCTCTCCGAAACTCAGTACACCGAGCTCTCCATCTCGGTGAAAGGAGATCAACGTGAAGGCATAAGTCAGTGGTAAAAAGCGCAACGCCAGAGTCATCGCATCGCCTAAGGTCGCGCTGCTGATAAGACCAAATCCCCACAGACCATAGGTGGAAAAGCTGTAACGCAAACCGGCCTGGAATCCCAGCGTCTCCGGTAACAACGAAGACTGACACAAGTTGGATATCACGCGAAGCTCAGCCGAAGCGGATACCTGCACGTTAGGGTCCCTTAGCTGATTGAATGAGAGGCCTGTTCCTCTTAACAATGTGGCTGCACTCATACCTAGGTTATGTCCGATCTCGACGAGAAGTCGCACACTACCGACGTCGCGGGTGAAGTCCCAGAAGCTCATCAGGCAGGCTCTTTTTTAGATAGCGTAATGGCCTAAATACTAAAGCAATTGCCACTACGTGTCATTCCTTTAAATGGCGTTAATACTTGTCCTGTCATTGCGGTGTCAATGCCATCCTGACAGTCTCAGGTGCGAAATGATACTGGATGCTATTAATAACAAACCAGCCTGTCCTGATGAAACATGAAACAGAAGACTGCATTAGTGAAGTTGTGTTTTGGTATTGGTGGTGATGGCGAAAACTTCTGTGGTGATAAGTTTGTTAACTAATTGGATGGCTACCAGATTATTCGTTACTAGGTAGCTATCCTCATTGCGATATACCGACGAAGTCTGCTCGGCGCCAGGTTCGTCAAGCGAAAAAGCCACGCCGCGATGAAACCAACCGGACGATGAGGCTTGCTAAAATCTCCTTGGTCATTGGCTGCCGCCCAGATCGATTCGGCAACATTCTCGGGGGTTAATTGAACACCAAGACGCTCAATGCTGCGGGCATTCATACCCTTTATCATGTCGGTTTGCACGAAGGGCGGCATGATGTCGATCACGCGAATCCCATGACGTTGCCATTCAATGTTCAACGCTTCGGTTAATCCGCGCACGGCAAATTTTGTGCTTGAGTAAGTAGCCAATGACGCCTGGCCATAGATTGCTGCGGTCGAAGATAGATTGATAACACAAGCGCCTGGGGTGCCAATTAAATACGGCAAGGACAGATAGCAACCATTAAGCAGTCCCTTGATATTGATATCGATCACCGTGTGGTGGCGTTCAAGCGGACTGGACTCAAAAGGGCCTGAAATCAAAATGCCGGCATTGTTAAGCAACACATCCAGTCGCCCCGTGCGTCGATGGAACTCACTAAGGGCTTGACTCCATTCTTCCGGGCTGGCGACGTCGAATTGCATCGAAAGCACATTCTGTGCACCTAACTCAGCTTTCAGTTCCGCAAGCGCCGCGTTATTAATATCACCCAGCCCGACAAACCAACCGCGCTCTACAAACAATCGCGCGGCTGCTCGGCCGATTCCGCTTGCAGCACCCGTAATGAGAATGCTCTGGCGCTTCTCGATAAGAGCCGCTGTCATGAATCAAGGTCCTTGTAACAAGGCACTGGCGTATGTGTTAGCAGTCTCAGCCTCCGCACGTTCACGTGTGAATGCCTCTAGCATGCGTAATGTCCGCCCCAGCATTCAGGCGAAGTTGCAGCCCATGGCTATGGAAAACCATTTTTGGCGCAGCATTGGCCAGTCCCAGTTGGGCAAGCCGCTGCGCCATTGGATGCGTACTGTTTGAGAGCTTCAGACGAAGCGATCCTGGAAGACAGCTTCTGCCGCCACCGCGGGTGTTGATCAGCGTGCGCAGCAGCGATCCGTTGTGGTGGGAGTACAGAACCAAGTCCAGCTGCGGGGCTGGCAGGCCTATACCTAGATCTCCAGATAGCTCCACCATAGTGTCCCCGGATTCGGGATCGCTTACCGTTCCTTTAAAGCGCTTCGCCTCCAACGAAAATCCGATGGGAGTAACGAATTTAGGGTATCCCCAGATCTCTTTTCCCGCTGCGCACGCTGCTTGAGTGGTGACGGGCAAATCGATCACATGGAATCCAATCTGTTGTTTGTCCAAGGACTTATAAAGCGAAAGCAGTGGACAGTGCGGCGTCTGTACGCCGTTGGGAACACAGGCTATGGCTACACCGACCTCGTTGTAGGCAGAGATTGCTGTTTTCCTGTATTCGTAGAAGCCGACAACCACCAATGCTTTCCCCTTGGCGAATTGAACGGCAGTTACACCCGCATCCTTGAGGAAGGCATTTGCGATTTCGAACTCGACCTCAAACATGGCCATGAAATTGGAGTTGTCGAAATAAAGTATGGGTAGGTCAACATGACCTTCCGAGCTTTCGAACGGCGTCAAGGGGTACTGAAAGAATGGATCCTGGAGCAAGGTAGTCATGACTCAAACTCCAACAATAGGGTTATGTGGATTGAGCGGCAGAATCTGCTCCTGCCAATCCTCTATGAGCGATAAGCGATTTATCTGGTTGGTGCCTTCGAAAATCCGTGTCAGACGTATGTCCCGGAAAATCTTTTCGATCTTTTGTTCATGAAGACCACCATGATCAGCCAAGAGATCCATCGCCATTTCGACGACATGCTGCGCCCGGTCAGTAGCGTGGAACTTGCAAAGGGATGCATGCAACTGACGAGGTTTCCAGGCGCTCTTTGCCTCCTGCCAAACCAAGCTGCGTATGGCACGGGTTTCCGCCACCATCGTTGCAAGGTGCAGTTGCACGTCTTGGTAGTGAATGAGTTCTTTACCGCCAAGCTTGTACGTGCGTGCGAAGTCAACGGCGATCTCTGTGGCTGCACGCGCTAAGCCAACACCCATGGAGGCAACAGGCATTCGGGAGGCGTTGAGGGTTGCTCTGTTGAGTGCCCATCCTTTGCGCAATCCACCGATGACCCGGCTGTGGGGAACGAAGACGTCATTAAATTCAAGCTCGGCGGCGCCGGAAGCTCGCATCCCCATCTTAAGTTCGATACGTGGAACGCTGTAACCTGGGCTATCAGCATCGACGTAGAAGCACGTCCACGAGTCCATTCCTTCGCCGTCGAGCGCCGCAAACACGGTTGTACTCTTTGCAAGATCTCCGCCGCTGATGAAGCACTTTCGGCCATTGAGGAGGAAGCCGCCTTGTGTCGGCGTCGCTATTACGCCGGGGCGATAGCTTTCTGCGCCATGACCTTCCTCTGCATCTGACCCTGCACCGGGTTCGGTGATCGCAAATGCCACCAGATGCGGGTCACCGCTCAGGCAGCTGCGGTATACCGGGGCCAGGTGCCGCGTGATAGTTCCCAGGCTGCCGGAAAGAAGCAATGGCATGCAGCCGAGGTGATGCGCTGACAGCAATAACATCAGGCCGCCGCAAGCGCGGCTGAACTCCTCAACGACTAGCGCGCACTGCCAAATCGGCGGTTGAGTGACGGCCCCCCACGGCATGGTTCCGAGCGGTGCCGGCATAAAGTAGCTCAACCATCCGGCTTTTCCCGCCTCAACCAGAAGTCGTTGGACTACGGGTAGGCATTCACCGACCGGCAGGTGTGCTGCTAAATCCACTTCGCTGGCCAGGGGAGCAATATGCTGATCGGCGAAGAGGCGCGCGGAGCGACGAATCTTGGCCAGCGCCTTTGGCAGCCGAGCTGTATCGGTTTCCCACAAATCCCCACGAACGTAGTGGGTGAACGGTCGAGCGAGGGCTGAAAACTCGCCATACTGCCAGTGTGGCGAGAGTTGATGATTGGATGGCAGATGCCCATCAAGGTGCATATTCAGGGACATGGTTACTTCTCCATCCATGCAGCAAGGAATAAGGGGATCTCTCTCGTGCCACCGCTTTGCAACTTGAGCATGTTCAGATCGCGGACAATCTTTTCTGCCCCACACTCGCGCATGTATCCAATGCCTCCGTGCACCTGTACGACATGGTTGGCTGCCTGGCAGAGGCTTTCATGCAGCCTCGCTCGCATGGACAACACCACGCCTAAATCCAGCTCATCGAGCGGGCGCGTCAACATGCTGAGCACTGCTTCTGCGTGCTGGAGCGTCATCTCCACCTCACCGAGCATGAACTGTACGGCTGGGTGGTGATCGATACGCTTGCTTCCTTGCTTGCGAATGGCGGCATACTCGACGGCGAGGGTTTGCCCTCGCTCCAAAGCCCCCACCGCAATTGCCATCAATCCAATGCATTCAGCCTTAAGTAGGCGCTCATATATGTTTCGGGATCCTGCTGCATCAAGACTGCGGGTTTGCGCATACGCGCCCCCCTGCACGAGGTAACTCGATAACTCGTCGAAACCATGTTGAGCCTCACATCGAGTGACAACCGCCTCAGCGCTGGTACTCAGGCGCCAGACGATTTGTCCGTCACACCACTCGGGCCAAATCAGAGACTGCCAACCCTCTGCCGCGACAATAGGGCTGACGTGTCGCTGCCGACACAACCAGTCACTGAGTGTGTTTTGGTCTTCCGGCGGCATTACCGAACCCTTGATCCAACGCGCCAGGCTGTAGCGACCAAGGCCGTAGTGTCCGACGATAGATAGTGTGGAGGCGAGGAGATGCTCTTGGTTGAGCGTGAAGCCGAGCTGTTTTGCTAAGCCATGGGCCAAGCCACTGCGATGCCAGGAGAAGGCAATGCCAGGGTTGGCGCGGCCCAGATGCCTGAGCCCCCCTATGTTGAAGAACATGGTTTCGGCGGTATCGGTGTGATCCCAGATCCCAAATCCATCCTCACTGGTGGACAGGGAAATAATGCCAAGTTCGACAGCTTCTTTTGTCAGCGTCTCAAGGCACTGGGTGGAGACGGGATGTTCGGGTCGCTCCGCTGAGACCCAAACACGTTCTTTTGCGAAACGACCTACTTCATCAAGCAGAGGCAAAATATCTTCGGTGTTCATGGCTATGACATCACCACCCGCGAATTATTGTTATGGGCTGAGCGCCAGTCCGATCCTTAGGCAATCTGGATCGAATACGGCCGCTTTCAAACGTCGAACCGCCTGGTAGATAGGGCGGCCTCGGATGGGATAGAGGATAGGAACAATGGGGGGCTTTAAGGAATTATCAGGGGGGACATTTGCTTTAGAATTTAGGCCAAATTCAAGGCCTGAAGAGCAAGTCTGGATGAACGTGTAGGAGTGGGCTTGCCATACGCAAACGATTCCGATGCGGCAAGCGTTGGTGCTGTCCTCGTTGTCTGGCCCGTTGTCAGCGCTCGGCCCGGCTCGCAACGAATCAGCTTCTGCCAGCGTTCGGATATAGAGTAATGGCCAGCATGATGTGACCGTAACCGGTGTCACTGAATGAATGCAGGCCTCATCGAGGGGCAGGTTTGCCGTAGACCAGCACAGCCCCCCGATGGCCTGTTGTCATTTCATATCTCTGGCCTGCACCCACAGTACGGCGTCTTGCGACAGGGGTTTGCCTTTATAGGTTTTCGTTGTGCCGATGTTGAGCGCCGCAATGCCCCACCAGCCGGCACGGGGCAGGCCGATGGTGACGATACCTTGGGCATCCGAATACGTGCTCATGGATTTGAAGGAGGCTTGGGGGGGCGTGACATAGTCCTTCTGGCCGAAGGCGTTGTATTTGATGTCGACGGAATGGTTGAGGTATTCGATTTCGACCTCAGCGAACGGAACGGGTTTGCCGTTGGCAAGCACTACGGCGCGGAACACGCCGCCTGTCCAGTTGGCATAGGGTTTGTTCAGGGGTTGGATTTCCACCGGCGCGCCTTGCGGTTCCGACCAGTTGCCGGGTACGCCACCCACATTGACGATCAGCTTGGTGAACTGCTGGATGTAGACGTCTTCCTCAGTTTCCAGGTAGGGCTCGGGTTCGAGTACGAAGACATGGTCACCTAGCGAGCGCACCAATTCCCGCGGGATCGACGCACGATAAGCGGTCGCCTGGTTATCCCGACTCTGCCACTGCACAGGCCGCAGATATTTGCGCAGGTCGATTTTCTCCCCGCCATGGGAGCTGACGTGGTTGAAGGCGAGGGGGTGCCCCATGACCATCGTCGGCCCGGCGGAGAACGGGTGGGTGAACACCATCGCGAATTCCAGGTTGTCCGCGCGCGGCAGCGCTGTTTCTTCCACATACAGCAGCTGGAAATGGGCCTGTGCGGCGCACGCCATGCAACCGAAGGTCACGGCGGCAAGGGCTTGAAGCAGTCGTCGTTTGATCGCCATGGTCATTTTCACTTTGTAATGTCGGAGGATTGGATCGTGGCGCCATGGTTCTCTCCGCCGAGGAACACCACGGAGTAGGCGCCAGCCGGGGCTCGGAACGTAAAGCTGTTGTCTTTGTCGACAGTGCCTTCGAGCAACACCTTGTTGCTGGTGTCCTGGACATGGATTTTTCGACCCGCGGCGGAACTGCCGTCGGTGTAACCCGCCTCACACTTCACCCAGTCATCGTTCTCGATATAGCAGTCGAAAACGGGGCCGTGGGCCGAGGCGGCCTGGCAGAACAGCAGTGCAGTTGCCAGCAGTATCGGGTGGACTAGATCTAGCGATTTCATCTGGTTTCAGTCTCCATGGTCGAAGTCGATCACTGGGGCGTTGCTGCTTGAACGCCAGCCTCAGGGGAACCGGCCGGCGCGAAGGCCGCCAGCAAGGCGTCCAGGTTGAAACTCAGCAGCGCCTCGTAGTTAGCGTTGTTGGCGAGCAGGCCAGGGTTGCCGATATCCAGGATCAGCAGGCGTGCGCCCCCTTCCTCTATGGCCTGTGCAGTCTTGGCGTCAGGTGCCCACTTATGGACCACCACGCGGATATCACGCTCGCGCAGGTAGCGGGTCAGGGCGGCGCGGTCGGCGTCAGTCCAGTCGATGTCCTGACGCACAAACCAACCGTCCACATACACGCCGAACTCGCCGAACAGGTAGATCGGCTCGCTGGCCAGCGACAGCACGCGCAGGTCCGGCACCTTCAGCAGCCGGTCACCGTAGTCGGCCTTCAGTTGGCGCAGTCGGCCGTCGAGTGCGGCGAGGTTGCGCTCGATCCGGGGCGCGTCGGCCGGGGACAGGCGTGCCAGGTCGGCCGCGATCAGTGCCGACATACGCATGGCATTGACCGGGCCAAGCCAGGCGTAGGGCGACAGGCCGCCTTCGCCGTTGCGGGCGCCAGCCCAGGGAACATCGTTCGAGGGTTCGCGGGTCACGGCTACGCCGGGCTTGAAGCTGTCCCATGAGTGCGACGCATCGATCTCGACGATCCGCAGGTTGTGGCGCCGGGCCGTCGCATACAGCGGGTCTGCGCGCCACAGGCTGCTCACGGTGACCACGGCGGCGGCTTTCTGGAACACGGCCGGCTCCAGGCGTGACAGAGCGTTGGCCTGGCTTTCCATGGGCACTTCGGCGTCCAGCGGCACACGGACTACCTCTATGTGGGTGCCTTCGCCGAGCGCCGAGGTGAGTGCATACAGCGCCGGCAGAGCGACCAGAACTTGTTGCTGTCCTGCATCCGCAAACGCTGACGGCGTGCCGCCCAGCAGCAGTACCAGCAGGGCTAGCCAGGGGGACATGGATGGGGTGAACCGTGTCATACGCTGGCCCCTCTGAACTGCGGCGCGGTGCCGCGGATGAGGGTGGTTAACGCAAACACCAAGGCCGCGACGATCACGATGGCGCCGCCCGTGGGGACTGGAATATGGAACTGCATCGGTGCCAGGATGCCGACCACACAGGAAAAGGCCGCGATCACGACCGCCCACGCGACCAGGCCCGAGAGTGAGCGGCTGATGTTGCGGGCCGCGGCTGCCGGTATCAGCAACAAGGCCTCGACCAGAACGGCGCCGATGATTTTCAAGCAGGCGACCGTTACCAGGGTGACCAGCACCACGAACAGGTACTCGACGCTGCGCACCTTCACACCGCGCGCATGGGCCAGGCTCGGGTTGAGGCTGGAGAGCAACATGCCGTTGTACAGGGGTAGCCCGATCAGCGTGCAAATCACCGTCACGCCCAGCAGTACGTTCATGTCGGTGTGGTCGACGGCCAGGATCGAGCCGAACAGCACACCTTCCATCACGTGCGTGTTGATTTTCGCTGACACGAACAGCAGCAATGAAGCCCCGACCGCCAGCGAGATGGAGAGGAACACGCCGATCAGCGTGTCATTGGCCAGAGTGGTGCGGTGCTGGGTGTATTTGAGGGTCAGGGCGAACAGCAGACAGAAGCCGAACATCGAAAAGTACGGCGAGGTATAAGACTCGCCGAGCAGCACGCCAATGGCCACGCCGGTCATTGCCGCATTGCCCACGGACTGGCTGAAGAACGCCATCCGCTTGATCATCACCATTGAGCCCAGCACGCCCAGCAACGGCCCGATCAGCACTGAGCACATCAGCGCATTGATCACGAACTCGTATTCGAACGGTTGCGGTAACACATGACTCGCGGCGAGCGCCTGGAGGTGGTCGCGAATGAAGTCGTACAAGGCATTCATCGAATGGCCTCCACTCGGCTGTCGAGCTGATCGGCGGGGCCGTGAAACAGCACCCGCTGGTTGATAACGGTCACTGACTGCGCGATACGCTTGACCTGTTCGAGGTCGTGGTTGATCCACAGGATGGTCACCCCACGGCTGTTCAGCTCGGCCACCAGCGCCTCCACCAGGCGCACACCGGCCTCGTCGATCCCTGCGGTCGGTTCATCGAGGATCAGCAGCGAAGGCATCGGGCTGATCGCCTGGGCCAGCAGCACGCGCTGACGCTGGCCGCCGGACAGGCTGCCAAAGGGTTTTTTACCCATCCCCGCCATGCCGGTACGCGCCAGGGCTTCGGCATTGGCCGCCTTGGCGGCGCGGCTTGCGCCCAGAAATGCGGGCCGGCGTTGACCCAGCAAAGCCATGAGATCGTTGACCGTCATCGGCACGTTGCGGTCGAAGTCCGGCAATTGCGGGACATACCCTATGGGCGTGGTGAATTCACCCTCGAAGCGGATCGTCCCCGAATGCGGCATCTGGCCCAGCAGCGCGCGCACCAGTGAGGTCTTGCCGCCGCCGTTGGGGCCGACCAGGCAGTGCAAGGCGCCGGCTTCTATGTGCACGTTCACCTGATCGAGTACCTGCGTACCTCCCAGCCGCAGGGAGACGTTGTCGAACACAATGGCGGGGCCGCGCATCGCGTGTTCCTCCTTTAGCGCATTCATTGCTGGGTGTACTCAACGGCTTGTGCCAGGGTTTTGAGGTTCTCGCGCATCGCCACCTCGAACTCGTCGGCGCTGTAGGTATCGCCGGTGATATGGGACAGGGCGAACACCTTCACGCCGGTGGCGGCTTCGATGGGTTTGGCCAGGTCGAGGGAGAAGTTTTTCTCGGCGAACAGCACTTTGACGTTGGCCTTCCTGATCGCCTCGATGGTGTTGGCCAGTTGGCGTGCTGTCGGGGCGACGCCGTGGCGCGGCTCGATCACGGCGCTTACGAACAGGCCGAACTCCTGCATCATGTAGTCGTAGCCCGCATGGGTCGTCGCACAGCGGAACGAAGACAGGTCCAGCGCGGCGAAGCGCGTCATGAAGCCTGCGCGTAGCTCGCGGATACGGCCGGCATACGCCAGGGCGTTTTTTCGATACGCAGCAGCGTTGTCCGGGTCCAGCTCTCCCAGCCGGCGAGCGATCTCGAACACCTGCTGGATCGCCGCCGTGGTGGACACGAAGGTGTGCGGGTTGACCACCTTGACCCCTTTCTGGTCGCCACCGATGGGAATCAGCGCCACCGTGGCATTCGCCTGGATAATCGGCAGTGTTTGCGTGCGGCCGGCGGCCTTGATGATCTGGAAGGCCCATTCATCGTGGCCGATGCCGTTGACCACCAGCACATCGATATTCATCGCGCGGGTGATGTCATCGGGCTGCGGCTGGTAGTTGTGCGGGTTGGCCTCTGCCGGGATCAGCGCAATGACCTCTGCCCGATCACCCACGATATTGGCCACGAAGCTGTAGTAGGGATGCAGGGTGATGCCGATCCTGAGTTTCTTTGCCGAGGCGAAGGCCGGGCCGGCGAGCGTGATGGCGAATATCAGCACCAACAGCGCGATACAACGGTGCCACAAGGCGCGTTGTTTCATAGAAACAGTCATTGCTGGGTTCCTTTTACGCGTTCGATTTCGCTGGCGCCGTCGTAAGGGATGACTTGGCGCCAACCCTCGCCGACCAGGGATTCGGGCTTGACGATGGCGGGGTAGGGCGCGTTCGGGTCTCGGTGGACCCAAATCGTCGCTTGGTTGGCCCACATCACCCCGGCATGGGCGTGACCGATGATCAGCAAATAGGCGCTCTGGCCCGGTGCATGGCCGCCAGAGCCGTAGTACACCGTTGCACCTTGCCCCAGGGTGGCCTGGGACACGGCGTTGACGGTCTGGTCCGCCGCAGTGGCATCGTCGTCGCCACCCTTATGAGCCAGGTGGGAGCCAGGCAGGATCAATTGCCAGTGCACCTCGCCATTGGCTTTCCAGAAGGCATCCCGGTAGAAGGGCGGCAGCAACAGCTCCTGCGCACGCTCTAGGGTGATCCAGCCGCCGGTATCGTTGTTGGTCCAGATGATTTCTTCACCGGCCGGTAACAACGCGCTGTGGATGGCCTGATCGACCGCGCCCAAGCCATCGAAGGAACGCACCTGCCAGCTCAACGGGGTAGGCGGGCCAACTCTTTCGGGGCGCAGCAGCACATAACCGGCCACGCCGGCGATGACGGTCAGAGTCGCCAGCATCAACGCCAGCGACTCCCATCCGCTGGAGCGTGGGCGCACCCGCGTGACGGCAATGGTCGGGCGCGCCATCAGAGAAACGCGATCCAGCGGCCCAGAAAGACCACTCCCGCCCACAACAGCAACGAGCTGAAGCCGGCGATACGCGCCTGACGGGGAGGCGGCAGCGTCGTGTCCCATTCGGCAATCCGGCGAAAGGCGCCCAGGTGGAAAATCGCCATGTTGATCCCGGCCAGCATCAACAGGCCCATCTTGAAAAGGAACGCGGTGTTCTGCACATAGGTCGTGCCATTGGCGCAGAACATCAGCAGGCCAGTGATGACACAGGTCACGAACGCGACCCAGGTGTACGGCAGCAAATCCTGGGTCAGCTTCAGCGCGCCGCGCCGGTGGGCGGCCACGCCCAGCAGACGCAGGTCGACCACCGCGATGCTGCCGTAGACGATGGCGATGCCGATCACATGTACCGACTCCAGCATCGGGAACGCCGAGCCTGACTCGCGAATGAACGTTGCGACTGGAGTGTCCTGGACGGCTTGCAGCAGAGGTTGAATATTCATGGCGAATACCTGAGAACTTGGGTTGAAAACGCTTAGATCGTGTAGGCGATCCAGCGGCCGCAGATGATCACGACGCACCACAAACCGATCGACAGCCACGCAAACGCCTTGACGGAACCCGACGCGACGTCACTGCCGGCAGAGCGCAGCAGCGGGCGGCGAAGCAACCAGGTCAAGCTGAACGCGGTCACCACCAGGACCATCTTCAGCCAGAACGTCGAGTTGACGAGCACCCGATCAGGCTCGGCGATGATCATCAGTAACCCGGTGCACAACAGCACGATCAGTGCATTGCGCATCCATGGGTAGTAACGGCATACGATGCCGCGCAAGGGCTCATCGCTGGCGAACACGCCCGCCAGTCGCAGATCGGAAATCATCGCCGAACCAAACAGCACGGTGATGGCGATGATATGAATGCTCTGCACGGTGGGGATGACCCACAGGATGTCGCGGATGGCAGTGCTCAACGGTGACGCGTAGATCCAGGCAATGATGAGTGAAGAGGACATCGGCTTTTTCTCCCGCAGTGGGTTAGAAATCTTGAGGGGTTGCGATCGGATGCAATCGCGCCGCATCCTCCGGCAGCAAGTACCCTTGCTGGATCGAAACGGCTTTGGCGTCTTCGAATTTCTGTGCGTAGCGGCTGAAATCTCCATAGCGCTGGCCCAGCTCTTCTTTGGAGTACGGCACCTTGGTGTCGTAGATCAGCCCGCAGCCGCTCTCTTGATCGGTGAGGTAGCTGGCGCTGGGCACCTGGATCCACGGCGGGCGCACGCCGCCTTGCAGGTTGCCGGTGGCGGGCGTGCGGGCAGCGGCCTTGCCGTCGCGTACCACCCGGGGGGCGTTGGGCATCGGTTTGCCGTCGCGTACCCACTGGTCCATGCCATCGAGCAACGCCGAGACCACCAGTTCAACCGGTTCGTCGTACAGCGTCCGGCAGCGCGGGTCGTCGCCCTTGCCGATGTCGGCAGCGAGCTTTTCGGTGTGCTCCGTGCCCAGGTCGGCCAGGCGCAGATGGGGCATGCCGGTGACTTCGTAGTAGCGCAACTGCGGGGCGTCGGTGTCCGCGGGCAGGGGGATGCCTTCGATCACGTCGTGCATCAGTTCGGACTGGCTGTAGACGGTCACGAACGGCACGCCTGCGGGCATCTGGCGTGGCACCCGGATCACCTCGCCGCCCACTTCTCCATAGGCCATGCGGCCGGTCATATAGGCGTCGATCAGCGGCGTTTCGTCGGGCATGCGCCATTGCTGGTGACGGCCCTGGTCGAGATAGTCCATCCACACTTGCGCGGTGATGGCCCAGCTATTCACATAGACGCGCTGCACATCCAGACCCGCCAACGGGCCCTGTGCTCCGTTGGTTTTAAGCAGCAACGCCAGTTGCGCGCCGATCCCTTGTGACTGGGGCGCAAACGGGTCGGGTGCTTCGCCCCGCGTAAAGTGCGCCGGGTCGTAATAGGTGCCCAGCGGTGCGTAGCGGGCGAAGTCGAAGCGGCGCATGAACTCGAAGTTCACGATCTGTCCGTATTGGGCGATCTGTTCGGCCTCAGCCGCCGGGGTGTCGGAGATGAACTTGGGATCTACCGCCGGCTTGTTCACATTCAATGTGTACCCGACGTATGCGTAGCCGCGCCGCAGCAGATAGTCGCGGGTCAGGATCCAGCCTGCGCCACGCTCGCCGAACCAACTGAATGGCTCGATCACCACCGTGCCATTGAAGTGCGCTGGGTCCGCCGGTTTACGCACCAGAATGCGCGTGGTGTAAGGCGCTTCCAACAGGGTTTTGCCGGCGGCGGTAATGGCCGGGGCGACGCCTTGCAGGTAGTACTCTTGCTCAATGTAGCCGTACCGGTCGAGGTCGCTGTATTCGGTGCCCGGGCGTTTTGCCGACGACAGCGGCGGTTTGTCCGAGGGCGGTACCTCGATGGCCGTGGGCATGCGCGGCACCTCGGCGAAGGTGTTCGACGCGATGCACAGCGACAGCACGACGCTGAGGCTGATGGGGGTCAGGCGTTCCATTCGTAAAGCTCCAGCAGGGGGGATGGGCAGATTCACTCAAGGCTCAGAGATGCCTTGCCCTCGCTGTCGATCACGATCTGGTTGTTCTCGCACACGTACTCTTGGATGGCGTAGTTGGAGCGCTTGTACTCAAACGTAAAGCGATAGGGGGTGTTGAGTACCTGCGGGTCTTCGATCAGGACCTGGTTTTCCAGGTGATCCGGCCCGCGCAGCCGGATGCGTTCGGTGATCTTCATCGCCGGCCCGTGGGGCACGTCGTAGAAGCGCACGTCCGTTCGCACGCGTTGGGTCTCGACCACGAGCGTGTCGCCCTCCCAGTGACCGCGTGAATGGCCTTGGTACTTCGGGTCGAGTTCGTCTGTGGGCGGCATGGCCTGGTTCAAGAGAATCCGCCGCACTTGCTGCAGATACTCGCCGAGGATGATCACTTGCTTGTCATCGCGAATGATCTGGATCGGGAAGAGCGCCGCCATCATTGTCGGCATGCCCTCGGGCAGGCACCTGGAACTGGTGGTGGCGATCGGCGTGCCGGCGGCGTTGGCCACGGCTTCTTTCTTCTTGAGTTCGGCGTACTCGGCGGCGTAGGACGCCTTGAGGTCCATCGGCCCGCCGGGGTGAACCGGATCGTCCGGGTTCTCGCCGAACCAGTCGTCCGGGGTTCTTTCCCAGGTGCCACTGATGTCCGGCCGGGTGGCCACGCTGTGCCTGTCGGTTTGGGTGTTCGATGCCGTGGCAGCGCTGCTCATTCCGGCGAAGGTCGCGAGGACCACGCCCAGGAGGAGCATGGCTGTGTGGGTGGTACGTGCTGGTTTCATTGAAATGTCTCCGCGTTGCTGGTTTGCCCAGTTCTGTTGTTGTCGCATTCGGGAGGGGCTGCGTTTAGCCGCCGCCCGAGAGCACCACGTCACCGATCTTGATCTCCACCAGCAGCCCGCCCGGCTCGCCGTTTTTCAACGGTTTGAAGGACACCTCGGCGGTCTCGCCAGCCTTGATCGAGTTGGCCGTCCAACCCGTTCGTTGCAGCGCGTTGACGCTGCCCGTCTCGATCTTGAAGCGTTGGGAGGGCGGACCGGGCACATCGACGTAAATCGTGATGTGAGGGTTGGTCCAGGCAAAGCGCTCGACGACACCTTTGATCGTGGTTGTCTGGGTCTGGTCGAACAGCGCGAATGAATGATGGGCACTGGCAACCGGTGGCAGTGCACTGCAGGTGATGAGGGTCAGAAGACAAAGCCCCTGACGGAATAAGCGAAAGGGTAATAAAGCGGTCATGACGGGTGCCTCGTTTTTTATGGTTCTTATCGGCCCAGCATAGGGCGGACGCGCTCAGAAGCCGTATCCCAAAACGGCAACTATTGAGCAAAGGGAGGTTGTTGCACCAGTGAGGCGGTGCGTGACGAAGGAGGGGGGAGCAAATGCCTGTACGTGCTGATTTGGGTTACCGCTTCACGGCCCAAACAGGAACACTCGTGCCTCGCCTCACAACTATAAAAACAGGAGAGACGTCATGCGCATCCCCCCCTACGCGCCATTACTGTCGCTGGTTGCACTCTGTGCAGTCGGCTCACAGGCACATGCCTACACGCTTTACAACGAAGATGACGGTACAACCGTTTTGAACGCCGACCTGGGCGCTGCATTTGGCTGGTTTGGCAGTACCCATAACTACCTTGGCGATCCGCAAAAACAACCCGGCGGCATGCACTGGCAGGAGGGTTACGTCAAATACGGTCTCACTGGTTCCACGGATAAGATCGTCGCCGGCTCGGTGTATGGCGGCTTCAGCCTGCTTAGCAGCGGGTCATGGGGGGACGGAGACATGGGGGCGACCACGGCGGGCAATGAGCGACGAACCGCTGTGGAAGACGCGTTCCTGGGCTGGAGATCCGGCGACCTGCTACCCGCCCTGGGCAAGGATGGCGTGGATTTTTCTTTCGGGCGCCAGATTGTCACGGTGGACGGCTTTCTGATTACCGACGATGGATTCGACGCGGGTAACGCATTCAACCCCATTGAGGGCGTGCATGATGGCCGGTTTAACCGTGGTGGCGCCTTTTACCTTGGTCAACGCCTGGCGTTCGGCAACACAGCGGTGCTGAAGTTGGGCGGCAAGGAAGGGCTGCACGCTAGCTTGATATGGTTGAAATCCGACAACGCTGGGCAGTCCAAGACCGAACTGGCAGTGGGCACTATCGATTACACCACCCCCATTGGTTCGATCGGTTCGACCTACGTACACGGCCTGGATGTGGATGAGAAATATGCCTTTGCAGATCGGCTTGAGCGCAAGGGCATGAACGTCTACAGCATTCGTGGGCAGGGCAATGCTGGAATCGAGAACGCCGATTTTGCCTTCGAGGTGGCCCGCCAGGAAAAACGTTCGGGCTCACAGCGAGCGATGTTTTTCGACGCGGGTTACACGTTCGTCGATGCACCATGGCAACCGACCGTCAGCTATCGTTATTCGCGCTACTCCGAAGGCTGGGACTTCCTGTTCCAGGGCGGTTATCGCAAACGCCTCCAGGGGGAAGTTGCGCTTAATTATGCTGGCGCCGTGACTTCGAACATGCAGATCAACGATGTACTCCTCTCGGTCAAGCCGACCGAGAAGTTGACCCTTAACGCGATGGCGTTCGACTACCACCAGCTTTCCCGTCGCCATGAGCTGGACTTCGCTGCGCAGGAGGTCGACCTGTTTCTGGATTGGGCGGTCACGGAAAACATCACGCTTTCGCCGCTGGTGGGCTTCTACAAGCCGGAGAAGTGGCTGGGCAACGGTGGCCGCCAGAGCGGCGACGCATCAACCAATACGTACATGCAGTTCATTGTGTGGGCGACGTTCTGAGTCGTCATTGACGTCTATCGCGGGGCCTTGCAGGCGTTGGCGTTTTGCGTCAACGCCTCATCCATTCAGAGCATGCGGCGCAACACGTCGTTGCGCGGGTCGCGGTCGTAGAAGCGATGCTTGAGGGCGCCTGCCACATGCAGCACCGTGCAGCCGATACTTTAAACGCCAGAACTTGGAAAGGGGTTTCCCAAGCTTGCTCGACGCCCTGACCTCCAAGTAAAGACCAGGGACATCGGTGGTGGGGCCTGAAAACTGGCCAGGCATGCAGTGTTTGAATAAGCACCGTGATCGCGACGCAGAAGAACCCGGTTTCGGCTGTTCGCAGCAGTCAGTTGGTGGCCACTAAAAATCCCTCCAGATTTTTTACTTCTCAAGTACGACGAGGCTCGCCCTCGGCAATTTCGCGCATCAGACTCAGGTAACGACGCGCTCCCAGCCCCAGAGGTCGGTTCTTTACCCAGATGATGTCGACCCATAACCGCATCTGACTTGGCATGTTGTCAAACACCACCTCCGTCAATGCGCCCGAAGTGATTAGCGGTTGTACCAGCGGCTGTGGAAGATAAGCCCAGCCCAACCCTTGCTGCACCAGATCCAGCGTTGCCAGATAACTGTCGCTGAGCCAAATCCGCCGCGACAGCACAACACGTGGGTCAGAGTCTGTAGGTCCTCCAGTCGCAACGATGATCTGCCGAACGTCCACCAGTTGCTCTTCACCTAAAGGGCTTTTCTTGCCGGCGGCCGCAGGATGATCTGGAGAGGCAACTGCGACTAACAACTGGCTCCCCGCTTCAAGAAACGTCTCCCGCTCGTCAAGCCCGGGTCGTTCAAATCCAAGTGCCAATTGCACACGTCCTTCATGGAGCATGCGAATCGCCTCCGGATGGGACGCGGAGCGAATCTCGATTTCAAGGGTGGGAAACTCTTTGGCGATAATGGACAGCGGACGATTCCACACGCCTGTTTGCAGCTCCGGCGCCATCGCAAGGACCAAGCGCCCCTCCAACCCCTGATGAAGCTGGAGGGCATGCGCGTCCAGCAGGTTTAACTGGCTAGCGACCTGTCTTGCCTGGGGCTCAAGTGCTTTGGCGGCTGCGGTCGGAATGGCTTTGCGGGTTGATCGGTCAAAAAGCAAGAGATCCAACTCTGCTTCAAGCTGTGACACCGCCATGTTGATAGCGGAGGGAACCCGGCCTAACTTTCGGGCTGCGGCGGAAAAGGAGCCGCTGTCCACGACCGAAAGGAAAATTTTAAGTGACTCGCTGGTAAACGCCATCGTGGTTGTCAGATTTTCTGATAATGATCGTCTTTATTTATCAGATTCATTAGCCTAATTTCCACTCCTATTACAAATTAAGTACGTGGGGAACACCATGTTAAATACCGAGTTGATGGGGCATGTGGCACTTGTCAGTGGTGCTGGAAGTGAAGCTGGCATTGGTATGGCGATCGCTCGCAGGCTAGGTGCATCCGGGGCGAAGTTGATCATCACTGCCAGCAGCAACCGCATCGCGGATCGGGTTAAAGAGCTACGCCTTGAAGGGTTTGAAGTTGAAGGCCGGCCAGCTGACCTCACCGATGAAATCCAAGTGCGTGAATTCAGCCTGTGGGCAGAGTCAGTCTGGGGGCGGGTCGATATCCTGGTGAATAACGCCGGTATGGCCATGCAAGGAAGCCCTGAGATTTTTTCGGAATTGGCGAGTATGGAACTGCAGGAATGGAATCTTTCACTGGCAAGAAACTTAACCACGGCTTTTCTTTTAACTCGGGCCGTTTTGCCCGGTATGCGGGCGCGAAGTTACGGGCGCATTGTCAATATTAGTTCCACCACGGGCACTCGGGGGAGCAATCCGGGCGAGGCCGCTTATAGCGCAGCCAAGGCCGCGATGGTTGGCATGAACATGGGGCTTGCACTTGAAGTCGCCAAGCAGGGGATTACTGTAAACAGCGTGGCTCCCGGATGGATCACCACCGGCTCAACCACGCCCGTTGAAGCAGCGGCGGGGCGCTTTACCCCGATTGGACGGGCAGGCAACCCCCGTGAAGTGGCGGCGGCGGTTGCATTTCTGGCGTCGCCTGACGCCAGTTACATCACGGGTGAAGTCCTTGTGGTGGACGGCGGGAACTGTCTGCTCGAGAACAAGGCTCCTCACGCCTGACTTCAAGTTACGTCGGTTTATTCCCTGAATCTCAGATTATTCAGCGGGATAAATTAATGATCAAAATAAAGTTTCTGCGCTCACCGCAATATACCCAGGCATAGGTTAATCCGCGCTGCAAATACTGACGGCGAACACTCAAGTTGTAAGAGGTTGGCACGTTGTTTTCAGTTATTCACGAACTGAGCGGGGAGTGAGTGTGGCGATGGATTGTCTTTTTATCTCGACGGTGACGAATTTTAATTAATGTAATAATTAAAAGAGGGTTTTTATCATGTCGAAAAGTGGAATTAGTGAATCAGCGATTGCTGCTTTTACCGCCTCCGAACGTGCCCGTTTTATACAAAACAACCCAACGTCAATGGCGCTCGCCAAGCGTGCCAAGGCTCATCTGTTCAATGGTGTTCCCATGCACTGGATGAGCGATTGGTCGATGCCTTCACCGCTCTTCGTCCAGCGTGCCAAAGGCGCACGCTTCACCGATGTTGACGATCATGAATACATTGACTTCTGCCTGGGCGACACCGGCACGATGTTTGGCCATTCACCGGATCCTATTGCCCGCGCCATCGCCGAGCAGGCAAATAATGGTTTGACCACCATGCTGCCTGGCGAAGACGCGGTGGTCTGCGGCGAGTTGCTGGCTCAGCGATTCAAGCTGCCTTATTGGCAGGTGACCGCCAATGCGACGGACGCCAATCGTTATGTGTTGCGCTGGGCGCGCGCGATCACCAAACGTAATGTGTTGCTGGTGTTCGACGGCTGTTATCACGGCACGGTGGATGACGTGATGGTGCGCTACCGCGACGGCAAAACAGTGCACCGTGCCGGCCTTGTGGGCCAAGCCTACGACTTGACCCAATACAGTCGATCCATCCCCTTCAACGACGTCGACGCGCTTGAGGCGGCGTTAGCCCAGGGCGATGTGTGCGCGCTGATGTGCGAGCCGGTGATGACGAACATAGGCATGGTCCTGCCCGATCCGGGATTCATGCAGAAGTGCCGAGAGTTGACCCTTAAATATGGCAGCCTGTTGGTCATTGATGAGACCCACACTATTTCCACCAGCATCGGTGGATGCACTCGCCAGTGGGATTTGAAACCCGACTTTTTCGTGGTGGGTAAACCCATCGCAGGTGGCGTGCCATGCGCGGTGTTTGGCATTAGCGAGCAAGTCGCCTTGGCCATGCGCGACGCGCAGAAGGCCGTCAGCGAAGAGAGTGGCGGGCATGGCCACAGTGGGATGGGAACGACGCTGTCCGCCAACGCCCTGGCGATGCATTGCATGCGAGTCAGTCTTGAAGAGGTCATGACAGCGTCTGCGTACCAGCACATGCTGCCCCTGGCCTCAAGACTCGCCCAGGGATTTCGAGCGTTGTTCAAGCGCCACCAACTGAACTGGTCTGTCACAGAGTTGGGGGCTCGTTGTGAGTTTCAATTCTGTGCCACGTCGCCCAGAACAGGCGCGCAAGCCGAGGCGGCTTTTCATGACAGCCTTCAAATGGCTCTGCACCTTTATCTAATCAACCGCGGCATCCTGATCACGCCTTTTCACAACATGACCCTGTGCTGTCCGCAGACAAGTCAGGCGGATATCGACAGGCTGATCGATGAGTTGGATCGCGCGCTGACCACGCTGCTTGCCCTACCTGGCGCTCGCGTCACCCCTTCATGACTGGACGTCTGAAGCCCCACTTTTCTCACATACTGCCAAGTCGCTTGAATGAGCGCTGAGAGGTTTGACATGCAATTTGCTGATAAAAAAGAGGCTCAGGATTATCTGGCCGCCCACCCTGAAGTGCTGAGCATCGAGTTGTTTCTTATCGACGCCAATGGTGTTCCACGGGGCAAACTGTTGCATCGCGACGAACTGCTGGCGATCTACGAAAATGGTCGGCCGCTGCCAAGTTCGATTCTCGCCCTGACCGTGCAGGGTGAAGACGTAGACGAGACTGGCCTGGTCTGGGACGTCGCTGACGCTGATTGCTGGACTTACCCCCTGCCGGGAAGCCTGACCTTGCAACCCTGGCGTACCAACCCAACAGGCCAAGTGCAGGTGAGCATGCACCCGACCCAAGGTATTCCCGCCGCACCGGCCGACCCGCGCCATGTCCTGGTGAACACCATCGAGCGGTTGAAAGCCGATGGATTCCATCCGGTCATGGCCGTTGAGTTGGAGTTTTACCTGCTGGACCAACAACGCGACGTCAACGGTCGGCCGCAGCCAGCGTTGCAGACCAATGGCTTACGCCCTCATGCGCCACAGGTGTATGGCGTATACGAACTGGAACAGCTTCAACCTTTTCTTGATGACCTCTACGCAGCTTGCGCGCTGCAAGGGCTGCCGGTACGCACGGCGATCTCCGAGTACGCTCCGGGCCAGCTCGAGTTGACGCTGGAGCATCGTTTCGACGCACTCCAAGCCATTGATGAAGGTGTACGTTACAAACGCCTGGTCAAAGGCGTGGCCAACCAACATGGGCTGCAAGCGTGCTTCATGGCCAAGCCATTCAGCGATCAGGCCGGTAGCGGTATGCATTTGCACGTCAGCCTGGCCGACGAGCAGGGTCACAACCTGTATGCGAGCGAAGACCCACAGGGCACGCCGCTGTTGCGGCACTCCATCGGTGGGATGATGGAGACCTTGTTTGACTCGCTGGCGATATTTTGCCCGCATGCCAATTCATATCGACGCTTCCAGACCGGCAGTTACGCGCCGCTGGCCAAAAGTTGGGGCGTCAACAATCGTACTGTGTCGTTCCGCGTACCCGGCGGCCCCGCGATAAGTCGGCACATCGAACACCGTATTTGCGGTGCCGATGCCAACCCCTATCTCGCTGCCGCCGCAGTACTGGCGGGCATTCACCACGGCATCACTCATCAAAGCGATCCTGGCGCGGCGATTGTGGGCAATGGCTATGAACAGGCGACCGAATTTCTACCCACCGACTGGCTTACAGCGTTGCAGGCACTGCAACGTTCAACGTGGGCACGTGAGGCGCTGGGGGCTGAATTCCTGAAGGTGTTCCTGGCGATCAAGTGGCGCGAGTTCCGTACATTCAATGCTGAAGTCGGGGAGCAGGACTGGCGCTGGTACCTCACTCACGCATGAGTGATGGCGGCTGGCTGCCTTGAAATGCGAACTGGTCGATCTCAAAGGCTATCCGGGTCGCCAAAAAACATCTGAATCCGCGACCGCAACCAACGCTCACCCGGATCATTGTCCTGCGAGCCCCGCCACGCCATGTGCAACTCGAACGAGCGCACCGGCAGTGGTGGATCCTCGGTGCGCAAGCCGCCCGCCGCGGTCAGGGCCTCGGCGGCGTAGTCTGGCACGATGGCGACGATGTCGGTCCCGGCAAGCAGGGTGCCCAGGCCGTTGAATTGCGGCACGGCCAACACCACATGGCGTTTGCGGTCGAGCTTTTCGAGTTCTTCGTCGATAAACCCACTCAAATCCCCGGCAAATGACACCAGCGCATGAGGGCGGGCGCAGAAGTCGTCCAGGCTGAGGGCGCCGGGCACGCTGTCGGCGCGTAGCAGTTTCGGTAGGCTGCGGCGCAGTACCTTGCGCTTGGCGTTGGCCGGTAGCTCGGCGGTGTAGCTGACGCCGATGGAGATTTCGCCGGAGGCGAGCAGGCCGGGCATCAGGATGTAATTGACACGGCGCACGACGAGCACGATGCCGGGGGCTTCGGCGCGCAGGCGTTTGAGCAGTTGGGGGAGCAGGGCGAACTCGACATCGTCCGACAGGCCGATGCGGAACACGGCGGTGCTGGTGGCCGGGTCGAATTCGGCGGCGCGGCTGACGGCGGTGGAAATCGAGTCCAGGGCCGGGGACAGCAGGGCGAAAATTTCCACGGCGCGGGCCGACGGCTCCATGCTGCGCCCGGTACGCACAAACAGCGGGTCATCGAAAAGACCGCGCAGGCGCGACAGTGCCGCGCTGATGGCCGGCTGGCCGAGGAACAATTTCTCGGCGGCACGGGTCACACTGCGCTCATGCATCAAGGTTTCGAATACGATCAAGAGGTTAAGGTCGACACGACGCAGGTCGTTACGGTTCATCTTGTGTCCTGGATGAGTCTGTAAACTTGACGAGAGCGGCCATACATGATCCCTATGATCTCCATGCTCGGAGCATGACCGGCATGAATCTTACGGGGAAAGGCTGGTACTCTGCACCGGCTAATTGAGTTTTCCTACGATAGTTGAGGTCTATTCCTCAGTCGCGGAATCAATGACAGACATGTCGACTATTAACGGCGACCGGTGGTCTTACCCGGAAAGCCCAGATAGAGTTCAGGGCAATAGAGGTTACTTTGACGAGGTTTGCGATGTCCCGCACGATCCGTTTTCACAAGTTTGGTCCGGCTGAGGTGCTCAAGTGCGAAGAGCATGCAGCCGCGCAGCCTGCACCGGGCGAAGTGCAGGTACGAGTCGAGGCAATTGGCATCAGTTGGTATGACATTTTGTGGCGCCAGAACCTGGCGTCTTCCCATGCACGTTTGCCGTCCGGCCTTGGCCACGAGATGGCCGGGGTGGTCGTAGCCCTGGGCGACGGCGTGGATGACTTGGCCGTGGGCGATAAAGTCGCCAGTTTTCCCGCCGAGAGCCCCAATGATTACCCGGTATATGGCGAACAAATCGTCCTGCCCCGTTCGGCGTTGACCCGTTATCCGGATGTCTTGAGCCCGATCGAAGCCAGCGTGCATTACACGCCGCTGTTGATTGCATATTTTGCATATGTGGACTTGGCGCGGGTCAAACCCGGCCAGTTTGCCTTGGTGACCGACGCCAGCCACTGCGCCGGCCCGTCCTTTGTGCAACTGGGCAAGGCCTTGGGTGTGCGTGTGATTGCCGCGACCAAGGACAGCGCGGAGCGCGAGTACCTGCTGTCCCTCGGGGCGGAAAAGGTCATCGTCACCGAAGAGCAGGACCTGCTCATGCAAATCAACAAGTTCACCGATAATCGCGGCGTTGACGTGGTGTTCGATGGCTTGGGCGGCCCGCAGATGTCGTTACTCGGTGATGTGTTGGCGCCGCGTGGCAGCCTGGTGCTGTATGGCCTGCAAGGTGGCAACCAGACGCCATTCCCGGCCTGTGCGGCGTTCCAGAAGAATATTCAGTTCTTTGTGCATTGCATCGGCAACTTCACCGGCAAACCGGAGCTGGGCATCGCCCAGGACCAAGTGGCATTGCAGCGCGCGTTGCGCGACATCAACCAGATGACCGCCGACCGTGTGCTGGTCCCGCTGAAAACCACCGTGTTTCCATTCAGCCAGTTCGTCGAAGCGCACCGCTACATGGACGAATGCCCGTGCCGTGAGCGCGTCGCATTGCAGGTTGAAGCTGTTTGAGCTGTAGGAGTATTCGCAAATGAATACTCCGGCGTCTGAACGGATGGGGCAAATGCGCCATTTGTCAGGGCTTAACCCTCGCGGCGTTTAAGCTGCCATCAGGGCGCCAGGCCCCGCAAAACACGAGCTTTCCCCCCGATGCCGCGCTGTATTCCAGCGCGGCATCTGTGTGTGCGCGTAATCAACGGCTTGCCCAATTGCCATCTGAACTGGTTTCTTGCGGCGTTCTGTATCTGTTAATCATTATGCCAGTGCCGATAATCGTGACTTCACTCTCATCTCAAGGATTGAGCAATGATTGAATGTCTGACGTTCCGGCCTGATACATATGAAATTAAATTATCGCGATGCTTGCCTGCGAGACAGGGTGCGGCTGTTGGGATAGGTAACTCCAATTTATTGAAGTTTGATTGGTTGAACTGGATCTTTTCTTTATGTCGGATGCATCCTTAGTTTCCTGCTTAAGCCGGTGTAGGGCATTGTCGGAACGGTCCTAGGGTAGCCAGGACGCCCTGGCGCAAGGGTCTCAAGGAGAGGCGGCGCGAAGGGCACACAATTGGCGTTCCCTGTCGAATTGTTACGGCGTGCTAAGGTTTATTTATCGTTACGCCACGCGGTGTGACGACATTCCTACGCATCTAATGGGTCGAGCAAATAACCTCGGCAGTTACTTGGAACTGATATTTCAACTCAGGTAGTAGAACTATGAGCGCAATTCACGAACAAGCCATGAACTATGTTTATCAGCAAGTTCTGCAACGTTTGGTCGGGCACTTCACGCGCGCCGAACGTACTGCACTTCAATTATTGATTCAGCGAATTGTCGTGGCTGCCGGCGGCATGGAACAAGTGGGCGATTACAAAGTGTTGGTTGCCCATGGGGGCGGCGAAGTCAGCAGCTATACCCTGGCACTGCTGCGTGCGGCGCAACTGACTATCGCGGGCCGCGCGCCCAGGACTTTCAACTTGCGTGTGGCGACGCTCCGACATGCCGGCATGACCCAGGCCACGCTGGATAGCCTGCAGCATGGCTACAGCACACTGTTTTTCCACGACGATCCGCGGGTCGAGCTGCTGATGGTGGAAAACCAGGTAGTGCAGCCGTTCAACCACCAGCGCCCGGCCTCAGGTGCGGGCCGGGAGGTCAGCCAGCGCAATATGCTGATGGTGGGGCACCTGACCTCCGGGGATATTCGCGCGACGTTGTGTAACGATACTTACCTGTCCCTGGGGGATTTCTACCAGCGTGTCACCACCTGGAACGGAGGGGTGCATGCGCTGGTCAGCGGTGATTCACCGCGCAAGCAGAGCCAGTACCTGGCGTGGTTGAAAAAGGCGGCCCAAGCGGCCGGCGTCAGCACTGCGCCGGGCAAGCCGGCCTCGCTCACCGGATTGTTCGCGCGCATGGAGGAGTGGAGCAACGGCTGTTATCAAGACCTCTATGGCGAGCAATACGTTGCCCATGAGAGCCCCGGCCGGGGTGGGCACCGCCATTTGGCCTACATTGGTATCGCCGACCTGCTTAATAACGTCGACGTTGCTTCAACCCCTCTGCTCAGCGACTTCCTGGGCTACGTCCCCGATCCGTTTGGTTTTCACTTCAGCCATCCGGCCTACCCCAACCCGCTGCTGATGGCTCACCTGCGTGGGGTGCAGGCCCAGTGCCTGCGCGAGCTGTCCTACGAGGACGGCGTGGCGGGTTTTCTGCGCCAGGCGATGGACTACCTGTGTCGCCGGCAAATTCCTGAACATTTGATCGCAGAGGCCTGCGGTGGGGAAGGGCGTGTGCAGTCGACGGCCTACGCCCAAGAGTTCTTTGGCCTGGAGGAGGCCCAGTTGACCTGTTTGTTGTTCTCGCCCTTCATCCATCATGGTGAGCGGCTGGAGGGTTACCTGCGTCAATGCCACCCCGGCATGCTGGTGGCACTCCCCGAGTTGCACAAGGTGCTCCAGGGCAAGCCGGCTGCCGACATGCTGCAGCAATGGGCGATCGACACCAGCGGCTTGCCGCTGCCTCTGCTCCAGCACCTTTACCGCAAGCGCCCGTTGGCGGTTGAACAGGGCGCCGATGCGCGCAAGCGCCGGGCCGCACGCCTGCAGACCAACGCCGAGGCGCGGGCGTTTCAGTTGTTCGGGCGCTAGGCGGGTGCGTCGGTGTGTGCGTCCAGGTAGACAGTCATGAACCTGCGAGGTGAGCGGCAGGCGGATTTCGCCTACCAGGCGGTGTACCGCTACATGATCAACCTGATCAACGAAGTCAGCCTGGACATGCCCGTCAAACTGCCTTCTTTGCGGCAGTTGGCGACGCGCCTGAATGTGTCGATCTCGACGATTCAATACGCATACTCCCTGCTGGAAAAGGAAGGGCGGGTGTATTCGGTGGCCAAATCGGGTTATTTCGCCTGGCCCGTGGCAGCCAATCCGCTGATGGCGGCGGGCGCCGATCTATTGGAGCGCCTGTATGCGGCGGCGCGGCGGCCCGGAATGGTGGTACTCAGCGGCGATGAACCGGCGCTGCTGGGAGCGCTGGACGGCGCATTGCTGATGCTCGAACGCCAACTGGTGCGCCGCCACCCACGCCAGCTGCAACCCTGGTCGCAGCCTTGCGGCGTCTGGGAGCTGCGCGCCGCGTTGGCGGCGCGTTACACCTCATCGCCGACCCGCTGCTGGCAGGCCGATGACGTCTACATCGGTGCCGATCTGCGCGGTGTATTGGAAATACTCATTGATGTACTGGGTCTCAAGGGCGCCGCGGTATTGGTCGAGTCCCCCTGCGACTGGTTAATACTGCGCCTGCTGCAGGCTGCCGGCGTGCGCGTCATTGAGTTGCCCTGGCAGGTCGACGGTCGCCTGGACCTAGCGCGGCTCGAACACCTGTTGCGCCATGAGCCCGTCCACTTGGTGCTGCTGTCGTCGGTGGTGGGCATGCCGTCGGGCAACGTCATGCTCAACTATGAGCGCTTGCGGGTGGCTCAGTTGCTCGAAGAATATGGCTGCTGGCTGCTGGAGAATGACACCTTTGGCGAGTTGGGTTTTGCGCAGAACCACACGGCGCTGCGCAACCAGGTCAACCCCGAACGGCTGATCGTATTTTCGTCGTTCGAAAAAGTACTCGGCCCGGAAGCACCGTTCGGCTATGTACTGTCACGCCACCTGAGCAGTGAGCTGCAGCGCCAGTTCCTGCTGCGTTCGTTTCGCCTGTCGTCGATCCGCCAACGCGCAATTGCCCACCTGTATCAAAGCGGGCGGCTGGACCAGCACCTGCAGACGTTGCGCCAGCGCCTGCGTGAACAGGCCGACGCCATGAGCCAGCGCCTGGATCAGCGCCTGGCAGGGCGGGTGACTTACCGCATGCCGCTGGCCGGGGCGAGTTTCTGGCTGCACGCGTCGGCGCCGGTGGACATGCGCCAGGTGTTCCAGCGCCTGCTGGCGCAACAGGTGGTGATTGCCCCGGGGGAATTGTTCAGCCTCAGTGGCTTGCATCATCAGCAACTACGGCTGAGCCATGCGTTCAACGGGCACCCGAACCTGGACGCGGCATTGGATGCGCTGGCGCAGGCCTTGTTGCAGGCGCAGAGCGCCTAGCGTGTGAAAAATCTCTTGCTGGCGTGGGATCTATAACATCGCGCGGCAGTCCAACTCTCAGTAAACTGTCATTTTTTCCGAATCCTTCTTTCCGAGGTTTATGCATGACAATCAGTCCTTTTGCGGGCAAACCGGCGCCAGCCCAGTTGCTGGTAGATATCCCGCGACTGGTTACGGCCTATTACACCGGTCAGCCCGATGCAGCGATCTCCACCCAGCGCGTCGCGTTCGGGACTTCCGGGCACCGGGGCAGCTCGTTCGAACTGAGCTTCAACGAATGGCATGTGCTCGCCATCAGCCAGGCCATCTGCCTGTACCGCGAAGCCCAAGGTATCGACGGGCCGTTGTTCGTCGGCCTCGACACCCATGCATTGTCGACGCCTGCGGGGGCCAGCGCGCTGGAAGTCCTGGCGGCCAACGGTGTGCATGTGATGCTCGCCGAGGGCGATGAATACACGCCGACCCCGGCCATTTCCCACGCCATCATCTGCTATAACCGCGGTCGCACCAGCGGCCTGGCCGACGGCATTGTCATCACGCCGTCCCACAACCCGCCGCAAAGCGGCGGCTACAAGTACAACCCGCCCAACGGCGGTCCGGCCGATACCCACGTCACCAAATGGATCGAGGCCAAGGCCAACGAGCTGCTGGCCAATCGGCTGGCCGGGGTCAAACGCATCACCCACGCCCAGGCGCTTAAAGCCGACACCACCCATCGCCATGACTACCTCAACAGCTACGTGGCCGACCTGATCAATGTGATCGACATGGACGCCATTCGCAGCGCCGACCTGCGTTTGGGCGTCGATCCGCTGGGCGGCGCCGGGGTGCGCTACTGGTCGGCGATTGCCGAGCACTACCGCTTGAACCTGGACGTGGTCAACACCGAAGTCGATCCGACCTTCCGCTTCATGAGCGTCGACTGGGATGGCCAGATCCGCATGGACCCGTCGTCCAGCTACGCCATGCAGGGCTTGATCGGACTCAAGGAGCGTTTCGACGTGGCCTTCGCCTGCGACCCGGACCACGATCGCCACGGCATCGTCACCCCGTCCGGCGGCCTGTTGGCGCCGAACAATTACCTGGCCGTGTCCATCGACTACCTGTTCCAGAACCGTCCCGGCTGGCGCGCCGATGCGGCCGTGGGCAAGACCGTGGTCAGCAGCGGCTTGATCGATCGCGTCGCGGCGCGCATCGGACGGCGCCTGTACGAAGTGCCGGTCGGCTTCAAGTGGTTTGCCGACGGTCTGTTCGACGGTTCGCTGGGTTTTGGCGGTGAGGAAAGCGCCGGCGCTTCGTTCCTGCGCAAGGACGGCACCGTGTGGAGCACCGACAAGGACGGTTTGATCCCGGCGCTGCTCGCGGCAGAAATGACCTCGCGCAAAGGCCAGGACCCCAGCCAGATCTACCGTGGCCTGACCGACGCTCTGGGCGAACCGTTCGCGATTCGCGTCGACGCCAAGGCCACCCCGGCGCAGAAGGCGTTGCTGGGCAAACTGTCGCCGGAGCAGGTGACGTCCACCGAATTGGCCGGGGAGCGCATCCAGCAGATCCTCAGCCATGCGCCGGGCAACAACCAGGCGATCGGCGGTTTGAAAGTCATGACCGAAAACGGCTGGTTCGCCGCACGGCCATCGGGCACCGAGGACATCTACAAGATCTACGCCGAGAGCTTCATCGGTGAAGATCACCTCAAGCAACTGGTGCAAGAGGCGCAGGTACTGGTTGACGGTGCAATCAGCGCTGGCTGACACGCCTCAGTCAATATAGGCGCGGGTCAGCCCGCGCCTACATTTCGCCTCGAGATCAGGCCAGGTCGACCAGCACGATCTCGCTGTCTTCTATCGCGGTCACGCGCAACAGCTGTTCATCTTCCACCGCGACACCGTCTCGCGCGTGCGCGCGCAAGCCATTGACCTCAATCACCCCCGTCGCCGGCACCAGGTAGGCGCGACGCCCGCTGTCCAGGCGGTATTCGGCAGTTTCCCCGGCTTTCAGGTTGGCCGCCACCAGGCGCGCATCCGCACGAATGCGCAGGCTCTCGCTGTCACCGGCCTTGCCGCTGGCCAGGGTCACAAACCCTTCGCGGTCACCTTTCGGAAACGGCTTGGCGCCCCATGACGGCGGCAGGCCGGCTTCGTTGGGGATGATCCAGATCTGGAAAATCTTGGTGGGGGTGGCTTCCAGGTTGTATTCGCTGTGGGCAATCCCGGTGCCGGCGCTCATGACCTGCACGTCACCCGCCTCGGTGCGGCCCTTGTTGCCGAGGTTGTCGGCATGGCTGATGGCACCTTCGCGCACATAGGTGATGATTTCCATGTCGCGATGCGGGTGCTGGGGAAACCCGGTGCCGGGCGCGATGATGTCGTCGTTCCAGACCCGCAGGTTGCCCCAGTGCATGCGTTGGGGATCGTGGTACTCAGCGAATGAAAAGTGATGATGGGCGTCAAGCCAGCCATGATGGGCGCCGCCCAGGGCGGTGAAAGGTCGTAATTCGAGCATGATCGTCTCCAGTTGATGGGGTCATCATCCAACAGTGCATGATCGATAAAAAGCGTAAAAAATGCCTTATTCCTATCGATCAATTGGATTGGTTTCGGATGCTTTGACTTTCACTTCATCGCCTAACTGCATGACGGCAAAGCAATTGGCTGGAACTGCGCGGCGATTCCGGCGACCATGGCGCACTCGTCAACACCCAGCTCATCGCAGGAGTCCGCGTGCCGCAGCAACAGCCTGATCTGCCCCCTGAATTGCGCCCCCTGGCCGAAATGCCATGGTTGAAACGGCTCGCCGCCCGCTTGTTCGGGCATGGCTTGACCCGCTTGCGCGCACAACACCGGTTTTCCTGGCTGCATGGGCAGGCCGACGGTTTTCGCAGTGGGCACGAGGCGGGTGTGGAGTACGGCTATCGCGAGGGCAAGGCCGACGGGATCGAAGAAGGCCGGCAGGTCCTGCTGATTCGCGACTTCCGCCCGGAAGAACACCGTGCGCCGGGGGTGGATGACAACCTGTTCGATGATTGGCGGCTGCCCCTCACGGCCGATCTGAAAAAACGCATCAAGGCCGATGTGGCACGCTTGCTGCCGGCTCACGCGCAGCCCAGCGCCGCCCAATGGAAGATGATCTTCAGCGACACGCCGTCCACCTCGGTGATCGCCGGTGCCGGTGCGGGCAAATCCACCTCGCTGGTGTTGCGTATCCTGCTGCTCACCCATTACCTGGGTTTCGAGCTGAGCTCGATGACCGTGGTGACGTTCACCCGTGAGTCGCGCAAGGACTTCATCAACAAGCTCATGGAAGTGCTCAGCTTATGGGGGCAACCTCTTGATATCAAAGAAGCCCAGGCCGTGGTGCGGACCTTTCACTCGCGCATCCTGCCGATGGTGCGCAGCCTGCCGGGCTTCGAGCGGCTGCAGGCGTTCGAGAACCTCAGTGCGGGCTTCGAGGACGCAGACAGCAACCCGTTCGACCTGCGCCTCAACGAGGCGCAACGCCAGCAGATGAACGCCTGCTACCACCGGCTGTACGGCCAGCACCCGCGCTTTCGCGAACTGATTGCACCGCTGGCGCGCCATGGTTTGCAGCTCAAGGAGCTGGAGCGTGATCACCCGGACGTGCAGAAGCGCATGGCCGTGACAGAACTGGCCGCCAAGCGCGATGAAGAGCTGTGTGACGTGATTGAAGACCTGTGGTTTCGCGCGGGCGCCTGGCCGATCAAAGGGATCGAGCCGAGTCGCCAGACCGTGGAGATCAATGGCGCGCAATTCCATTGCCATGGCTATATTCCCGAGCTGGATGCCTGGGTCGTGCTGGGCTTCGATTCGCGGGAAAACGCCCAGCTCAGCCGCCCCAATGCCAAGCTGTCGGTGCGTGCGGAATGGGCGGTCAAGCGCACCCTGTTTCAAGCATTCTGCCGTAAGCCTTTGATATGGATGGATAGTTATGAGTCGTCCAAGCGTCTTTTAAGCAGCCTGGCCGGTGATGCCAGTGCGGGGCCGGGGTTCGATTACAAGGTCAAAGGCGAGCTGGCGTCGGCGCCGTTGCTGGACTGTTTTGTCATGGCCGCAGGTTTCATCGAGAACCTCGGTCTGGACGTGCCCAGTGCCGTGGGCCAGATGAGTTTCGCCAAAGACGATCCGGACCGCGCCTTCTTCGAGGCCTTGAGCATTTTCTGGAAAGCCCTGGAAGACCATCTGCTCGACCAGTCGCCGCCGATCATGACCTACAACCGCATGTTCTCGCTGTTTGGCGAAAACACCCCGGAAAACCTCAAGCTGCTCAGCGACCCTCTGTTGCGGCCGCTGTCACACCTGATGATCGACGAGTTCCAGGACGTCTCGCCGCAGATCGTCTCCTGGCTGCGCGCCAGCCTGCGTGAAATCCGCAGCCGTGGGCCAGCCATGCATGTAGGACGCGGCGCCCAGCATTCGTCACTGCTGTGCGTAGGGGATGACTGGCAGTCGATCTATGGCTGGCGCGGCAGTTCGCCGAAGTACTTCATGCAGTTCAACCAGGAATTCCCGGCACCGAGTACCACCCGCGTCATGCTCGGCGAGAACTATCGCAGCCATCAGCACATCATCGATGCCGCCGAACACATTGTGCGCGCCGCGCCGGCGATCCCCGGCAAGAAGGCCAAAGCCAGCGGCATACCCAAGGCGTTGGTGCCCGTTACGGTACTGGAACGCGACGATGCGGCCTTGGGCCGGCGCCTGCAGGAGCACTATCAGAAGGGCGATTCGGTGTTAATGCTGTATCGAAAAAGTAGCGATAAGTTATTGATTAATGAGCATATTAAATCTGTAGTTAATGTGGATTCTAGCTTGCCGCCCGCGGCGCGCAGGCTCAAGCAATTGACCTATCACAGCGCCAAAGGCCTGCAGGCGGATGCGGTGTTCCTGCTTGGGGATTGCCAGCATGTCACCCGTTCGCCGTACAAGAACCAGGTGTACCGCATGGCGGGCCTGGGCAAGGCCGGCGACGCCGAACCCTACGACAACGCGCAAAAAGACGAAGTGCTGCGCCTGGCGTATGTCGGCATTACCCGCGCGGTCAGCCATTGCTACTGGTATGTGGAAAAACCCGAAGGCCAGGCCGTGAATGTGCCGAAGGCCTCGGAGCGGGTCGACGCCAGGAAAGCGTTCTTTGACGATCAGCGCTAAGCACTGCCTGGCACAGGCCCTATGTAGGGGCTTGCCCGCAATAGCGGTGCATCAGTCGATAGACCGCTCGACTGGCGCACCGCTGGTCGTGTTCAAGCCCTTAACAAATGTGGCGGCACAAAACACTCCAGCTCCGCTTCCACCGCTTCGATGATGCGCTCTACATCGGTAGCATTCATCACGGTGGCGCAGGGGATGCCAGCGATGGCGATCAGCGTCTCGCCGCTGGCGCGGTCGAACAGACGCGCGACCATACTGCCGGGAGCGTCCATGCTCCCTTCGAAGCCCATGGGATGGAAATGCCAGCGCATCAGCTGGCAGGCGTTGGGGAATGTCACTTTGTTCATGTTGCCCACCTTGTTCATTGAGCGCTTCCTTTAGCTCGCGGCAGGGGGCCATGACCGTCACTGGTCACAGCGAGTGAGAGTGTAAAAATAGCATTCGTTCATAAATGCAAGGGCAGTTTTTTCGCCCCGTTCGGCGGTTCTTTTCCTATAGCTTGACGTGTGTCATGTCTTGCTAAAGGCTGGGCAAAAGGCCATTAGTCAGAAGTTGCCGTCGGCCATTGATGGCAGCGCTGAAATTCGGCAACCTCCACCTTTTACCCGTCGTAGAGCCATGCATGCCCCACACCGCCGCGGACGATGATTGCCAGCACACCCACGCCACGCGCGAGCTAGTGACGCGCCACCACCTGTGCTGGCGTCATCGCGACCTGGATGGCGTGATGTCTTACTACCATCCGCACATCCAGTACCACGACTTCTTCCAGAACCGCGTCGTCGGCTACGCCGAACTGCGCGAGTACCTGCAAGCCAGCATGCCGCGCGGGCCCGACGAGGCCATCGAGCACATGGACCGCATTCGCGCCGATGGCGACACCGCGTTCATCCAGTACCGCATCACCCTGCGCGGCGGGCAGGGCCTGGTGTCGTTCCGTACCAGTGAGGCCATCACCGTGCGCGACGGGCTGATCTGGCGGGTCAACGAATATGCGTCACTGGTGCATGAGCACAGCCCCCAAACCACGCGCCCGAGCGTCAGCCGCCTGGGCCTGTCGCCCCAGCAACTAGGGCATATGGCCAACGACCTGCAGCACTACTTCCAGCAGCAACAACCCTACCTGGACCCGGAGTTGGACCTGCAACGGGTTGCCAAGGAGTGCGGTTACAGTCGCAATCAGATTTCCTACTTGCTCAATCAAGTCCTCGGGCAAACCTTCTATCGCTATGTCAATCAGGCTCGGCTCGTGCATTTGCTGGCTGCGCTGGATAAAGCCAGGCCGCCCATACGCGTGGACGACTTGGCCTATGCGGCGGGGTTCAATTCGTTATCGGCGTTTTATAGCGCTTTTCGCCAGCACACCGGCCTGACGCCGAAGGCTTACATTAAAGGGCGCTTTGAGGGCGAGTCGGCTAGATCAACTGGCAATAAAAAAGATGTGGGTTAAACCTGTCATGTTCGACAGGTTTTTCATTCGCGGATTCGTAGTGTAATGCCCAGGCATCTTTTCTTTCAGTTGGAGTGTCGCTATGTCTAAGCACAATAAATCCGCCCACCCGAACGGTCCAGAGAGTGAAGGCCGCATGGACGGAATCATTAACATCGACGGAACGGGTCACACCTTTCAAGCGGACCGTGTGTCTATGGATGAGCAAGACGGTGCGCTGAGATTTTTCGGTGCCCGAACCGTTGACGAGAACCCGGATAAATTCGAAGCGGTTCAAGTGCAACTCACACCGCCCACCATTTCGACGGGTACATACCACGTGGGCGGGGAGAGTGTTAAAGATGTTATTTACGTCGACCATCAAACCGGTAACAGCTATACAGCTGACAAAGGCGAGGTGTCGCTCACCAGGAGCATCCCCCTTAAACAGTTATTCGGGGTAGTGAGTTGTGAGTTCAGTGTTGGCGGTCGAACGACTATCGTAAACGTCCAGTACTCCTTCAAGGGGTAGAATAAATAGTCGGCCCCGCAGCCTCTGCCCGCGTCGGTTAGCGCCAATCATTCGGCGTTGACGGGGCAGCAGGTCGCGCCAACATTTCCCTGCGTGCACGCACGCAAGACAGCCCCTGACATCCCGCTCTAGGATCCAGCCTATCGAAACGAGGTAGGGGAACCTGGCATGTCGGCATGGCGCACTATCAGTTTATGGATGGACCAGTTGGACGACCCGCTGCTGGCGCGGCCGTCTCTGGCGCACGACCTGGACGTCAACGTGGCCATCATCGGCGCCGGTTACACCGGTCTGTGGACCGCGTATTACCTCAAGCGCCAGGCGCCCGAGCTGAACATTGCCATCATCGAGGCGCAAACCGCCGGTTTCGGCGCGTCCGGGCGCAATGGCGGCTGGTTGATGGGCAACCTGTTGGGGGAAGACCGTTTACTCGCCGGCCTCACGCCCGAGCAGCGGCGTGCTTCGTTTGACCTGCTGCACGGCATTCCCGACGAAGTGGCGCAGGTGCTGGCCCGCGAAGGCATCGACTGCGACTACCGCAAGGGCGGCGCCCTGTACTGCGCCGCGCGTTACCCCGAGCAGGAAAGCAGCCTGCGCCTTTATCTGGACAAGCTCTACGCCCAAGGCCTCACCGAGGCCGACTACCGCTGGCTGAGCCCGCAACAACTGGCTGAGCAACTGCGAATCGCCAAGCCCTTTGGCGCGGTTTATGCGCCCCATGTGGCGACGATCAACCCAGCCAAGTTGGTCCGCGGCCTGGCGCGGGTGGTGGAACGCATGGGCGTCAAGATCTACGAAAACTCGCCCGTCACCCATTGGCAGTCCGGCCGCCTGCGCACTGCAAAAGCCGGCGTGCGTGCCGCCTGGGTGGTGCCGGCCGTGGAGGGCTACGCGACCACCTTGGCGCCGTTGGGTCGCTACCAACTGCCGGTGCAAAGCCTGATCGTCGCCACCGAGCCATTACCCGCCAGCACCTGGGACGAAATCGGCCTGAGGCATGGCCAGGCCTTCGGCGAAAGCAGCCGCCAGGTCACCTATGGCCAGCGCTCGGCCGACAACCGTCTGGTGTTCGGTGCCCGTGGCGGTTATCAGTTTGCTGGCAAATTGCGCCACGACTTCGATTTGACCGACAGCGAAGTGGCGCTGCGTCGCTACCTGTTCGGCGAGCTGTTCCCACAGTTGAAAAACGTGCGGATTACCCACTCCTGGGGCGGCAACCTCGGCATGTCGCGCCAGTTCCGACCGCACATGCTCTGCCATCACGCCACCGGCATCGCACTGTCCGGCGGCTACGGCGGGGAGGGCGTCGGTGCCACGAACCTGGGCGGCCGCACCCTGGCCGACCTGATCCTGGGCCAGGAGACGCCGTTGACCCATCAACCCTGGGTGATCCGCGAGCGTGGCCTGGAGGCGCTCAAGGCCTGGGAGCCGGAGCCGTGCCGCTGGCTGGGCTACAACGCGATCATTCGCAGTTTTGTCCATGAGGACCAGGTATTGGCCAACCCCAATACCGCGCCCTGGCGCCGCAAGTTGGCGATCGGCGTGGCCGGGTTCATGGAAAGTTTCATGCACTGAGCCGTTCCACTCACACAGGTAGCCCCATGAGCATCACTCAATTCAAAGACGCGCTGAATGCCCATCTGCCGGATTCGTCACCGGTCGCCGTGCCCCTGGGCGAGCCGATCGCCGTGGCGTCAAGCTTGAGCGTCGAGCGCAGCGACGGCGTCGAAACCGGTATCTGGGCCTGTACCCCCGGCCGCTGGCGCCGGCAGATCAAAGCCCAGGAGTTTTGCCACTTTATCCAGGGCCGCTGCACCTTCACCCCTGACGACGGTGAAATCGTCCACCTACAAGCCGGCGATGCACTGATGTTGCCGGCCAACAGCAGCGGAACCTGGGATATCCAGGAAACCGTGCGCAAGACCTATGTATTGATCCTGTAACGCTTTGATCCTTGATCGCCTGCCATAAAAACAGCCCTAAAACCGCCAGGAAATCGAACCATGAAAGCCATTGCCCTGTTGCCCTTGATGTTGGTGGCCGCTATCAGTCAGGCCGCCGAGACGGTGAAGATCTACAACTGGTCGAGCTACATTGCGCCGGACACCACGAAGAACTTCCAGAAACAAACCGGCATCGGTTTCAGCTACGACGTGTACGACAGCAACGAAACCCTCGACGGCAAGTTGATGACCGGTAACTCCGGCTATGACGTGGTGTTCCCCTCCAACCACTTCATGGCGCGGCAGATCCAGGGCGGCGCCCTGAAGAAGCTCGACAAGAGCCAATTGCCCAATTGGAAGAACCTCAACCCGGTGCTGCTCAAGGCCCTGGAAAACAACGACCCGGGCAACGCCCACGGCTTCCCGTACCTGTGGGGCAGCACCGGCATCGGCTACAACATCGACAAGGTCAAGGCAGTGCTGGGCGATAACGCGCCTGTGAATTCCTGGGACCTGATCTTCAAGCCCGAATACATGCAAAAGCTCAGCAAATGCGGGGTGGCCATCCTCGACAATGGCCCGGAATTGTTGCCGATCGCTCTGAATTACCTGGGGCTGCCACCCCACAGCAAGAAGCCTGAGGACTACAAGAAAGCCGAGGCGCTGCTGATGAAAGTTCGCCCCTACGTGGCGTACTTTCATTCCTCGAAATACACCGGTGACCTGGCCAATGGCGACATCTGCGTGGCCGTCGGTTTCTCCGGCGACGTGCTGCAAGCCGAAAGCCGCGCCAAGGAAGCCAAGAATGGCGTGAACATCGGCTATCAGATCCCCAAGGAAGGCGCCGCGATCTGGTTCGACATGGTGGCCATGCCCGCCGACGCCCCGGATGAAAAGGCCGGGTATGCCTTCATGAACTACTTGCTGGAGCCCCAAGTGATGGCCGACATCACCAACTCCGTTCATTACGCCAACGGCAACAGTGCGGCGGACAGCCTGGTGGACCCGGCAATCAAGGCCGATACCAAGATCTACCCAAGCGCGGAAATGATGGGCAAGTTGTTCGCGCTGGAAGCGATGCCGCTGAATATCGACCGGGTTCGCACGCGGGTGTGGAACACCATTCGTACCGGGCGCTGAAGAACTGATGTGGGAGGACGCAAACCCCCTCCCACATTTGGATTCAGGGGTTTTCCAGGTCATGCCCCAACGACTGGATAAACAACGAGAACAGCTCCGGCTGCGAAGAAATATCCAGCTTGGCGTACAGATGCCGGCGATGCACTTTGACCGTATCCGGCGAGATATTCAGGCGTTCGGCCATGGCCTTGGAGGAGAACCCGCGCAGTACCAGGCGGGCGACTTCCAGTTCGCGGTCCGAGAGCACGCCGCAGCCGAAATGGCTCAGCGCATCGCGAATCTGGCTGGCCATCGCCTGCGCTGCCGGTACACGCTGGGTGCTTTGCTGCCAATGCTGCTGCATCAACGGCAGCACCCACGCCGCCAAGGTGGTCAGCAGCCCGGTTTCTTCAGCACTGAAGCGCCGCTGCATGCCCAGTGACAGCGACAACGTGCCCGCGCCAGGTAGTTGCAGGATGAATTGCACCTCGTCTTCCAGCACGTTGTCGTGGAAGTAATTGAGGAAGTATTCGCTCTGGCGGAAATGGTCCGGCGCCACTTCCTCCAGGCGGTACACGCCGCTGGCATACCCTTCGCGACAGGCCTGGAAAAACGGGTCAAGCACGTACAGGCCGTTGAGGTACACCAGCATCGACGCCGGTTTGCTGCTGGGCTGGGCGTCGTATTCCTCCAGGGCCTGGGGCAGGCCGTCGAGCGGGTAGAAAATCGCCAGGGCGTTATCGAACGGCAGGCATTGGTGCAACAACAGCACCAGCTGTTTCCAGAATCGCTCGCTGCCGATCTGTGACAGGGTACGCCCCAGCCCCGCATGCATGCCGACTTCCCTGAACAGGCTCATGTCACAGGTTCCCCTCATCAAAAGATCGGCCAAGGGTTCGGCTTTTGCCGGGTGTCGTCAAGGGGAGTACGCCAATAGGGGAATTGGCTGACAACAGCTCTGGCTTTAACTTCGCGATCATTGAGTGGGAAACATATCCCACGACTTTCAGACTTTTCGTTTCTGCCTCACACAAAAAACAACGACAGAGGATAACGATATGAGTGCTTCCCCCGCGCCTGACGGCGTGCTCAAGCCCACCCTGAGCGTCTTCGATGTGGTGGCCATTACCGTTTCGGCGGTGACGCCCGCCAGTTCGGTGTTCGTGATCGCCCCGTTCGCCATTCAACAGGCCGGCAGCGGCGTGTTCCTGGCCTTTGTCATGGCCGCCTTGCTCGCGCTGATGTTCGCCTTTTGCTACGCCGAACTGGGCCGCGCCCACAACAGCGCTGGCGGTGAATATGTGTATGCCAAGCGGGTATTCGGCGGCATGGCGGGCTATGCGACGTTCCTGACGGTACTGGTGATGTTGCTGTTTATCCCACCGGTACTGGCCACGGGCGCGGCGACCTACTTGAATAACGCCCTGGGCACCCGGTTCGATGCCCAGACCGTTGCGCTGGTCATTGTGGTGTGCAGTTACGCCCTGGGCATCCTCAATATCAAGCTCAATGCCTGGATCACCGGCACTTGCCTGCTGCTGGAAGTGGCGGCCTTGCTGGTGATCGTGTTCCTCGGCTTCGGCCATCCGGTGCAGCCGGTCAGCGTGCTGTTTCAGCCGCAGATCGTCGAAAACGGCATGTTGCACCTGGCGCCCTGGGCCCTGGTGATCGGCGCGGTCGGCATCGGCCTGTTCTCCTTCAATGGCTACGGGCCGGCAGTGCTGCTGGCCGAAGACATGAAATGCGGCGGCAAGGGCGTACACAAAGCGGTGTTGTGGTCCCTGGGGCTGGTGGTGGTGATCGAACTGGTGCCGATCACGGCGCTGCTGATCGGCGCGCCGTCGCTGAGTGCGATGATCAGCAGCCCCGACCCCATCGGCTACCTGCTGACCAGCCATGGCAACGAAACCTTGTCACGCCTGGTCAGTGCCGGGATCTTCCTCTCGGTGTTCAACGCCATCGTCGCCATCGTGATCCAGATCGGCCGCGTGGTATTCAGCAGCGGCCGCGATGCGCTGTGGACGCCGACCATCAACAAACTGTTCACGCGCATTCACCCGCGCTGGGATTCGCCCTGGCTGGCGACGCTGTTCCTGGCGATCCCTTCGGCGCTGCTGAGTTTCAGCTCCAACCTGGCGGACCTCACCTCGTTCAGTGTGCTGCTGATCATGCTGGTGTACCTGATCGTGGCCTTGAGTGCGCTGATGAGCCGGGTGCTGCTGCGTGAGCGCGCACATCCGTATCGCATGCCCTTGTGGCCGCTGCCGGCATTGCTGGCGGTGCTGGGCGCCGGGTATCTGTTGATGACCTTGATCGCGGAGGCTTCGGTGCGCGACATCATGGTCATCATCGGCTTGCTGGCGCTGTCGGTGATTCTGTATTGCATCAGTGGCCGGTTGAGTCCGGCGTATCAGAAACTGTAAGGAGTGGTTATGCGCGCACGTCAATTGGGCATCACGTTGGGGCTGGGCACGCCCGGCGCGTTGAATGCCATCACCGATGTTCCCGGCGTCCGGGTCGGCCACAGCACGCTCAAGACCCGCGTCGACGGTAAACAGGTGTGTACCGGCGTCACAGTGGTCCAGCCGCGTGCCGGCGAGGCGCGGCAGCAGCCGTGCTTTGCCGGGTATCACGTGCTCAACGGCAATGGCGACGCCACGGGCCTGGAGTGGATCAGCGAAGCAGGGCTGTTGACCACGTCATTGGCGATCACCAACACCCACAGCCTCGGCATTGTGCGCGACACCCTGATTGCCCTGGAGCGCGAGCGTCTGGCGGACCCGGCCGTGTACTGGTGCATGCCGGTGGTGATGGAAACCTACGACGGCCTGCTGAACGATATCTGGGGCCAGCACGTCAAGCCTGCGCATGTGCGCGAGGCGCTGGACCACGCCGAAAGTGGTCCGGTACAGGAAGGTGCAGTGGGCGGCGGCACCGGGATGATCTGCCATGAATTCAAGGGCGGCATCGGCACCGCGTCGCGCCGGTTGCCGGCGGAGCAGGGCGGCTGGACGGTCGGCGTGCTGGTGCAGGCCAACCATGGCAAGCGCCAGGAACTGCGGGTTGACGGCTACCCGGTGGGCCGGCAGTTGATGACGATCCCATCGCCGTTCGCCGAGCGGGGCACGCCGGGCATGGGCTCGATTGTGGTGATCCTGGCCACCGACGCGCCGTTGCTGCCCCATCAATGCCGGCGCCTGGCGCAACGCGCGTCCATCGGCATTGCGCGCACCGGCGGCGGCACCGAGGACTCCAGCGGCGACCTGTTCCTGGCCTTCGCCACCGGCAATCAGGCGCTGCCCCCGGCGGACTATGGGCGCAAGGACCTGGCGTTCAGCAGCGCGGTGCAGATGGTCAATAACGATCATATGTCCCCGCTGTTCCTCGCCGCGGCGGAGGCAGTGGAGGAGGCGATCGTCAACGCCATGCTGGCCGGTGAGAGCATGACCACCGACGACGGGGTGCGGGTGCCGGGTCTGGACGGCGAAACACTGTTGCAGGCATTGCGCGAGACGGGCTGGAACAGCTGCCGATAATCCGGTGTATTTATAAAGATGCTGGCTCTTTAATGCGGCGAATGACACCGTGACAATATATTGGATCCATCTAAACAAGTGCGCCGCTCAAGTTGAGCGGCTTTACCGCTATTTAATATTTAAATAACAGCGCGGCGCTTTTTGTCGGACAAAAGCAACTAACCCCCTACAAACATTGCACGCGACTTGCTTAAGTTGCCGGCTTGTCGGTTTTCACTGCGTAAATAGATGTAGACGAAAGATTTCAAGTTGTGTCAGTTTCGTGACGCCTTCAAAAGAGGCGAGTGATAGGACGATCTCGCCAGCGGGGTTCCTATCGACCCAAGACTGATGCACTTGCACACAAGGAAGTACGTTTATGTCAAAAGTAAAAGACCAGGCTATTGTGTCTGCCGCGCAAGCCAGCACTGCGTATACGCAAATCGATAGTTTCAGCCATCTGTACGACCGTGGCGGCAACCTCACGATCAATGGCAAACCCTCCTATTCCGTTGACCAGGCCGCCACCCAGCTGCTGCGCGACGGCGCCGCGTACCGGGACGTCGACGGCAACGGCAAGATCGACCTGACCTACACCTTTCTGACCTCGGCCTCCTCGAGCACGCTGAACAAGCATGGCATCTCGGGCTTCAGCCAGTTCAACAGCCAGCAGAAAGCCCAGGCCGCACTGGCCATGCAGTCCTGGTCGGATGTCGCCAACGTTGCCTTCACCGAGAAGGCCAGCGGCGGCGATGGGCATATGACCTTCGGCAACTACAGCGGCGGCCAGGACGGCGCGGCGGCCTTCGCCTACCTGCCCGGCACCGGCGCGGGCTACGACGGCACCTCGTGGTACCTGACCAACAGCAGCTACACACCCAACAAGACCCCGGACCTGAACAACTACGGCCGGCAGACCCTGACCCACGAGATCGGTCATACCCTGGGCCTGGCTCACCCCGGCGACTACAACGCCGGGAACGGCAACCCGACCTACAACGACGCGACCTATGGACAGGACACGCGCGGCTACAGCCTCATGAGTTACTGGAGCGAGAGCAACACCAACCAGAACTTCAGCAAGGGCGGGGTCGAGGCCTATGCCTCCGGGCCGTTGATCGACGATATCGCGGCGATCCAGAAGCTTTACGGCGCGAACTACGCCACCCGCGCTGGCGACACCACCTACGGCTTCAACTCCAACACCGGGCGTGATTTCCTCAGCGCCACCGCCAACGCCGACAAGCTGGTATTTTCGGTCTGGGACGGCGGCGGCAACGACACCCTGGATTTTTCCGGTTTTACCCAGAACCAGAAGATCAACCTCAATGAGACCTCGTTCTCCGACGTTGGCGGCCTGGTGGGCAACGTGTCCATCGCCAAGGGCGTCACCGTGGAAAACGCCTTCGGCGGCGCGGGCAACGATCTGATCATCGGCAACAATGCCGCCAACCTGATCAAGGGCGGGGCCGGCAACGACCTCATCTACGGCGCTGGCGGTGCCGACCAACTGTGGGGCGGCGCCGGCAACGACACCTTTGTGTTCGGTGCCAGTTCCGATTCCAAGCCAGGTGCGGCGGACAAGATCTTTGACTTCACCAGCGGCGCCGACAAGATCGACCTGAGCGGCATCACCAAAGGTGCGGGCCTGAGCTTCGTCAACGCGTTCACCGGGCATGCCGGCGACGCAGTATTGAGCTATGCCTCGGGCACCCACCTGGGTACCTTGGCTGTGGACTTCTCCGGGCACGGCGTGGCGGATTTCCTCGTCACCACCGTGGGCCAGGCAGCGGTCAGCGACATCGTGGCCTGATGCACCGGCGCGGCGTTGTGGCGCCGCGCTTCCAGGAGGGGCATACACATGCCGCGTTTTGTGCATTTGATCGCCTGTGTCCTACAGGTGTTGTTCGTGTCGGCAGGAGCCCACGCAATGGCTAGCAGTCTCGTTTTACCCACCACCGCGCAGTTGGCCGGACATTGGCAACTGCACCGACAGGATCAGGTCTGTGCCCTGGATTTGCTGGAGCAAGCCACCGCGGTGGGGGGCGATGTGGCCTGCGTCGAGCAATGGCTGGGAGACAAACCCCTGACATGGTCGCCGACGCCGGACGGGATCTGGTTGATGAATGCCGAAGGTTCCGGGATTACCCACTTGAATCGTCAGCGCGACGGTGAATACCAGGCGCGCACGCCATCTGGCGATATCGTGACATTGCAACGAATACCTTAGTTTTTAGTTATAACGCTATAACTCGAATTTAATAGTTGGCCGCCGCTTATTCAGGGGCTGGGGCAACTATTGCCGGTCATTGGGTTCAAGGAAGATCAAACACCATGGCGAAGCCCCCTGTTATTGCGCCTTTATTCAAGGCGCTGGGTGAATATAAAAGTATTTTGATCAGCGTTGGCTGTTTCACTGCATTAATTAACCTGCTGATGCTGGTGCCATCCATTTATATGCTGCAAGTGTATGACCGCGTGCTGTCCTCCCAGAATGAAACCACTCTGGTGATGTTGACGCTGATGGTCGTCGGTTTCTTCGCCTTTATCGGCAGCCTGGAAGTCATCCGCAGTTTTATCGTGATCCGCATCGGCAGCCAGTTGGAACGGCGCTTCAACTTGCGCGTGTATAAAGCTGCCTTCGAACGCAACCTGCAACGCGGCCAGGGGCATGCCGGGCAGTCCCTGGCAGATTTGACCCATCTGCGCCAGTTCATCACCGGGCCGGCGCTGTTCGCGTTTTTTGATGCGCCGTGGTTTCCGATCTATCTGTTGGTGATTTTCCTGTTCAACGTGTGGCTGGGCGTGCTGGCCACGGCGGGGGCCTTGCTGCTGATCGGCCTGGCCTGCCTCAATGAATACCTGACCAACAAGCCCCTGGCTGAGGCTGGCGGTTACTCCCAGCAATCCAGCCAACTGGCCACCAGCCATTTGCACAACGCCGAAACCATCCAGGCCATGGGCATGCTCGGCGCGTTGCGCCAGCGCTGGTTTGCCGTGCATTCGCAGTTCCTGGGCTTGCAGAACGCGGCCAGCGACACCGGCTCGGTGATCACCGCGCTGAGCAAATCCCTGCGCCTGTGCCTGCAATCGTTGGTGCTCGGCCTGGGCGCATTCTTGGTGATCAAGGGCGAGATGACCGCCGGGATGATGATCGCCGGTTCGATCCTGATGGGGCGGGTGCTCAGCCCGATCGACCAGTTGATTGCCGTGTGGAAGCAGTGGAGTTCGGCCAAGCTGGCCTATCAGCGGCTTGACCAACTGCTGCGCGAATTTGCGCCGGACGTCGAGCCGATGGCCTTGCCCGCCCCCAAGGGCCAGGTGAGTTTCGAGCAGGTCAGCGCCGGCCCGCCGGGTCGACGCCTGGCGACGCTGCATCAGGTCAGTTTCCACCTGGGCGCCGGCGAGGTGCTGGGGGTGCTGGGCGCGTCGGGGTCCGGCAAGTCCACGCTGGCGCGGGTGCTGGTGGGCGTATGGCCAACCCTGGCCGGCACCGTGCGCCTGGATGGCGCGGATATCCATCGCTGGGACCGTGACGATCTTGGCCCGCACATCGGTTACCTGCCCCAGGACATCGAACTGTTCAGCGGCAGCATCGCCGACAACATTGCGCGCTTTCGCGATGCCGACCCGGCGCAAGTGGTCCAGGCGGCGCAACAGGCCGGCGTGCATGAATTGATTCTGCGCCTGCCGCAAGGCTACGACACCGTGTTGGGCGACAACGGCGGCGGCCTGTCCGGCGGCCAGAAGCAACGGGTGGCCCTGGCGCGTGCGCTGTATGGCGGGCCGCGGCTGGTCGTGCTGGACGAACCCAACTCCAACCTCGACACCGTCGGTGAAGCCGCGCTGGCCAGCGCCATCGTGCAGTTGAAGGCCCAGGGCAGCAGCGTGATTCTCGTCACCCACCGCTCTTCGGCCCTGGCCCAGGCCGATAAGTTGCTGGTGCTCAACGAAGGCCACCTGCAAGCGTTTGGGCCGAGCCAGGACGTGCTGCGCGCGTTGTCCGGCCAGCAGGCGGCGACGCAGGAAAAAACCGGCGTCAGTTTCAGTCGTCAGTATCAAACCGCAAGGAATCCAGGCGCATGAGCATGCTCACTGTGGAACAACGCGACGCCGCTTTTTTCGTGCGTCTGGGCTGGTGGCTGACGGTGGTCGGCGCCGGTGGGTTTTTCCTCTGGGCCAGCCTGGCGCCGCTGGACCAGGGCATTCCGGTGCAGGGCACCGTGGTGGTCTCGGGCAAGCGCAAGGCCGTGCAGACCTTCAGCTCCGGTGTGGTCAGCCGGATCCTGGTGCGCGAAGGTGAGACGGTCAAACAGGGCCAGCCGCTGTTTCGTCTCGACCAGACCCAGAACCAGGCCGATGTGCAATCGCTGCAAGCGCAGTACCGCCTGGCCTGGGCCAGTGTGGCGCGCTGGCAGAGCGAGCGCGACAATCGCGCGGCCATCGTGTTTCCCGCCGAACTCAGCACCGCCCCGGACCCTGCGCTGGCCTTGGTGCTCGAAGGCCAGCGCCAACTGTTCAGCAGCCGCCGCGAAGCCTTTGCCCGTGAACAGGCGGGGATTCGCGCGAATATCGACGGCGCCACGGCGCAGCTCAATGGCATGCGCCGCGCACGCAGCGACCTGAGCGCCCAGGCTCAATCCCTGCGCGATCAACTGAGCAATCTGCAGCCCCTGGCCGACAATGGCTACATCCCGCGCAACCGTTTGATGGAGTACCAGCGCCAGCTGTCCCAGGTGCAACAGGACCTGGCGCAGAACACCGGCGAAAGCGGCCGAGTGGAGCAGGGCATCCTCGAATCGCGGCTCAAACTGCAGCAGCACAGCGACGAATACCAGAAGGAAGTGCGCAGCCAACTGGCTGACGCGCAACTGCGCAGCCTGACCCTGGAGCAGCAACTCACGTCCGCCGGGTTCGACCTGCAACACAGCGAAATCAACGCGCCGGCCGATGGCATTGCGGTCAACCTCGGCGTCCACACCGAAGGCGCGGTGGTGCGTGCCGGGGAGACCTTGCTGGAGATCGTGCCACAGGGCACGCGGCTGGAAGTCGAGGGGCATTTGCCGGTCCACCTGGTGGACAAGGTCGGCACCCACCTGCCGGTCGACATCCTGTTCACCGCGTTCAACCAGAGCCGTACCCCGCGTGTGCCGGGACAGGTCAGCCTGATTTCCGCCGACCAACTGCTCGACGAAAAAACCGGTGCGCCGTACTACGTGCTGCGCACCAGCGTCAGCGAGGCCGCGCTGGAAACACTCCACGGCCTGGTGATCAAGCCGGGCATGCCCGCCGAGATGTTCGTGCGTACCGGCGAGCGCTCGTTGCTCAATTACCTGTTCAAGCCGCTGCTCGACCGCGCCGGCTCTGCGTTGACCGAGGAATGAACATGAAACCGCTGTTCATTGCCGTGCTGTTGAGCTGTGCGCCTGCCCAGGCCGCCATGGGCCCGTTCGATGTGTACGAGCAGGCTCTGCGCAACGATCCGGTGTTCCTCGGCGCGCTCAAGGAACGCGACGCCGGCCTGGAAAACCGCACCATCGGCCGCGCCGGGTTGCTGCCGCGGCTGTCCTACAACTACAACAAGGGGCGCAATAATTCCGAAGCCCACCTGCCTGACGGGCGTGGCGGCAGCTATCGCGACGCGCGCAATTACAACAGCTACGGCTCGACCTTCAGCCTGCAGCAGCCGCTGTTCGACTACGAAGCCTATGCCAACTACCGCAAGGGCGTGGCCCAGGCGCTGTTTGCCGATGAAAGTTTTCGCGACAAGAGCCAGGCGCTGTTGGTGCGGGTGTTGAGCTATTACACCCAAGCGCTGTTCGCCCAAGACCAGATCGAGATCGCCCGCGCCAAGAAAAACGCCTTCGAGCAGCAGTTTCAGCAGAACCAGCACCTGTTCCAGCAGGGCGAGGGCACGCGCACCGACATCCTTGAAGCCGAGTCGCGCTATGAGCTGGCCACCGCCGAAGAAATCCAGGCGCTGGATGAACAGGACGCCTCGTTAAGAGCGTTGGGCGCGCTGATCGGCGTGCAGAGCGTCAACATCCACGACCTCGCGCCGCTCAATCAGCGCTTCGCCGCCTTCAGCCTGACGCCGGCCAACTACGACACCTGGCACGCGCTGGCGATCAGCAACAACCCGACGCTGGCCTCGCAACGCCAGGCCCTGGAAGTGGCGCGTTATGAAGTGGAGCGCAACCGTGCCGGGCACTTGCCGAAGATCACCGCGTATGCCAGTTCGCGCCAGCAGGAATCCGACAGCGGCAACACCTACAACCAGCGCTACGACACCAACACCATCGGCGTCGAAGTCAGCCTGCCGTTGTATGCCGGTGGCGCTGTCTCCGCCTCCACGCGCCAGGCCAGCCGCGCCATGGAGCAGGCCGAATACGAGCTGGAAGGCAAGACCCGCGAAACCCTGATCGAACTGCGTCGCCAGTTCAGCGCCTGCCTGTCGGGCGTGAGCAAGCTGCGCGCCTACCAGAAAGCCCTGACCTCGGCCGAGGCGCTGGTGGTGTCGACCCGGCAAAGCATCCTCGGCGGCGAGCGGGTCAACCTCGATGCGCTCAACGCCGAGCAGCAGCTCTACAGCACCCGGCGCGACCTGGCCCAGGCGCGTTACGACTACCTGATGGCCTGGACCAAATTGCACTACTACGCCGGCAACCTGCGCGATACCGACCTGGCGCAAGTCGATGAGGCCTTTGGGCCGGTGGGCAAGCAGCCGTAGCAGCACCTGGGACGTCATTGCGCTTTCTCGACAACTCCAACAACAGAGAGGCACTACCGATGGGAATCTTTGATTATAAAAACCTTGGCACCGAGGGTTCCAAGGCGCTGTTCGCCGATGCGATGGCGATCACGCTGTATACCTACCACAACCTGGATAACGGCTTTGCGGTGGGCTATCAGCACCACGGCTTGGGCGTTGGCCTGCCGGCGACGCTGGTCGGTGCATTGCTCGGTGGTGCCGACTCCCAAGGCGTGATTCCCGGTATCCCGTGGAATCCCGATTCGGAAAAGGCCGCCCTGGAAGCGCTGCAACACGCCGGATGGACGCCGCTCAGCGCGAGCACCCTGGGTTACGCTGGCAAGGTGGACGCCCGGGGCACGTTTTTCGGTGAAAAGGCTGGCTACACCACCGCGCAGGCCGAAGTGCTGGGCAAGTACGATGACGCCGGTCGACTGCTCGAAATCGGCATCGGCTTTCGCGGCACGTCGGGGCCGCGGGAAAGCCTGATCAGCGATTCCATCGGTGATCTGCTCAGCGATCTGCTCGCCGCCCTGGGCCCCAGGGATTACGCGAAGAACTACGCCGGCGAAGCCTTCGGCGGTTTGCTCAAGGTGGTTGCCGAGTATGCCGGTGCCCATGGCCTGAGCGGTTCCGACGTGCTGGTCAGCGGCCACAGCCTCGGCGGGCTGGCGGTCAACAGCCTGGCGGAGTTGAGCGACCAGCGATGGTCGGGGTTCTACAAGGACGCCAACTATGTGGCCTACGCGTCGCCGACCCAGAGCGCCGGCGACAAGGTGTTGAACATCGGCTATGAAAACGACCCGGTATTCCGTGCGCTGGACGGTTCATCCTTCAACCTGTCGTCCCTGGGCGTGCATGACAAACCCCATGAATCGACCACCGACAACATCGTCAGCTTCAACGATCACTACGCCTCGACGCTGTGGAACGTGCTGCCGTTTTCCATTGCCAACCTGCCGACCTGGGTGTCGCATTTGCCCAGCGGCTATGGCGACGGCATGACCCGCGTGCTCGAATCCGGGTTCTACGACCAGATGAGCCGGGACTCGACGGTGATTGTCGCCAACCTGTCCGACCCGGCGCGGGCTACCACCTGGGTGCAGGACCTCAACCGCAATGCCGAGCCGCACAAGGGCAACACCTTCATCATCGGCAGTGACGGTAATGACCTGATCCAGGGCGGCAAGGGCGCGGACTTCATCGAAGGCGGCAAGGGCAACGACACCCTTCGCGACAACAGTGGCCATAACACCTTTCTGTTCAGCGGGCCGTTTGGCCAGGATCGGGTGATCGGCTATCAATCGAGCGACAAACTGGTGTTCACGGATGTGCAGGGCAGCCTGGATTATCGCGAGCACGCCAAGGCGGTGGGCGGCGATACGGTGATCAGTTTTGGCGCGGACTCGGTGACGCTGGTGGGGGTGAGTAACTGGTCGGGGGAGGGTGTCGTGATCGGTTGAAACCGCGTTGGCACGCGGTTCAAAGGGTGGGAGCAAGCGGGCTCCCACATGTTTGATGAGGGATGCAGGGTGGGATCAGTCTTCCTTGCGAACCGTGGCCACATCATCGGCTCTGACGCGGATGCGCTTGCCGGCGATGTCGGTGAATTCATAGAAGCCGTCGGCGGTCTTGGTCTTCGGCGTGTCTTTGGTTAAATACTGCGTGCCGTTCTGCAATGTCACTACGGTTTGCGTCGCGCAACCGGCCAATACCAGAAAAGTGAGTGCAACCAGTGGCAGACCCAAATTCTTCATGTTCATAACCCTTACCTTAACCCTGAAAAGTCCCGCGGCCTGAGGCAGCGGGCCATAAATGTTACGCCATCAATTCCCCTATCTGATCACTTTTACGCAAAAAGTTGCGTGCGCCATTTATCTATTACCGATTGCAACAACGCGTCAGCGGCGGCACTCTGTATGCATAACCAGTATTTAATCGCTGCGGACCATGCCCGAAACCCTCGAAAACCCCCTGTATTACCTGCATAACTTCCGTCAGGTGCTGGATTGGCTGGCACAACGCTATGCTGATCTGCTCGATGCTGAAGAAGCGCATTTCATTCAGCAATTCGACAGGTTGCCGCAGGCGTCCCAGGCATTACTGGTACGTCTGGTGATGCGCAAGGGCGTGCATTTTCGAGCGGGCAAGCTCAATTACCCGGAGATCGGCTGCGCTCATGCGGCAGCGCGTCCGCTGAAGGCTTTGGGTTGGGTGGATGATCAGTGCCTGCTGGGCTTTGACGAACTGTTCGGGTTGCTGCAAAAGGGCGAGTTGCTGGGCGCGTTCCAGCCGTGGATCGAGCAGCCCAAGGGCAAAAAGGCCGATTGGCTCGAGCAACTGGCGCCGCAGTTCGATGAGCGTCGCTGCTTTGCCCACTGGTGCCCCGAGCTGGATGACGTGCTCTACAGCGTCACTGTGATGGACTTGTGTGATCGCTTGCGCTTGATGTTCTTCGGCAACCTGCATCAGGACTGGTCGGAGTTCGTGCTGGCGGACCTGGGCATCTATACCTACGAAAAAGTCGAGTTTTGCGCACAGTCCCGTGGTTTGCGCAGCCGCGATGACGTGCTGGGGTTTCTGTTCCTGCATCAGTGCCAGCAAGCCTTTGAGTCCGCGCAGGCGCTGGACAGCGTGCTGGCGCAGATCGCTACGTTGCAGACCGACAACCCCTGGCTGGAAAAACGCCGGGCCAAGCTGTTGTTCCAGGTCGGCCAGTCTTGCGAGCGCAGTGCCGAGTTGGCGTTGGCCGAGCAGATCTACCGGGCCTGTACTTATCCCGGCGCGCGCGCACGCTTGATTCGCGTGCTGGAGCGCCAGGAAGACTACGCCCAGGCCATGGCCCTGGCATGTGCCGCCCACGAGGCCCCGGAAAGCCCCGCCGAGCAGCAACACCTGCTGCGAGTGTTGCCGCGCCTGCGGCGCAAGCTGGGCGCGCCAGCCGTGCCCAAGGCCAAGCCTCGGGACGTCACGCGCCTGGACCTGGCGCTCCCGCCGCCGCCGCCCTCGATGGCGGTGGAGTATTGCGTGCAGGCGCATCTGAGCGAGCCCGATGCGCCGGTGTACTACGTCGAAAACGGCCTGATCAATTCGCTGTTCGGCCTGCTGTGCTGGGAGGCGATCTTCGCGCCGCTGCCGGGGGCATTTTTCCACCCGTTCCAGCGCGGGCCGGCGGATTTGCACAGCGAAGACTTCCATCAGCGTCGTGCGTCACTGTTTGCCGCCTGTCTCGAGCAACTGCAGGATGACCGCTACAAACACACCATCCGCCAACGGTACGTGGACAAGTGGGGCATCCAGTCACCCTTTGTCTTCTGGAACCTGCTCAGTGAAGAACTGTTGGAGCAGGCCTTGGCATGCTTGCCCGCCGAACACTTGCGTTGCTGGTTCGAGCGGCTGCTGCTGGATATTCGCGCCAACCGCGCGGGTATGCCGGACCTGATCCAGTTCTGGCCCGCGCAGAAAACCTACCGCATGATCGAAGTCAAAGGCCCCGGCGATCGCCTGCAAGACAACCAACTGCGCTGGCTGGAGTTCTGTGGCGAGTACCAGATGCCGGTCACCGTCTGCTATGTGCGCTGGGCGCAGTCCGCTTGAGCTACACCGTGGCGGTGCGCGCACTGTGTGAGTTCACGGCCAAGGTCGGCGACCTCGACCTGCGTTTTACCCCGTCGCCCAGCGCCCAGGAAGGCATCGCCGGCCATCGCACGGTCGCCTCGCGGCGCAGCGCGCACTACCAGAACGAAGTGGTCCTGGAAGGCGAGTACGAGGAACTCAAGGTGCGGGGCAGGGCGGACGGCTACGACCCGGACAGCAACCGCCTCGAAGAGGTGAAGACCTATCGCGGCGACCTCGACGCCCAGCCCGCCAACCATCGGCAATTGCATTGGGCCCAGGTCAAGGTCTACGGCTGGTTGATGTGCCAGAAGCTCGGGCTTGCGCACATCGATTTGGCGCTGGTGTATTTCGATATCGTCGGCGAGGGCGAAACCTCGCTGAACCAGCGCTTTGCGGCCGCCGATCTGCAATGTTTCTTCAACCGGCAATGCGCGTTGTTTCTCGGTTGGGCCCGCCAGGAGATGCAGCACCGCGACGCCCGCAACCGCGCCGCACAGGCCCTGGCGTTCCCCCACAGCGCCTTTCGCCCCGGCCAGCGCAACCTCGCAGAGTCGGTGTACAAGGCCGTCAGCACCGGCCGCTGCCTGATGGCCCAGGCGCCCACCGGCATCGGCAAAACCGTCGGCACGATCTTCCCCATGCTCAAGGCCTTGGCGCCCCAGCAACTGGACAAGGTGTTGTTCCTCACCGCCAAGACCCCGGGTCGCAAGCTGGCCCTCGACGCCGCGCAAGTGCTGTATGCCAGCAGTCCCGAACTGCCGCTGCGCGTGCTGGAGCTGGTGGCGCGGGACAAGGCCTGCGAACACCTGGACAAGGCCTGCCACGGCGAATCCTGCCCGCTGGCCAAGGGTTTCTACGACCGCTTGCCCGCCGCGCGTATCGCGGCCGCCAAGGTGCGCCTGCTCGACCAACACAACTTGCGCGAGGTCGCCCTGGAGCACGGCCTCTGTCCGTATTACCTGAGCCAGGAAATGGCGCGCTGGAGCGACCTGGTGGTCGCCGACTACAACTACTATTTCGACTTTGGCGCGCTGTTGTTCGGGCTGGCCCAACTCAACCAGTGGCGCGTCGCGGTGCTGGTGGACGAAGCCCATAACCTGGTGGAGCGCGCACGTTCGATGTACAGCGCCAGCCTTGATCAGTACACCCTCAAGACCGTGCGCGATACGGCGCCGGAGCCGTTGAAGAAACCCTTGCAGCGCTTGAATCGTGAGTGGAACGCGTTGCACAAGGACCAACTCGCGCCGTATCAGGCCTACGCGGCCAGACCCGACAAAATGCTCCAGGCCCTGAGCCTTTGCGCCAGCGCCATGGGCGACTATTTCAACGACCACCCCGAAGCACTCAATGGCGATCTGCAGGCGTTCTATTTTGAGGCACTGCAATTTGCCAAGGTCGCCGAGCTGTTCAACGAACATTTCATCTTTGATATCAGCCTGCGTCAGTTGCGCGGCAAGCGCAGCAGTTCCACCTTGTGCCTGCGCAATGTGGTGCCCGCCGAATTCATCCGCCCACGATTGACGGCGGCGCGCAGCAGCGTGTTGTTTTCCGCCACACTCAGCCCGCGCCATTACTACGCCGACCTGCTGGGCCTGCCGGCGGACACTGCCTGGGTCGACGTGGAATCACCGTTCAATGCCGCGCAGTTGCGGGTGCGGATTGTCGATGAGGTCTCCACCCGGTTCGTGCATCGCCAGGCCTCGCTGGAGCCCATCGTTGAATTGATCGCCGAGCAGTTCGCTCACCAACCGGGTAATTACCTGGCGTTCTTCAGCAGTTTCGATTATCTGCAACAAGTGGCGCTGTTACTCGCCGAGCGACACCCGCACATCGCACTGTGGCAGCAGTCACGCGGCATGGCCGAAGCCGAGCGCCGGGCGTTTCTCGAACAGTTCACCGAACACAGCCAGGGCGTCGGTTTTGCGGTGCTGGGCGGCGCGTTTGGCGAAGGCATCGACCTGCCCGGTGCGCGCTTGATCGGCGCGTTCATCGCGACCCTGGGGCTGCCGCAACTGAACCCGGTCAACGAACAGATGAAGCAGCGCATGGGCGCGATCTTCGGCTCCGCCTATGACTACACCTACTTGTACCCGGGCATTCAGAAAGTCGTGCAGGCGGCGGGGCGGGTGATCCGCAGCCAGCAGGACCAAGGCGTGGTGATGTTGATCGATGACCGGTTCGGCGAAGCGCGGGTGCGGCAGCTGTTGCCTCGGTGGTGGGCGATAGCGACTAAAGCGTGACGCCGCTCAATTGCGCGCTCAATGCCCAGAGCCGCTCGGCTTGCTCCGGATCGATGGCCCATGCGCGGACGCCGGAGCGTTTGGTGTCGTCCTGAGAGAGCACGGCAACCTCACAATCTTCGCAGTACAGGCCGCCCATACCCTCCAGTAAAGGGCTGACACCACACCACAGCATCGTCGCTGCGCCTTGTTCGGGACGTTTGTAATGTTTGGCAGGACGGATGTTCCCTGAATCGTCCAGTGCTCCAATCAACGCCAGGTCGTCCCTATCAAGGTAGCGAACCAGGTCTGTGAGGATCTCCCCGGGATGCACGGAAAATGCACGCACGCCGTGTGCTTTACCGCGTTGATCCAGCGCCACGGCAAACAGCGCGTTGGCCGTCTTTGATTGGCCGTAGGCGGCCCACTTGTCGTAAGGGCGTCGCTCAAACTGTGGGTCGTCGAAATGAATAGGGCTTAACCGATGGCCTAGCGACGATACTGACACTACCCGCGCACCGTCGGCTTCGCACAAGGCCGGCCACAGGCGCGCGGTCAGTTGAAAGTGGCCCAGATGATTGGTGGCGAACTGCGCTTCCACACCCTTGCCGTTGCGTTGCAGTGGCGTGGCCATGATCCCGGCGCTATTGATCAATAGGTGTAATGCCCGCCCGGACGCCAGGAAATTGCGTGCAAAGCAGTCGATGGACGCCGAGTCGAGTAAATCCAGGTTGCCCCACTCAACCCCGGCGATGCCATCGAGGTTGCGTTCGGCCTTGAGCGGGTCCCGTGCAGGCACGATGACCTGCGCACCTGCGGCTGCCAACACGCGCACGGCTTCCAGGCCAATGCCTGAATAACCACCGGTGACGATGGCAGTCATACCGTGCAAATCTTTACCCGCCAACGCTTGCATAGCGGTTGTCGTGCCGTCGAATCCACTCTCGATAGGGCGTTGTTTATTGATCATAGGGAGTTCTCCAGGGGGAGCCGCTATGTTCTCCCCTGGATGCCGGACGCGAAACGCCATAAAGTCCGTATTTCTGTCGCGATCGTCCGGAGTTTTTTTATGGATACCCTGTCTGACGTGGTGGCGCTGTTAAAGAGTCATCGGTCCTATTTCGCCGGCCTCAAGGCTGGCGGTGATTGGGCCCTGGATTTTCCACCGCCGGAGGGCATCAAGTTCAATGCCGTGGTGGAGGGAAAGTGTTGGCTGGAAGTCGAGGGCATGCCCGTACCGATGCCCTTGAGCGAGGGCGATTGCTTTTTGTTGACGCAGAACCGTCCCTGGAGGTTGTCCAGCAACCTTGCACTGGAGGGCGTTGACGCGCGCGCGGTGTACCGTGACGCCGTGGGGGGGATCGCTCGCCTGGGTGAGACTGTGGATCTGTTCCTGATAGGCGGGCGCTTTAGCTACGGTGACGACGCCCGTCTATTGCTGGAGGGGTTGCCGCCGGTGGTGCGTATCAGTGCGAGGTCCGAGCAGGCCAGCGTGTTGCGCTGGTGTCTGGATCGCCTGGCTCGGGAATATGCCAGCCCGATGCAAGGCGCGGCGTTGATGACCGAGCATCTGGCGCAAATGATGTTGGTGCAGATCCTGCGCCTCTATCAGTCATCCATGGGCGCCACTACCACCGGTTGGTTGGCGGCGTTGAACGATCCGCGGTTGGCGCCGGTACTGCAGCAAATACACGCCGCGCCGGCACGCCGCTGGACCTTGAGCGACATGGCCGGTGTCGCGAGCCAGTCCCGTTCGACTTTTGCCCTGCACTTCAAGCAGCGGGTCGGAATGGCGCCCCAGGAGTATCTGACGCGCTGGCGCATGCACCTGGCGTTACAGGCCTTGAACACGTCTGCCAGGAGTGTTTCCTGTATCGGCCAGTCACTCGGGTATCAGTCGGACAGCGCATTCAGCAGTGCCTTCAAGCGCCTGATGAACTGCTCCCCGCGGGAATACCGCGAGCGAAAGCACGCGCTCCTCGGTGTCTAAACCACCTCCAGGTACGAGCGGTGAATCGCCCGCGCCAATTCGCGTACCGTGTCGATGAATTCCGTCAGGCGGCTGTGCAAGCCTGCTTCGAGGATTTCGTCGATCCCGGTATAGCGCAGCCGCGCTTCGAACTCGGCGGCCAAGCGCTGCGCGGTGCGCCCATAACTGCCTGGCAAGTCCGCCAGAATGTGGCTCAGTTCCTCGATACAGGCATGCAACGAACGCGGCACATCACTGCGCAACAGCAGCAACTCCGAGACCGAGCGTGCATTCAGCGCATTCGGATACAGCTCCGTGTACGCCTCGAATGACGACAGGGCGCGGAGCAGGGCGCTCCACTGGTAATAACCGCGTGCCGACAAGTCGCTGACTTCCTCCGATTCCTCGCCGAACATCTCGTAGCGCGCATCCAGCAGGCGCAAGGTGTTGTCGGCGCGCTCGACGAAGGTGCCCAGGCGAATGAACCGGTAGGCGTCATTGCGCATGATGGTGCCGGACGTCGCCCCGCGAAACAGGTGCGAACGCTGCTTGACCCAATCGCAGAAGTGGCTGATGCCATGGCGCGCCAGCCCGCCGGCGGCGATGCTGCGCATTTCCAGCCAGGTGGCGTTGAGGTTTTCCCACATGTCGGCGGTGATGCGCCCGCGCACGGCATGGGCGTTGCCCCGTGCGGCGCGCAGACAGTTATAGATGCTGGCCGGGTTTTCTTCGTCGAGGGCGAAGAAGTGCAGCATGCGCTCGGCATCCAGTTGGCCGTGGCGCTCCAGGTAGCTGTCCAGGGTGCCGCTGCTGAGCAGCGACATCGCCAGTTCGTCCAGGCCATCGCTGCGCCCGGCCTGGGGCATCAATGACAGCGAATAACTGACCTCGAGCATGCGCGCCAGGTTCTCGGCACGCTCCAGGTAACGGGACATCCAGTAAAGGTCTGCGGCGGTTCTACTCAACATACTCAGCCCTCCACCACCCAGGTGTCCTTGGTTCCGCCGCCTTGCGACGAGTTGACGATCAACGACCCTTCGCGCAACGCCACGCGCGTGAGGCCACCGGGTACCAGGCGGGTCTCCTTGCCCGACAGCACGAACGGGCGCAGGTCGATATGCCGGGGGGCGATGCCGTTTTCGACAAATGTCGGGCAGGTGGACAGGCTCAGGGTCGGTTGGGCGATATAGGCGTGGGGACGCGCCTTGATGCGTTGGCGGAAGTCCTCGATCTCAGCCGCCGTGGAAGCGGGGCCGACCAACATGCCGTAGCCGCCGGAGCCCTGGGTTTCCTTGACCACCAGTTCCGGCAGGTGGGCCAGCACATGGGACAGCTCATCCGGCTTGCGGCACTGAAACGTCGGCACGTTTTGCAGGACCGGTTCTTCGTCCAGGTAGAAGCGGATCATTTCCGGCACGTAGGGGTATATCGACTTGTCGTCCGCGACGCCGGTGCCGATGGCGTTGGCCAGCACCACGTTGCCGGCGCAGTAGGCCGCGACCAGGCCGGGCACGCCGAGCATCGACTCCGGGTTGAACGCCAGCGGGTCGAGGAACGCGTCGTCGATACGGCGGTAGATCACGTCCACGGCCTTGGGGCCGTCGGTGGTACGCATGAACACCTTGAGATCCTGCACGAACAGGTCGGCGCCTTCCACCAACTCCACACCCATTTCCCGGGCCAGGAACGCATGCTCGAAAAATGCGCTGTTAAAGCGCCCCGGCGTCAGCACCACCACATTGGGGTTGTCCAGGCGGCTGGCGCTTTTCAGGGTTTTGAGCAGCAGGTTGGGGTAGTGGTCCACTGGCGCGATGCGCTGTTTGGCGAACACTTCGGGGAACAGGCGCATCATCATCTTGCGGTCTTCGAGCATATAGCTCACACCGCTGGGCGTGCGCAGGTTGTCTTCGAGCACGTAGTAGGTGCCGTCGCCATCGCGCACCAGGTCCACCCCGGAAATATGCGAGTAGATGTCGCGGTGCAGGTCGAGGCCGACCATCGCCTTCTGGTAACCCTCGTTGCCCAGCACCTGGTCCGCCGGAACGATCCCGGCCTTGATGATGCGCTGGTCGTGGTAGATATCGGCAAGGAACATGTTCAGCGCAGTGACGCGCTGGATACAGCCACGCTCGATGATGCTCCATTCACTGGCAGGGATGCTGCGCGGGATGATGTCGAAGGGGATCAGGCGTTCGGTGTCCTGCTCGTCGCCATACAAGGTGAAGGTGATCCCGGCGCGGTGGAACAACAGGTCGGCTTCGCGGCGACGCTGGTCCAGCAGTTCTGGCGGCGTATTGGCCAGCCAGCGGGAGAATTCCTGATAGTGCGCGCGGCATACACCGTGTGCGTCATTCATTTCATCAAAGAAAGATCGAGCCATTCCAGTACCTTGTCAGTGCCGAGGGAAGCGCGGGGGGGCACTGCCGCTTTGAAAAACGCATTTTTTATGAGCCCGTGGCGCAGGGTGCCATCGGGCCAGGTCCTTACTTTCTTATGGGGTCGGCTCTGGGTCGGGGGGTAACGAATGCTCCTGTATCCGGGCATGACGGGTGAACGATGAATGGATTAAGCAATGCCTGTGCCGAAACCGGCAAAGCGTCTCTATTCCCTGGTGGCGAGCGCGTTTACTCGCCACCAGGGAACGGCGCGCGCACTACAACGGTGCATACGCGAACTTGAACGTCTCTGAATGCCCGGCCAGGGATTCATCGGAACTTTAACGACCCGCGCAGGGCCTCATCTTGACGCAGGCCGCGTTCTTCAAAAGAGCTACGCTATGTCAAGGCGATCAGAGGAGACGGTCATGTCAAAAGATTCGGAAGAAGACCTCAACGACCCCGGCAACGAAGACCCGGGGTCGCTGATGGATGATGCAGAAGTGCCGCTCAAGGAGCCGGATGACGCCGCGGACCCTGGCAGCGGTGAACATCAAGACTGATTGTTCATACTTTGCCAGCGTTGGCCGGCTGCCGGTATGAGCATTAGTTGATCATGTTCCTATCCAGGAGTGTTCGGCGCCAATCCTTATCTGGAGTTGGTGAAGAAGTGATAGGTAGTGCTCCTTCATCTTTTTTATCTGATTACCCAGCAGGTCCGGCGGAGTAATACCCTTGCTCGCATAATATTGGCGCGCTTCACGTTCAATATCGACTATCGGTCCGGATGAGACCAGCTTACCGTCGACAATCTTCGATTCTTTAGCCAACCCATCGAGGCCCAGATGGTACATGTCAGGTCTTTTTGACTGGAGCACGTCATCAAACATTGTTGGGCCTACCGTCTCGAAAATCTTACTTTCGTAGGTGCGAAATTCAGAGGTGTATTGGATTTCCCCTCCGGGGCCTCTGGTGACGGTGGGGCGGTTGCTTTCAAAGTAAGCTTTGTTAGCGGAAAATCGCTTATTCATCTCCGCGATCATATCGTTAATAACCGGATTGCCAGGCTGTGTCGCAAAGTTACTGGTGTTGTAGAAGGGTTTGTAGTCCGTAATAGTATGGGCGACGGGTCTGTTAAGCAGAATGTCGCTGGAGCCCGCCTTCAATGCGGTAGCGCCAATATTGACTGGAATCGCATCATCGGTGTCGAGGTAAATGCCTCCGTATTTATTCATCAGTGGGTAACGGGCGACATCCGAAGTGGCGGCGAGATTTTTACCTTGCCCCTGTCGAAAATAGTTGTACATTTCAGTGTCTTTCAATTGTTTGAAAAAATCGTCCTCGTGCAGATTCATGACGCTTAGGCCAGGCGCTTGAGTGTGCAATTTGCTTTTGATTTTTTCGAACATCGCCGGGCTGTCCGCATCTACATGGATAATGGATTTATACCCAGGTGCATTGGCAGAGTTGTTGGCGATGTTTTCTATCAGGTTCGGCGGAATGTCACTGCCGGCCCAAAAGTAGTGAATCTGTTTGGGGATAGGGTGAGCATCTTTTGGAACCCGTAAAATTGTCGGAGGGGAAACATCAACATATTTAAACGCGCGGGCATCGACTTTTTTTGCGTGTTTAAACTCACTAAACGTTCCCCGTTGCCATTTTCCTTTGCCACTCCTCCAGAAGTAATCCTGATCTTGGGCACCGCTTGCTGGTTTGAGGTTGCTGGATTTCCACGTACCGGCATAGATGTTGAAGGTGACATCATGTTCTACGCCCTTGTGGTTCAGCGAATAGGGGCGTGTCGGGTTTCCCGTCAGGTGGATATCGTCCAGCGGGATTAAGTAGGTATTTTCTCCGGGGTTCCAGGGGTTGCCGCCCGCGCCCCCCAGGAGGCGGTCGGTTCTGGAGAGTGGTTCCCATCCGGAAAGCCCCAGATCCCTGACCGGTAGGTCAGGCCCAGTGCGCGTCGGATGCCGGATAACTCGCTGGCCATCCTTGAGGTGTGACTCATAAAACTTATCATCGATTTTTACATATTCTTTTTTACTGCGACCCACGTACACATTGGACTGTAAGCCTTTTGTCGATAACTCTTGGGGCGCAATGTACTTGACCTCATAGCCCAACAAATCGGCGTCCATCGACCTCACGTCACCATTGGCCGCGACCCGGCTCGGTTTGAAATCTGTCAGCGGCGGGCCGAAGGCACGTTTATTGATCGCGTCGTAGCGATGCCAATTACCTTGAAACAAAACCACGTTACCTTCGACCGTCTCTTGCCCCACGCTGAATGTGCCGGTTGCTGCCACGCCGTGCTGCTGACTGGCGGTCTTCACCACATCATTACTGCCGATCGAGTGCAGGCTATTGGGTTCATTCAACCTCGGCGTGTCAACGCTGAAATTGTCCAACGGCCTGCCGTATGCCTGCTTCGCGAGCGGATCGTAGGCGTACCACTTATTGGTCGCCTCATCGAATTTGCCCAGCGCTTTGCTTTCGCGTGTGCCATTAGCTGTTTTGAGTGTGCCTTCGGCGACGTCGGTTTTTTTCGCCAATTCAAGTAGATCGACACCTCGGTAAGAGCCGCGCAGATGTTTGACCCCCTTGATCGCTGTGCTGACGCCTCGATGCAGGCCGTTCGCCACGCCACGAACCAGGTCGGCAACCCCGTCCAATGGATTGAGTGCGCCCACGGTCGCGCGCCCTATAATCTTGGCGACCTGACCAACCTTGGCAACTGTCGATGCGCCGGCCGCCGCGACTTTCGCGCCTTTTGCCGCGGCTCCCAAGCCGACGGCGAAACCAAAGATATCGAAGGCAAGATCGACAACGCCCCCACCAACATTGCCGTTGGTAAAATTAACAATGGCTGACCGTAACGGGATCAGGTTGAGCGCGATCTCCTCAACGGTCTCATGCAGCGGTACTTCAGAGTCAAAGGTGGTTCTGCCCTTGGCGTACTTCTCCACCGCAGGCAAGTTGATATCCTCTACCAATGCATCAACGATGTATTGGGTTCTAGCGCTACTGAAACTATTGGGTGCGCCTTGTGCATCTTTGTTTTCATGGGTTATCCCCGCTGCATAGTGACCTGCGGGTTTTACCTCATCAAAACGTTTGCCTGCTTTTATAGAATGAACCGTCGGCTCATAGTCCCGATAAGTCTTGTCCGGCAGCTTGGTCACCGTCCCTTTTAGTCGGTCGATTTCATAGCTCATGCGCTGGCCATTGCGCTCGGTCTCGACCAGCAGAACACCGTCTGAAACACGCCTGGGCTGATCGGCGCGGTGGAACGACATTTCTTTGCGGATTGTTATTTTGCCAAACTCCAGATTCTGCCGATCCTCCAGCGGCTGTTTCGAAATAAGGTGCTTGAGCTGCGCGGCGGTCGTTTTTTTGACGGCACTGGAGTAATCCGAGAACGTCTCGTTGAATATCTCCGTCGGGCGCGGTAGTTCGTTAAGCCGTTCCAGCACATCGCTAATGCTGAACCCGTCCGAGGAGGACACCCATGCGCTGGGACGACCGTCCGGCCGCAGAGTGACGCCGCCAAATGTCAGTAGGTTCACGAAACCACGGCCCGCTTCCCCCCAATTATCCGCTGAGTCCGGTGCGCCTTTGAGTCCTCGACCATCGATATACATGTCCAGTATCGAGTAAGGCCCGGGGAAGTGTCGGTTGGAAGGCTGCAGGGTGATAGTTTTTTCTTCGAACAGTTCCGGGTCGACGTGAGGCAGCGCTACTTTTAACTGTTCCAGCGCAATGCCCCTCGTCGTCGGCATTTGCCCGATGTGCGTTTGCGCAGCCTCTCTCAACTCTCGAATCTGCGCGCTGTAGGCCTCGCGGGCAGTCGTCATTGAGGCATCCGTCGACGGGTAATCCATACCGTTGGCAACGCTCCAGTGTTTGATTGCGTCGGTCTGGGCGACATATTCGACAGTGCGTTCGTCGTCAGAGATCGGCGCAACGCTGGCTTCGAGCATAACGTCGGCGTAGCTCATCGACGCCGTGTTTCCTGGCGCTTTCGCTTCGATTCGGGCAACCGCCGTGGCAAGACTGACCCAGCTGTGGGTGCCCACGACGACGCCTTCCGGGATGTCCTTGATCAGGAATTCCGGTGCCCGGCTGGCCAGTAACAGGTGAGCCTGAATCGTGGCTTTTTCCGGGGATGAGGCTTTGCCTTTGGCGACCAGGTGATCCTCCAGCTCCTTGACAACCGTCGACGGTGATTTGCCCGAGTTCTCCGCCGAGACCAGCCGATAGCCTTCAATTTGACCAGGGGCTTGGTGATCGACGTCGTCGCCAGAGACGCTGGCGCTTTCGCTGTTCATGGCCGTGAGCAGCCAGTCAGAAGCACTGCCTTTGACACCCCGCGTCTCGAACGCAGTTTGAATGGCCTCACCCAGCGCCTTGCCTCTGGGCGATGTGATCCAGGTATCGATCAGCCGTCGCGGGTTGCTCTGTTCCGCCGCGGAAATTGTCCTGCCGCTCAGCAGGTAGTCCAGGACATTTTTTGACGGTCCTAAGTCAATATCGCCAATTTTGCCCGTACCAATATCTGCCTTCAGCTGTTGCAGGTCTCCCTGATCCAGCGGCACAGGCCAAGCCAGCGCTCCGCCGAGGTTACCGTGTGCCGGCATCTTGGGCGCCGGGGTTGAGAGGGCGGTTGCGAGGTTCTCCAGCTGTTCGTGATGGGTGGGAATATGCCAGCCATGATCTTCCAGGAATTGCACGAGGCTGACCCTGTTCGATTGGCTAGCACTGATGGGTTGGTAGGTGCTCGGGGAAGATAGAGAGAGCGTCCGCTTCTTCAATTCGCCCGGGATTTGCTCGGGATTGCGGATGTCCACGGACTTTGCCAGGTGCCGCAGCTCGTTGATGGCCTCATAGCGATTCAGCACATCGCCCACCGTGGCTTCCTGTTTTTGGAGCGCGTCCGCGCTACGCGATTCAATCAAGCCTGCCGCGCTGCTCGGGTCGAGAGGTGAAAAACCTTGATCCCGGTCGAGCTCTTCAGCGCGCCTGCGCATCGCCGGCCCTGTAAGGTCTTGCCGCTCTTGATAAAACCGCCCCACCATAAACCAAGGTGCGGATTCACTGAGATCACTTGCTGGCGGCGTGAAGGCCGTATCCTCGTGGCCCGCGTTGATCACACGCGCGGCCTGGAGGATGGGGCCGCTGATCGCGCCCCAGCGCCTGTCGTCTTGCCCGACGGTATGCAGTTTCTGTTCGGGATCAACCGAAGGCTTGAGCTTGAAGGTGATCGTTCCCGATTCCGGTTTGAGTGTTATCGACTCAGCATTAATACCTTTGTCACGCATCCACTGAACGACGTCAGGTGATCGAAAGGCGGCACGCAACTGCCCCCACCACCGACCGAATGAGGAATCGGCAGGTATCGGGCGGATGTTGATATTGCTCTCGCGATTGGCCGCCAGCAGCAACGCAGTACTGTATTCGGCCGCCAATGCGCGATCGCCTTCGGTACGAGCGTCGCCTGCCGACTCGGTGGGGGCAGGGGCTTCGCGTTTGTGTCTGGCGAGTGGCAGGTGGGATAGGGCGAATGGCTGGGGTTGTGCGGTGATGTGCGTGGAAACACTGGTCATGAGGTCTGTCGCCTGAGGTTACGAGATGACGCCAGGGGGGCAGTGCCCGTGGCATTAACCGTGTGTAGCGACAGAAGCGGTCTTGATTCCTTCGTTCAGCCAAAACACCGTTACCTGGTATTGCGCAGTGCCAGGCGCAGGTGCGGTTCACCCTGCTTACAGGCGTTCGCGCAACAGACGTTTTCGGTTCGGTATGAATACACTCAAACGAGTGTATGGAAGGCAAGGGCGGCGCGCCGCCCTTTTACCGTGCTGCTACTCAGAGCTTCACGCTGCTGATCACTTGGGTAGCGTCATCCGGATTGGTGACGGTGTGGAAGCCCAACGCGTTGGTCAACTCACGCAACGGGGTGTTGCTCGCTTCATCCACGGTGTACATCGACGTGAAGTTGTTTGCTTTCGCCGCGGTCATCAGGTGTTGCATCAAAATGTGCCCAAGTCCCAGGTGCTGCCAAGGGTCCGCCACGGTGACCGCGCATTCGCATTCGTGCTCTTTGGCCGCGGCATAGCGCGCAACGCCGATTTCGATCAGTTTGCCGTTGTCATGCACCAGGGCAATAAACGCCACGCGTTGCTGATTGTCGACATCCATCAATTGATCGAGCAGGGTCTTGCCGGGCTCGTTGATTTCGCCGAGGAAGCGCGCGTGCCGGGACTCGCGGGACAAGCTCTTGATGAAGTTATATTCGCGGTCCCGGTCTTCGATTCTCAGCGGGCGCACCAGCACATGGCGGCCGTCATTGAGCTTATCGATCCAGTGCGGTTCCGGGCTTGTTTTATAGGCGATGGCGGCTTGTCTGTTGTGCTCTTCGACGGTAAGCATGGTGTGAGCTCCGAGGTTTGGGGGCGACAGGAGCGGCCCCCTGTTGCTTCGGTTCTACGCCTTTGCCGACAGATAAAGCTGATTTGGATCAGATGAGGCCCTGTTACTCGGGACCATGCCGATGACAGCCGGATATGAACGTCTTGAGTTTCGCCAGGTCGAGAATCTCGACATTGCGTGCGCTGATATGCACCAGGCCCAGTTTGCGTAACTGCGCAATGCTGCGGCACACCGTCTCCAGGCGCAGGCCCAGATAAGAGCCGATCTCTTCTCGTCTCATGCGTAATATAAAAGATCGCGATGAATAACCACGCGTACTCATACGCATTGATATATTCAATACAAATGCACAAAGCCGCTCATCGGCGTTCATATTACCCATTTGCAATAACATACCGTGATCACGCACAATTTCGCGGCTCATGATTTTGTTCAAGTTATGTTGCAACGACGGTATTTGACCGGCCAGTCGCTCCAGTTGGTTGAAGTGCAGAGGGCACACTTCGCTGTCTTCCAGCGCAATCGCGTTGCAGGCATGGGTGTCGGCACTGATGGCGTCGAGGCCGAGCATTTCCCCGGCCATCTGGAACCCGGTGACTTGCTCGCGACCATCCATGGACAGTATGCAGGTCTTGAAGAACCCGGTACGCACGGCGTAAAGCGAGCGTAACGGATCGGCGGTGCGATACAGCGAAGCGCCTTTTTTGACTTTGACGCGTTGTGGAATCAATGTGTCCAGGCGACCCACTTCGATCTCGGTCAAACCCAGGGGTAAACACAACTCTAAAACGCTGCAGCTCGCGCAGGTTGTTTTTAAATGTTGGACTTGTACAAGAACTGGAGTTGACTTCATCACAAAAGCCTCTTGCACACACATATATATTCCTCCTACTTAACATCCAAATATTGGAGAAAGATAGGTGCATGTTTCATATATTTGACCGCTGATCGCTTTCGAGTGTGATGAGTCTCGTTATGCCCCCTCAATGAATGCCTTTGACATGCCCTCGCTGCGAGTGTGCAGCGAGGGTGTGCATACGATTGCCGCGCTCAGTCGAGCACTTCCGGTTTAACCATCCACACGCTGCAGGGCATTTTGTACAGCAGCGTTTCGGCGGTACTGCCGAGCAGGCGCGATAGGCCGCGATGACCGACGCGGCCCATGACGATCACATCGACGTTGTAGGCATCGGCATAGCTGGACAGCACTTTCGCCGGGTTACCCAAGATCATATGGCGCTGCGCTGGCGGAATACCGTTGCGCGCGGCCAAATCATTGAAGGCCTGCCCCTGTTCGTCGAACAACCGTTTGGCGGCCACCGAAGAGAAGAACCCGGCACCGCTGCCGAATCCATACTCCTGAGCGCCGAGATCGGACAGGTCATGAGCATAAATCACCTCGACCTCGGCATCGCAGGCTGTCGCCAGTTTGACGGCTTCATGCAGGATGCGGTCGTTAAGGCTGTCGTAGTGCTCGTCGTGATGGAACGGGTCGACGGCCGCCACGATCTTGCGCGGTAACGCATGGGGCGCACCGCTGACAAAATGCAGTGGCACCGGGCATTCGCGAATCAGATGGACGTCCAGCGGCGTAAACATCAAGCGCGACAGCAGGGACTCATGCTCCAGCGCCTTGATCACCACGGCCATGGGCTCTTCCTTAAGACGAATCAGAATCTCCTGCAGCGGGCGCTCCACCCACGCCACTTCGGTGGTGACGGTCAGGCCGAGGTTGCGCAAGGGCCTGGCCTGATCCTCCAGCCACTGGTGATGGCGCTCTACATAGCCAATTCGCATCTGTTCCAGGGCCTGCTCGTTGACCAGGCCGGCGGTAGCCAGGCCTTCCAGGTAATCGAAGGCGAGGATGTGCAGCGCGGCGCCTTCAGCCTTGGCCAGGGCGGCGGCCCGGTCGAAGGCGGGGCTGTGTTCCATCAGTGGCGAAACCAGCAGTAAGAAACGTGCTTGAGCAGACATGGGCAATCTCCCTTGGGTAACCAGCAGATAGCATCGGGCAATGATACTTACTCTAGATCATGGCGCCGGGCGCCGGCGCCGGTTTGACTTGCATCAAGTCGCCTTGAGCCAGGGCACGCTCAGCGACATCCGGCCGGGTGTCTCGATCAATCAGAGGATTGTTGATAATGATCAACCCCCGTGTTGTCATCGCGGTGCAGTCTGGATGTCATTCAGGCTTTTCCAGACGCAGGAGGTCACGCCGTGGCAACCATGAGAGCAGCTGTCTTCGTTGAAAAAAACCGCATCGTCCTCGACGACAAACCCATCCCCGAAGTCGGCCCGCTGGACGCGTTGGTGCGTATCACCACCACGACCATCTGCGGCACCGACGTGCATATCCTGCGCGGTGAGTACCCGGTGGCCAAAGGGCTGACCGTGGGCCATGAACCGGTGGGCGTGATCGAGCGGCTGGGCTCCCAGGTGCGTGGTTTCGTTGAGGGGCAGCGGGTGATCGCCGGCGCCATCACGCCCAGCGGGCAGAGTTATGCCTGCCTGTGCGGCTGCGGCTCCCAGGACGGCCCCGACACCCGGCATGGCTTTCGCGCGGCCGGCGGCTGGAAGTTCGGCAATACCATCGACGGCTGCCAGGCCGAATACGTGCTGGTCCCCGATGCGCTGGCCAACCTGTGCCCGATTCCCGATGGGCTGAGCGACGAACAAGTGCTCATGTGCCCGGACATCATGTCCACCGGCTTTTCCGGCGCCGAGCGCGGTGAGGTGACCATCGGCGACACCGTCGCGGTCTTCGCCCTCGGGCCGATCGGCCTGTGCGCGGTGGCGGGCGCCCGGCTCAAAGGCGCGTCGATGATCATCGGTGTCGATGGCGTCAGCGAGCGCATGAACGTCGCCCGCAGCCTGGGCGCCACCCATATCGTCGACTTCAAGAAAGGCAATGTGGTCGAGCAGATCATGACCATCACCGACGGCCGTGGGGTCGATGTGGCGATCGAGGCCCTGGGCACCCAGGGTACGTTCGAGTCGGCATTGCGCGTGCTGCGTCCGGGAGGGCGGGTCTCCAGCCTGGGGGTCTACTCCAGCGACCTGCGCATTCCCTACGACGCGTTCAGCGCGGGCTTGGGGGATTACAGCATCGTGTCGACCCTGTGCCCTGGCGGCAAGGAACGCATGCGCCGTTTGCTCGCCGTGGTGGCCAGCGGCGGGGTGGATCTGTCGCCCCTGGTGACGCACCGTTTCAAGCTCGACGATATCGAGGCCGCCTATGAGCTGTTTGCCCATCAGCGCGACGGTGTCATGAAGGTCGCGATCACGCCCTGAAGGCGCCTGTAAATGACGCAAACCCTCGGGCTGGCCGGTGCCGCCGCGGCGCTGGGCATCGGCATGCTGATCGGCCTTGAGCGCGAACGCCACAAGGGCCAGGGCGAGTTGCGCGCGTTTGCCGGTTTGCGCACCTATTCGATTACCGCGTTATTGGGCTACGTCTCGCAGCAAGTCGGCGGTGGCCTGTTGCTGGGCCTGATCGCCGGGTGTCTGGCTGTGATCGTCAGTACCGCTTACTGGAAGAGCCGGGACAACGACCCGGGGATCACCAGTGAAGTGGCGTTGCTCACGGTGCTGCTGCTGGGCGCCTGGTGTGGGGTCGCTCCCGAACTGGCCACGGCCGTCGGCGTGGTGGTGGCCGGCCTGCTGGCCTATCGCGACAAGTTGCACAACTTTGCTCGCAGTCAATTGACCGATGTGGAAATGCGCGACGGCCTGTTGCTGTTGGTCGTTGCGCTGGTGGTCCTGCCGTTGGCGCCGGATCGCTTTATCGGCCCCTACGGCGCGCTGAACCCGCGCACCATCTGCACGCTGACGGTGTTGTTGATGGCGGTCGGCGCGGTGGGGCATGTGGCGGTGCGCGCGCTGGGACCACGTTATGGCTACGTCGTGAGCGCCATTGCTTCGGGGTTCGCCTCCAGTACCGTGACCGTTGCTGCCATGGGCCAGATGGTCGCCAAAGAGCCGGAGCACCTGCGCATCCTCGCGGCGGCGGCCATTTTCTCGAATATTGCGACGGTGGCCCAGGCGGCGCTGATCCTCGGCACCGTGGAACCGGCGCTGCTGTCGCAGATGGCCTGGCCGCTGCTCGCCGGGTTTGCCACCACCGCGTTGTACGGTGTGTGCCTGATGTGGCACGCGCCGACGGCGGCGGCCAGCCAAACCATCAAGGTGGGCGGCGCATTCGACCTCAAGCTGGCGCTGATCATGGTCGTGACCCTGACCGGCATTACCTTCTTGTCGTCGCTGATGCTCCATCACTTCGGCCAGGTCGGCGTGATATTGACTGCCACCCTGAGTGGCTTTGCCGATGCCCACGCGTCCATCGCCTCGATCGCGGCCCTGGCCACCAGCGGCCAGTTGTCCCTGGGGGCCGCGTCCATCCCGGTGTTGCTCGCGGTCAGTTGCAACGCGCTGAGCAAGTGCGTGGTGGCCGGGGTCAGCGGCGGTCGTCACTTCGCGGTGTATGTGATCGTCGGCCAGGTCTTGCTGGTCGGCGCGATGTGGCTGGTCACATGGGCCGGCTGATGCTCCGTCAGGCAGGGATTTCCAGGGTCGCCCGCAGGCCGCCGGCCGCCAGGTTTTCCAGGCTGACCTGGCCGCCCAGGCGTTGGGCGATGGTTTGTACGATGGTCAGGCCCAGGCCTGCGCCTTGGGCATTGCCACGGCTGTAGAAGCGTTCGAACAGGCGCTCGCGCTGGTTTTCGTCGATGCCAGGGCCCTGATCGTCGACGGTAAGGGCAAAACGCATGGCGTTCTTGCGCAAGCCCACGGTGATCACCCCGTGTTCCGGGGAGAAATTCGCGGCGTTGGTCACCAGGTTGGTCAGGGCGATATTGATCGCGGCGGTATCGGTATTCACCGGGCACGGGCCATCCTCGACGTCGAATACCAGCTCAAGGCCTTTGCTCAACAGCCACGGGGTCAACTGAATCAGGGTTTCGCGCACCGTTGTCGCCAGGTCGACGGCCTGCAGCGGCGGTTGCCCGGCGCTGGGCTCCAGGCGCGCCATGGTCAGCAATTGGTTGACCAGGCGGCTGGTACGGTCGACGCCGGCGATCAGAAAGGCCAGGGACTCGCGCCGTTCGGTTTCTGTGCCGGCTTCCAGCAGGTTCTGGGCATGCACGCGCAATACCGCCAATGGTGTACGCATTTCATGGGCCGCATCGGCAATAAAGCGCCGTTCGCGGCCGAGCATTTCCTGGATCTGCGCGAGCATGCGGTTGAGCGCCGCCTGCATCGGCTCAAGCTCCGTGGGCAGCGGCGTCAGTTGCATCGGTTCGAGCGAGCCCGAATGCCGCGCACGCAGGGTGGCGGCCATGTCGGCCAGGGGCTTGAGGCCCCAGCCGATCGCCAGCCAGACCATCGCCGCGAGAATCAGGCTGCCCAGCACGTTGGGCCACAAGGTATGCCGCACGATGCGTTGCACCAGGTCGGCGCGCACGTCGTCGCGCTCGCCCACCCAGATCCGCAGGCCGTTGTCCTTGTCCTTGAGCACAAAGCCGCGCCATTGACGGCCGTTCAGGTCTTCGACGTTGCTGAAGCCCGGCTGGGTGGGCGCGGGGACAAATGACGGGGCGCTGGCGGTGAACACCAGCAGTTCGCCCTTGGGGTTCCACACCTGGAAGGCGACTTTGCTTTCGTAGGGGTGCCCATCCACCTTGGGCATCGCTTCGCCCAAGGCTTTGTTGAACGCGCGGTACAGGTCTTCCTGGTCCTGGCTGGCCAGCGGCATGCTCATCACGCCCTGGAGCAGGCGGGCGTTCTGCGCCAGTTGCGCGTCATAGACTTCGGCGATTTCGTGATTGCTGTCATGCAGGTTGAGCGCGCTGATCAGCAGCAGGCCGACGAGCAGCAGGCCGATGATCAGGGTCAGGGTTCGCCGTCGTATAGAAGTCATCCGCGCTCCTCAACCAGATAGCCGACGCCGCGAACGGTGCGGATCAGCTCGCTGGAGAACTTCTTGCGCAGGTGATGGATATGCACTTCCAGGGTGTTGCTTTCAGCTTCTTCGTTCCAGCCGTAGAGCAACTGCATCAACTGGTCGCGGGTCATGACGCGGCCCGGTGGCGACAGCAGTTCGTGCAGCAGTTGGTATTCCTTGGGGGTGAGCAGCACCGGTTCGCCGTGGTAGCTGACCTGTTGCGTGCTCGGGTCCAGGCAGATGCCCGCGTGTTCGATCATCACCCGTGCGCGCCCGGCGCTGCGGCGCAGCAACGCGCGCAGGCGCGCCTTGAGTTCGGCCAGGTCGAAGGGCTTGATCAGGTAATCGTCGGCGCCGGCGTCCAGCCCGGCGATCCGGTCTTCGGTGGCATCCCGTGCCGTGAGGATCAGCACCGGCAGGTTCGAGCCGCTGTCGCGCAAGCGGCGCAGCACCTCCAGCCCATCCATGCGCGGCAGCCCGAGATCGAGCACCGCCAAGTCAAAGGTTTCGCTGAGCAGTGCATGTAATGCACTGCTGCCATCTTTGAGCCAATCAACGGTGTAGCCCTCTCGCACCAGCGCCTGGTGAATACCTTCACCCAATGCTTCGTCGTCCTCGATCAGTAATAGGCGCACGCGGACTCCTGTCAGTTGAGTTTTTTGTTGATGTCGGCCAGCACGCTTTCGATCTCTTTGCGCCGTCCGGCATCGGCGGTTTCCCGGCCCGGCCGTGGAGCGGCGAGCAAGGCTTTTTGCAGGGCCTCGCGGGCTTCGCTGTAGCGTTTCTGCCGGTACAGGTGGTCCCCCCAGAAATACAGACTATCTATGCCCGTCGGGTTCAGTTGCAAGGCCTGTTTGAGTAACTGGTCAGCCTTGTCGGCATCGCCAAAGCCGATCGGCCAGCCGGGAACCCGATCATACAATGCGGCGAGGCTGGTATAGGCCGAGCCTTGCAGGGCCTTGGGGTCGAGGGCGAGGGCTTTTTCCAGGTCGACCTTGGCCGCCTTGACCTTGCTCAACGCGCCAAGCCCGCCCTGGGCACCGGCCCAGCTGCTGCTGACGATGCCGGACCAGATCCAGGCCTCGGCCGCTTGAGGGCGCGCCTGGGTGAAGGCTGTCGCCTGGGCGGCGAGTTGCTCAAAGGCCTTGGTGCGCTGTTCCTCGGGCAAGTTGTATTGAATATGGGCCCAGCGTGTCTGGATCTCGGTCAGGCGTTGCTGGTCGGCGCTGTCCAGCGCCCAGGTGAGTGGGCTCAGGGCGGTGAGCAGCAGCGCGGCGATGAGGCGTTTCATGGGTTCAGATCCTTTTTCACGGGTTTATCGCTGAGGCGGCGGACCAGCGGCAGTTGTTTGCGCAAGCCTCGGTCGACCAGGTTCGGCAGCAGGCTGTTGAGGCGCACAAAAAAGCGCTCCGGCCAGCCCAGGTAAAGGTCGCGGCGGTCGTTGGCAATCGCTTTGATCACCGCGGCGGCCACGCTGTGCGGGTCGTCGACGTTGGATTTGAGCGCATCGTTCAAGGCTTGCGCCGCGGGGCTGTTCATGCGCGTATGGGTGGCACGCGGCGCGACGTACAACACGCCGACCCGCGTATCGGCCAGTTCCCGGCGCAGGGCTTCGGAAAACCCGCGCAAGGCGAACTTGGTCGCGCAGTAGGTGGCATAGCCGGGGTAACCGATGGAGCCGTAAGTGGAGCCGACGTTCACCACCATCGCGCTCGCGGCTTGCTTGAGCATGGGCAGCAGCAGCTTGGTCAGGCAGATCGGCGCGGTGATGTTCAACGCGAGCATGCCGTTGATCTCGTTTTCGTCGAGCTGTTCCAGCATGGCGAAGTGGTTGATCCCGGCTGCGTTGATCAGCAGGTTGACGCCGCCGATGGCTTGCGCGGCGGCCAGCACCTTGCGCCGGTCGTTGAGGAAGGTCAGGTCGGCGCCGACCCAGCACAGTTGTTCCGGGTATTGCGCCAACAAGGCTTCCAGCGGTTCGCGATGACGCGCCACGGCCAGCACGTGTGCGCCACTGGCACACAGTGCAGAGGCAATCGCCAGGCCAATGCCACCGCTGGCGCCGGTCAGCACCACACGGGCTTCAGACAGGCGCATGGGGAGCCTCCCCGCTACGCGGCAGGTTGCGGAACATGTCGGTGTACAGCGCGTACACGACTTTGGAGGCGCGGATCACGGCGGCCTGGTCTTCGGGGTCGTCCAGGCTGTTCATCAAGCGGCGGTACGTTTCCATGTGCCCGATGTCCAGGGCACCGTGGGAGCTCAGGTAGCTGAACGCCGTCTCCGGCAGTTGCAGGTGATCGCGGATGCTGCCGGCGGCGTGGGTGGCCAGGGCGATGCTGGTGCCTTCCAGTACATTGACCATGCCGAACAGGCCGACCGGATTGTCACGGGCGATCAGGTCGTAGAGGTAGCTGACCATCAACTCGATGGGCAAGCCCGGGCGTCCGTCACGTACCGCGTCGCGGTCGCCGCCACAGGCCTCGATGTCATCGAGCACCCATTGCTCATGGCCATATTCATCCTCGATGTAGTCGCTGACTGCCTTGCGCAACCACTCCAGGCGCGAGGGCAGGCGCGCACCGCAGGCCATCATCAACGGCACGGTGTGGCGCACGTGGTAGTAGGCCTGGGCGAGGAATTCACGGTAGCTCTCCAGGCTGACCTTGCCTTCCAGTGCATCACGGATGATCGGCAGGCTGAACAGGGCCTGGCGTTCTTGTTGGGTAGCGTCTTGCAGGGTGTCGAAAAAGTTCACGATGAAGTTTCCTCGTTGAGTGCAGGGGCAAGTTGGGATTGATAACGCGCGACGATGGCGTCACGCCGTGGCCGGCCGTTGGCGGTGAGCAAGCCGTTGGCGGCGGTGAACGGTTCTTCCAGGCGCGTCCAGCAATGCACCTGTGCGTAGTCGGGCAGGCCGCTGTTGGCCAGGGCCACGGCGGCGGCCAGTTGGGCGTCGGTGCAGTCGGCGCGATGAGGCCACAGCAGCGCGTGGTTCTGCGGCAGGGCTTCGCCGTAGACGAAGGCCTGGGCGATGGCGCCGCCCTGGGTCAGTTCGGCCTCGACCCAGTCCGGGTTGACGTTGCGCCCGTAACTGGTGACGAACTGATGCTTCTTGCGGCCTTTGAGGTAGAGAAAACCGTCGTCGTCGAACGCGCCCAGATCACCGCTGGGCCACCATTGTTCGGGCTGTTCGGGCTGGCCCAGATAGCCGAGCAAGGTCGAGCCTTTGATCAGCACCTCGTTGTCTTCGGCGAGGCGGATCTCCACATGGGGCAGCGGCTGGCCAACACTGCCGGCGCGCTGGGCGCCGGGTCGGTTGAGGCACACCACCGAGGCGCATTCCGACAGGCCGTAACCTTCGAACACCGGCACGCCCAAGTGCTGCGCGCGCAGCAGCAAGGCCTTGGAGACCCGCGCACCGCCCACCGCGGCAAAGCGCAGGCCTTGCGGATTGAAGGCTTTCTGCTCGGCGGCAATGACCAGCATCAGTAGCAACTGCGGAACCAGGATCAGGCTATGGGGTTGGCGCACCGCCAGGCAACCGAGCAATTGCGCGGCGTCTACCGCACTGGCGCCCTGGATGCCCAGGCTCTTCTGGCTGGGTAGGCTCAAGGTGGCGCCGGCATACAGCGCGGCGTAGCAACCCAGGTTCTCGAGCAGGATGGCAAGCGGCAATAATGACAGGTGATGGCGCGGGTCGCTGGCATGGCTGGCCTGGTACAACTCGCGGGCCACCCGCAGTACGCTGTCGGCGCTCAGGCACACGCCTTTGGGCGTGCCGGTGGTGCCGGAGGTAAAGGTCACCTTGGCCGTGCCCAGGGGCATTGAAGGGCGGCCGTCGAACGCGCGGCACCAGAAGTCACCGGTTTTGCGGTAACCGCCAGCGTGCAATTCGGCGTCCAGGTAGGGCTCGGCGATCACGCGCTCGGCGTGGCTCTGTTCCAGGCAGTGGGCGCGTTGGGTCGGGCTGAAGAACGGCGGCAGGGTCAGGCAGGTCAAGCCTTCGAACAGGATCGCCAGGTCCCACAGCATGGCCTCGATGCCATTGTCCAGGGCCAGCGCCACCACCTTCACGCCTTCATCGCGCAGGCGTTCCTGTCGAGCGGTCACCTCGGCGAACAGCGCGGTGTAATCCATCTTCAAGGTGTCGCCCCACAGGGCGACGGCGCCGTCATTGCGTTCGGCATAGCCGCGAAGAACAGCGTGGAAACGGCGGGTTTCAGGCGACATGGCTAGCATCCTCAATCGTGGTCGGCAACCCCAGGCGCGAGAACAGGCCCATGTTGCGCAGATGGATGAAGCCGGCGCGGATATTGCCGACATGCACCCAGGGTTGGCTTTCGTAATAACTGCCCCAGTGATGGCGCTCATCGCCCAGGCGCTGCGGGTCGGCGGCGCACAGGGTGACGGGCTTCAGGCCGAGGCGATGGAAACTGTTGACCAGGCCGATATTGCCGGTGAACGCCACCCACTCCAGGCCGCCCATCGCCAACAACCAGGTGATGGCGATGATGCTCAGGCGCGCACTGCCGGTGTCGCTGGCGGCCAGGTTGCCGACTTCGGCGATGGCCCGGCGGTCTACCGGTTGCGCGGCGGCGGCGCTGATCAGCGGCTCGATCGGATGGTCGAGGTAGCGCTCCAGGAACAACGGCTCGGCGCTCGCCAGGCGTACCCCGGCGACGGCGCAGAGTTCACCGTTGGCCTGGCTGACGCCAAACAGCTGCGGCATGAAATGACGGATATCGGCACCGTGGGCAATCCGAAAGCGCTGCTGGATGAAGGCTTCGAAGGCCGGGCGTTGAGGGTCTTGGGGCAGTGCTCGGGAAAGGCACAGCGATGCGCTGTCGGCTTGGCCGAACAGCAGGGGCAGGGGGATCTTCCAATCGATACCGGGCATTGGCGTTATGCCTCCCAAGTGAAGTTGGGAGGAGTATCGAGGGCGTTTCTTAACGAAGTCTGAAGGTGCTGAAAATGATCGTTTCAGCGATCTTCAGATTGTCTTAAGACTAGCCGGGCAGGGTGATCGCGACTTTATCAAGGCCGGGTTCGGCCCCACCCCCTGCACAAGGTGCCTTTTCTATGAGCGAAAACCTGATGACAGCGCGCTACTCAAGGCTGTCGATGATTCTGCACTGGTTGATGCTGGCGTTGTTTGTCGGCGTGTACGGTTGCATCGAAATCAAAGGTCTGTTGCCCCGCGGGCACGCACTCAAGGGGCTGTTCCTCGGCGCCCATGCGCTGTTCGGTATCGGGATTTTCCTGCTGGTCTGGCTGCGCCTGCTCGGGCGCCTGACGCCGCGCCCACCGATCGTGCCGCGCCCGCCGGCCTGGCAGACGGGCATGTCGCACCTGATGCACCTGGCGTTGTACGGCCTGATGATCGTCACGCCGCTACTGGCCTGGCTGATGCTCAACGCCGCAGGCAAACCGGTGCCGTATTTCGAGTTTTCCTTGCCGACCCTGGTCGCAGCGGACCCCGACCTGGCCAGGCAGTTCAAGCACTGGCATGAATGGTTGGGCAGCGCCGGTTATTGGCTGATCGGCCTGCACGCCGCCGCCGGTTTGTTCCACCACTATTGGGTGCGGGACAACACCTTGCTGCGCATGCTGCCAAAACGTTAAGAACGCTGAGGTTGCGGTTAAGTCGCTTGATGAAACGTTTCATCAAGCGACAAACGGGCTACGCAAGCGCTTGCGTAAGCAAATCTATCTGATTAGAGTCGGTGGTGATCGGCTCTGATCCAAGGAGCGCGAATACAAAAATAATAAATTCAGGAGCTCAGTCATGAGCCTCGAACCCTTGCTTGAAATGCAGGGCATCAGCAAAACCTTCAACGGTTTGCGCGTGCTCAAGAATGTCAGCCTGAAAGTCTACCCCGGCGAAATCCACGCCTTGATGGGGGAGAACGGCGCCGGCAAATCCACCCTGATGAAAATCCTCTCCGGCGCTTACCAGGCCGACCCGGGCGGCACCATCCGCATCGCCGGCCAGCCTGTCGCCACGTTCGACCCCGCCACCGCCAAAGCCCTCGGCATCGCCGTGATCTATCAGGAACTGAGCCTGTGCCCGAACCTGAGCGTGGCCGAGAACATCTACCTGGGCCGTGAACTGCGCCGTGGCTGGACCATCGACCGCCAGGGCATGCAGGCCGGTTGCGTGGAAGTGCTGCAACGCCTGGGCGCCGAGTTCACCGCGGCAACGCGGGTCAGCAGCCTGTCGATTGCCGAACGCCAATTGGTGGAAATCGCCCGCGCCCTGCATGCCCACGCCAAGATCCTGGTCATGGACGAGCCCACCACGCCGCTCTCGTCGCGCGAGACCGACCGCCTGTTCGCGCTGATCAAACAGCTGCGCAGCCAGGGCCTGGCGATCATCTATATCAGCCATCGCATGGCTGAGATCTACGAACTGTCGGACCGGGTTTCGGTGCTGCGCGACGGCCAGTACATCGGCGAACTGACTCGCGACGCGCTGTCGGCCGAGGTATTGGTGAAGATGATGGTCGGCCGCGACCTCTCCGGTTTCTACAAGAAGGAACACGCGGCCTATGACCCTGGCGCGGTGGTGATGCGCGTGCGCGACATGGCCGATGGCAAACGCGTGCGCAACTGCAGCTTCGACCTGCATGCCGGCGAAGTGCTGGGCATCGCCGGCCTGGTGGGGGCAGGGCGCACCGAACTGGCGCGGCTGATCTTCGGCGCCGACCCGCGCACCGGCGGCACCCTGGAAGTGGTGGGCAAGACCGTCACCCAACTGCGCACCCCGGCCGACGCGATCCGCGCCGGCGTGGTGTACCTCACCGAAGACCGCAAGGCCCAGGGCCTGTTCCTGGACATGAGCGTGGCCGACAACATCAATGTCTGCGCCTGTGTGCCGGACGCCCATGCCGGTGGCGTGCTCAATCGACGGCATGCCGCGCAACGCTCGCAGGATGCGATCAAGTCGCTGTCGATTCGCGTGGCGTCGGGCAAGGTCAACGTCGGCGCGTTGTCCGGCGGCAATCAGCAAAAGGTCTTGTTGGCGCGGCTGCTGGAGGTCAAGCCGCATGTGCTGATCCTCGACGAACCCACGCGCGGCGTGGACATCGGCTCCAAATCCGAGATCTACCGCATCATCAATCAACTGGCGCAGGCCGGTGTAGGCGTCGTGGTGATTTCCAGCGAGTTGCCGGAAATCATCGGCACCTGCGACCGCGTGCTGATCATGCGCGAAGGCCAGTTGGTGGCCGAAGTCGGCGGGGCTTCGGGCCACGTCATTTCCCAGGAACGTATTATTGACCTCGCCACCGGTGGCGATCAGGTGGCTGCCCATGGCTGATTCGAACAACACAATGACCCTCCCGCCAATCGGCAAGGCCGAGCGGCTCAGGGAACTGATGCGCAGCGTCGGCATGCTGCCAGTGCTGGTCCTGCTGCTGGTGGGCTTTGCCCTGGCCAGCGAAAACTTCCTGACGGTGCAGAACCTGTCGATCATCACGCAACAGGCCTCGGTCAACGTGGTGCTGGCGGCGGGCATGACCTTTGTGATCCTCACTGCCGGCATCGACCTGTCCGTCGGTGCGATCCTCGCAGCGTCCGCCGTGGTGGCGTTGCAGGCCTCGATGTCGCCGCAGTTCGGCATGTTCGGGATTGCCGCCGGGATTGGCTTTGGCCTGTTGCTGGGCCTGGTCAACGGTGGGTTGATCGCGTTCATGCGCTTGCCGCCGTTTATCGTCACCCTCGGCGCGCTGACCGCCATGCGCGGCCTGGCGCGTTTGCTGGCCGACGACAAGACCGTGTTCAACCCCGACCTGCCGTTTGCCTTTATCGGCAATGACTCGATCCTCGGCGTGCCGTGGTTGGTGGTGATCGCGGTCGCGGTGGTTGCGTTGTCGTGGTTCATCCTGCGGCGCACGGTGATGGGCGTGCAGATCTATTCGGTGGGCGGCAACCCGGAAGCGGCGCGGCTTTCCGGGATCAAGGTGTGGAAGGTGCTGCTGTTCGTCTACGCGATGTCCGGTGCGTTGGCCGGGCTTGGCGCGGTGATGAGTGCTTCACGCCTGTTCGCCGCCAATGGCCTGCAACTGGGGCAATCCTACGAGCTGGATGCGATCGCCGCGGTGATCCTCGGCGGCACCAGCTTTACCGGCGGCGTCGGCACCATCGGCGGCACGCTGATCGGCGCACTGATCATCGCGGTACTGACCAATGGCCTGGTGCTGCTGGGCGTCTCGGATATCTGGCAGTACATCATCAAGGGCATCGTGATCATCGGCGCGGTCGCGCTGGATCGCTATCGCCAGTCCGGTGCGCGGACCTGAGTTCACTCCTACAACAATCACAAGAGAGACCCACATGAACCTAAAACACATCTTCCCCGTCATTGCCTTGGCTGCCCTGATGTCCCAAGCCGTGGAAGCGCGTGAATTGAAAGCCCTGGGCATCAGCATGGGCTCGCTGGGCAACCCGTATTTCGTGACCCTGGCCGACGGCGCCACGGCCCGCGCCAAGGAGCTGAACCCCGGCGTCAAGGTCACGTCGGTGTCGGCCGACTATGACTTGAGCAAGCAGTTTTCGCAGATCGACAACTTCATCTCGTCCAAGGTCGACCTGATTCTGATCAACGCCGTCGACCCCTCCGCGATGGCCTCGGCGATCAAGAAAGCCCGTGACGCCGGTATCGTCGTGGTGGCGGTGGACGTGGACGCCAAGGGGGTCAACGCGACCGTCCAGACCGACAACGTCGAAGCCGGCAAACTGGCCTGCCAATTCCTGGTGGACAAGCTCGCGGGTAAAGGCAACGTGATTATCCAGAACGGCCCGCAAGTGACCGCCGTGACCGACCGCGTCAAAGGTTGCAAGGCCGCCTTGGCCGCTGCGCCGCAAATCAAGGTGCTGTCCGATGACCAGGACGGCAAGGGCTCGCGTGAAGGCGGCCTGAACGTGATGCAGGGCTACCTCACGCGTTTTGCGAAAATCGACGGTCTGTTCGCGATCAACGACCCCCAGGCCATCGGCAGCGACCTGGCGGCCAAGCAGCTTAAACGCAGCGGTATCATCATCACCTCGGTAGATGGCGCGCCGGATATCGAGAATGCGCTGAAGACCGACACCCAGATCCAGGCGTCCTCCAGCCAGGACCCATGGGCCATGGCGCAGACGGCGGTGAACATCGGCAATGACCTTCTCAACGACAAGGCGCCGGCCGAAACGGTTACGCTGCTCACGCCCAAACTGATCACCCGCGACAACGTCGCGACGTACAGCGGTTGGTCGAGTAAACACTGAGTCATTGAGGGGGGACAGCGCCGTGGTCACCATGGATGACGTCGCAAGCAGAGCGGGGGTGTCGACGTCAACGGTGTCCCATGTGTTGAACGGCACCCGCAAGGTCAGCCCGGCCACGGTGCAAGCGGTGCAGCGCGCGATCCAGGAACTGGGTTATATCCCCAACACCCTGGCGCGTTCGCTGGCGCGTTCGAGCACCAACACCATCGGCGTGGCGATCTCGGCGCTGTCCAATCATTACTTCAGCGAAACCGTACACGCGATCGAAACCGAATGCGCCAAGCACGGCTACATGATGCTGTTCGTCGATACCCACGACGACCCGGAGCAGGAGCTGCGGGTGGTCACGGCGCTGCATCACCGGCGCGTCGACGGCATTGTATTGGCGCCCTCGAACGGTTCGCTGGCCCTGGAGTATCTACGGGCCAGCGAGATTCCGGCGGTGCTGGTGGACCGGATGATGAGTGAAAAATTCGATCAGGTCGGGGTGGCGAATACCCAGCCCAGCCAGGCGCTGATTGCCCACCTGATCGCCCATGGGCATCGCCGAATCGGCTTTATCGCCGGGCGCCTGGGGTTCAGCACCACGGATGAACGGGTGGCCGGTTACCGCGCGGCATTGGCGGCCGCGGGGCTGGCGTTCGATCCGCAACTGCTGGTCAACGGCGGCTCCAACACCGAACCGGCACGCCAGGCCACGGTGCAGTTACTGGGCCTGGCTGCGCCGCCGACCGCGATCATGGCCGGCAACAACCTGATGACCCTCGGCGCCATGCAGGCCTTGCGCGATGCACATATCGAGGTGCCGGCGCAGATGGCGCTGGTGGGCTTCGATGATTTTGATTGGGCGGATTTCTTTGTGCCGCGTCTGACGTTGATCGCCCAGCCGGTCCAGGCGCTCGGCGCTCGTGCGGTCAACCTGTTACTGCAACGCATGGCCGCACCCGATGCGCCGACCCGCAGTGTGCGTCTGGAGCCGACCCTGCAAATACGTAACTCCTGTGGCTGTGATTGATTGGAATGACTCGCGTATGAACACTGCTGTTTCCCTCGGCATCGACCTGGGCACCTCGGAACTCAAAGCCATCCTGATGGACGCCAGCGGCGCGGTGCTGGCTCAGGCCGGCGTGCGCTTGAGCGTCTCGCGCCGGCACGCCGGCTGGTCCGAACAGGCGCCGCAAGACTGGTGGCAAGCCTGTTTGCAGGCGCTGGATGTGTTGCGCGCTCATGAATCGTTTGCCCGTGTGGCGTGCATCGGCCTGTCTGGGCAAATGCACGGCGCGGTATTGCTGGGGGATGACGATCGCGTGTTATACCCGGCGATTCTGTGGGACGACTCGCGCGCGGTGGCCGAAGCGGCACAGCTCGGCCCAGGGTTTGCCGACGTCACCGGCAGCTTGCCCATGGCCGGCTTGACCGCGCCGAAACTGCTCTGGCTGCAACGGCATGAGCCCGAAGTGTTCAAGGCCATCGATTGCGTGCTGTCGCCCAAGGATTACCTGCGCCTGCGCTTGAGCGGGGAGCGCGTCAGCGAGATGTCCGATGCGGCCGGAACACTGTGGCTGGACGTGGCCAATCGTCAATGGTTCAGCCCCATGCTGCGGGCCACCGGCCTGGCGCCGGAACAAATGCCCAGGCTGGTGGAGGGCGGTGCGGCAAGCGCGTGTCTGACCGCCCGCGAGCTGGGTTTGCGCGCCGAGGTGGTGATTGCCGGCGGCGGTGGCGACAACCCGGTTGCGGCGGTCGGCATCGGCGCGATCAATGCCGGCGACGGTTTCATCACGTTGGGCACCAGCGCGGCGATTGTCGCGATCACCGACCATGCGGCGGGCAACCCGGCCAGCGCGGTACACAGCTTCTGCCATGCGCTGCCCGACCGTTGGTACACCATGGGCGCGATGCTGGCCGGCGCCAGTTGTTTGCGCTGGGTCACGCGCCTGACGGGCATGCCGGATGAACAGGCGCTGTTGGATCAGGTCCAGGCCCAGTTACCCATCGGCCAATCGGTACCGCTGGACACGCCGTTGTTCCTGCCGTACCTGGCCGGCGAACGCACCCCGCATAACGACCCCTTATTGCGCGGCGGCTTTATGAACCTGGGCCACGACTGCACCCCGGCGATGCTGGGGTATGCGGTGATGGAAGGTGTAGGTTTTGGCCTGCTCGACGCGTTGCGCGCGGTGCAATCGAGCGGCGCCGACGTCACCGCCTGTGCGCTGGTGGGTGGCGGCGCGCGCAGTGAGTATTGGGCGCAGTTGCTGGCCAACATCCTGCAGCGGGAAATCTTCACGCTGCACGGCAGTGAACTGAGCGCGTGCATCGGCGCGGCGAAGTTGGGCTTTTTGGCCATCGGGCAGGGCGCGGCGTTGCTCGCGGCGGGCATGCCGGTCAAGGCGCGGTATGTGCCGGACGTGGCGCAACAGCCGGTGCTGGAGGCGCGTTATCGCAAGTTTCAGGGGCTGTTGGGCGCGGCCAAGGCTCTGCACGACTGACTTGATCCGGCCCTGTGGGAGGGAGTTTGCTCCCGATAGCGGAGTGTCAGTCACTGCATAAGTGCCTGAACCACTGCTATCCCCACCTAAGGTTTGTCGGCGTTAGTCCGTCAGCGGTGGCAGGCGCCGCTTCACTGGGGTTTTCTTGACGATGGCGGTGTTGGTTTCGGCATAGACGTTGAGCCGATCCAGCAGGCTGTCGAGGTGGTCCATGGTGCGTACATGCAGGCGCGCGATGAAGCAGTCCTCGCCGGTGACTTTGTCGCATTCGGTGAATTCGGGGATGGCCTGGATCTGCCGCTCCACTTCCTGCAATTGGCCGGGCAGGGGACGGATACGCACGATGGCTTGCAGCAGGTAGCCGAAGTGTTTGGGGTCGATGTCGACCGTGTAGTGGGTCAGCACGCCGCGCTCTTCCAGGCGGCGCAGGCGTTCGCCGACGCTGGGCGAGGACAGGCCGGTGATGCCGGCCAGGGCCTTGAGGGACAGCCGGGAGTCGTCCATCAAAGCGCCGATCAGTTGTTGGTCGATGGTGTCGATCATGGTGTGCGCCTAATAAATAAAGGTCATTGAGGCTTTTCGCCTTTTTTAGGCGCTGGAGCCGCGGCGAACCAGCTTGCCATAATTGAGCCTCACTTGAGGAGTCTCAATCATGGATACATCCATCCGTCGCGGGTCGTGGGAAATGGTCGCCGCCATGCTGATCTCGGGCACCATTGGCTGGTTTGTACTGGTGTCGGGCGTATCGGTGCTCGAAGTGGTGTTCTGGCGCTGCGTGATCGGGGCGCTGACATTATTGCTGGTGTGCGCGCTGCTCGGGTATCTGCGCCGGGACTTGCTCAGTTGGGCCGGGCTCGGCCTGGCGATGCTCAGCGGAGTGGCCATTGTCGGCAACTGGTTGCTGCTGTTCGAATCGTATTCCCGCGCGTCCATCGCCATCAGCACTGCGGTGTACAACGTGCAGCCGTTCATGTTGGTGATGCTGGCGGCGCTGTTTCTCGGTGAAAAGCTCAGCGTGCCGAAGCTGGCGTGGCTGAGTGTGGCATTCCTCGGGATGCTGGCGATTGTCAGCGCCCATGGCAATCAGCCAACCGGCGACGATTACCTGGCCGGTATCGCCCTGGCCCTCGGCGCGGCGTTTCTGTATGCGCTTGCCGCGCTGATCATCAAGCGCCTGAAGGCAGTACCGCCGCATTTGATCGCGCTGATCCAGGTTACGACCGGTGCGTTGTTACTGGCACCGCTGGTGCCGTGGCACAGTCTGCCGGTGGCGCACAACGCCTGGGCGGCCTTGTTGACGCTCGGGGTGGTACACACCGGTTTGATGTATGTGTTGCTGTACGGGGCGATCCAGAAGTTGCCGACGGCCATCACCGGCGCGTTGTCGTTTATCTACCCGATTGCGGCGATTCTGGTCGACTGGATTGCCTTCGGGCATCGCCTGGGTTGGCTGCAATGGCTGGGTGTCGCGGCGATTCTGTTGGCTGCCGCCGGGTTGCAAAGGGGCTGGTGGTGGCGCCCCAAAGCGGTGGTGCAAGTGCAGTGATCGAGAGCGGGCGCGCCGTTGCAGCGCGCCCGCGGTTCGATCAATGCGGCGCGCGCGGGATGGTCTTGAGCAGATCGTCCGGGCTGATGTAGCCGACCACGCTGCCTGGCTGCGGCAACCCGAGGATGTGCCCCTTGATCTTGCCCACCACATGCATTTCGCAAGGCTTGCAGTCGAATTTCAGGGTCAGCACTTCATCGCCATGGATCAACTGCATCGGCGCAACCTTGGTCTTCACCCCCGTCACGCCCTTGGCCTGTTTGGGGCAGAGGTTGAACGAGAAACGCAGGCAGTGCTTGGTGATCATCACCGGCACTTCACCGGTTTCTTCGTGGGCTTCGAAGGCCGCGTCGATCAGTTTCACGCCGTGGCGGTGGTAGAAATCCCGGGCCTTCTGGTTATACACGTTGGCCAGGAACGACAGGTGCGCTTCCGGGTACACCGGCGGCGGGCTGGTTTCGGCCTTGCGCCCACCACGCGGGTGAGCGTCGATGCGCGCCGCTGTCAGCGCTTCGATCACTTCACGGCGCGCGGCCTTGAGCTGCGAGTTGGGGATGAAGAATGCCTGCGGCGCATCCAGCTCGATGGCGGTGGCGTGGTATTCGGTGGTGCCCAGTTGGCCGAGCAGGTCACGCAGGGTGTCCAGCGCCTGTTCCGGCTTGTTGGCCGCGCCGAACGGGCCGGGCAGGGCGACGCTGGCGGTGATGCCTTCTTCGCTGGTGGCGTTCAGCTCCAGGCGCTCTTCGCGCAGTCGGGCGACCCACGACAGGCCGATCCGGCGCTCGGCGGAGGTTTTGAGCAGCGCCTGTTGCCAGTTGTGGTCGAGGTTGCGGTTCAGCGGGTGGTTGGGGCGCAACTGATGCAGGCCGGCCGGCATTTCGTTCGGCTCGACGCGATAGCGGTAGCGCTTCTCGCCGTCTTCCTCGAACTCGCCCTTGGCCTCGGCGATATTGGCGCGAAAACCCACCACTTCGCGCTTGACCAGCACATTCAGGCCGTCGCCGTTGGACAGCGGCTCATGGGTGACCACTTGCAGGTCGCGTTTGCCGGCTTTTTCCACCACGCCCACCGGCAGGCCGGTGAAGGTCGGGGTGTCGAAGGCGCCGATGTCGATCTTGCGGTCGCTGACGAAATAATCGGTGCTGCCCCGGTGGAAGGTCTTTTCCGGGTCGGGCAGGAAGAAATGCGCGGTCCGGCCGCTGGAAGCGCGGGCCAGGTCGGGGCGGTCTTCGAGGATCTCGTCGAGGCGCTGGCGGTAATAGGCGGTGATGTTCTTCACATAGCCCATGTCCTTGTAGCGCCCTTCGATCTTGAACGAGCGCACACCGGCATCGACCAGGGCGCGCAGGTTGGCGCTCTGGTTGTTGTCTTTCATCGACAGCAGGTGCTTTTCAAAGGCGACGACGCGGCCTTGATCGTCTTTGAGGGTGTACGGCAGGCGGCACGCCTGGGAACAGTCGCCGCGGTTGGCGCTGCGGCCGTTCTGCGCGTGGGAGATATTGCACTGCCCGGAGAACGCCACGCACAGGGCGCCGTGGATGAAGAACTCGATAGCGGCATCGGTTTCATCGGCAATGGCGCGGATTTCCTGCAGGTTCAGCTCGCGGGCCAATACCAGTTGCGAGAAGCCGGCCTGGTCGAGAAATTTGGCGCGGCCCAGGGTGCGGATGTCGGTCTGGGTGCTGGCGTGCAGCTCGATCGGCGGGATATCCAGCTCCATCACGCCCAGGTCTTGCACGATCAACGCGTCGACGCCAGCGTCGTAGAGCTGATGGATCAGCTTGCGCGCCGGTTCCAGTTCGTTGTCATGCAAGATGGTGTTGAGGGTGGTGAAGACGCGGGCGTGGTAGCGCCGGGCGAATTCGACCAACTGCGCGATATCGCTGACCTCGTTGCAGGCGTTGTGGCGGGCGCCGAAGCTTGGGCCGCCGATGTAGATGGCGTCGGCGCCATGCAGGATGGCCTCGCGCGCGATGGCGACATCGCGGGCAGGGCTGAGCAATTCCAGGTGATGCTTGGGCAAGGACATAGTTTTTTTAGTCAGGCTTGTCACGGTCGAGGCGCGCATTGTAGCCGTGAAACGCCTGACCGGCACCTACCGCAGGGCCGCCGGCGGGCTTGTCCTGCAAGGTGCCAGGCCAATGACGGGTGTTTCAATCGACGCGGGTTCAGGCCTTGGCGGCCATCGCGGTGACTTCCACGCGCATGCCTTCCACCGCCAGGGCCGCCACGCCAACTGCGGCACGCACCGGCCACGGCTTGGCGAAGAAGCGCTTGTAGACCTCGTTGAACGCCGCGCGGTCGGCCATGTCGGTCAGGTAGATGGTCAGGTGCATCACCCGGTCCATGGAACTGCCGGCGCGTTCAAGGGCGACTTTCAGGGCTTGCAGGGTGCATTCGCTTTGCGCGGTGATGTCGCCCAGTTCCAGGCTGCCGTCGGCGCGGGTCGGGATCTGGGTGGAGACCAGGATGCCGTTGAAGCCGATCACGTCGGAGGAAATCGAGTCGGCATCCGGATCAGGGGTGAAGGACAGGTCGTGGTTGGCCATGACGTTCTCTTGGCAGGGAAAAGGGCCGCCAATTTAAACACAGGGGGCGCGAGGATCAGTACTCTTCGGCGTTGCAGGCGTGGCGAGCGACGGGTATTTGACGTCAAATGATATTTATTTTTCATCGGTCAAGTCCGGTATTTATTGGCCGATAGCGCAGGAGATAACCCCCGATTCCACGCACGGCTGAGGCTACGTCATGTTCAATCACACACTAAAAACAGAACTGGCGGCCAGGAGGGCCGAAGTCGCTGAATACCAAGGATTGATTGCCGCGCTTGAGCGCTCCATGGCCGTGGTCGAATTCGACCTCAATGGCAAGGTGTTGCGCGCCAATGACAACTTTATGAAAACCCTGGGTTACAGCAGCGCTCAATTGGCCGGCAAGACCCACCGTGATTTTTGCCCGTCGGCGCTGACCAGCAGCCCTGCCTATGCCGAGTTCTGGCAGGAACTCAGGGCCGGCAAGTTCGTCTCGGGCACATTCAAACGCGTGGACGCCCACGGCAAGATCATCTGGCTGGAGGCCAGCTACAACCCGGTGCTGGATGAGCGTGGCCAGGTCGTGAAAGTGGTCAAGTACGCCCTCGACGTCACGCGCAAAGTGGAGCAGGAGGCGGCGACCCGCAGCAAGCTGGCTGCGCTGGACCGGGCGATGGCGGTGATCGAGTTCGACTTGAACGGGCAAGTGCTCGATGCCAACGAGAATTTCCTCGCGGTCATGGGGTATTCACTGACGGAACTCAAAGGCAAACATCACCGTATGTTTTGCGAACCGACCCAGGTCAACAGCCCTGAGTACGCCGACTTCTGGCGGCGCTTGAACAATGGTGAATTCTTCACCGGGCAATTCAAGCGTATCGGCAAGCACGGCCGCGTGGTGTGGCTGGAAGCGAGTTACAACCCGGTGTATGACGGCGACGGCAAGCTGATCAAAATCGTCAAGTTCGCCAGCGACATCAGCGAGCGCGTCGAGAAGTTCGAGGAGGATTCACGCGGTGCTTCCCGCGCTTACCATATCTCCTCGGAAACCGAGCGATTCGCCGAACATGGCACCCAGGTGATCCACGAAACCGCCAGTGAAATGCGCCGCATTGCCGAAAACATCGGCGCCTCGGCACGTCTGGTGGGGCAACTGGGCGATCGTTCCGAGCAGATCACTGCGATCGTCAATACCATTCGCGGTATTGCCGACCAGACCAACCTACTGGCGCTCAACGCCGCCATCGAGGCCGCGCGCGCAGGCGATCAGGGCCGTGGTTTTGCGGTGGTGGCCGATGAGGTCAGGCAACTGGCGGGGCGTACCAGCCGTTCGACGGCCGAGATTGCCGAGATGATCGGTCTGATTCTGTCGGAAACCCGTGACGCGGTCGCCAGCATGAGCGCGACCCAGGAAGGCGCGCAACGTGGCGTCAGCCTGGCCGACCAGGCGGGTTCGGTAATTCTGCAGATCCGCACCAGCACCAGCGATGCGGTGCAAGCCGTGAGCATGTTTGCGTCAAAGCTGGATGAGTCGGAGGTGGTTCCGAAAACCGCTGTCGGCTGGGTCGGCTAGACGCGCACCCGGGGTCAGTCTCACTCCTCTACATCCATGAACTCTTTGGCCCAGGCCACGTAGCTCTCCGGCAGGGTGTAGGTGTGAGTAAGCTCGGTGGCACTGAGGTTCGAGGTGCTGTGGGTGAGCTGACGTTGGGCGCGCAGGCTGTCGTAGGTGGCCTTGATCGCCGCGAAGTAGGCGCCGTGGCCGGCCACCACGATGCGTACTCCCAGGCTTGCCAGGCGCTGGCTGTCATTGAGTTTCGGGTTGCCGTAGGTCACCAGCATCAAGGGCACCGTGAGTTGTTGCGCAATCTGCTCAAGGTGCTCGAAGTCGCTGACACCCACCATGCAGATCCCATCGGCACCGGCTTTTTCATAGGCCAGGGTGCGTTCGATCACGGCCTCGGTCGGCAACACCTTCGCGTTAGTGCGGGCGATGATGGACAGCTCGGGGTCGACCCGTGCTTCAAGGGCGGCCCTGACTTTGCCGATGCCTTCCTCGATGGAAATCAGATCGGTCGATTTGCGCCCGAACTGCGCCGGCAACAGCGTGTCTTCAATCGTCAGTGCCGCTACGCCTGCGCGTTCCAGCTCCGCGACGGTACGCATGACATTCAGGGCATTGCCATAGCCGTGGTCGGCATCGGCAATCACCGGCAACTGCGCAACGCGGCCGATCCGGGTGGCCTGTTCAGCGAACTCACTCAAGGTGATCAACGCAAAATCGGGTGCCGCCAGTACCTGCAGCGAAGCGACCGAGCCCCCCAGAATGCCGACTTCGAAGCCCAGGTCGGCGGCGATACGCGCCGACATCGGGTCGAACACAGAGGCCGTCTCAACGCACAGTGGCGTAGCAAGCAGTTCACGGAAATTACGACGCAGGGCTGAGTGGGACACTTTGGGCATGATCTTTCCTGGTTCTGGTCATTGTCGACTGACGATCAATGCCTATTCATAGTCGTCAGAGATTACCACGCCACAAAACCCAGGATTATGACGTTTGAGAATGGGCTATGCCCACCGCACATACGGTGGGCGCGAGGTGTGCGCCGTTCAGTCGGCAGGCTGGCTAAGCAGGTTGAAATGACAGGCGCTGCCACCGCGTCGTTTAGCCTGGTACATCGCGTCGTCGGCCCGTGCGAGCAGTTGCTCGACGCTTGCCCCGTCCCATGGATACAGGCTGATGCCGACGCTGATGTGTGTGTTCAGGCGGTGGGCATCGATCATGAACGGCTGGTTGATTGCGCCGATCAATTTATCGGCCAACACCTCGACCTGCCTGGCGTGGTCCATGCCGGTCACCAGGATCGCAAATTCATCGCCGCTCAAACGGCCGACGACATCGGACCTGCGCACCGACTGGCTGAGGCGTTCGGCCACCGCCACCAGCAACTTGTCGCCGCACGCATGCCCATGGGTGTCGTTGACCGCTTTGAAACGGTCCAGGTCGATAAACATCAACGCCAGCGGCTGTTGCTGCTGGGTGGCATGACTCATCGCTTGATTGAGCAGGCTCAGAAACAGGCTGCGGTTGGGCAAGCCGGTCAGTCCGTCATGGAACGCCAGTTGTTGCATGCGCGCACGTTCTTCGTCCATCACCTTGAAGTTGTGCAGGATCGCGATGAAGTGCGTGACCACGCCCTGCGGGTCGAGCACCGGGGTAATGACCTGATTGATCGTACAGTTGGAGCCGTCCTTACGGCGCTCGACCATCTCACCCTGCCAGGTCAGGCCCGCCATGATGGTCATCCACAGTTCCCGATAGAACGTGGTGGTTTGCCGTCCCGACGACAAAAGGTGCGGGGTTTTGCCGACCAGCTCCAGCTTGGAATAGCCACTCAACAGGCTGAACGCTCGGTTGATCCACACAATGCAACCCGATCTCTCGGTGATCAGCACCGGGTTTGTCGCCGCGTCCAACGCCCTCACCAACACTTGCTGCTCATCTTCGATCATGGTGCCCTCCGACGGAGCCGGTGACGCTGCAAGTCTTGATGCAGGCTAGGGGCAAGGGGCCTGGCGGCTGTTGATGAAAATCAACTTTTGCGGGCACCAACTGATAAAGATCAAGTAGCCGCTGAGCCGGAACGCTCAATCTGAAGGCCTATCCACCGAATCAGATGGCCGCGTGCCGAGGTGCCCCCATGTTGCAGACTCAGCGTTTACTGTTGATTGCCCCTTCGTCCATGACCCGCACACCGGCGTTCGATCGTGCAGCTGCCTTGGCGCGCGCGATGCAGTTGCCGTTGCATATCGTGGCATTCGACTATTTGCAGGCCCTGGCGATCGCCGGGCTGTTCGCGCCCGAACAGATCAATCGGGCCCGGGAAGGGTACCTGGACACCCATCGCCACTGGCTCGCCGAGCAGGCCGAGGTGATGCGCCAGCGCGGGGTCGAGGTCACCAGCGAGGTGGTCTGGGTGCATCATCCTTATGAGGAAATCCTGCATTTCGTCAACGAGATGTCGCTGGCCCTGATCATCAAGGATGCCGAGGAAGAGCCGGCGTTGAAACGGGTGTTCTTCACCCCGCTGGATTGGCAACTGCTGCGCGACTGCCCGGTGCCGGTGCATCTGGTCACCGACTCGCGCCACCCGTTGCCACGCAAGGTGCTGGCGATTGTCGATGTGTTGCGCAGCGAGGAGCAGGATCAGATATTCAACGACCAGATTGTCGAAGCGGCGGTCAAGCTGGCCGCGCAATGCCAGGCCCAGCTCGAGTTGCTGCATGTGTACGACTGGGCCGCGGTGTATGCCAAGGACATGGGCTTCGGCGCGGTGCCCCTGGCCGCCGGGCTCTATGAGTCGTTGAATGAAGCCCAGCATGAGGCGTTTGCCGCGTTGGCCGAGCGCCAGGGGATTCCCGTCGAGCATCGGCACTTTATCGAGGGCACGCCGCTCTTCAACATTTGCGACTTCGCCCGCGATCACCAGATCGACATCATCGTTATGGGCACCGTGCAGCACTGGGGCTTGAACAAGCTGTTGGGCACTACCGCCGAAAGCCTGCTGCACCACGCGCCGTGCAGTATGTGGGCGATCAAACCGACGCGCAGTTGATGAAGGATTGAACCTGGCGCCAGGACCAACCGGTGCCCGACGAGGTGCGAAATGAGCCAATATCAACGTCTGTTGCTGATCACCGACCGTTCGTTGTATCACTCCCCGGCGCTGCTGCGCGCGGTGGCCCTGGCCAAGGCCAGCGGCGCGGCGCTCGATATCAGGGCGTTTATCGAACCTGCGCCGATCATTCATTTGTGGGAAGAACACGTCGATGAGTCGGCTTTTCAGGACTACCTGCACCGCTATCGCGATTGGCTGATCGACGAAGTCCAGCGCCTGGGCGGTAACGGGCTGAAGGTGACGGTTGAATTGCTCTTCACCACCCACCCTGTGCTGGAGATCCTGCGCACGATCGCCGATCTGAACCCGGACCTGGTGATCAAGGACGTGAAGCTGGAGCCGGTTCTCAAGCGCATATTCATCACCCCGCTCGATTGCCACCTGCTGCGCGAGTGCCCGACCCCCCTGCATCTGGTGAGCCAGGCGCGCTACGGTTTGCCCCATCGCGTGGTGGCGGCCGTCGATCCGTTCGAGCCCGGCACGCAGATCAGCGGTCTGAACGACACCATCATTCAGTGCGCCTACTCCATGGCCCTGCAATGCGATGCGCCGCTGCATCTGTTGTACGCCTATGACCTGTCACCGGCATTCAACGGTGATGCGCCGATGGCCATGGGCGGTTGGAACGTGGACTTCGCCGAAGAGCTGCGCCAGTCGTTGCACCAGGCGTTCGTGACCTTGGCCGACCGTTATGGCGTACCGCCGGAAAGACGGCACTTTGTCATGGGCCAGCCAGTGCCGGTGATTCAGGAGTTTGTCGAGCAATTCCAGGCCGACGTGGTGGTCATGGGGACTGCTCACCGGGTCGGGCTCGACCGACTGATCGGCAGCAACACCGAACGGGCGCTGTATTCGGTGCCGGGCAGCATTTTAGCGATCCGCCAGCCGGGAAGCGACGTCAAGGGCTAGCCCGGCCGCTGATCCTTTATTGACAAAGGTCAGAGGCTCGGCGGGCTCACGCCGGATACTGAAAATGTGCGTTGTTGATTTCTTACCGCGATGAATCGAGGGGAAACACCATGAACCGCTACCTGTCCGTTTCACTGTTGGCGCTGGTATTGGCAACGTCCGCCGGGTGCAGTCAACATGTCAAGGAGCTTGAGGCTCGCCTGGACTCCGCGGAAAACAATGCCGCCACGGCGCGCCTGCGCGCTGACGAAGCCTACCTCAAGGCGGAGCAGGCGATGGCGCTGGCCAACCAGGCCCAGCGCACCGCTGACGAAGCCAACGAGAGAGCGATCCATATGCTGACCAGCGCGACCCGCAAATAGCCGCTGCTGCGTGTTATGGGGTCAGCACGATCGCGCCGTTGAACTGCCCGCTGCGCAGGTGCGCGAGTGCCTGATTGGCGTCTTCCAGGGCGAAGCGGGTGATGTCGCAGTGGACCGGCGTGTGCTGCACGGTTTGAAAGAACGCCGTGCCGTCCTGTCGGGTCAGGTTCGCCACTGAACGCACGCTGCGCTCGCCCCATAGCAGTCGATAGGGGAAGGCCGGAATATCGCTCATGTGAATCCCGGCGCAAATCACACAGCCGCCCTTGACGGTGGCGGCCAATGCCAGCGGTACAAGCGCTCCGACCGGGGCGAATATCAGGCTGGCATCCAGCAGGTGCGGCGGCAGTTGGTCCGAAGGCCCGGCCCACACAGCGCCCAATGAGCGTGCATAGGCCTGGCCTGCGCTGTCACCCGGGCGGGTGAACGCGTACACCTGTTGCCCGCGGCCCAGCGCCACCTGGATCGCCAGATGGGCGGCCGCACCGAAGCCGTAAAGCCCCAGGTGGGCGGCGTCCGCGGCCATTTGCAAGGCGCGAAAGCCGATCAGGCCGGCACACAACAGGGGCGCGGCTTGAACGTCCGACAGTGTGTCGGGAATCGGCAGGCAGAAGCGTTCGTCCGCCACCGTGTATTCAGCGTAGCCGCCGTCCAGATTGCAGCCGGTGAACAGCGCCTGATCGCAGAGGTTTTCCCGGCCCGATCGACAGAAAGCGCACTCGCCGCAGGTCCAGCCGAGCCACGGCACCCCGACACGGCGGCCGATCCAGTCAGCCCCGACCGTGGCGCCCACGGCCGTCACTTCACCGACGATTTCATGGCCTGGCACCCGTGGCAGTTGCGCTTGCGGCAACTCGCCGTCGACCAGGTGCAGGTCGGTACGGCACACGCCACAGGCCAGGACCTTGATCAACAGCTGCCCGCTTCCGGGTGTCGGGATCGGGCGCTGCTCCAGTTGCAGCGGCTGGCCGGGGGTGTGCAGAACCATCGCACGCATGACGAATCTCCAGGTGTTCGGGCGGTAATGCTAGATCGGTCGGCGGCAGCCCGCGACCAGACGCTTGAGACCTTCCAGGTCCAGGATCGTGACGTTGCGGCCGACGATCTGCGCCAACCCCTGGTCGCGCAGGTGCGCGATGCCGCGGCAGATGGTTTCCAGGCGCAAGCCCAGGTAGGAGCCGATTTCCTCACGGCGCATTTTCAGCACAAAGTGCCTGGCCGAATACCCGCGTGAGCTGAAGCGTTGCGACAGGTTCAGCAGGAACGCGGCCAGGCGTTCATCCGAGCTCATGTTGCCCATCAGCATCAGCAGGGTGTGATCCTGCACGATTTCACGGCTCAGCAGCCGCGTGAGGTTGTGCTGCAGCGACGGAAGGTTGCGCGCCAGGCTCTCCAGATGGGCGAAGTGGATGGGGCAGACCTCACTGTCCTCAAGGGCGACCGCCGTGCAGGCGTGTGCATCGTCACTGATGGCGTCCAGGCCGAGCATATCGCCGGAGAGTTGAAAGCCGGTCACTTGTTCACGGCCATCGACAGACACGATGCCGGTCTTGAACGAGCCGGTGCGAACCGTATACAGCGAACGCAAGGGGTCGCCGGTACGGAATAAAGCTGCGCCTTTTTTGACCTTGAAGCGTTGCACCACCAACGCATCCAAGTGGGACACGTCCGGACTATCGAGACCGATCGGCAAGCTGCATGCCGACACGCCGCAACCGGAACATGCCGTTTTGGGGGGGATTGCCGGTCTGGGGCAAGAGGTGTGCGGTAGCACCGTCGAGCGACCGACTAAACGCAGGTGATGGGCATTCATGCATGCGCTCCGTCCAGGCATGTGCCTGAGTGATAGAGAGAACGAGGAAAATGCGCTGCCAGCGCTTTTGCTCAATATCCCGAGCTCCTGTTTCAATTGAGCTTCAGCGCCGGCTTTAAGACTTGATATACATCAAGCCTCGCGCAGTTGAGGCACCCAGAATCGACGAACGACAATCCACGGGTCGAGCCTTGACGGAGGGGTGTATGAGCGATTTTTTGAGTGCAGAGGAGCTGGAAGGGCTGGACGCGTATTGGCGGGCGTCCAATTACCTGGCGGTCGGGCAGATCTACCTCAAGAGCAACCCGTTGTTAAAGACACCCTTGACCCTGGCGCACATCAAACCGCGCCTGTTGGGGCATTGGGGCACCACGCCGGGGCTGAATCTGCTCTATACGCACCTCAATCGGCTGATCAACCAGTACGACTTGAACATGCTCTTTGTCGCCGGCCCCGGGCATGGCGGGCCGGCGGTGGTCGCGCAGACCTACCTGGAAGGCACCTACACCGAGTGTTATCCCTCGGTGGAGCGCAATGCCAATGGCCTGCTGCGGCTGTTTCGGCAGTTTTCCTGGCCCTATGGGATTTCCAGCCACGTTTCGGCGCAAATCCCAGGCTCGATCCATGAAGGCGGCGAGCTGGGTTACTGCCTGGCGCACGCCTATGGCGCGGTCTTCGATAACCCGGACCTGATCGTCGCCTGCGTGATCGGCGACGGCGAGGCCGAAACCGGCCCGCTGGCCGCCAGTTGGCACTCCAACAAATTCATCAACCCCGCGCGCGATGGGGCAGTGCTGCCGATCCTGCACCTCAACGGCTACAAGATCGCCAACCCGACGGTCCTGTCCAGGATCAGCGAAGATGAACTGTCGGCGCTGTTGTACGGCTATGGTTACGATGCGTACTTCGTCGAAGGCGATGACCCGGCGCAGGTGCATCAGGAGCTTGCCCGCACCCTTCACACCATGCTGCTGAAAATCCGCGAGATTCAGCACGCGGCGCGCCAGCCCCGGCGGGCCGAGACGCCGGAGCGCCAGCTGTGGCCGGTGCTGGTATTGCGCACGCCCAAGGGCTGGACCGGGCCGAAATTTGTCGATGGCTGTCGGGTCGAAGGCACCTGGCGTGCCCACCAAGTGCCGTTGGCCAACTTTCAGGCGCCGGGGCATGTGCAGCAGCTGGCGGAATGGCTGAACAGCTACCGTCCCGACGAACTGTTCGATGCCGACGGCGCCTTGCTCCCGGAAATCGCCGCGCTGGCGCCCACCGGGCACCGCCGCATGAGCGCCAACCCGCACGCCAACGGCGGGCTGGTATTACGCACGCTCGACTTGCCACGCTTTACCGACTACGCGGTAGCCCTGCCGGCCCCCGGTTGCCTGCGTGCCGAGGCGACCCGGGTATTGGGCAGCTTTTTGCGCGACGTGATGAAAAACGCACAGGGCGCCGCCAACTTCCGCCTGTTCGGTCCGGATGAAACCGCCTCCAATCGCCTGGACGCCGTGTACGAGGTCAGCGCCAAGGCGTGGATGGACCCGTTGGAGGCCGACGACGTGAACCTGGCGGCGGATGGCCGGGTCATGGAGATTCTCAGCGAACACGTGTGTGAGGGCTGGCTCGAAGGCTACCTGCTCACCGGGCGTCATGGCCTGCTGTCGTGTTACGAAGCGTTCATCCATATCGTCGATTCGATGGTCAACCAGCATGCCAAGTGGCTGAAAACTGCGGCCGACGTGCCCTGGCGCAAGCCGCTGGCGTCGCTCAACCTGCTGCTGACGTCCCATGTCTGGCGCCAGGACCACAACGGGTTCTCTCATCAAGACCCCGGCTTCATCGACCTGGTGGCGAACAAGAAGTCCGACGTGGCGCGCATCTACCTGCCGCCGGATGCCAACTGCCTGCTGTCGGTGGCGGATCACTGCCTGCGTAGCCGCAATTACATCAATGTCATCGTGGTGGGCAAGCAGCCGGAGTGGCAGTGGCTGGATATCGACGCGGCCGTGCGCCATTGCCTGGCAGGCATCGGCCGCTGGGACTGGGCCTGCCGCGATGATCAGGAGCCGGACGTGGTCATGGCTTGCGCCGGCGACGTACCGACCCTGGAAACTCTGGCCGCCGTGACATTGCTGCGCGAATACGTGCCGGATCTGCGGGTCAGGGTCATCAATGTGGTGGACCTGATGGTGCTGCAGTCGTCATCGCAGCATCCCCATGGCCTGGCGGATGCCGCCTTCGATGAGTTGTTCACCACCGACAAACCGGTGATCTTTGCCTTCCACGGCTACCCGGCGCTGGTGCATCGGCTGCTGTACAAACGCACCAATCATGACAACTTCCATGTGCGCGGCTTCATCGAGGAGGGCGCCACCACCACCCCGTTCGATATGGCGGTGATCAACAACCTGGATCGCTACCGGTTGGCGTTGGACGTCATCGAGCGCGTGCCCCGGCTGCACGAGCAACGCCACACCGCGCAGGCGCGCTACTGGGCGATGATGGAGAAACACAAGCTGTACCTGATCGAACACGGCGAAGACCTGCCCGAGGTGCTGAACTGGCAATGGACCCCGGCCGGCTAGGGGCTACTTGTTCTTCCAGTACTTCTGCATTTCCAGGAACAGAAAGGACGCCGTCCACGTGATCAGCACCAGACCGGTCAGCGCTTGCAGGCCGGTCAGGAACTTGATGTGGCCCATGGGGGTGATGTCGCCGAAACCGATGGTGGTGTAGGTCGTGAAGGAAAAGTACACGCAGTCCATGAACGAGCCATCGAACTGGCCCGACAGGCTGCCCCACTCGCCGTCGCGTGTCATCAGGTAATAGACCAAGGCGAAGCACCAGACTTCGATCGCGTGGGCGAGCAGGGCACCGAATACTCCGATGACCATCCTGAAGCGGCTCCAGACCTTGAGCCGCGGCAACCAGTCGTTCAGGCGCAACAGGCATTCGTAATGAATGACCACGGCGATGATGACCACCAGCGTATTAATCAGCGTGACGGCCAGCATGGCGAGCCTCAGTGCGTGGTTTCAGGGCGACGCTCAACCTGCGGCGACCGGCACGGGTTTCATTGGCAGCAGCGCGGGGAAGTCCTCTGGGGTCAGGCTTTCCTTTTCCATCAACAGGCGCGCGCCGGCCTCCAGGTCGGCGCGATGTGCCTGGAGTAGGCTCTTGGCGCGGGCGTAGGCCTCGTCGAGCAGGCCGCGTATACACAGGTCGACTTCCCTGGCGGTCTGTTCCGAATAATCTTTCTGCCCCGTACTCTGCATCTGCTCACCCAGGTAGGTCATGTTTTGTCGCTCCAGCACCGACTGCCCCAGTTCGGCGCTCATGCCGAAGCGGGTCACCAACTGCCGGGCGATATCGGTCGCACGGGCCAGGTCATCGGCGGCCCCGGTGGACGTCTGAGCATATATCAGAAATTCGGCGGCGCGGCCGGCCATCAGCACGACGATGCGGTCCTTGAGCATCTGGCAACTGATCAGGAAGTGGTCCTCCGTCGGGCGCTGCAGCGTGTAGCCCAACGAGCCAATGGCGCGCGGCACGATGGACACCTTGTGTACTGGGTCCATGGCCGGCAGGTGGCTCGCCGCCAGTGCATGGCCCATCTCGTGGTACGCCACCACCTGGCGTTCTTCGGGGCGCAGCACGCTGCTCTTGCGTTCGATGCCCGCGATCAGGCGTTCCACGGCCGCGGTGAAGTCGTCCAGGCCGACCGTGTCGGCGCCACGGCGGGTGGCGACAATCGCCGCTTCGTTGACCAGGTTCGCCAGGTCGGCGCCGGTGAAACCGGTGGTGATGTCGGCAATGCGCTCGCTGTCGAGGGCCTTGTCCACGGTGATTTTCTGCAGGTGGACCTTGAGAATCGCCTGCCGCCCCTTGCGGTCAGGGCGATCGATCAACACCTGGCGGTCGATCCGGCCGGCACGCAGCAGCGCCGGGTCGAGAATCTCCGGGCGATTGGTTGCGGCGAGCAGCACCACACCCTCGCGGGGATCGAAGCCGTCCAGTTCGGCCAGGAGCTGGTTGAGGGTCTGTTCCTTTTCGTCATTGCCGCCCATTACACCGACGCCACGCATCTTGCCCAGGGCATCCAGTTCATCGATGAAAATGATGCACGGCGCCGCTTGGCGCGCCTGTTCGAACAGATCGTGGACCCGCGCGGCGCCGACGCCGACGAACATCTCGACGAATTCCGAGCCCGAGATCGAGAAAAACGGCACCCCGGCTTCGCCGGCGATGGCTTTGGCCACCAGGGTCTTGCCGGTGCCCGGCGGACCGACCAGCAGCGTGCCTTTGGGAATATGCGCGCCCAGCCGTGCGTACTTGGCCTTGTCCTTGAGGAACGAGACGATCTCCACCAGTTCGGCCTTGGCTTCGTCGATGCCGGCGACATCCGCGAAGGTGATCCCGGTGTCGCGCTGGACAAACACCTTGGCCCGGGACTTGCCGATGTTCATCAGCCCGCCCAGGCCCTGTTTTTCCGCGACGCCGCGAAACAAAAAGTGCCAGACCACCATGATCAGCATAAAAGGCAGCAGCCAACCCAGCAGGCCGCTTAAAAAGGTATTGTCAGTGACCCCGGTGAAGCTCGCGCCCGACTGCGCCAGGCTGGTGGCCAACGTCGGGTCGACCCGCACCGTCGTGAACAGGTTATGGCCGTCGATCGGCACTTGCAGCTTGCCGCTGATCTGGTCTTTCTCGACCTGCAGGTCGCTGACTTTCTGCTCGTTCAGCAACTGCAGAAACTGACTGTACGGAATGCTTTGCACCACGCGGTGTTCCGTCCATAGAAACTGCACAACGGTGAACACGACAAACGCGGTCAGAAAGTAAGACAGGTTCCACTGATGGTTCTTTTTCATGACCTTGACTCAAAAAAGGGCACGCAAGGCAGACACAAACGTTGGATGCCCCAGTCGGCGCACTGGAGCCTGCATCACCTCAGGCGAGCAGCAGGTGATCTTCCACCCGCGTGACGCCCGGCACCGACCAGGCTGCCCGTTCTACGAGCTTGCGCTCGCGCCACAGGTGAACCTTGCCGTCGAGCCGGACCACATCACCGTCGACCCTGACATGAATATCCTTGGCGTCCACTTCAGCATTGCGTTTGAGCGCATCTTCGATGCGTTTGCGGATATCGACGATGTCTACCCGCGGGCTCAGGGTCAGCCGATTATCCACTCCAAGCACGCCGGACAGCTTGCGCACCGCCTTCTCTACGGTTTCTTTCTGGTACTGCCAGTCGACTTGGCCTTCGAGGGTGATCCAGCCGTTCTGAACGATGACCTTAACCGCATTCGCCGGTACGTCGGCGCTCCAGTTGATGATGCTCAGGGCGCGGGAGGCGATGGTGTCGTCCGCGGTTCCGGCGCCTTTGTGCAGGCGCACCTGGATCTCCTCGGCGACTGCGCGCACGCCTTTGATGCCTTTTACCGCGCGCTCGGCGCAGACCTTCTGTTCATAGCTACTGACATGTCCGGTGAGCGTGACAACGCCGTTTTCCACGGCAACACCGATGCTGGCTGCATCGATCTGCGGTTGGAATTCAAGCTCTTCCATAATGGCTTTGCGCAAACTCAAGTCGCTCATGATGGTGTCCTCAATCGAATTCGTGGCTGATGACGGGCCGAGAGTGGCCAGTCACTGGTTTCTACGCTCGAACCACGGAAAATCATTGAGCTATATCAACAAGGCCTGAGTGATTCACTCATTGTTTGAAAGCCAGCCATTAGTTGACAAAGATCAGAGCGCGCGCCCTATGGCGCCAGATACTTGACCGACGGTTTTCAGTCACAACAACAGGGCACCACGCTACTCGCTAGGACGTCGGGTTGCTGTCAGGTGATTACATGCGCCCAGGCCGAGGTATCTAATGCTGCCACTCAAACGTATTTTATTGATTGCACCCTCGGAGATGACACGCACCCCGGCCTTTGACCGGGCTCAGGCACTGGCCATTGCAACCGGCGCGTTGTTGCACATTGTGGCGTTTGATTATGTCGCATCGCTGGAGGTGGCCGGCCTGTTTGACCATGACGCGATGGCCCGGGCCAGGGAAGGCTACCTGCAGGTCCATCGCCACTGGTTGGAGCAGCAAGTGCGCTTTCAACGGCGTGCGGGGCTGGCGGTCAGCTGTGAAGTGGTGTGGGCCAAACCCAACCTGGCGCACGTGCTGGCGTATGTGAACGACTTTCACGCCGACCTGGTGATCAAGGACGTCCAGCACGTCTCGGCCCTTGACCGGACCTTCCATCAACCCCTGGATTGGCTGTTGTTGCGCGATTGTCCGGCCTGCCTGCACCTGGTCACCGACGCCAGGCACCCCAAACCGTTGAAAGTACTCGCGGCCATTGACCTGTCGCACCTCGAAGAACTGACATACGGGCTGAACGAGCGCGTGCTCGAACTGGCTTCGACATTGGCGCATGTGTGTGATGCCCATCTGCACCTGCTCAATGTCAGCAACTGGTCGGTGGTGGGCGATACCCCCACGAGCGTGCCGACCCAAAGCCTGGATAGCAGTTTGGGCGAGGCGGTCAATGACGCGCAGGTGGAAGCCTTCGATGTGCTCGCCGAACGCTATGGGGTCGAGCAGGAACGCCAACATGTGCTGACCGGCATTCCGCACAAAGTGATCAGCTTGTTCGCCCGGCGCAATGCATTCGACGTGGTGGTGCTAGGCACGGTCTATCGCGACAAGCTTGACCGGCTGATCGGCAGCACCGCCGAGAGTGTGCTGAACCGCACCTCCTGCAGTTTGATGATCGTCAAGCCATCACCCTGGGTTGACTGAAACCACCGATCCCATGAGACCTCAAGGACATAGCCATGCGTATGACATTTCTCGGGGCGGCCGGTACGGTCACCGGCAGCAAGTACTTGCTGGAGCATCGCGACCTGCACGTACTGATCGATTGCGGCCTGTTCCAGGGCTATAAGCAATTGCGCCTGCACAACTGGGACACGTTCCAGCTGCCGGTTCAAGACCTGCACGCCATCGTGTTGACCCACGCCCACCTGGACCACAGCGGCTACCTGCCGGTACTGGTGCGCAACGGCTATCGCGGGCCGGTGTATGCCACGCCGGCCACCTGCGAGCTGGCGAAAATCCTCCTGCGCGACAGTGGCCGCCTGCAGGAAGAAGAGGCCGAATTCGCCAATCGGCATGGTTTCTCCAAGCACGACCCGGCGCTGCCGCTCTATACCGAACAGGACGCCGAGCGCGCGTTGAAGCTGCTGCGGCCGATCGAGCTGCACCACCGGGTCGCGATCGCGCCGGGCTTGACCATCCTGCTGCGTGACGCCGGGCATATTCTTGGCGCGGCGACGGTCGAAGTCGTCGCCGATGGCGTCACGCTGGTGTGTTCCGGCGACCTGGGGCGGCCAAACGATCCCCTGATGTTCGCCCCGGAAACCATCGAGCAGACCGATTACCTGCTGGTGGAATCCACCTACGGCGATCGTCGACACCCCGCTGAGCCTCCCGAACAGCAACTGGCGGACGTGATCAACCGCACGGCGCTGCGGCGCGGCATCACCCTGGTGCCGTCGTTTGCGGTGGGGCGCGCGCAACTGCTGATGTATCACCTGTATCGACTCAAACAACAGCATGCGATCCCGGACCTGCCGATCTACCTCAACAGCCCGATGGCCACCGAGGTCACCCGCCTGTACCAGCGTTTTCGCTCTGAGCATCGGCTGTCGCTGGAGGACTGCCAGGGTATGTGCGATGGCACGCACTTTGTGTGTTCCGTGCAACAGTCGATTGACCTGGACCAGCAGCGCACCCCCGCGATCATCATTGCCGCCAGTGGCATGGCCACCGGTGGGCGGGTGCTGCACCACCTCAAGGCGCTGGCGCCCAACCCGCTCAACACCCTGTTGGTGCCAGGCTTTCAGGCCGGCGGCACACGTGGCGCGCAGATTGTCGCGGGTGTGCCGTCGGTGCGTATCCACGGCCAGGACGTGCCGATCAACGCCGAGGTGGTGCCGATGCAAACCCTGTCCGCGCACGCCGATGCCGATGAAATCATGCAGTGGCTGCGCGGCTTCAAGCGTGCGCCGAAACACACCTACGTCGTACACGGCGAGCCGAACGCCTCGGACGTGCTGCGGCGGCGCATCAGCCAGGAACTGGGCTGGTCGGTGTCGGTGCCGGAGTATCGGGACAGTGTCGAACTGCCGGCGGTCGCGCAGCCTTTGCCGGTCTAGGGCGAAAAAACGCGCCTGAATCACCGCTCCCGCGCCAAGGATGGGTACTTTCCGACCTGCTGAAAAACATCGCAACCGGATACGCTTTGGCTGATTGAGACTTTTGAAAAACTCTGGAGCTTTTTTATGAATACCGATGAAAAGCTTAGGCAACAGGTGATCGAAGAACTGAATTGGGACCTGGCACTTAAAGCCGATCAGATTTTGGTTCAAGTGTCCGATGGCATCGTCACGCTTTCCGGCAATGTCGCCAGTCACGCCGAGCGCTGGCACGCGGAACAGGCGGTCGCACATGTCGCCGGTGTCGTGGATCTGCTCAACCAGATCGATGTCGTGCTGCCTTCCAGTCATGTGCGGACCGACAGCGATCTCGTCGCGGCCGCCGTTTCCGCATTGCAATGGAATACCTCGCTGGCGGACCACCGCGTCAAAGTCAGCGTGACCGATGGCTGGCTGGTGCTCAGCGGAGAAGTGGACTCTGAGCATCAGCGCCAGACGGCCGGCTATGCGGTGCGCTATCTGCAAGGGATCAAGGGGATCAGTAACGATATCGTCGTCAAGGCCCATGCCTCTGCGCAAACCATCAAGACCGATATCGAATCAGCGTTTCGCCGCAAGGCGATCATCGATGCCCACGCTATCGACGTGCGTGTGGAAGGTGGGGAAGTCACGCTCTCGGGGGTTGTCGGATCGCTCCCGGAGCGGGATATGGCGCGGTTGACGGCATCGGGCACTGCGGGTGTGCAGAAGGTTGTCGACAATCTGATGGTATCGCCCAGCGGCCTTGAATCGCCGGGTTCGACATAACCGTCCGCGATTACCCGCCGATGAGTCCATTGCGTTTGTCATTGGCAGCCGCCGAGAGTGTTTTTTCGCCGGCTGCCAGGGCGATGCGGGCGAGTTCGGGAATTGACCTGGCTTCGGTCCTGCTCATGATCGACGCTCGGTGCTTTTCCACTGTCCGTTGACTGATCCCCAGGTTGGCAGCGATGTTTTTGCTCGGATGACCGTCCAGCACCATCGCCAGAATCTGGCGCTGCCGTGCGGTGAGGTGGTTGATATGGTCAATCGCAGCCTTGCGAAGGACCTGGGAACTCTCGGTTGCGACTTGGCTGGCCAACGCTTTCTTTACGCTGGTTAACAGCTGCTGATAACGAAACGGCTTTTCAATGAAGTCGCATACCCCAGCCTTCATCGCATCGACGACATCGGCAACGCGACTGTTGCAACTGATCATCAGAACGGGCAACTCGTCGCCCTGTGCTTTAAGACGGGCCACCGTCTCAAGCCCGCTGATGCCCGAGCGGCGCGCATCAATGATCAGGCAGCCCGGTTGGTCAGCGGTATAACTGTCGAGAAACTGCTCGGCAGCGCCGTAGTCGCGCACCAGGTAACCTTCCGACTCCAATAGCGTGCGCAAGTCGCTGCGCAGCACGGCGTCGTCGTCCACCACGTAAATAACGGGTTGGCGCGACGGGGGCATGGCGTGAACAGCGTGTACTTCGGCGTGTGTACTCAATGCACTGGCGAGGGTGACGCGCAGCAGGTTCAGGCTCACCGGTTTGCGAAGGAGCATGCAGTCGGCGGTCAGGGCGGACTGGGAAACCTGCTTTTTCGTCTCGGCGGTTAATATGACCGCGGGTGTGGCTCGACTGAATTGATCGCGAATCTTTTGCACCAGTTGGACACCGTCCGAGGACCGCTCGAGCACATGCTCGGTCAAGATCAGGTCCGGTTGAATGCCCGAGCGCGCGATCCATTCCAACGCGGCGACGCTATCGCGCACCGCTGCCGTTCGATAGCCCAGCGCCCCCAAACCGCAACTGAGCATATCGCCTAGCAGGGCGTCCGGTTCCACGATCAACAGCAGGCACGTGCGAGCCATGCCCAGCGCTCGAGCGTTCTGTTGCCTGCGCGCGCCGGGCTGAACGACTGACGGCGATAACGGCGCGCTGATGGAGATCAGCGTCGCGCGTTCGTCGGCGGTTTTGACCTGAAGCTGTAAACCCAGCATCGCGCTGAGTTCCGCTATCGAGCGAAGGGCAGGCTTGCCACAGGCACCCGGCAACGAAGCCTCATAGACAGGCATCGACACGATACGCAAGGCGTCGTCGCGGCTTTTGCAGCCCGCGAACCACAGCTCGATGCTCAGCCACTCCGAGTGGCGCCTGCAGCCCAGTGTCAGGCGCAGCGTACTGGTACTGTCCATGATGTTGGCAAGCAGACCGCTCAAGAGTTGCCTGAGGCAATCGGGAAGGCTCCTGACCCACGACGAACACGGCACGATCCGCAGGTTGCGGTGCTGGGCGGCGGCCAACGGCAAAAAGTCTTGAGCCAATGCCTTGAAGAGGGCCTGTATGGGGAAATCCACCGCTGCGTGGCGATCATAGTCTGTCGCGGGGGCGGGTTGGTCGAGCCCGAATCGACTCAACAATTTCTCCAGCGTGGCATCCAATTGTTCAAGCACCCTGCGCGCCGGTGTCGCGGGGTCGAATTCACAGGCCTCAAGCTGCCCGACGATGAGTGAAACCAATTGCGCGGTCTGGCGAAGTTTCTGATCGATGCCGCCCAACCGTTCAGCGGGGAGAGGACAGTAGGCCGATGCCGGGCCTGATGCCTGACGTGGCAACACATCTTCCGACATGGATTGCTTGACTTGCATGATTACCCCTCCTGACAAGACGCAAAGTCGTATTGCCTGATGCGCAATCCTATGCAGTTTGTAAGGCGGCTTAATTGATCTATGTAAGTATTTACCGAGCCCCGACGGTTCTAAACCGCTCGGTTGATCGCGAGCGAGCAGGCCGTTCACGCTGAGCGCCTTGTTCAGGCCGCCTTTCGGTTCACATCACCGCGCTTTGCGCCAACGAAGTGCGCCGACGGCACCGTTAGAGTGCCCGTTCTTCAGGCCCTGGCCCGGGCTCAAGGGGGCAGACGTAAGTAGTTTCCGACGCTAGCCAGCTGAATGCATTCAGGCCAACGTAATGCCGGTTCGTGGGGACGGCGGCTGAAGGTAGCCGGTTGACGTTGGTTAACTCAATCTCATGGGAAGGCAACCGTTATGGCTTATACAACGATCAATCCATACAACGGCGAGTTGCTCGCACAATTCGATACGCTGACGGCTGAGCAACTGGAGCACAAACTGGCGGCTGCGGCGCAGTGCTATGCGACGTGGAAACACACAACGTATGCCCAGCGCGCCTCGATCATCGCGAAGGCCGGTGAATTGATGCATCAGCGCTTCGATGCCCTGGCCCGTAAGATCACGCTGGAAATGGGCAAGCGCATCGACGAGGCCCGAGGCGAAGTCAAATTCAGCGCCGATATCATGGCGTACTACGCCAAGAACGCGGAACGCTTCCTGGCCCCGCAAGCGCTGGAGCCGAGCCAAGGCGAGGCGCACATGGAGAGCAGCCCCATCGGCGTGATCTTCGGGGTCGAACCGTGGAACTTTCCGTTCTATCAGTTGGCTCGCGTGGCCGGTCCGCATTTGATGGCAGGCAACGTGCTGGTGATCAAGCATGCCGGTTGCGTGCCTCAATGCGCGATGGCCTTCGAGCAAATCCTGCTCGAAGCCGGCGCGCCTGCCGGGCTTTATACCAACTTGTCGATCTCCCATGAACAGTCCAGACAGGTGGTCGATGACCCGCGTGTTCGCGGGGTTGCACTGACCGGCAGTGTCGCCGCGGGCCGCAGCCTGGCGGCCTGGGCCGGGCAGAACCTGAAACCGTCTTCCATGGAGCTGGGCGGCAGCGACGCGTTCATTGTGCTGGAAGACGCCGACCTGGAGCTGGCCGTCAAATGGGCGATCTGGGGGCGGATGTACAACTGCGGGCAGACCTGTTGCGCGGCAAAACGCTTCATTGTCGTGGATAAGGTCGCCGATGCGTTCCTGAAGGGCTTTCAGGCCGGACTCGCGGCGCTGAAACCCGGCGATCCCATGGACGAAGCGACGACCCTGGGCCCGCTGTCTTCGGAAGCGGCATTGGTGCAGTTGCTCGGGCAGGTTCGCACGGCGACCGATCACGGTGCGAAGGTTCTGCTCGGGGGCACACGTATCGATCGCCCCGGCGCCTTTATGACGCCGACCATTCTCACCGACATCGCCCCTGAAAACCCGGCGTTCCGGGATGAGTTCTTCGGCCCGGTGGCGCTGTTTTTCCGCGTCAAGGACGAAGATGCCGCGATTGCCCTGGCCAACGACTCCGACTTCGGCCTGGGCGGCTCGGTGTTTACACGTGACCTGGACAGGGGGCGTCGTGTGGCAAGTCGCGTCGAGACCGGGATGATGTTCATCAACAACATCAGTTGGAGCGACGCCGAGTTGCCCTTTGGCGGCATCAAGGACTCCGGCTATGGCCGCGAGTTGGGCGACATGGGTATCCAGCAGTTCGTGAATAAAAAACTGGTGCGTTACGTGTTGGCTCAGGCGCCGGTCTGAAGCCTTGTCCTGTTTACATTCCGGGTGCCCGGCCATGCGCGGGTGCCTTCAACGGAGCGCGCGATGTACGTCAATGTGGCTGTGCTGAAAGAAACCCACCCGCACGAACGACGTGTGGCCCTCGTGCCTGGCCTCTGCGCGAAGTTATGCGCGCTGGGGGCAAGGCTTCATATGCAGACGGGGGCGGGTGAAGCGAGTTTTTTGCCGGACGCTGCTTATTCGGATGTGCTGTTCGTGTCCAGTGGCGGACAGTGGCTGCATGAGGCCGATGTGCTTCTCGCGGTGCAGGCGCCCTCGCTGGAAGTCGTAGGCAAGATGAAGCCCGGGTCGGTACTCCTGTGTTTTGTGTATGCGCAGAAGAATCCGGCCTTGGTGCAACGTTTACTGGAGCGCCAAATCACGTGTTTTGCCATGGAGCGCCTGCCGCGCATCACGCGGGCCCAGTCGATGGATGCACTGTCCAGTCAATCGGCGTTGTCTGGGTACTATGCGGTCCAACTGGGCTCGGTGCAGATGTCTCGCATCCTGCCAAAAGTCACCACCGCGGCGGGTATCGTGGGGCCGGCGCGGGTATTGGTCCTGGGGTTGGGCGTGGCGGGGCTGGAGGCGATCGCGACTGCCCATCGCCTGGGCGCGGTGGTGGAGGGCTACGACGTGCGCCCGGAAACCGCGGAACAGGCGCGGTCCCTGGGGGCCGAGTTTGTCGATGTCGGGGTCGATGCGCGAGGCAAGGGCGGCTATGCACGGGAGCTGAGTGAGGCAGAGAAAACCCAAGTCGCTCAAGTGCTGACGGAGCATATCCAACAGGCGGACCTGGTCATTACCACGGCGGCAGTGCCGGGGCGGCCGTCTCCGCGCCTGATCTGTGCCGCGCAGCTTGCCGGGATGAAGCCTGGCGCGGTGATCGTCGATCTTGGCGCCGAAGGCGGCGGCAACTGCGAAGGCTGCGTGCCCGGACAGACCGTCACGATCGGTCGGGTAACCCTGATGGCGCCGTTGAATCTGCCCTCATCGTTGAGCCAGGACGCCAGCCTGCTGTATGCGAAAAACCAGTTCAACCTGTTGGCGCTGATGTTGAAGAACAACGTCATCAGCATCGACTGGGACGATCAGATTCTGGCGCAAACGGTACTCACCCACGCCGGCAAACTCATGCATTCGCTGAACCCGGCGGATGCCGCAACCCAGGAGAAGACCTCATGAACAGTGTTGGCTTCGTCGGGCTTTATATTTTCATGCTCGCCGCGTTCGCCGGCTGGGTCATCATCGGGCGGGTCCCGGCGATTCTGCACACGCCGTTGATGTCGGGCTCGAATTTTATCCATGGCATCGTGGTGATCGGCGGGCTTATCGGCCTGCTCGATGCGGCGAGCGTGGCCGAACAGGCGGCTGGTTTTGTCGCGGTGTTGCTGGGCGCGGGGAATGCCGCGGGCGGGTACGCCGTCACGGGCCGAATGCTGGCGATGTTCCAGACCAGCGCGCCGGAACCCAAGCGGCGCAAAGCTCATCACTCTGCCACCCGGAAGCCTGAAAAGGTTTGAGGTTTGACCATGTTGATTATGACGTCGCAGTGGCTGATAGGGCTGGTGTATTTCTTCGCCGCTTTTCTACTGATTTTCGGGTTGTGGCGCATGTCTTCGCCGGTCACGGCGGCCGGTGGCATCCATGTCGCCGGTTGGGGCATGGCAGCCGCCGTTATCGTGAGTTTTCTCTACGTATTTTCGGTGAGTGAGGCGGCCCGGCCACATTTGCCTGTCAACGTCAGCCTCGCGCTCGTCGCGCTGCTGCTGGGCGGTGGCGCAGCGTGGTGGAGCGGGCGCAAGGCGGCCATGACCGCCATGCCGCAGATGGTCGCGATATACAACGGCATGGGCGGGGGCGCTGCCGCCGCGATCGCCGCCATGGAGTTGTTCGGGGGCCGAGTGTTCGACCTTTCCGCATTGGCCGGCACCTTGTTTGGCGCGTTGATCGGTGCGATTTCGTTATCCGGCTCCTTGATTGCCTGGGCCAAGTTGGATGGCCGCATCAACAAACCACTGCACATGAAAGGCCTGCAACTGATCAACGCCTTGCTGATGCTGGTGACGCTGTGCGTAGGCGCTTGGCTGATGGTGGTCATGCACGCCGAACACGGTTCGTTGAACGGCGTGCTGTGGTTGATTGGAGTGTTCTTCGGCTGCGCGCTGTTGTTCGGTGTGCTGATGACGTTGCCCATCGGCGGTGCCGATATGCCGGTGGTCATCTCCATCTACAATGCCTTCACCGGCCTGGCGGTCGGCCTGGAAGGGTTTGTGTTGCAGGTTCCGGCCATGATGATCGCCGGCATGCTGGTCGGCGCTGCGGGCGTGCTGCTCACATTGCTGATGGCCAAGGCCATGAATCGCACGGTCGCGCATGTGCTGTTTGCCCGATTTGGTGGCCAACCCGTGCGCAAAGGCGCGGCGATCGTGGGTGAGCTCAAGCCGACGGCGGCGAGTGATGCCGGCGTCGCCATGCGGTACGCCAATAAAGTCATCATCGTGCCCGGTTATGGCCTGGCCGTGGCGCAGGGCCAACAAAAGCTCTATGAGTTCGTGAAGTTGTTACAGGCCCACGGCGTGCTTGTGCGATTCGCGGTCCACCCGGTGGCGGGGCGTATGCCGGGACAAATGGACGTGCTACTGGCAGAGGCCGGTGTGCCTTACGACCTGATCTTCCAGTTGGACGACATCAACACCGATTTCGCCGACACCGATGTGGTGTTGGTGATCGGGGCAAACGACGTGGTCAACCCCGCCGCGCGCAGCGACAAAGCCTCGCCCATCTACGGCATGCCGATCCTCGATGTGGACAAGGCTCATCACGTGTACGTGGTCAAGCGCGGGGAGGGCAAGGGCTATGCTGGTATTCAGAACCAGCTGTTTTATGCGGAAAACTGCAACATGGTGTACGGCGATGCACAGGCCGTCCTGGTCAAGATGATCGAGGCGGTCAGAGGCTTGGGGTAACCAAGCGGGGCGACGTCACCGCGCAGGCGGTGAGTGACTTCAGTAGCGATCGAGAGTGTGAAAAGCATGAACACGTTGAGTCCCGACCTCGATAACGGCGCGCGCCAGGCGGCCTTGCTGACGGTGCGCCAGATGGCGGAAGCCGACCGGCTTTCGGTGGTTGCCGGCGTGTCGTCTTTCGAGTTGATGAGCAATGCCGGCGCGGCGGTGGCACGCGAAATCCAGCGGCGCTGGACACCCCGGCCGCTGCTGGTGCTCTGCGGGCCGGGCAACAATGGCGGCGATGGTTTTGTCTGCGCGTACCGGCTTGCGCAAGCGGGCTGGCCAGTGCGGGTGGCGATGTGGGGCAGTCGCGCCGCGCTGAAAGGCGAAGCCGGGCAACATGCACAGCGCTGGCCCGGCGAGGTGCAAGCCCTGAGCCCCGCGGTGCTTGAAGGGGCCGAGCTGATTGTCGACGCGGTGTTCGGCGCCGGTCTCGCCCGTGCGCTGGAGGGGCAGGTGTTGGACACCCTGGCTGCGGCTGGCCGTGGCACGGTGCCGATTGTCGCGGTCGACACGCCCAGCGGAGTGATGGGCGATAGCGGTGAGTCGTTGGGCGCGGTGGCGGCGGTGCTGACGGTGACGTTTTTTCGCAAAAAGCCGGGGCATCTGCTGTTACCGGGGCGCGATCTGTGTGGCGAAGTGATTGTGGCCGATATTGGCACGCCCGAAGCGGTGCTCGACGCCATCGTCCCCCAGGCATTTGAGAATCACCCTGGGTTGTGGCTGCCCGATTTACCGCGAGCCGGTCTCGATACTGTCGCGGGGCACCCAGCGGTCGTTGCGGCGGATGCCACGCAGGTGCTGACCCTTCACGAGAGCGAATTTCGGCGGATGTTCGACTTCGTCGGCGACAAACTGACCCGCACTCGAGCCGCTGCCCAGCACGGCTCGGCTGTGGTTGTGCATCGCGGCAGTGACACGGTGATTGCCTGCCCCGATGGCCGCGCCGTGATCCATTGCAGTGTGCCCTCGGCCGCCACCGGCGAGCTTTTGGGCGGCATTATTCGGTGGCTGCGGACCCAGGGCATGCCGGCCTTTCCGGCTGCGGCAGCGGGCGTGTGGTTGCATGATGTGGTCGCTGCCGAATTCGGCCCAGGGTTACTGGCCAAAGACGTGCCGAATCTTTTACCTGGGTTATTGCGTCGACTGTACGGCTGATTGTCCGTGGACATGTCGGCGAGTGGTGTATTGCACGTCAAATGTCCGATTTGAAACGTGGATGGGCGTGCGTTTGATATTTATCAAGTACGCTTTGCCGGAAAAGCGCAGTTTAACCCGCAGAGGCTTCAGGTCATCGTCGTGTATCCAACAGAGCAGGCCGGGCTTTTTTCGGTTTTAACCTGATAGGCGCTCATGCCCAATCCATCGACCTGACGAACAATCAAAAAGAAAGATGAAGCCACTCTTGAAGTACCTTGCCCCTCGAAAAGGTTATATACGAAGGTATTCAACTAATGGCCTCTCACTGCGGTGTTGCAGTATCTGAGCTCCAATACAAAAAGTTTAACTTTGCCGGCTATGAATTGGCCGGTGATCTGCGATTGCCGCGAGGCGCCGAAAGCCTGGTCGTTCTCGTCCATGCCAGTGGCGGCGGTCATTCGAACCCGCGTAACCATTTTATCGCGGAGTACCTGGCGCGCCACGGGATGGGCACCTTGGTGATCGACCTGCTGACAAGGACAGAGCAGCGCTGGGATAACCTGACCGGTGTGCTGCGTTTCGATATTGCATTGCTCGCCGATCGACTGGTCAAGGTCATCGACGCAATCGCCCGAGACGCTGAATTACGCCGTCTTGCCATGGGCTTGTTCGGTGCCAGTACGGGCGCCGCCGCCGTGCTGGTCGCCGCGGCTCACGTGGGTGGTGTGCGGGCGGTGGTCTGTCGAGGCGGGCGCACCGATCTGGCCGCCCAGGCGTTGTGCGAGGTCAAAGCGCCGACGTTGCAAGTGGTGGGCGCGGAAGACCCGATGATCCTGCGCTTGAATGTGCGGACCAGTCGGGCGTTGCACTGCACGCAAAGCCTGGAGGTCGTCAAAGGCGCGACGCACCTTTTCAAAGAGCCGGGCACCCTGGCGGACGTAGCCAGGCTGACCGGCGATTGGTTCGAAAAGTACCTGCACAAGGAACCTTTGCCCAGCGAGCCTCTGCCTGGAATCAATGGCAAGGTTTCATCTTCTTAGCGCGGGCCTGTACAACCCAACCCGTCATGGAGCGAACATGCATTTCTTAGCCTTGGCGGTCGACTATGACGGAACCATTGCCGAAAACGGCAATGTTCCCGAACACGTCTGTACAGCGCTTGCCGGCCTCAAGGCCAGCGGTCGCAAGTTGCTGTTGATTACCGGCAGGGAGTTGCAGGCGCTCAAGCATCATTTTACCCAGCTCGATCTGTTTGACCTGGTGGTCGTGGAGAATGGCGCGCTCCTGTACGACCCGCGCACTGACACCGAGGAACTCATCGCCGATTCGGCCTCGACCGCACTGGTGGAGCGCCTGCGCGACAAAGGGGTTTCACCCTTGTCCGTCGGCAGGTCCGTCATTGCCACCTGGCATCCGTTCGAGGACGCGGTGATCAGCTCGATTCGCGAGCTGGGCCTGGAGCTGCAGATGACGTTCAACAAGGACGCGATCATGGTCCTGCCGACGGGGGTGAACAAGGCCTCGGGGCTGAGTGCCGCGTTGCTGAGGCTGGGCATCTGCGAACTGAATGTGGTCGGCGTGGGCGACGCCGAAAATGACCACGCGTTTCTCGCGATCTGCGGTTGTGCGGCGGCGGTGAACAACGCGATCGACTCAATCAAGGCCCGCGCGGACATCTGCCTGAGCCAGGATCACGGGCGCGGGGTCTGCGAGCTGATAGACATGCTGCTGCAAAAGGACGCCGCGCTGGTGCCGGTCGAGCGTATCGGCGTGCAACTGGGGCGGACCGCCGATGCACGCAAGGTGTGGTTGCCGCCGGAATCGGTGCTGCTGGTGATCGGCAATTCAGGCTCCGGCAAGTCTAGCTACGTGACCTGGCTGACAGAACGCATGGTCGAGGCCCACCAGGGCTTCTGCATCATTGATCCGGAAGGCGACTATCTGTCGCTGGACGGTGCGGTCACGGTCGGTGGCCTGACCACTCCGCCGACAACCGAAGAATCGTTGCATCACCTGTTACAGGCGCGGCTTAACGTGGTGGTGAGCACCCTGGCCCTGGACCCGGCCGCCCGCGTGCAGTTGTTCGGCGAATTGCTGCCGTTTATCCAGCAGCTACGCAGCAGCACCGGCCGCCCGTACTGGATGGTCGTGGACGAGGCCCACTACATGCTGCCCCATTGCGCCGCTTGGCCTCCGGGGTTTCTGGCGAATATGGGGGCGATCATCGTTGCCCTGGACTTCGATCAAGTCTGCCCGTCGCTGCTGGACGCGGTAGACGTACTGGTGACCCTGGGCAGCACCGCCCGCGAACTGGTCCAACGCTACGCCCAGCATACGCAGCGACGCTGCCCCGAATTCCCGGCGCGCTCATCCGCGCCCGACTATTTCTGTCTGTGGGACGTTCGTCATGGCGGCGACGTGGTGCTGATGGCGCAGCAGCAACCCGAGCAGAAACATCATCGCCACAGCGGCAAGTATGCGGTCGGGGATGTGGGCGCCTGGCATGCATTCTACTTTCCCAGCCTTGACCAGCGCGCTTCGAACCTTGCGGAGTTTTTGTCTTCGCTTGCGCGCCTGGACGATCCCGCGTTCCGCCAACACCGCGAGGCCGGGGACTTTTCCAACTGGTTTCGCGAGGTGATCCGCGACGACGTGCTGGCCAACGAAACCCGTCTGCTGGAAAACGATGCATCTGTACCGCTGCGGGATGCCCAGGAACAGATCGCGCACCTGGTGCAATCGCGTTACCACTTGGAACCGCAGTGAATGGTCGGGCGGCGTGCGCGTCTACAGTTCCAGCTCGTGAACGATGCGATCAAAATCCCGGCCCAGATAGGCCGAGGTAAAACCCAATTGTTTGTACAAGCCATGAATCGGGTAATCGGTCGACAGGTCCGTCGAGCACATTTTGCGAAACCCCTCACGCTTGGCGGCATCGATCAGATGCCCCAGCAATAAACGGCCCAGGCCCCTGCGCAGCCACGGGTCGGCGACGGCGACCGCGCAGTCGCACTGTTCGTCCTGATCGGTGGCGCGCCGATAGCGGCTGACACCGATTACCTGCAACTCGCCGTCATGGTGGATCAAGGCCAGGTAGCCGCGGCTGATCTGCGCCGACTCGCTCAGCAGTGTATCGATTGCGCTCGCATCGACATGGGTCACCGCGCCCAAAAACCGGAACCGCAGCGACAGCGGCGACAACCGCTGAAAAAAATGCAGCAGGCCCAGGTGATCGTGCGTCGACAACGGACGGATAAGCACATGCGTTCCGTCGTGCAGTTTTTCCAGCCAATGCTCGGCGGGCGAGGTTTTATCCATCTCGGCAATCAGAGCAGCGGTGTGTTGATTAGCTAGCATTGGGGGGCTCCAGCGCACAGTGGGGTCGAAGAACGGCCCTGTTCACACTGAGGGGGATGCGCGGCAGGCGTATTGATCAAGGTCAGAAAGCGTGATGCGGACTAACAGACCGTCCAGGGGCAGGTTGACCTGGATCAAACGGCCCCGCCCAGACCGCGCCAGAATCGGACTCTCTGCTGATTCGCTCAGGGGCACGGCATGCCTGTCAAACCGCCCACTGCTGGTTTCATCGATCCGGCTGTACCTGAAGAGGAACAGCATTACAGCCGTTCCGCGCTGTGGCTGACGTGGCTGCTCGGCGCCGCGATGTTTGCGACAGTGGTCGGCGTGGCGCTGCAATTCACCGATGTCGAATCCTTCACACACTTGCTGACCCAGGCAGAGCCGCTGTGGCTGGTCGGCGCCCTGGCGTTGCAAGTCCTGACGTATATGGCGCAAGGGCAGGTCTTTCGGGTGGTGCTCAGGGCCGGGGCGCAGCCGCTTTCACTCTGGGAGGCGGGCAAACTCAGCGTGATGAAGCTGTTTGTCGATCAGGCCCTGCCGTCCTCCGGCATCAGCGGCGCCTTTGCGGTCGTGGCCTCCTTCGTCCGCCTCGGGTTCGCAAAACCGCTGGTGCTGGCGAGCCTGGTGCTGGATTTGTCCGGGTATTTCCTGGCCTATGCGGTGTCGGTCGGCGTGGCGTTACCGGTGGTGATCTTCCAGGGCCACGCCACGCCTGCGGTGGTGACGGCATGCCTGGTGTTCGTTGCCGTCAGCCTGTTGCTGGCAGTGGTCACGCCAAGGCTGGCCGGCAATCGGCGCCTGGTCGCGCATTTGCCGGGGCGCCATTTTCCGATTGTAGCCAGAATCGCGTCATTGCTCACCGGGGCCGACAAGCAACTGGTGCGCAGCCAAGGGTTACTCTGGCGGATTACCTTGCTGGAATTGGTGATCATTGTGCTCGACAGCGCCACATTGTGGGTGCTGGTGCGCGCGCTGGGTGTGTCCGCGCCGCCGTTGGGGTTGTTTGCCGGTTTTATGCTGGCCAGCGTGCTGCGCAGTATCGGCATTGTGCCGGGCGGGCTCGGCGCCTTTGAAGCGGCGGCGGTGGTCACGCTGCATTGGGTGGGGGTGAACATTGCGGTGGCGCTTTCCGCCACGTTGTTATTCCGCGGGCTGACGTTCTGGTTGCCGATGCTGCCCGGCCTCTGGTTGGCCCATCGTGAGTGGCGATCCAACGTCAAGCCGCCCACCCGCGTGGCAACCGGCGATTATTGGAGCCCGCCAGTCGGCCAGGTGTTCAGCAGCCTGCACAGCACGCCGCAGGGCTTGAGCGAGGCCGACGCCAACGCGCGGGTGCGCAGCGCACCGGCCACGCCCAAGGACCGACCGCGTGGCCTGGCCCGGTTGGTGCTGGAGCAAATGCGGACGCCCTTGGTGCTGATCCTGATCGTGGGCGCGCTGGTCGCCGTGGTGGTGGGGGACTGGCTGGATGCGGCGATTGTCGGCTGCATCGTGCTGATCAGCGCGGTTCTCAGCGCCTGGTATGAAAATCGCGCCAGTACGGCGGTGGAGCAACTGCGCAGCAAGATCGCGCTGCGCGCCACGGTGCGGCGCGACGGCAAGGCCGTGGACATCGCCGCCAGCGAGGTGGTGCCGGGGGATATCCTGATACTCAGCGCCGGCAGCCTGATCGCGGCCGACGGTCGGATCCTGCAGGCGCTCGATTGCTTCATCGGTGAAGGCCTGCTCACCGGCGAAACCTTCCCGGTGGAAAAATTGCCGGGCGACTGCGCCGCCGATGCCACGCTCGGGCAGCGGCATAATTGCGTGTTCATGGGCACCTCGGTGCGCAGCGGCACCGCCGAGGTGCTGGTCACGCGCTACGCCTCGGACAGTGAGATCGGGCGCATCGCCAAGACCCTGACGCTGCGCCCGCCCGAGACGGAGTTCGAGCGTGGCCTGCGTCGCTTCGGCAGCTTGCTGTTGCGGGTGATGCTGGTGATCACGATTGTGGTGTTCGGCATCAATATCCTGCTGCATCGTCCTGCGCTCGACACCCTGTTGTTTGCCATCGCGTTGTCCATCGGGCTGTCGCCGGAACTGTTGCCGGCGATCCTGAGCATCACGCTGGCCAAAGGCGCGCAACGCATGGCCGCCAAAGGGGTCATCGTGCGGCACCTCAATGCGATTGAAAACCTCGGGGCGATGGACATCCTGTGTACCGACAAGACCGGTACGCTGACCCGCGGCGTCGTCGTGCTGGACGGCGCCATGGATCTGGCGGGCAATGCCGATGCCACGATCCTGCAACTGGCGGTGTTCAACTCCAGCCTGCAGACCGGCATGCGCAACGCCATGGATGATGCGATCACCCTGGCCGGCAAAACCCTGGCGCCATGCCCCGGCGCGAGCAAGCTCGATGAAGTGCCGTATGACTTCGTGCGCAAGCGCCTGAGCGTGGTGGTCGCGAATGCGCCTGAGGCCGCCCGGCTGATGGTGACCAAGGGGGCGCTGGACAATGTGCTTGAGGTTTGCACACAGGTGCGCCGCGGCGAACAGTTGCTGGCGCTGAGCGACACCGAGCGGGCCGCCATCGCGCAGCGTTTCGCCGACTGGAGCGAGCAGGGCTTCAGGGTTTTGGGCCTGGCCACGCGGGTCTTGCCGGACCAGCCGCACTACGGCCGGGATGAAGAAAAGGCCATGACCTTCCGCGGTTTTCTGTTGTTCTTCGACCCGCCGGAGCCGGGGGTGAAAGACACCCTCGCCAACCTTGAGCGCCTGGGTGTGCAAGTCAAGATCATCAGTGGCGACAGCCATCTGGTCGCCCGCCATGTCGGCATGGCCGTGGGTCTGCCCGTAGAGCGCATCATCACCGGCGCCGAGCTGGCGGCCATGAAAGACGAAGCATTGATGCACCTGGCGCCACTGACGACGCTCTTTGCCGAGGTCGACCCCAACCAGAAAGAACGCATCATCCGCGCCCTGCAGAAGACCGGGCACGTTGTCGGCTATATGGGCGATGGCATCAACGATGCCCCGGCGCTGCAAGTCGCCGATATCGGGATCTCGGTGGATAACGCCGCCGACGTGGCCAAGCAGGCCGCCGACTTCGTGTTGCTGGAGCACAACCTCGACGTGTTGCGCGAAGGCATCGAAGAGGGCCGGCATACCTTTGCCAATACCTTGAAGTACATTTCCATCGTCTCCAGCGCCAATTTCGGCAACATGATCAGCATGGCCCTGGCTTCGTTGGTATTGCCGTTCCTGCCGATGCTGGCCAAGCAGATACTGCTCAACAACTTCCTGTCTGATATCCCCTCCATGGGGATCGCCAGCGACAACGTCGACCGCGAATGGGAAAACACCCCGCACCGCTGGAATATCAGGGAAATCCGCAACTTCATGGTGGTGTTCGGGCTGGTCAGTTCGCTGTTCGATGTGCTCACGTTCGCGGCCCTGTACCTGCTGGCGGAAAAGGGCCCGGAAGTGTTTCGCAGCGGCTGGTTCGTCGAATCGCTGCTGACCCAACTGCTGACAATCTTCATCGTGCGAACCTACCGCCCGTTCTACCAAAGCCGCCCGGCCACACTGCTGTTGCTCAGCGCCTCGGCCATCGGCCTGCTGGCCGTCGGGCTACCTTACAGCCCGATCGCGTCCTGGTTCGGCCTGGTGCCCTTGCCACTGCCGATCCTGCTGACAGTGCTGGCAATCAGCCTGGCCTACATGGGCACGGCGGAATGGGTCAAGCGGCTCTTTTACCGTCGCCAGCGGTTGAGCCGCGCTCGCGCTGCGCCGTAGCGTGGCGTGAGGGGTTACTCGTTACGTGCCCACGTGACGTTCACGCCGTACTGACTATCGCCGTAGCGGTACTGCGCCTTGCCTTTGAATGCGCCTTCCAGTGCATGCGCCAGGCGATTGGCCAGATGAATACCGGTGGTGGTCACCATCAGGTCGTCCGCCACCTCCGTCACGCGCATGATGCGCTCCAGCGCATGCTCGGCCATTTCGGTTTTTTCGGTGTTTTCGATCAGGTGGATGATTTCATCATGGTGCTTTTGCAAGAAGCCGCCCGATAGCATCAGGGTGCCGGCCGGCATGTTGTCCGCGATGCGGCGGCAGGCCGGGCAGGTGACGGTTTGCGCGTCATGCACCACCGCGTTTTCAGGTCGGTTCCAGGTCCAGTTCCCGGCCTGATACACCGCGTCGCACTGCGGGCACACCGCCGAACCTTCAACCCGCGGCAAGCAATAGGGATCATGGGGCGGCGTTTTGAACAGCTTGTTTTTCTGACTCTGCTGATACTTGTCCATGGTGTTTCTCCTGACGCATCGAGAGGGGCAAACCCGCGTGTTGACGATCGGGTGGATTTCACAGGTTGATTTGGACGCTGTTTCCGCCCGAGCGGGTTGATTTTTGTCAACTCGCAGAGCGCCCGGCGACCGCCGGTGTAAGCGTCGCGGCGGGCGTCGGCAAGGGGTGTGAGTTTGTTGATAAAAGTCAACCTCGCCGCAGGCACTTCAGAGAAGCATGCAAGTTCCGTCGACGTGAGAGGAGAGCACCCTGATGGCTCACAGTAAAATCGTGTTTCGCGCGGCTGCCCGCGAGAAGATCCTCAGCGGCGCCACCCAATTGGCGGACGCGGTGCGCGTGACGCTGGGGCCGAAGTCCAAGTCGGTGTTGATGCAGAACAAGTGGGGCAACCCGACGGTCTGCAATGACGGCGTCACGATTGCCAAACGCATTGACCTGCAGGACCCCGAGGAGAACCTCGGCGCGCAAATGCTGCGCCAGGCCGCGGAACGCACGGGTGACGCGGTCGGCGACGGGACCAGCACGTCAACGGTGCTGGCCCATGCGATCCTGGCCGATGGCATCCGCAACGTGGTCGCGGGGGCCAGCGCGATCGATCTCAAGCGCGGCCTGGATCGGGGCCTGCAGTTGGTCGTCGAGTCGCTGGCGGCGCAGTCCCGACCCGTCAGCACGCCCAAGGAAAAAGCCCAGGTGGCGACGCTGTCGGCGCATAACGACGCGGTCATCGGTCAACTGGTGGCCGACGCGCTGGAGAAGGTCGGCGTTGAAGGCGTGGTCAGCGTCGAAGAGTCCAAGACCACCGAAACGGTGGTCGAGGTCATGGAGGGCATGCGTTTTGACCGGGGTTATGTCTCACCTTATTTCGTCACCGACACCGAGAAAATGCAGGTCGAACTCGACGATGCCTGCCTGCTGCTCTGTGACCACAAGATCGGCGCACTCAAAGACTTGCTGCCGTTGCTGGAACAGGTCGCCAAAAGCGGTCAGCCCCTGGTGTTGATCGCAGATGACATCGAAGGCGAAGCGTTGACCACGCTGGTGGTCAACCACATCCGCGGCGTGCTCAAGGCTGTGGCGATCAAGGCCCCGGGCTTTGGCGACCGGCGCAAGGACATGCTGCAGGACATGGCCGTATTGACCGGCGCCACGGTGGTCTCCAACGAACTGGGGATCAGCCTCGAACAGGTCGACCTGCAGCAGTTGGGACGGGCCCATCGGGTGGTGGTGTCGAAGGACAGCACTTCGCTGATCGGCGGCGCCGGTACACGCGCAGCGATCGACGCACGCCTGCAGCAGATCCGCGGGCAAATGGCGGCTACCACCAGCGATTACGACCGTGAAAAGCTGCAGGAGCGGCTGGCCAGGCTGTCCGGCGGCGTCGCGGTGATCCGGGTCGGCGCGCCGTCCGAAGCCGAAATGAAAGCGCGCAAGGACGCCCTGGATGACGCGATCTCGGCGACCCGCGCGGCGATCACCGAAGGGATTGTCCCCGGCGGCGGCCTCGCGCTGCTTAAAGCTGTGCCGCTGATCGCCGCCGAGGAAGCCCGGCAGGAGGGCGATGTCCGCACCGGCCTGCAGATACTGCGTCGGGCATTGGAAGCACCGGCGCGGCGCATTGCGGAAAACTCTGCGGTGGACGCCGGCGTGGTCGTTGCGCGCATGCTGGCGGAGCCGGGCAACATTGGCTTTGATGCGTCCGCCAATACCTATGTCGACATGTACGAAGCCGGCATCATCGATCCGACCAAAGTCGTGCGTATTGCCCTGGAAAATGCAGTTTCCGTCGCCAGTATCCTGCTGCTGACCGAAGCGACCATTACCGATATCCCAGAAAAAGAACCGCCAGCCCAACCGTCGTTCCCTGAAGGTTGAGCACCTGCTCGCGCCTTGCTTCGATTTGAATCGCCCTGATGGAGGCATGCACCCATGAACGTAACCAAGGCAATCGCCGGCCGGCGCTCGACACGTGACTACACGCCAGAACCGCTCGATGAAAAACTCATTTGTCGCTTGATCGATGCCGCCGCCCAGGCGCCCAGCGCGATGAACCAACAACCGTGGACGTTCACGGTGATCCGCGACCAGGCGCTGCTGGAGCGGGTTTCCCGCGAAGCCAGGGCCTGGATGCTCGCCACCACGCCCGCAGGAACGCACTCCAGCCACTTCCAAGCGTTGCTCAGCGAGGACAGTTTTCAGATTTTCTACCACGCGCCGGTCCTGGTGCTGATCTCGGGCAACGCGCCCAATCAGTGGATTGTCGAAGACTGTGCCCTGGCGGCCGAGAACCTGATGCTCGCGGCGTATGCCGAGGGGCTCGGGACGTGCTGGATCGGTTTCGCCCAGGGCTTTCTGAATACGCCGCAGGGTAAGCAGGCGCTCGGCCTGCCCGCCGAGTGGATGCCCGTGGCACCGATTATCGTGGGGCACCCGAAGTCTGTGCCCGCGCCCATCGTGCATAAGACCCCAGAGATCCATTGGATAGGCTGATGCCCCAGGCAGGGCTACCGTTGATCCAGCGGTTGACCGGTGTCTCGGTTTTCTGACGTGGATCAGATCGCCCGCCAGGCCGGCTCCTATGCTCGGATTGAACCCACGACGTTGAGATGAGCTGAAATGAACAAGCCACGCTTGCTTGGCCAGTGCTTGCTGATCGCGGCAAGTGTTCTGCTGTTACCGTCCACCGGCGCGTTTGCCAACCCCGCGATGCCAGGGTTAGGGCTAGGGCCAGGGCAGGGCGGTATGTTCCGTCACGCCTCGAATTTCGATTGGGTCAAGCATACGCAGCAGACCCTGGAAGAACTCAAGGGCAAGCTCAGTCTCAAGCCGGAGCAAATGCCCGCCTGGGAAACCTGGGCCGCAGGCGTCATCGCAGACGCCAATCAGCAAGTGGAAAACGACAACCCAGCCGCTACTGACAAGGCAAGTGCCAGACAAGCGCTGAAGGACGAAACAACACCGCAGAGAATGGCCAAAGGCATAGAGCGCCTGCGCACGCAAACCAGCTGGATGCAGGCGCAACTGGTCCGTCTGGACGCGGCTCAGGCACGCACCCAAACCTTCTACGATGCCCTCGATGCCCAGCAAAAAACCATCTTCGATCTGTTCTGGACGGTGATGCATCACCGCATCGCCGATCAGGACGGTTGGCGAATGCCCATGCACATGGCATGGCCGCAAGGGTGCGGCGGGCTCAACCCGACCAGCCAACCGTAATGCTATTCGCGAGCCTCCTGGGTAAACATCATGAACAGTGACTCAGTAAAACAGTGCGTGCTGACAGGGTTCATCCTGCTGGCTGCCGCCGTTGCATTGCCGGCGCATGCCGGGCCGCATGGCGGTGGGCATGGGGGCGGGCATGGGGGCGGGCCGGGCTGGTGGGGGTTTGGCCTCGGCCTGGGACTGGGTTGGGAAGCCGCGCGCATCGCCACGCCGTATTACTACCCGACGTATCCGGTTTATTACTATCCCGCCCCGACGTACTACTACCCGGCCAGCCCGCCGACGGTGGTGGTCGAGCCTCAGCCCGTCACGGCCGCGCCATCGGCCTGGTACTACTGCGATTCCGCCAAAGGCTATTACCCGAGCGTACGCCAGTGTCCTGAGGGATGGCGCATGGTTCCCGCGACGCCGCCGCCTGGCCCCATCCGTTAAGACCCCGGACGCGTGGGCTGTTTTTCATTCCTCCCTGGAGCCAGATCATGAGCCAATACCAGTGTTTGTTACTGATCATCAATCCCGCCCTGCGTGACTCCCCGGCAATCGGCCATGCTGCCGCCCTGGCCAAGGCCAGCGGCGCGAGCCTGCATATTGTCGCGCTGGCAACACCGTTGGACATCTTGTTGCTACTGGCCGAGAACGTGCGTGAAAAGGCCCGGGCCAGCTACCTCGAGGACCACCGCGACTGGCTGAACGCCCAAACCAAGAACCTCCACGCCCTGGGGCTCAACGTGACCGCCCAGGTGACCTGGGCCACCAACCTCAAGCAAGACATCCTGGATTACGTCACCGAGACGCAGCCCGATCTGTTGATCAAACAGGTTCAGCAAGAGTCCGCGTTCAAGCGTGCGTTCTTCACCCCGCTGGACTGGCAGCTGCTGCGCGAGTGTCCGATTCCGGTCTATCTGGTCGGCGGTGGTGGGCATGCCTTGCCGCGCATCGTCGTGGCAGCGGTTGACGTGTCGAATGTTCAACCGGCCAACAGCGCGTTGAACCAGCGCATCATTGAGCAGGCCACCAGCCTGGCGCTGCAATGCGATGCCGAGCTGCACCTGCTGTATGCCTGCGATATGTCGACGATCTACATGGCTGACATGGGCGGTATGGCCCTGTCCAATCTCAGTAAGGACCTGGCGAGCAAGGAGGAAAAAACCTTCCTCGAACTGGCGCGAGACTATGGCGTGCCTTCCGATCGTCATCACTTCGTTTTGGGCAATCCGGTTGCGGTGTTGAGTCAATTCGCCAAGGAACACCAGGTGGATGTGATCGTGATGGGCCGGGTCCAGTATCACGGCATCGAGAAGCTGCTGGGCAGTACCACCGAACACATTCTCTATCAGGTGCCTTGCGGCGTACTGGCGGTCTAGCGCGGCAAAGGCGGTGTGCAATGAAACGACAGATGAGGTGACCCATGAGTTATAGCCCTTCGCTGCAAACGCTCTGGCAGGATCGGTCGGTGGCCGGCCAAAGCCTGGTGGAGCCGTTGCTCAGATACGCCCGCCGCCCCGACGTGATCATCCTGGCCTTGCCGCGTGGCGGCGTCCCGGTGGCGTATGAGGTGGCCACGGCCCTGCAGGTGCGCCTGGATCTGATGGTGGTACGCAAGCTCGGCATTCCGTCCCAGCCCGAATTCGCCATGGGCGCCATCGCCAGTGGCGGTATCCAGATCCGCAATGAAGAGGTGCTGCGGGCTCATTCGATTGATCAAGACAGTTATGACGCGGTGGTCGCCCGCGAAACTCGCGAGTTATCGCGCCGTGAGCAGGTTTACCGGGGCACGCGGGCGCCGCTGCAGTTGAAGGATCAGGTGGTCATCCTGATCGATGACGGCCTGGCCACAGGGGCCTCGATGCTCGCCGCGATCCAGGCGGTGCAGGTGCAGGCCCCGGCGCGGATCGTCGTGGCGGTGCCGGTCGCGCCGCTGGATACGGTGGAGACCCTGCGCTGCATCGTCAATGAAGTGATCTGCCCGCTGATTCCTGAGCGGATGATGTCCATCGGTTACTGGTACTCGAACTTCCCCCAGACCACCGATGCAGAGGTCATTGAGTTATTGCAGCGGGCCTGGCAACGCGAATCGACTGAAGCGCACCCGCTGTAGATGCGTCGCGCCAGGTGAGCCTTACACACCGAACGGAAAGGTTTCGTCTTCCGCTTCCAGCTCCTCGTTTTTGGGCAGTGCCAGGGCCTTTACCGCCTGTGTCTGCTCGAACCAGAGCATGGCGTCGAACTGTTCGGCCAGTACCGCTTCGAAGTAGTGGCTGTTGCGTTCGGTTGTGGGCCGGTAAATCACGCCAATCGCGCGTTCCAGCAGGGTGGCGGACAACACCGTGCGCAGCTCGGCGCGCTGCGGGTCGCGCCAGTCGGTCAACGACGCCGGCACGCCGGCTTCGAGGAACTGATGCTCCCAACTGTCGGGACGGGAAGGCCGCACCGCCTTGATGAGCATCTCGGCGTCCCAATCGTCGGCCGCCGCCACGTGGCCACGGTCGGTGCTCATGCCGATCAGCACGGCGTCGCGCCCATAGGCACTGCGGCACAGCTGGCCGATGTTGAACTGGCCCTTCCAGCCCATCTCCGTGGCCGCGGCATTGCCGATATGCGAGTTGTGCGCCCAGACCACCGCTTTGGCCTGCGGGCCCCGGTGCTCCAGCAGGGCGCGCAGGGTGTCGAACATGTGGCGGTCACGCAGGTTCCACGACGCGGTCGAGCCGCGATAGACGGCGCGGTAGTACTGTTCCGCCGCACGCACCACGCGGGCGTTTTGCGTGGCGTTGAAAAAACTTTCGTCATCCTGGATGAGCCCGGCCAATTGCTTGGCCAGCATCACGTTGAGTTGTTCGACCACCTGCGGTTCACAGGGCATCAGGCCATTGCGTTCGACGAAGTGACCGTACAAGGCCGGGTCATCCTGCCAGGGCGTCAGGCAGCCGTAGCGCCGTCGTGCTTCCTGGGCCAGTTGCGGGTCAACGCTGTCCAGATAGTGCAGCACCTCATGGATCGAGTTGCGCATGCTGTAAACGTCGAGGCCACGGAACTCCACGCGGTCTTCACTGGCGCGTTGATGGTTGTAGCGGTGCAGCCAGTGGGCAAAGGCTTTGACCTCGGCGTTGCGCCACATCCAGGTGGGGAAGCGGCTGAAGATATGGCGTTTCCAGGCCGACGGGGCCAGCCCTCGGACGTATTTGTCGACATGCCCTGCATCGGGCCAGTCGGCCTCAACGGCGACGATGGAGAAGCCATGCCGCTCAATCAAGCGTTGCGTGATGGCGGCTCGGGCGCGATAGAAATCGCTGGTGCCGTGGCTGGCTTCGCCGATCAGCACCACCCGCGCATCCGCGTAGCGATCGAACATTTCGCCGAACGCTGCAGAATCGAACGCCGGCAGAGGCTCGGCAAATTGGCGCAGGACCGCGGCGATGGCGGCTCTATCGACCTGCCGAGACGCGCCATAGTGTTTATCCAGCATGCGTTGGGCGGGTGTGCTCACGGCCGTCGTCCGGTTCAGTGTTTATCTATTCCTACACCCTGACTCAGGTGAATCATTGAGTTTTGTCAATAAAGCCTGCACGGCCTTGAGCCAAGGTGGCTGAACCCGTTACGCGCCGGCTACCGACGCTGCTCATGGAGGCTTGTGATATGAGGTGCTCTATCAATCGATCACACCTGACGCTTGCCCTCTGTGTGGTGGCCCTTGTGGGCTGTACCGACACCCGCGACCGGGCATCGCAAAAAACCGCATCCATGCCCGCGCTGGCCTTGGTAAACGACGTGTGTTCGCTGTGCCACGGGCTGACGGGGGAGTCGGTAGCGCCGTTGTTTCCCAAATTGGCCGGCCAGCAAAAAGACTACCTGAAGCAGCAGTTGACGGATTTCAAAAACCATACACGCATGGATAAAGCCTCGACTCAATACATGTGGGGCTTTACCCATTTGACCGAATCGCAGATCACTGAACTGGCGGACTACTATTCAAAACAGCCGGCCATGCAGGCTGAAGCCGAAACGCCTGACGCGCGGGGCGAATTGATCTTTCGCCACGGCGTGCCGGAATCCGGCATCGCTCAGTGCAGCGCCTGTCATGGCGCCGAGGGCCGGGGCCATGGCCAGACCCCACGCGTGGCAGGCCAGCATGCCGCGTACATGATTCGCCAGATCCAGGTGTTTCAACAGGCCGACTTGCGTGAGCGCGGTGACCTGACGAGCCAGATTGCGCACACACTGTCGGACGCCGATGCCGAGGCGGTCGCGCATTACATGGCCAGGCTGGGGCCATGAAGCTCACGGCCGTACCGCAGGCGCCCAGCGCGCCGACCTCGACGGTCAAGCGCTCGCGGGCGGTGAGTAATGAGGAGATTGCCGCGGTGTTTGACGATATCGCCGACCTGCTCGAAATCGATGACGCCAACCCGTTTCGCATCCGCGCTTATCGGGTTGCGGCGCGCACGCTGAGGGCGCTGACGGTCGAGTTGGCGCCGCTCATCGCACGTGGGGAAACCTTGCCGAAACTGCCGGGTATCGGCGTCGATCTGACGGCCAAGATCAGTGAAATCGCCAGCACCGGTGATTGTGCGCTACGGCAACGCCTGCGCTCGACATTGCCGCCTGGGCTGGTTGAACTGCTGTCCATCGCCGGCCTCGGCCCCAAACGCATCAAACACCTGTATCACGGCCTGGGAATCGAAACCGCGCAGCAACTGTGCGAGGCCGCCGAGCAGGGCCACATCCGCCACGTGCCCGGTTTTGGCGAAAGGCTCGAGGCGCGCTTATTGAGCGCCGCGCAGAAGGGGCTCGGAAAGGATCGCCGGTTGCCGCTGGGCGTTGTCGAGCCCGTGGCGCTGCAGTTGATCGAGTATCTGCATCAACTGCCCGGGGTCGAGGACGCGAGGTTGGCCGGCAGTCTGCGGCGCATGCGCGATACCGTGGGCGACATCGACATCCTGGTGGCGGCAGCGCCCGCAGTGGCGGTCACGGCGCACCTGATCAAGCACCCGGAGGTGTCCACCATATTGGTCAAAGGCCGCACGCGGGCCAGTGTCGTACTGGACTCCGGCCTGCAAGTCGACATGCGGGTGGTCAAGCCTGCGGACTGGGGCGCCGCGCTGGTGTATTTCACCGGCAGCAAGGCGCACAACATTGCGATTCGCAAGCAGGCGCGGGAACAGGGTCTGAAGCTCAACGAGTATGGCGTGTTCAGGGGCGAGGAACGCCTGGCGGGTGCCACGGAGGTCTCGGTTTATCAGGCCCTGGGGTTGCCGTGGATCACGCCGGAGCTGCGCGAAGATCGCGGTGAGGTCGCGGCGGCACTCAGCGAGCGTTTGCCCAGGCTGGTGGAAGTGAGTGATCTCAAGGGTGACTTGCACGCGCACACCTGCGACGCGGATGGCGCCAATACCCTGGAGCAGATGGCACTGGCCGCGCAGCAAGCCGGGTTGGAATACCTGGCGATCACCGATCATTTCCTGGACAGCGAGCGGCTGCTGAAGCAGATCGACCAGATCGATGCGCTCAACGCCCGCCTGCGCGGCATCACCTTGCTCAAGGGGGTTGAAGTCGAGATCCTGGAAGATGGCAGCCTGGGGCTGCCAGACACTGTCCTCGCTCGCCTGGACCTTGTGGTGGGCGCGGTCCACACGCATTTCGGCCTGACGCTGCGGCAACAGACGCAACGCCTGCTCAGAGCCATGGATCATCGCTATTTCACGCTACTGGCGCACCCGCTGTGTCGCCTGATCAATCAGCGCGCGCCGTTGAACATGGACCTGTCGGCCGTCATCAGGGCCGCCTCTGCACGCGGCTGCTGCCTGGAACTCAACGCCCAACCCCAGCGCATGGACCTGTTCGACCTTCAATGCCAATACGCCAAAGACCAACACGTGCTGATCAGCATCAATTCGGATGCCCAGCGCACCGCGGATTTTGCGTACTTGCGCTACGGCGTCGCGCAAGCCCGGCGTGCCTGGCTGGAAAAGGGCGATGTACTCAATACCCGTTCGCTGAGCGCGCTGAAGTCGTTGTTGGCCGCTACGGCAGGCGGACGTCCGCAAGGCGCCGGGAACTGACGGTTCGGTCTGATTCTTGGTCGAAAGTTGACAAAAATCAGAGCCCCGCACCGACGGCGCCGGATACTTGAACCGTAGCCGGAGCGTTCCTGCTACGACCCTCAAGGAGAATACCCATGAATATGCGTTTACCCGTAGTGTTGCTCAGCGTCCTCCTCGCGTTATCGGCTGGTTGCAGTAACAAACCGGCCAAAGAACTGGATGCACGCCTGGAGGCTGCTCAAAGCACTGCGCTGTCGGCACGCGCCAGAGCCGATGAAGCCTACTCGAAAGCGGAGCAGGCGGCGATGGCGGCCAATCAGGCGCAACAGACTGCCGACCAGGCCAATGAGCGCGCCAGCCGGATGCTCGAAAAAGCCAGCCGCAAATAGTGAACGGTTGCAGCACCCGACACGTCGTCGGGTTTGCTGCAAGACAGCCGCAGGCCTGCAACCAGCCCTGCCAGGCAGCACATCTGGCACCTGCGCGTCGACTCAACAGCATTGGCTTGGTTTTCCCCGACTATCATCTCTTCGCGTAACGGACTGCCGCTGAACATGTGGCTTAGGCTGACGTTCGGCAGGCGTTACCTGTGCATTCGCACGCTCTTGAAGATCGAGCTGTTCGATATTTTCCGGGGATGAAGCGTTGAACCACTGCAGATAAAAAAAGCCCCTTGTCGGTTTCCCGCCAAGGGGCAGTGCAGCCTGGGATTCATTCGCCTTTGATCGGCACGACTTTATCCGCTTTCATGGCTTCTGGCTTTTTCGGCAACGAGATGCACAGCACGCCTTTGCTGAAACTCGCGTCGATCTTATCGGCATCAATACCTTTGGGCAGGTTGAACACCCGCTCGAAGGAACCGTAGTGACGCTCGCTAAGGTGGTAGCCTTTGCGTTTTTCTTCCTTGTCCTCCTGTTTCTCGCCTTTGATGATCAGGCTGCCGTTGGACAGTTTGACCTCAATGTCTTTCTGATCCATGCCGGGTACTTCGGCGGTGATCTCGTAGCTTTTGTCTTTCTCGGTGATGTCCACGGCAGGCATGCCATGGCCGATCAGCTCGCGACGCCAGAACGGTTCAACGTCGAACAGCCCCCGGCTGAAGGGCGACAGGCCGGAACCGAGATTGAAGTCATCAAACAGGTGGTCCACCTGTTGCCGCAGTTTTTCCAGCGGCCGCCACAGGTCTGTCGTCACGGGATGCTGGTCGGATTTGTGTTCGGTAGTGACCGGCATTTTTTTTGCGGAATTGCTCATCTTTCGGTACTCCTCTTCAGATAGAAGGCAGGCAGCAGAACGGCCTCTGCGCGGCCTGCCAGGACAGAACACGGGGGCAAGCCCATCGTTACAAGGTCAGCGTCCCCGACCACAGCATCCAGCCGGCATAGGCCGCGGCCGCCCAGATGATGATCAACAGGCCGGTCTCGGGGCCGCTGAGCGCTTGTCCCTGACGGGCGCGCAGGGTGCCCAGGTAGATCAACGAGCCCGGGGCGTAGAGGAGGGCGCTGAGCAGCATGTATTTCGGCCCGGCGGCATAGAGCAACCACATGCAATACAGCGTGGCGACGGCCGCGATGGCCATGTCGCGCAATTGCAGGGCGCGGTGGCCGGCATAGGTGTCACCCTTCCAGGTCAGTTTCAGCGCATACAGGCCGCTGAACAGGTACGGCAATAGAATCATCGAGGTGGCCAGGGAGATCAGCGCGAGATAGGTAGCGCTCGAATACAAGGTCAGCAGCAGGAACAATTGAATGCAGCCGTTGGTCAGCCACAGCGCATTGGCTGGCGCGCCTTGGGTGTTTTCCACGCCCAGCGAGACAGGCATGACCTTTTCCTTGGCGGGCGTGAACACCGACTCGGCCGCCAGCAACGTCCAGGCGAGCAGGGCGCCGCCGACCGAAACAATCAGGCCGATGCTGATCAGCACCGCGCCCCATGGCCCGGCCGCGGCCTGCAGCACGCCCGCCATCGAGGGGTTCTTCAAGGCGGCGAGTTCCGGTTGTTTGAGCACCCCCAGCGACAGCAAGGACACCGAAATCAGCAGCAACAACGTGATGACAAAACCGATCACCGTGGCCCGCCCGACATTGGCCCGCTCCGCCGCACGGGCAGAAAACACGTTGGCGCCCTCGATCCCGATAAACACCCAAACGGTGACCAGCATCGTGCTTTTGACTTGATCGAGCGTACTGCCCAACGCCGGCGAGCCCCAGAAGTCGACAGTGAACGTTTCACGCTGGAACGCGGCGATCACCAGGCCGATGAACAACAGCAACGGCACGATCTTCGCGACCGTCGTCAACGCATTGGCCCGCGCAGCGGTGCGCAAGCCCCTGAGGATCATCCAGTGCAACGCCCACAACACCACGGACGCACCGGCGATCGCCGCCTTGTTATTGCCTTCGCCAAACACCGGGAAGAAGTAACTCAGCGCAGCGAACAGGATCACCAGGTAACTGACGTTGCCGATCCAGGCACTGATCCAGTAACCCCAGGCGGAGTTGAAGCTCAGGTATTCGCCACCCAGCGCACGCGCATAGGCAAACACACCGTTGTCCAGCGCGGGCTGGCGGTTGGACAGGGTCTGATAGACCAGCGCCAGCGACAGCATGCCGACGCCGGTGATCAACCAACCGATCAGAATCGCACCGGCGCCCGCACTGGCAGCCATGTTTTGCGGCAGGCTGAAAATGCCGCTGCCGATCATCGAACCGACCACCAGGGCAATCAACAAGCTCAGCGACAAGCGCTTGGGTTCTACCTTGCGCAGACTGCCTGCCACGGGTTGGACAGCCGGCGGGACGATCGGTTGAGAGCCTTGCAGATGCGTAGCCATGACGAGCCTCCACGAAAACGTGAGTATCTGCACCGTCGAATGCGAGGGTGCGACTGCTGCATCTAATTTCTGCGCGAAGGGGCTGGGTCTGGTTGATTTAGATCAGATGTAAGTGTCTGCGGATCAGTCGCAATACTTAACTGATTGAATTGTTTTTCAAAAAACATTTTTTCGCGGGTGTTTTCGTCGTGAAACGCCAAAGTGTTGTTCGTCGATGATATTGATACGCCAGGAGCGCGCCGAACCGTAACGGGAACATTTTATTGAGGAAGGTCAAGCCGCCGCGCCCCGTGGATGCCAGGATAAGGCCAACCTGGGGCAAGGTTCCCTGTAACCTCATCGAGTGTCGAGGCGGCCCATGATGCGAGCATTACGGTTACTGCTTGGCGGCTCCCGTCAGGCCGTGGATTCCCCGGCGCTGTGGAGCCGCGCATGATGGATGCCCCTTGCCCGGCGTTGTTGGTGCTGAATGCGGGCTCTTCAACCCTCAAGTTTTCCCTTTACTTCGTGACGGCACCAACGGTCCATTGCCTGGGCAGCGGCATGATTGAAGTGCGCCAGGGCAGGGCAACGCTGGTGTATCAGGCCCCAGGATCCGAGGCCGAACATCAGGAGCAATGGCGCGCCGACAGTTGCATGGACGCAGTTTCCCTGGGCAACCTGATGCGTTGGCTGGGCAGCAACCGCCAATGGCAGATTGTCGGCGCGGCGCATCGGGTGGTCCATGGCGGCGCCCGTCGGGAAGTGGCTGCGCGGGTCGATAGCGCGCTGATCGACGAGATACAACGACTGATTCCAATGGCACCGTTGCACCAGCCCTTGTGCCTGGCACCGATTCTCCATATGGCCCGCGAGCATCCCGAGCTGCCTCAGGTGGCCTGCTTCGACACCGCCTTTCACCACACACTCGACCCGCTGGAAACCTTGTACGGCCTGCCCCGGGCACTGAGCGAGGCGGGCCTGCGGCGTTACGGCTTCCATGGTTTGTCCTACGAGTACATTGCCGGGGTCCTGGCGGATTACGACCCGCGCGCGGCGGCCGGGCGCACCCTGGTCGCACACCTGGGCAACGGTGCCAGCCTGTGCGCGATGCGTAACCGCATCAGTTGCGGCACCACCATGGGGTTTTCCACCCTGGACGGGCTGTTGATGGGCACCCGCCCGGGCAACCTGGACCCCGGCATCGTGCTGTACCTGCTGCGCGAACGCGGCATGAGCGCGGCGGCGGTCGAACACCTGCTGTACCACGAGTCCGGATTGCTGGGCGTCTCTGGCGGTGTGGCGAGTGACATGCGGACGCTGCTGGCCAGCCACGCCGAAGGGGCCGCGCAGGCCATTGAGTTGTTTGTACGGCGTGCCGTCAAGGAAATCGGCGCGCTGGCCGCATTGCTCGGCGGGCTCGACGCGTTGGTGTTCACCGGCGGCATTGGCGAACATGCACCCACCGTGCGTGACGGGATTCTCGACGGTTGCGCCTGGTTAGGCGTAACCCGCAACCAGCACCCTCCCACCGGAGCCTGCCTGACGACGCCGGACAGCCCGGTATCGGCCTGGGTCATAGCCACTGATGAAAATGCAGTCATCGCTCGACACAGCCTGGCCTTGCTGCCGGCGCCGGCATCGAGCGAGGCGCTTTAGCCACTATCGCCTTGAGGTGTCGACGTGTATGCATTCTTGCCACGCGAACTGCCAGAGCAGTTGCGCGCATTGACCGAGCTTGCGCTTAACCTGCGCTGGACCTGGAACCATGCGCTCGACGAGCTCTGGAAAAGCATCGACCCGCAGCTGTGGGAGCGTACCCACAACCCCTGGTTGATACTGCAGAACACCTCGCCGCACCGGCTAGGAGAACTCTGCCGAGATGCGACGTTCTCGCAAACCCTCGCGCACGCCATCGAAGAGCATCGGCACTACCTCAGCGAGCCGGGTTGGTATGCGCAGCAGACAAGCGCTGGCGATTCCAAGCGGATCGCCTACTTCAGCATGGAATTCGGCCTGAGCGAGGCGCTGGCGCTTTATGCCGGCGGGCTCGGTGTGCTGGCCGGGGATTACCTGAAGACGGCAAGCGACATGGGCGTACCGGTGCTCGGGGTGGGGTTGCTCTATCAGGAAGGCTATTTTCGACAATCCATCGACGCGATGGGGCGCCAGCAGGAGGCCTACCCCTATAACGACCCCACCAGCCTGCCGATCCAGCCGACGTTTGGACAGGACGGCGCGTGGTTGAAAATCCCCTTGGTGCTTCCCGGCCGGACCCTGTATTTACGCGTGTGGCAGGCCATCGTCGGGCGTACCAGCCTGTACCTGCTCGACAGTAACGACCTGCTCAACGGCGCCAGCGACCGTGGCATCACCTCGAAGTTGTACGGCGGCGGTTCGGAGATGCGCTTGCTGCAGGAAGTGGTGCTTGGCATCGGCGGCTGGGCCACACTCGAAGCGTTGGCGATCAATGTCGATGTGTGCCACCTCAACGAAGGTCATGCTGCACTGCTGGTGCTGGAGCGTGCCCGGCGCTTCATGCATCAGAAGAGCACATCGTTCCAGGAAGCCTGGTGGGCGACGCGGGCAGGCAACGTGTTTACGACCCATACGCCAGTGGCTGCGGGTTTCGATGTGTTTTCCGCGGAACTGGTGCTCAAGTATGCCCGCGGCTATCTCGACGACTGCCGCCTCACATCGCACGAGTTGCTGGCGTTGGGCAGACGCAATCCGTCGGACGCGGATGAACCCTTCAACATGGCTTTTCTGGCGCTGCGTGGGTGCGCTCAAGCCAATGGTGTGAGCCGCTTGCACGGCGAGGTCAGCCGACGGCTATTCAGCGATTTGTATCCCCGCTGGCCTGTTCAAGAGATACCGGTGGGGCATGTCACCAACGGTGTGCATGTGCCGTCCTGGGACTCAATGTGGTCCGATCATCTGTGGACCACAAGCTGCGGCAAGGAGCGTTGGCGCGGCGCAGTCGAGTTGCTGCCGGCGACGGTCGCCAACAATGACGACGAGGCCTTGTGGAACATGGCTGCCGAGCAACGGCGCGACCTGGTGAGCTATGCGCGCAAGCGCCTGGCCTGGCAGCTCGAGCAGCGTGGCGAATCGGCGCAGCAGGTGGCGGAGGGCGGGCAGGTGTTTGACCCCAACTGCCTCACGCTCGGGTTTGCGCGACGCTTCACCGACTATAAGCGCCCGAACCTGCTGCTGCACGACAGCGACCGCCTGGCGCGGCTGTTAACCAACGAGCAGCATCCGGTACAACTGCTCATCGCTGGCAAGGCTCATCCCGCCGATGAGCGCGGCAAGCAACTGATCCAGGCATGGCTCGACTTCGTGCATCGCCCGGGGCTGCGCCGGCATGTGGTGTTCCTGGAAGACTACGACCTGGAAATGGCCCAACACCTGGTGCAAGGCGTCGATGTCTGGATCAACACCCCGCGTCGGCCCTGGGAAGCCTGCGGCACCAGTGGCATGAAGGTGCTCGTCAACGGCGGGTTGAACCTCTCGGAACTCGATGGTTGGTGGGCGCAAGCGTACCAGCCCGCCTATGGCTGGGCGATCGGGGATGACGCGCCGAGCGATGACGACGTCGACGCCGAGCGCTTGTACGGTCTGTTGGAAAACGAGGTGGTCCCCACGTTCTATTCACGCGATGCACAGGGTATTCCACGCGACTGGGTGCAACGCATGCGCGCCAGCATGTCGCAGCTGGGGCCGTACTACAGCAGCAATCGCATGCTGCAGGAATACCTGGAGCATCTTTACCAACCGGCGATTCAGGCGTTTCGACGCCGCCGCGAGGATAACGCGGCACTGGCGCGCACGCTCCATGCCTGGCAGAAGGCGTTGACGGCGGCCTGGGACAATATTCACTTCGGCGCGGTCGAGGGGCATCGCGATGGCGACTGTCTGAGCGTTCGCGTGCCGGTCTATTTGGGTGAGATCTCGCCTCTGTGGGTCAAGGTGGAACTCTATGGCGGCCTGTGCGACGAGTACCCCGCAGAGTGCTTGCTGATGAAAGCCGTCGATGTGATTCCGGGTGCCATCCAGGGTTATATCTATTCCATTTCGGTCGCCGCCACGCGCCCGCTGGAGCACTACACTCCGAGGGTTCGCGCCTGGCACGCGGATGCCTTTCTGCCAGCGGAAAACCCATTGATTGCGTGGCAGCGTTGAGCTGTGATGCGCCTATTATCAGCGAGCCAAACCGGGGTAAAGCCTGGCGGCCAACAGCAGAAGAACGGTGAACACCGAGAGCATCACCGCAAAGCTGGTGGTCAGGGCATACACACTGGTTCCACCGACAATCATGCCTGAGCGCAATGCATCGACCAGGTAGGTCAGCGGGTTGCACACGGCAATCACTTTCAACCAGCCGGGCATCAACTCCAGGGGGTAAATCGCGTTGGAGGCGAAAAACAACGGCATGGTCAGGACTTGGCCGATGCCCATGAAGCGCTCCCGGGTTTTGACGATGCAGGCGATGACCAGGGAAAACGTCGAGAAGATACACGAGCCCACGAAGACGCCAGCGGCCACTGTCAGGATCGGCATCAACTCCCAACGGATTTCAACGTGCAAGGCAATCGCCACCAGATAGACCACGGCCGCTTGCACCAGCCCGCGCAGGCCTGCGGCGAAGGCCTTGCCCATGATCAACGCGCTGCGGTGCGCCGGGGTGACCAGGAGTTTATGCACGATCCCCAGATCGCGTTCCCAGATGATGGCGATGCCGTAGAAGATCGCACTGAACAGGATGCTCTGCGCCAGAATGCCCGGGGCCATGAAGTCCAGATAACGCAGGTTACCGGTGGGAATGCCGCGCACCTGGCTGAAGACCTGGCCGAATACCGCCAGCCACAGCACCGGCTGGATGGCTCTGGACAGCAGCTCGGTAGGGTCGCGAATCAGCTTGCGCACCTCGGCGTCGCAGACCGCGAATGTCTCGTTGAGGTAACTGAGCAGGCGGTTCATCCCAACCTCTGGATCGCATCACGGCTATCGCGTGTGCCACGGTAATCGCCGCCTTGTTCAAGGCCGACGCCACTGAAATGCACGAAGACGTCGTCCAGGCTGGCATTTTCGCCGACTTGCGCCTTGAGCGACTCGGGCTTGCCGACGACGGCCAGGCGTCCCTGATGGAGGATTGCCAGTTCATCACACAACGTGTCGGCTTCTTCCATGTCGTGGGTGGTGATCAGGATCGTCGTGCCTTTCTCGCGCAAGTGTTCCAGGCGTTCCCAGACGGTTCGGCGTGCGATGGGGTCCAGGCCGATGGTCGGCTCATCCAGAAACAGCACTTGGGGGTTGTGCAAGGTGGCCTGGGCGATTTCCAGGCGACGGATCATGCCGCCGGAATAGGCACGAACCAGTTTTGAGGCCGTCGCCTCCAGCCCGGCGAACGCGAGCGCTTCTTTGACCCGGGCCCGACGCTCGGCACCGCGCAACCCCTGCAACCGCGCCGAAAGGTTCAAGTTCTCGATGGCGGTCAATGCGCCGTCCGCCGAGAGCATCTGCGGCACGTAGCCGATATGGCGGCGCACCTCGACGGGTTGGCGCGCGATATCGAAACCCGCCACCGTCGCCGAGCCGGAAGTGGGGTCCAGTAAGGTGGTGAGCGTCTTGATGGCAGTGCTCTTGCCGGCCCCATTCGGGCCCAACAGGCCGAATATGCAGGCATGCGGCACTTGCAGGCTCAACCCTTCGAGTGCCACGAAGTGATCGAAGCATTTGCGCAACTGGTGGGTGGCGATGGCAAAGGGTTCGCTGGCATCGGGCATGGTGGCTTCCGTAGGCTGGGGCGGGGACGCACGCCCTCGCTTTAAAATTTCTACACCTGCGCCATGGAAAATCATTGAGCTAAATCAACAACGCCAGGCTGAGGTGTCGTCTGTCGCAATGGGCGCTGTACCACGCGGCAGCAAAGCGCATTTGTTGATAAAGATCAGAGGGCATCGGGAGCAACCCCAGATACTCGTGCGACTGACTTAATCGTCTTCCCGCACTCTCGACTCAACAAAAAGGAAAAGGATCATGGGCGCAGCCGCCATTTCCCCGCAGGCTGAACGTTTCAATCTGCCGGTCAGTGAATGGGTTACCTCGACTGTTGATCCGCTGGCGCTAGCGCCGGTTTCACCGGCCATTACCAGCGTGGCGGCGAGAGCCAAGGTCCTGTTCGTGACCTCCGAATTGGCCGGCCTCGTGAAAACCGGCGGGCTCGGCGATGTATCGGCGGCATTGCCCCGGGCCCTGCATCCCCTGCACGATGTGCGCGTGTTGATGCCGGGTTACCCGCAAGTGCTCAACAGCGGAAATCCGGTCCATGTGATCAGCGAGCTGGAGGGCCATGCGGCATTGCCGGCGTGCAAGATCGGGCGGATGGACATGACGGATGGCCTGGTCATTTACCTGGTGATCTGTCCCGAACTGTATGAGCGTGAAGGCACTCCTTACGGGGATAACAATGGCCGTGACTGGCCGGATAACCATATCCGGTTTGCCCGTCTCGGCCTGGCCGCAGCCGACTTCGCCGCAGGCGCGGTGAAGTGCCAGTGGCGTCCGGAGCTGGTGCACGCGCATGATTGGCCGGCCGGCCTCGCGCCGGCGTACATGCGCTGGCGTGGGCAGGCCACGCCGAGCATTTTCACCATCCATAACCTTGCCTATCAAGGCATGGTCAGCAGCGGTTCCCGGCGCGAACTGGGCATCCCCGAGCACGCGCTGGCCTCGGACGGTATGGAGTTCTACGGCAAGCTCTCATTGCTCAAGGCCGGCATGGCCTATGCCAACCACATCACCACCGTCAGCGCGACCTACGCCCGGGAAATCACCACGCCAGCGTTCGGTTGCGGCCTGGACGGCTTTCTGCAGAGCAAAGCCGAACAAGGGCTGCTCAGCGGCATTGCCAATGGTATCGACGCCAGTTGGGACGCCGAAACCGATGAGCACTTGATCTGCCGGTTTGCCGCTAACGATTGGCTCGGCAAGGCGGTGAACGCCCACTATGTCCGTCAGTTGTTCAATCTCAAGCCGTCGACGGGGCCTCTGTTCGCGGTGGTATCGCGTCTGGTCTTCCAGAAAGGCCTGGATCTGACCATTGGCGTTGCCGGGCACATCGTCAGGCAGGGCGGGCAGATCGCCATCATCGGCCGTGGCGAACCGCAGGAAGAGGAGGCCGCACGGGAGCTGGCCCAGCGCTTCCCGGGCCAGGTCGGTGTGCTTATCGGCTTCAACGAAACGGATGCCCGGCGCATGTTTGCCGGCAGTGACTTCCTGCTCATGCCGTCGCGCTATGAACCGTGCGGCCTGAGCCAGATGTATGCGCAGCGTTTCGGCTCATTACCGGTAGCCCGTAATACCGGTGGGCTGGCCGACACGATCGAAGATGGCGTGAGCGGTTTTCTGTTCGAGGAACCCACCGTGGAAAGCTACGCGGCAGCACTGACGCGGGCGATCAAGGTGTTCGCCAACCCTGAACTGCTCAATGCAATGCGTTGCCGCGCCATGCGCAAGCCGTTCGATTGGCACCAAGCCATAAAGCCTTACAGCGCCCTGTATCTGCGATTGCTGAAGGCCAATCGGGTATCCCTGGCGGCCCCCTCACTCAATGGAGAGATATCGTGACCCATTCACAGCCGCACATTCGTTGGTTCAAGGACTTGGGTATCAACGACGTCGCACAGGTCGGTGGCAAGAACGCCTCGCTGGGAGAGATGTACCAGAACCTGACAGGCCAGGGCATCCGCGTACCCAACGGGTTTGCCGTTACTTCAGACGCGTACCGTTATGTCCTTGAGCACAACAAGGCGTGGGCGCCGCTGCATGCCGCGCTCGACGGCCTCGACCCCAACGACATCAAGGACCTGCAAGCCCGCGGTAAACGGGCGCGGGCGATTGTGTATGGCTGTACGCTGCCGGAAGACCTGAAGAGCGCGATACTGCACAGCTACGCCCAGCTCAAGCGCGAATATGGCAACAGCCTTTCACTGGCCGTGCGCTCCTCGGCAACCGCCGAGGACTCGCCGCAGGCGTCATTTGCCGGGCAGAACGAGACCTATCTCAACATCGCCAATGAAGATGCGCTGCTCGATGCCTACAAGCGTTGCCTGGCCTCCAACTTCACCGATCGGTCGATCCATTACAAATACGACAACGGCTTTGATTGCTTCAAAGTCGATCTCGCCGTCGTCATCATGAAAATGGTGCGCAGTGATCTCGGGGCCAGTGGCGTGATGTTTTCCCTGGATACGGAAACCGGCTTCAAGGATGTCGTGTTCATCAACGCCGCGTGGGGGCTTGGGGAGAATGTGGTGCAGGGCGCGCTGGCCCCGGACAGTTTCTACGTACACAAACCCAGCTTCGTCGCCGGTTATCGTGGCGTGCTCAAGCGTAGCCTGGGCAGCAAAGAAAAGAAGATGGTGTTTACCGACACCCTCAATACCGGGAACATCGCGCAGGAGTACACCGCGAATATCGAAACACCCGACGAAGAACAAACGCGCTTTTGCCTCTCGGACGGGGATGTGATGGTCCTGGCTGACTATGCCATCAAGGTTGAAAACCACTATTCGAGCAAAGCCGGTTTCTACAAACCCATGGACATGGAGTGGGCGAAAGACGGGATCGATGGCCACTTGTATATGGTCCAGGCGCGCCCCGAAACGGTGGCCTCGCAGAAAAAAGGCAGCGTGCTGCAGATCTATCACCTCAAGCAACGCTCGCCAGTGCTGCTCAAGGGGAAGGCGGTCGGCACCCGCATCGGTGCCGGGAAGGCCCGTATCGTCAACGATGTGAAACAGCTCAGCGAGTTTCAACCGGGTGAAGTGCTGGTCTCCGAAGCCACTACTCCGGATTGGGAACCGGTGATGAAAACCGCCGCCGCGATTGTGACGAACCGCGGCGGACGCACCTGCCACGCGGCCATCGTGGCGCGGGAGCTGGGTATTCCCGCGATCGTGGGCGCCACCAATGCGGCAGCGACAATCAAAACCGGCGCCTTGTTGACCGTCAGTTGCGCCGAAGGCGAAATCGGAACGGTCTACGACGGCATCCTGGATTTTGATGTCGAGGAAACGGACCTCAGCCAACTCGGGCATCCCGACACGCACATCATGATGAACCTGGCCAACCCCGACCAGGCCTTCAGCCTGGCCTCGCTGCCGGTCGACGGTATCGGTCTGGCGCGCATGGAGTTCATCATCAATGAATGCATCAAGGTCCATCCGATGGCCCTTGTCCACCCGGAAAAGCTGGATGACGCCACCCGTGAAAAAATCGCCGTGCTGAGCGCCGCGCATGCGGACCCTACGGATTTTTTCATCAAGACCTTGGCCGAAGGCGTCGCCACCATTGCCGCAGCGGTGTACCCAAAACCGTGCGTGGTACGCATGAGCGACTTCAAGAGCAATGAGTACGCGACCCTGCTGGGTGGGCAGTATTTCGAGCCGGTAGAACACAACCCGATGATCGGTTTTCGCGGCGCGTCCCGATACAGCCATCCGGCTTATGCCGAAGGGTTTGCGCTGGAGTGCGCGGCGATGAAATGGGCGCGCGAACACATTGGCCTCACCAACATCAAGTTGATGATCCCGTTTTGCCGCACCGTGGCGGAGGGCGAAAGGGTATTGGCGACCATGGCCAGCCATGGCCTGCAGCGCGGAGAAAACGGGCTGGAGGTCTACATCATGTGCGAAATACCCAACAACGTGATCCAGATCGACGCGTTCGCCAAACTGTTCGACGGCTTCTCGATCGGTTCCAACGACTTGACCCAGTTGACGCTCGGCGTGGACCGCGACTCGGAAATCGTCGCCTTCGATTTCGATGAGCGCGACCCGGGCGTCAAGCAGATGATTCGCCTGGCGGTAGAAGGCGCCAAGCGTAACGGCCGACACTCGGGAATCTGCGGGCAGGCGCCGTCGGATTATCCCGAGATGGCGGAGTTTTTGGTGTCGATTGGCATCGACTCAATGAGCCTCAGCCCGGACGCGGTGCTGGCGACGATTCGGCATGTGCTGGCGGTGCAGGCGCAGCGGTTACCGAGCGATGAGGCCGACCGGGGCAACATCGGCACGTGAGGCCTTTCATGCAAGGCCTTCGTCTCGCAATGCTTTGCGCACCGCAGGACGCACCTTGACCCGGTCATACCAGGCCCGGAGGTTATGCAAGTGCTCGAAGTGGATGTCGGCCTTGTAATAGCTGGTCAGCCAAGAGGCCTGGCCCCAGCCGGTCAATGCGAACAGATAGGCATCCGCCACCGTGAAGGCATCGCCCATGAGGTATGGACGGGTACTCAATTGTTCGTCGATCCAGGCGAAGCGCTTTTCCAGCTTTGGCTTGGCAGTCTCGACGTATTGACCTGCGAGTGTGGCGTACAACAGCGGAATGTAGCCCTTGTGAATCTCAGACGACAGGAAGCTCAGCCATTCCTGAAGTCGGTATCGATCGAGGGTGCCATGAGCGGGAACCAGCCCAAGCGCCGGCTTCAGGTCGCCCAAATACTGCACGATTGCCGGGCCTTCACGCAGGAGCGTGCCATCGTCCAGCTCGATGGCGGGTACGTAGCCCAGACGGTTGACCTCGAAGTAGTTGGCGCCCGAGTCGGTAAGGTGCGTCTTGTGATCGACCTTGATCAGCGTGGCATCGAGACCCAATTCATTCAGAACGATGTGGGGCGAAAGCGAGCAAGACGCGGGGATGTAGTACAACTTCATTGGCAAACTCCAGGACAGGGGGGAGCGCTGTCAATCCAATGGAGAGCGCGCTTCAGCTGATTCTAGATGCCCGGTATAAAATAGGAAGAACGCACTATTTTGTAGTATAGGTACAAAAAATATACCTACACCCGGCCAGGACTCTGACTATGAAAGACAACATCTCTGGCTGCTCGGTCGAAGAAGCGATGCGTTTGTTGGGTGGCCGCTGGCGCCTGCTTCTTGCGTCCTACCTGCTCGATGGGCCGAAGCGTTTTAATGCGCTGAGGCGCGACATTCCGGCTATTTCACAACGCATGCTGACCCTCGACTTGCGCGCCCTTGAGCAAGCCGGGCTGGTCAAACGGACGGTATTCCCCACCGTGCCCGTGACGGTTGAGTACGAACTCACCGTGGACGGGCGACGATTGGAACCGGTCGTTGCGGTAATGAAAGAGTTTGGGCTGTGGGTCAAGAGTCGCCCATGTGAGGAGATTGTGAGCATGTCTTCGGTCTTGACTGACAGTGCGCGTGGTTGAGGCAATGGCTGCCCTTAGAGCGACGCCCTGGCAACCAACGGGCAATCGACTGACTGGGCTCCCGATACCTCGACGGCGTCGATCAGGTGTCGGGCGGCCCTGCGACCGATCTCGTAGTACGGCAGTTGTACCGTTGTCAGCGGTGGGATGAACAGTTCGGCGATACCGATCATATTGTCGTAGCCGAGCACGGCGACATCATCGGGGATTTTCAGCCCGCGGCCCAACAACACCTGGTAGGCACAAAAAGCAATCCGGTCGTTGCCACAGATCAGAATGTCGAATTGGGGGCGACCCTCGATGATGTGCCGGTCGAGGATGGTCGCGGTTTCACCATAGGCGTCATGATCGGAAAGGTCATATTGCAGGAGTGCCTCAGGCAACAGCCCGAATGCCTGACAGGCACGCTGCAGGCCTTTTTGCCGCAGCCCCCACGCCAGGCTCTGTTTTGGGAGATTGATCAACAGAGGGCGCCGATAGCCTTGGCTCAAGGCGTGATGTACGGCTCGATACTGCCCCATTTCATCGTCGGGCACATAACTGACCAGGCGGCTGTCATCCGCCAGGCAATTGGCAAGCACCAGGCGGGTGCTCTTCAATCGCTCGGGAATGCACACCTGGCGCAGCCCCATGGCGCTGAAGATCAACCCGTCGGGACGGTGCGATAACATCAGGTCGATGTTCTGGTCGGTGGGCGGGTTGCTTAACAGGTTGAGGATAAATACATTCCAGCCGGCTTGCTGCGCGGTCTGTTCGATGGACAGCAGCAGTTCGACGGCGAACGGGGTTGTCGCGGTGTCCAGCGCGAATACGCCGATGGTTCGAGTCTGGAGGTTGTCGCCGCGAATCCTGCGCGCCGACAGGCTGGGCACGAATTGCAATTCGTCGATGGCGCGGCGCACCCGTTGATAGGTTTCGGGGCTCAATTTTTCCGGGTTGTTGAGCGCTCGGGAAACCGTCATCAGGGATACGCCGGCTAGCTGTGCAACGTCTTTCACTGAAGTCATGCGAAGCGAGACCGGTCAGGTTGAGGCCGAATCATGACACATGGCCTGCGCTTCTCGCGACTCGAATGACACGGTTCATAACCATCCCGAGGCGAGTGGCCATGCCTTGGGAATGGCGACACGCCCACCACTCCCGCTTGCAAAGAGCTTCACCCCCAGACTGCCGGGCTGCGGGTAGAGGCGACTGCTCAGGCTGAAGCTGCCGTTTTCGTCGAACACTTCAATGGACGAACGATCGAGGAACACCCGCAGTGCCAGTTGCCCTTGTGTCGGGTCTATCGCCACGCTGCGCTGGCCGCTGACTTGCGCGCCCGAGCGGCTGCGGTCAAGAACCAGGCGCTGCAACGCCGCATCGTAGTAGAGCAGGGTTTGTTCCTGGCCATCGTCGCTGCAACGCAAGGCGACTCCCAAGTGGCCGTCGGTGCAGCCGAGTAAATCCAGATGCACATGGATTTCCAGCATATCGCCATTCACTTGCGGCACCCAGCGGCTTCCCGACGCCTCCCACCACGCGGTAGCCGGCAGCAGCGTCCCGCGCAGTGCGGTGAGTTCCCGGGCCGGAAACATGCGCAGGCGATCGACACACAGTTCAAGTTCGCGTGGCAATCCGAGCATGCCGCTCCAGTGATGGGCCTGGCTCGGCATCGGGCTTTCCCACATGTCGAGCCAGGCCCAGGCAAGACGCCGACCATCGGCGGCCACGAGGGTCTGCGCGGCGTAGAAATCGTGGCCGTTATCCAGCTCGATAAACGGCCCGCCGGTGAAGTGCCACGCGCTGTCGAGTCGGCCCACTCGATAACCCGTCTGGTATTTGTTCAGCCGTTCGTACCCTTGGGCAAGCATGCCTTGCGGGGAATACAGCAGCACGTCGCGTCCGTTCAGTCGAAACAGGTCCGGACACTCCCACATATAACCATCGCCGTCGCTGCCCGCGGCAATATAGTCAAGGAACTCCCAGGCGTGCAGATCGGTGGAACGGTACAACGGAAGCAGCGGCCTGTCGCCCAGGCGTGCGCCGGCAATGAGGTACCAAGCGTCATCCTCCTTCCATACCTTGGGGTCGCGAAAATGCATGATGTTGTCTTGCGGCGCGGTCTCGATGACTGCGCCATGCTTGACGAAACGGATGCCGTCGACACTGGTGGCCAGGCACTGGACTTGACGGATCGAGCGTTCGTCGCCCACTTCCCCAAGCCAAGTGTGCCCGGTATAGATCAGTGCCAAGGTATCCCCACACACCACTGCGCTACCGGAAAAACAACCGTCACGGTCGCACTCATCGCCGGGCGCCAGCGCAATGGGCAGGTGCTGCCAATGAACCAGGTCGGCACTCTTGGCGTGCCCCCAATACATCGGGCCCCATTTCGCTTCGAATGGGTAATGTTGATAGAACACGTGATATTCGCCACGAAAGTACACGACCCCGTTCGGGTCGTTCATCCAGCCGGCTGGTGGCGCAATATGATAGCCGGGGCGATAGTCGTCGACGACGCGAGACGCACCGTCATGCAGTGCGCGCTGCGCAAGGTCAAGGGCTGAAGGCATTGGCTCGCTCAGGGTATTCAAGGACAAAGTCATAGGGCGCGTGCTCGGAATGAATGAAGAGCGACGTCATCGGGCAGGTGTTCGGCGGCGGCCGGATGGCGTTTCAAGGCGGTGCCGTCGGCGTCGAACAGGTGCAGGTTGTCAGTGTCCAGCTGCAGCTCGACCCGATCGCCCACCTGCCATCCGGCGTTGACCTCGCAACGGCAGATCAGGGGTTCGTCCTGACCCGATTCGAGGTGTACATAGGTTTCGCTACCCAGGTATTCGACCCCGGTCACGACGACACCGTTGGCGCCCTCAGCCGCTTTGAGCGACAGGTGCTCCGGGCGAATCCCCAGGCTCAACTGCGCGTCTGCCGGCAGGTTCGAGCTGTCGAAGGGCAGGGCAGTCATGCCCGCTACAGGGGTGTCGATCAGGCTGGTTTTGCCTGGGGCATGCAGGCGCGCCGGCATAAAGTTCATTCTGGGCGAGCCGAGAAAACCGGCGACAAAGCGGCTGGCCGGGCGTTCATAGAGTTCGCGCGGTGAGCCGACCTGTTCCACGCGGCCGCCGTTGAGCACGACAATTTTGTCGGCCAGGGTCATCGCTTCTACTTGGTCGTGGGTGACGTAGATCATGGTCGAGCCCAGTCGAGCATGCAGACGGGCGATTTCGTTGCGCATCTGCACCCGCAGGGATGCGTCCAGATTGGAAAGCGGCTCATCGAACAACAGAATGTCCGGCTCCCGCGCCATGGCTCTGCCCATGGCCACACGCTGACGCTGGCCTCCGGACAGTTCCTTTGGCTTGCGTTGCAGCAGTTTGTCCAGTTGCAGGATCTGCGCAGTTTTCAGCACGCGCTCGCGCAAGCTGCTCTTTTCCGTCTTGGCCAGTTTGAGACCGAAGCTGATGTTGTCGTAGACACTCATGTGCGGGTACAGCGCATACGACTGAAACACCATGCCGACGCCGCGCTCACGCGGTTCCAGGTCGTTGACCCGTCGTCCGTCGATCAGCAGGTCGCCGCCGCAGATCGAATCCAGCCCGGCGATCAGTCGCAGCAGGGTCGATTTTCCGCAGCCCGAAGGGCCAACGAACACCACGAACTCGCCCGCGGCAATCTCCAGGCTGACGTCGCGAAGAATCCGTGCGCCGCCCAATTGTTTGTTCACGTTGTCCAGTTTCAATTTGATCACGATGCTGTTCCTTGTATTTGTTGGGCATCAACCCTTTAACGCGCCGGCAGTGAGGCCGGATACGATTCGGCGCTGGAAGATCAGCACCAGAATCACCAATGGGACCGTGACCAGCACCGAAGCGGCCATCAACAGTCCCCACGGCAGCTCATGGGGGCTCCCGCCGGAAATCAAGGCAATGGCGACCGGTACCGTGCGTTGCGTGTCGGTGAGGGTGAAGGTCAGGGCGAACAGGAACTCGTTCCACGCTGCGATAAAGGCCAATAAGCCAGTGGTGACCAGGGCGGGCCAGAGCAGCGGCAACAGCACCCGCGTCAGCGTGACCCACGGCGAAGCGCCATCCATGATTGCCGCCTCTTCCAGCTCATGGGGCAGTTGGCCCATGAATGTGGTCAGCACCCAGACGGTGAAGGGCAGGGTGAAAATCGTGTAGCTCAGGATCAACGCCCAGGACGTGTTGTACAGGCCCAGGGCGCGGATCACTTCGAACAGCCCCGACAGTACCGCGACCTGGGGAAACATCGAGACGCCAAGCACCATCATCAATACTGTGCCGCGCCCCCGGAACTTCACCCTGCCCAAGGCATAGGCGGCGGTCAGGCTGAGGAACAACGCCAGCGTCACGACGCACAGCGCAACCACCAGCGAGTTGCCGATAGCTTTCAGGAACGAGGGTTGGTGGAGTACCGCCGCATAATTGGAGAAGTCGGGACGGTCGATCCAGTAGCTCACCTCGAACAAGGTGCTGGATGGCTTCAGCGACGTCACGATGGCGTAGTAGAAAGGGAAGACCGCATACAGCAGCAAAATTCCGATCAGGCACCAGAACCCGAGGCGCAACAGCGCTTTTTTGAGTAGACGCGGGCTCATGAGCGCACCTCCAGTTGACGGCGTCCGAGGTAGAGATACAGCAACGCAATCACCGCGACGACCAGGAACAGCAACGTCGACGCCGCGCTGCCATAGCCCACGTCCTGGAACTCCACCAGGTGCTGGCGCGCATAGACCGACATGCTCATGGTGCTCGACGAGTTCGAGGTCAGCACATAGATAACGTCGAATACCCGCAGCGAATCGAGGATGCGAAAGATCGCCGCCACCAGCAATGCAGGCATCAACAGTGGAAGCGTGACACGCCAGAACACGTGCAGCGGATGAATGCCATCGACCCTGGCGGCTTCGTAGCAATCGCTCGGCAACATCTGCAAGGCCGCCAGCATCAGCAGCGTGACAAAGGGCACGGTCTTCCAGACGTCGACGATGATGACGGCCCACATCGACAGACTCGCATCAGCCGTCCAGGCCAACGGCATGTCAATCAGGCCGAGGCTCAGCATCAGGTGATTGATGATGCCGAACTGGTCGTTGAGCATCCACGACCAGATTTTCGCCGAGACAATCGTAGGAATCGCCCAGGGAATCAGTATCAACGCACGCACCAGGGACCGGCCGGTGAACTTGATGTTCAGCAGCAATGCCACCAGCAGCCCGAGGACGATTTCCAGGCCCACCGACACCATGGTGAAATGCAGCGTGTTGCGCACCGCGTTCCACCATTGTGGATCGACCAGGATGCCCGACCAGCCGGAGCCGTTGTAGAACAGGTAATTGCTAAAGCCGACGAAGGTTGCGCCACGCGTGTCCGCCAGGTTGGCGTCGGTCAGGCTGAACCAGAATGTGCGCAATAGCGGCCAGGCCGCTACCAGGGCCAGGCACAGCAACATCGGTGTCAGAAACAGCCAGGCGGCGCGCAGGCGGCGGCGCTGTATGGGCGTCTCCCTGGCGAGCAGGGGCTCGTCACAGGAGGCGTGGGGAGTAGAGACAGACATGGTGATTTCCTTCCTTGTGGCTTACCAGTTCCGGCGTTTGATGCGCGTGAGTTCGCTTTCCAGCTCGGCAAGCGCCTGATCGACGGGCAACTCACCCGCCAACACGCCATGCACCCGATCGAAGAACGCATTGGAGACCCGTGGATAGCGCTCGGCAGTGACTGAGGCGGGGCGCATGACCCCGTCGTTGAGGATGCTGTGGAGCTGACGGTAGTAAGGCATTGCTGCGAGCAGTTCGGGGTCTTGATACAGCGCCTCGATCACCGGGTTATAGGCGCCTATCAGCGCACGCCGTTTTTGCTCTTGAGCGCTGGTCAAGTAACTCACCAGCTCTGCGGCAAGCTTCGGATGGGCGCTGTAACGCGAAACCGCCAGACCCCACCCACCAAGGGTGGACGCGTGGCTGCCGGCGTTGCCGCCGCGGGGCAGGGGAGCGACGCCCACCTTGTCTTTGACGGCACTGTCCGGGCTTTGCACCAGGGCCCAGACATAAGGCCAGTTACGCATGAACAGCGCATTGCCCGACTGGAAGACACCACGTCCTTCTTCCTCGGTGTAATTGAGTACGCCACGCGGGGAGATGTCGCCGACCCAGCTTTTCGCCAGGGTCAAAGCCGCTCTTGAAGCCGGGCTGTTGACCACGATGTCGCCTTGCGGGGTGACCAGTCCGCCTTCCGGTTGGCTGCTGATCCACTCCAGTGCATTGCACGTCAGACCTTCGTAGGCGCGCCCCTGAAATATGTAGCCCCACACATTGGGGTTACCGGCGTTGCGTTCGGCCTGTTGAACTTCCTTGGCGGTAGCGGTCATTTCCTCCCACGTCTGGGGCACCGGCTTGTTGTACTTCTCGAGCCAGTCCTTGCGGTAATACAGCAGGCCCGAATCGGTGAACCACGGCATCGTCACCAGCCGTCCGTTCACCGTGGCGTTATCGATCTGGGCCTGGAAGTAGCCTTGGGTCGCGTCCGGCGCAAGCACCTCGCGCAGATCCATCAGGTGTTTGGCCAGCATTCCCGGCCACACCATGTCGATTTGAATGATGTCGATGTCGCTGGACTGCGCACTGAGGATCTGTTGGTAGAACGACAGCCTCTCGGTTGCCGAGTTAGGCGTGGAAACCACCTCGACGTTGTTGCCGGTCTGTTTCGACCATGCCTCGACAGCCTCCTTGCACAGTTGTAACTCGGCACCCACTGCACCGCACGAGATCGTCAGATCGGCTGCGTTCGAGACGCCAGGAAGCCCGGCACAGAGGGTAAGCAGCGCTGCGGGAAGGAGCGATTTCAGTTGTTTCATAAAGCCCTCTTTATTTTTGTTTTTAGAGAAGTTAACGTTAACACGCTCAATGTATCAGCGTATTTTCGATGAGGCATCCTTTTTTTTGCCGACTCTGGCAATTCACACCTCACGGAAAAACACGTCTGTCGCTGGGACAAAACAATAAAAACAAAACAGGGAAATCCACATGCAGAAAGCATCACAATGGCTGCTCGCAGGCGTGCTCAGCACCTCGGCAGCGACGTCCCAGGCCGCGACTCTGGAAGAGCGCATGGCCGCGTTCGAAGCCCGTGCCAGCGCCGCCGAGAAACGTGCCGCCGCAGCCGAGCAGCAAACCCAGGCACTCGCCAGAGAATTGCAACAGATCAAACTCGCCACGCCGCCCTTGCAGCCCGCTGCCGCCACTGCGCAAGCAACGGCGGCACCGACCCTGGATACCCGGCTGGCAAAGCTCGAAGCCCGCCAAGAAAGCCTGGAAAAACCGGGCGGTACCGGACACCTCACAGACGGCTTCAGCTTCAAAGGCTATGCCCGCTCGGGATTGCTGATTGACCAGGGACTCGGCGGTGGCCGCGGCGGGCCGTATACGACACCGGCCGGCTCGGTCGGTGGCGCGGTTGGGCGCCTCGGTAACGAAGACGACACCTACATGCGTATAGACCTGTCGAAAGAGATCTATGCGCAGAACGGTACCCGCGCGAAATTCACGGTCTCCATCGCCGACGGCGTGGAAAGTTCCAATGACTGGACCGCCGAAGAAAGCAAGTTGAACGTGCGCCAGGTCTTCACGGAACTCGACCATCTCGCCGCGTTCAAGGGCAACTCAGTGTTCGAGAACGCGACCTTGTGGGCCGGTAAGCGATTTGATCGCGATAACTTCGATATCCACTGGATGGATTCGGACGTTGTCTATCTGGCCGGCACCGGGGGTGGCATCTACGATGTGCAGATGAACAAGAATTGGCGCTCGAATTACTCGTTGATCGGGCGTACCTACGGCGATTTCAGTCGAGACGGTGTGAATGCCGATGTGGAAAGCTACATCCTGACCTCCAACCAGTTCTTCGATAATGGTCAGTGGCAGTGGATGTTCAATGGCATTGGCGCCAAGAAAAACGATTTCGCCACCCGCACCAACGAAGCGGGGTTCAGGCCTGCGAATTCCGGTGTACACACCATGCTGGCCAACCACCAGAAAAACTTTTTCGGCAGGGAAGGCTTCTTCAAAACCGCGCTGCTCTATGGGCAAGGCCTGGGCGCGGAGGTCAAGAACGTCGGCTCGGACGGTGAGTTGATTGACGACGCCCGCGCTCTGCGTCTGGCACTGTATGGCGAGACGCCCATCGCGCCTGGTTGGCGCATCGGCCCGAGCTTGTTGGCCGAGCAGAGCAAGGATAGATACGTCAAGGGTGACGACTACCGCTGGATGACCCTCAACATGCGTTTGGCCAATGAAATCAACAGCAATTTTGAGATGGCCTACGAATTGAGCTGGCAAACCATGAACCTCGACCCGAAGGGCTATCTACAACGTAATGCAGTCGACGGTAACTTCTGGAAGTTCACTGTCGCGCCAACATTCAAGCTTGACGTTGGCGACCTTCTCACGCGGCCCGAGTTGCGAGTGTTCGCAAGCGTGATGAACTGGTCTTCCGATCTGGACAACTACGCGACCTCTGACGCCTTCGGCAAGACCGACTTCAAGGCCGGCGGTGTATGGCAATACGGGATACAGATGGAAACCTGGTTTTAATGCCTGGACGCGCCGGCCTACGCGTCTTCAGCGCGTCGGTCGGGTTGCGTCGCGCCCCTCTGTCGTCGGCCTCGACGAAGCCCGGTTCATCGCACCGGATTGTTCAAGCTATTCACCATTTCCTTCAAGAGTAGAACGCGCCTCGGTTGTTATCGTTTATCCGTGCCTTAAGCATTGCCTGGCAGCAAGTAAGTAAAGGCAAATATAAACATAACAATATGAGGCTTCAAAATGAGTGCTCAATCTAAACTCGCCGCTGTGTCTGCCGAAAACGGCAAAGTCACGTACTTGGACGCAATGGTGATTGGTGCAGGGGTAGCTGGCCTCTACCAGTTGTATCGACTTCGCGAGATGGGCTTGACGGTTCGTGCCTACGATACGGCTTCCGGAGTGGGCGGCACATGGTATTGGAATCGTTACCCCGGTGCGCGGTTTGACTCTCAGGCAGAAATTTATCAGTACTGGTTCTCTGAAGAACTCTATAAGTCCTGGCAACCCACCGAGCGTTTCCCGGCCCAGCCCGAAACAGAGCAGTGGCTGAACTTCGTCGCGAATCGGCTCGACCTCAAGAAAGATATCCAGTTCAACACCCGCATCGCTGCCGCGCACTTCTGCGAAGAGAGCGGGCACTGGAGGGTGACAACCGAGGCCGGCGAAACGATCAATACGCAATATCTGATCTCTTGCTGCGGGATGCTGTCCGCTCCGCTGTCCGATCGGTTCCCCGGCCAAACCGACTTCAACGGTCAGATCTATCACACCGGCCTGTGGCCAAAAGACCCCGTGGACTTCAACGGCAAGCGCGTGGCCGTGGTAGGCACTGGCGCCACCGGTATTCAGGTGATCCAGACCATCGCTCCGGCGGTGGGATCGATGAAGGTCTTCGTGCGTACCCCGCAGTATGTGATTCCGATGAGGAACCCTAAGTACAGCAAAGAAGACTGGGAAAAGTGGGGCACCCAATTCCACCAGCTCAAGAAGCGCGTGCGAGAGACCTTTGCCGGTTTCGACTACGACTTCGACGCCGGCCCCTGGGCCGAGAAAACCCCCGACGAGCGACAAGCCGTGCTTGAACAACTCTGGGAGGATGGCTCTTTGGCCATGTGGCTGGCGTCGTTTCCCGAGATGTTCTTTGACGAACAGGTCAATGAAGTCGTGTCGGAGTTCGTGCGTATCAAGATGCGTGAACGCCTGCAGTCGAGGCCAGATCTCTGCAACCTGCTGATCCCGACCGACTATGGCTTCGGCACCCATCGCGTACCGCTGGAAAGCAAGTACCTTGAAGTCTATCTGCAACCCAACGTCGAGGCGGTCGACTGCAAGCAGTCGCCGATCGAGCGCATTGTGCCGGAGGGGATCCAGACCGCGGATGGAAAGATTCACGAGGTAGACATTATCGTGCTGGCCGTGGGTTTCGATGCAGGTTCCGGCGCACTCAGCCGGATCGACATTCGAGGGCGCGATAACCGGTCGTTGAGGGAGCAGTGGAAACAAGAAATCCGTACATCGATGGGGCTGCAGATCCATGGCTACCCCAACCTGTTCACCACCGGTGCGCCATTGGCACCGTCGGCTGCACTTTGCAACATGACCACTTGCCTGCAGCAGCAGGTGGACTGGATCACCGGATGCATTGAGTTTGCCATCCAGCACGGCAAACACGTCGTGGAAGCTTCCAAAGAGTTCGAGGACGACTGGGTACAGCATCACGACGAGACGGCGGCGAAGACCCTGGTCGTCAAAACCGACTCTTGGTACATGGGCTCCAACGTCGATGGAAAACCGCGCCGACTTGTATCGTATATCGGCGGCGTCGGTAACTATCATCGCCGCTGCGACGAAATAGCCGCACAGGGTTACCCAGGCTTTGAAATGGCTTGAGGTCGAACGACTGCTCATTGATTGCAGCTGTCACTCCGACTCTCTATTGCGCCGTGACAGCTCGATATTCGAGGTAACCTGAAATGAACAACTATTACTCCCAGGAACATCACGGTCCTTTTGAACTGATCAACATCGGAGCGCTTCAGCTTGAAGAAGGCTCGTGCATTCCTGAATGTCAGCTGGCCGTAGCCGTACATGGCACCCTGAACGCCGACAAGACTAACGCCATACTGGTTCCCACTTGGTATTCCGGCACAAGCAAGGCGATGGAGCAGATTTACATCGGCGAAGGGCGGGCGCTGGACCCTGCGAAATACTGCATCATCGTCGTCAACCAGATCGGTAACGGTCTTTCCAGCTCTGCGAGTAACACCGGCGGTTCATTGGCTGGCCCTGGGTTCCCGAATGTCAGGATTGGCGATGACGTCAGTGCCCAGCACACATTGCTCACCGAATACTTTGGCATCGAGAGCCTGGCGTTAGTGGTCGGGGGATCGATGGGCGCGCAGCAAACCTACGAGTGGGCCGTGCGCTATCCAGACTTTGTCAAACGCGCCGCAGCCATAGCGGGCACTGCGCGCAATAGCGAACATGACTTCCTGTTCAGCGAAATACTGATTGATGCGATAACCACCGATCCGGCCTTCCGGGCTGGCTTATACGGCTCATCGGCGGCAGTGGCGGCCGGGCTCAAGCGCCACGCGAAAGTTTGGACATTGATGGGCTGGAGTACCGCGTTCTTCCGCGCCGAGCGGCATAAGGCACTGGGTTTCGAGTCGATGCAGGTATTCGTCGACAGCTTTATGACGAACTACTTTGCGGCAATGGACCCTAACAACCTCCTGACCATGGCCTGGAAATGGCAGCGGGGTGATGTCAGTCGAAACACGGGCGGTGATCTTGCGACGGCCCTGGGGCGAATCCGCGCGAAAACCTATGTCATGCCCATCTCACATGACCAGTTCTTTACCGTGGACGATTGTCTGTCGGAGCAGAAAATGATCCCGAACAGCGAGTTCAGGCCATTGCAATCAATCGACGGTCACCTCGGACTTTTTGGCACCGATACGCAAATGCTCAATCAACTGGACGCCCATCTGGCAGAGCTGCTTTCGTCCCCGACACATTGAAACAAGCTTCAAAAAAATAGCACAGGACACCTGTGCTAGACCCAGAACAATTTTAAAAAAACAGGGTTGAAGATGAACATAATAACAACAGCACATGCTTTGCGCGCGGCCAATACGCTCAAGTCGAGTTCTGCTGCTAGCGTCGGCTGCCTGAGGAAAAACAATACCCACTGCCGAATTATGCATGCGTTTCAGTTGGCGACTTTAATGCTTGGCCTACAACTTTCGATTGTGTGCCACGCACTGGATGTCGATCCTGGCGACTATACGCCAATGCCAGACGGCACACAGCTCGGGCTGCTGTATTTACAGCACGCAGAACGCCACGATTATTACGTGCGCGGCAATCAGTTAAGCGACAAATATAACCTGTACTCGGATGTCAGTATTCTGAGGGGGGTCAGCTATCAAGCGTTTGCAGGCGTCCTGACGAATATCCAACTGCTATTGCCTTTTGGCCACCTGTCGGCCGGTGGTGATATTAAAGGCATGGGCAGCGAAAGCGGAATGGGCGATCCGATTCTGGCCAATGCGGTCTGGATCCATCAGGACCCTTCAACAAACCGCGCATTGGCCTTCACTCAATATCTTTTTTTGCCAGTAGGCGACTACAACAAGAATAAAGAGTTGAATATTGGGGAAAACCGATGGAAGTATGTCTTGCAGGGCGGATACATGCACGGCATCGGTAGCCGCGTCATTCTGGATTTCGTCGCTGACGTGACTTTTTTCGGCGACAACGATCGTTATTCCTCCCGCGACCTGACGCTGAAGCAGGACCCGCAGTATCAGATGCAAGGATTCATCAGGTACATGTTCAGTGAGCGCGCGGCTATGCATGTCGGTTATTCCCGGCTATGGGGCGGGCAGAGGAAAGTTGACGGAACTGAACTGGAAGATGAAAGCCGTCAAGCAAAAATAATGCTGGGCGGGTCTTATTTTGTGACGCCGAAAACTCAGTTGCTTGCGACATTGGGGCGAGACCTTTCAGTTGAAAATGGCTTCAAGGAAGAGTCTCGCGTCAATCTTCGATTACTTTACGTATTCTAAGTCACTGAGCAACGCCGGCTACGCCAGGAAAATCAGTGAAGACATCACCAGGGCAGTGGCCTGGCAGGCGTCGCTCCGTTGCGAGAATCACTTCTCGCAGCCCCTTTACGGCCGCCCGGCGGTGGCCGTTTTTTTTGCGGGGCGGGAAACGTTCGCAACCCTCAACCCATGCAAATCATCTCGGTCACGCTTTATACCCATTTAATCCCTGTGTTCGGTTTTTTATAATCACTTAAGTCGCATAACGTTGGATATTTTTTTCGACACTGCTCATCCCGTGCTAGTATTCTGGTGAGCTGTAAATACTAATAAAAACAATACTCCACGGCCATCTCTCGAGTGCTTTCAACTTTGCGTAGGAGCGCAATAAGAGCCAGGGTGACGGCCCTCAAGTGAGACTTCAAGTATGCCGACCGTCATTACTCCAAAGGAACTTCTCAAGTGGGTGCCAGGCGTAGTTCTCAGCTCAAGCGAAGAACTCGGATGGAAAGATATGCAGCAACGCTCATATCGATATAAAGGTCAGGACGTCCTCATTCCACCCCTTGATCATTTCATGATCGTTTATTACTTTGGCGGCCGTACACCGATGGATCGCTGTGTGGATGAGGGCTGGACACGTACCGCTTGCGCGCCGGGCGATATTTCCCTGCTTACGATGTCACAGGACTCCCATTGGAACTGGACGCAAGACATTGATGTTTCTCATCTCTATCTTTCCAATGCGCTGATGTCTCGTGTGGCCATGGATGTTATGGAGCGTCCGATTGAAGAGGTGCGCCTGCATGATCTGCTCCGTACCCAAGACACGATCCTCACGGCTATTGTCGGCGCAATTACCAATGAAGTAAGAAGTCGTGGGATTGGTGGCGCATTGTATGTGGAAGCCTTGAGCATGCAGTTGGCCATTCACCTTCTACGGCATTACGCGAGTGTCACCTTTAAAGAGTCCAGTGCGCCTGGTCGGCTGTCGCAACAGCAAAAAAAATACTTGCTCGAGTTCATCGATGCTCATCTGGAAGAGTCCATACGCCTGGACGAAATGGCCGATGCCGTAGGGTTGGGCGTCTGGACGTTTTCCAGGAAATTCAGTGAATCGTTCGACTGTTCGCCACACACTTTTGTTACCGAGCAGCGCATCGAGCGGGCCAAGCGAATGCTGTACAGCGGCACACTGTCGATTAAGGAAATTGCCTATCATTGTGGGTTTTCAGATCAGGCACATTTGACCCGTGTCCTGCGCAGCAAACTTGGCGTAACGCCTACGCAACTAAGGAAAACAAACAACCTGGAATAGTGTTCTTACAACGATCGGAAAGTAATTTTCTGCTTCGCCGAACAACCATCAACGAAGTCAAGCCATCGCCGGCCAACGGCTACCGGAAAGAAACATGGACCTTTTAGATATTCTATCCTCGGCCGTCGTAACCGTATTGGTGGTGGCACTGATCGCACTTAGGCGCACAGACAGGAAAATCCCGATCGAAGACATCCCTCAGGAGCGTGCCAAGTGGGAAGAGAAGGTTCGCGGTAAGTCCCGGTCAGCCCTCACACGGCGCCCACTCGCACCCTCTATTCCAGAACAGTACGTGCCTCGCGAATCTGCAACGGTCGCCGAGGCCCCATCGGAGCCAGGCGATAAAACATAACGCCGGTATCCCGCGACGGCGAGCAGCGCGTTAACCCGCTGAAACGCTCAGAATGTCTGGCCCATGGAAAACTGGAACACCTGTTTATCCGCGTTCTCCGGCGTGCGAATCGGATAAGCCAGGTTGACACTCAACGGCCCGAGCGGGCTGTACCAGGTCACGCCAACCCCCACCGAACTGGCCATCTGACTCAGGTCCACACCACCGCAGCCTTGGGTGGTGCTGAGGTAACACTTGTCCGAATACACCGTGCCCACATCCCAGAACAAGGAGGTCCGCACGGATTTGTTGTCTTTGATGAACGGCACAGGGAACAAGTACTCCGTGCCCCCGGTAATCAGAATATTACCGCCCAGCGCCTCCGTAGTCCGGTCCGAGTAGTACGCTTGACCTGCGCTGGCATAGGTCCCGGTCGCCGGGGTATTGCGCGGGCCGAGCGTGCCGCTTTCAAAACCACGTACCGTGCCTTCGCCGCCGGCCGTATAGCTCTCATAGAACGGCAACCCGTCCGTGGAGCCATAACCGTTGCCGTAACCGAGCTTGGTATGGAAGCGCAGGGCGGTGGTATTGCTGACCGGCAGGAAGGTTTGCCCCGTATAGTCGATTTTGTAGAAACTCAGGTCACTGCCGGGCACCGTCACCGTCAGGTTGAGGTTCTGCGCGTGCCCGCGCGTGGCCAGTACGCCTTTGTTCAAGGTCGACTCCGACCAGCCTGCGCTGGCCTTGAAGTTGGTGAATTCCTTGCCTTCGCGCTCGATGAAATCGTAGATCTCGTCGGCGCTGTAGGTGCCCGGCTCGATGCTGTCGTGTTGTGCGGTCAGGCCGAACGTCAGGCGCGAGGTCTCGTTGATCGGGTAACCGAGGCTGGCACCCAGGCCAAAACTGTTGATGGCGTAATAGGACACCCCGTCATCGTAGTATTTGTTGTAGTCGGTTTTGCTGTAGAACGCGTTGTAGCCCAAGCTAACCCCATCGGTGGTGAAGTAGGGGTCGGTGAAACCGATGTTGTACTTGCTCTGGTAGGACGAACGGGTCAGCCCCAGGCTGGCGTAATTGCCCGTGCCAAGAAAGTTGTTCTGGGTAATCGACCCGCCAAGGATCAGGCCCGAACTCTGGGCGAAGCCGACGCTGGCCGTGATCGAGCCGGAGGCTTGTTCTTCCACGGCGTAGTTCACATCCAGCTGGTCATCCAGCCCGGCCACGGCCGGCGTCTCGACGTTCACTTCCTTGAAGAACCCCAGGCGTTCCAGGCGCACCTTGGATTGGTCGATCAGGTAGGTCGACGCCCAGCCGCCTTCCATCTGCCGCATTTCGCGACGCAGCACTTTGTCGTCGGTCTTGGTATTGCCTCGGAAGTTGATGCGATTGACGTAAGCCCGCTTGCCGGGGTCGATGCTGAAAGTGATGTCTACCGTGTGGTCTTCTTCATGCACCTGAGGCGTACCGTTGACGTTGGCGAACGTATAGCCTTCGTTGCCCAGGCGGCGGGTGATCAGTTCCGAGGTGGTGGTCATCAACTTGCGCGAAAACACCTGGCCCTTTTGCACCAGCAATAATGACTGGACCTGCTCTTGCGGGACTTTCAGCTCGCCGCTCAGCTTGACTTCACGCACCGTGTATTTCTGGCCTTCCTGGATGTTCACGGTGATATAGACGTGCTTTTTATCCGGGGTCATGGAGACCTGGGTCGAGGTGATATCCATGTTGATATAGCCACGGTCCAGGTAATAGGAGCGCAGCCGTTCGAGGTCGCCGGAGAGTTTCTCCCGTGCGTATTTATCGTCGTTCTTGAAAAATGACAGCCAGTTGCTGGTCTTGAGCGTGAATTGGTCGATCAACGCGTCGTCGGGGAACACGGTATTGCCCACCACGTTGATGTGCTGGATCGACGCCACTTCGCCTTCATCGATCTTGATCTTCAGGCCGACCCGATTGCGCGGCTGGGCCACGACCTCGGTGTCGACCGAGGCCGAGTAACGGCCCTGGGCAACGTATTGACGCTGCAACTCGTTGCGCACGCCCTCAAGGGTGGCGCGCTGGAATATCTCGCCTTCGGCAAGGCCCGATTGCTTCATGCCTTTCATCAAATCTTCGGTGGAGATCGCCTTGTTGCCCTCGAACTCGATGCTGGCAACCGAAGGACGCTCGACGACATTGATAATCAGCACATCACCTTCGCGACTCAGCTGGATATCCTGGAAGAACCCGGTCTTGAACAACGCGCGAGTGGAATCCACCAGGCGCCGGTCATCCGCTTCGTCGCCGACGTTCAGCGGCAATGCGCCGAATACGCTGCCCGCCGAGACGCGTTGCAGGCCATTGATTCGAATATCCGAGATTTTGAAGCCTTGGGCGAGTGCCAGTGAGGTATTGAGCAGCAGCGCAACCGAGCAGAGCAGGCGCGAAAAATTCATCAAGATCTTTTCCAGAACACATCGACAAGCAGCGCCGGCGTGCTGGGTTCACTCGCCGACCGGTGAACAGCCAGCATAAGAGTGCGCGGCGTTTGGTGCGGTTAACCGAATGTCAAGTTAGGTAAAGGTGGGCCTGATAACCTGCGCAAAGGCTGATAATGGACAACCCCACACTGACGAGCCCACGATGATCTGCGTACTGTTGGTCGACGACGACCAGGAATTGACGGAAATGCTCAGCCAATACTTGGCGCGCGAAGGTTTTGAGGCCACGGCCGTGCATACGGGCGAGGAGGGCGAGGTCGAAGCGCTGTCGGGGCGCTACAGTATTGTGGTGCTGGACGTCATGCTGCCCCAGCGTTCGGGTATCGAGGTGCTGCGGCGCATCCGCGCGGTCAGCCAAGTGCCCGTGGTGGTGCTGACCGCCCGTGGCGACAACATCGACCGCATCACCGGCCTGGAACTCGGCGCCGACGATTACGTGCCCAAGCCCAGCTCCCCGGGCGAGCTGGTGGCACGGCTGCGCGCGATCATGCGCAGGGTGCAGCCGGTGGGCCAGCCGCTCACCGAAGTGATCAAGACCGGCGCGCTGGTGTTGTGGCCCGGCAAGCGCCAGGCCCTATGGAGCGGTGTCGAGCTGGGCCTGACCAGCACCGAATTCAGCCTGCTCGAAGAACTGGCCCGCAACGCCGGCCAAGTGGTGAGTAAAAAGGACCTGTCCCTCAACGCCCTGGGCTGCCCGCTGACCCGCTACGACCGGCGCATCGACGTACATATCAGCAGCATCCGGCAGAAGTTGGGGCCGCGCCTGGACACCAAGGCCTGGATCCAGAGCGTGCGCGGCCTTGGCTATCTGTTGATCGCCGAATGACCCGGCCCAGCCTGCTGTTCTGGAAACTGTTCCTGGCCTTCTGGCTGGCGACCACCCTGACGTTTCTGGTCGGGATCGGCGTGCTTGAACTGAGCCGTTTTCGCCCGAGCGACCCGTATGTGGAAGCCATTCTGGCAGCGGAAACCGGGCTGCTCGAGCGCGTCGGTGTCGACGCGGCAGGCCAGCTCCTCACGGTCTGGGAACGTCCGCCGGATGAGAACATCGGCGTCTATGACAGCAACGGTCACTTGCTCGTGGGGTCGCCCGTTGAACAACCGGCCTATGAACGAGCGGTCACCAGCAAGGAAGGCCTGGCGCTTTCGATCAGGTCCACCCACGCCCCCGGCAACGTCCCCGGCCGGCCCTGGCACCAGATCCCGCTGCTCATCGGCACGTTGATGAGTGCGCTGTTCAGCGGCTACATGGCGTACTACCTGGCCTGGCCGCTGGCCTACTTGCGTCGGGCGATGAGCGATGTGGCCCAAGGACGCTTCGAAACCCGGGTCAAACCCGCCATGGGCAAGCGCCGCGATGAAATCGTCGACCTGGCCGAAGACTGCGACCGCATGGCCAACCAGCTCAAGGTGCTGGTGCAAGCCCAGCAGCATCTGCTGCACGACATCTCCCATGAATTGCGCTCGCCGCTGACGCGCATGCAAGCGGCCATCGGCCTGTTGCGCCAAGACCCTGCACGCATGGAAATGCTCGAACGCATCGAGCATGAATCCGAACGCATGGACACCCTGATCGAAGCGCTGCTGACCCTGGCTCGCCTGCAAGGCCGGCCCGAAAGCATCGAGCGCGAACCCGTGGACATCATCGAGTTGCTGGCGATGATTGTCGAAGATGCGCAGTTCGAAGCCGGCATCAAAGGCTGCCGCGTACACCTACAGGCTTGCCCGCCGTTTATCGCCTGTGTCAACGGTGAGTTGCTGTACCGCTGCTTTGAGAACGTGATCCGCAACGCCGTGCGCTACACGCGGCCGGACACCACGGTGCTGGTTTCAGCGCGTATCAATCCCGACGCGAGCCGCCTCACTGTGGCGATCAGCGACCACGGGCCGGGCGTCGACAACGATCGATTGCACAGCATCTTCCAACCGTTCGAGCGTGGCGCGGGGGATGCCAGCGTCGGCTTTGGCCTGGGCTTGGCCATCGCCGCGCGGGCAGTGCAGATGCACGGCGGCATCATCGTGGCTCGCAATGAGTCAGGCGGTGGGCTGACCGTTGAGGTCAACCTGCACAACGCGCGATCTTTACACGACATTACATTGGCTTGACCGCCCTGTACGTCGCCGCTCATTAGACTTGTCGCCATTGTTTGAACGGAGGTGGCGATGTTTCAGGTGCATAAAAAGGGCTTTGTGCCCGGCAGGAAAATGGTCGATGGCCTGGTCCCGTATGACTTCTTTTGTGAAGACAGCCCGACGATCAATATCTTCGTGTTTACCGGCGCCGCCACCCCCGACGCAACCGTCGAGGAGCAGACGCTGTGGGGCTTCACCCGCCTGGAGCGGTTCGAGGCGATGACCAACGCGCTGGTGAGCAACAAGAAACACGCCGGCTGGTTTCAAAGCGTGAATGTGCTGACCGGGCCCAACCAGAACGGCACGCAAAGCGTGAAATTCCAGCGCGTGCTGAAAATCATCAAACACGCCAGCAGCACGCAAAAAGTCGACTATGAGATTCTGACCGACGAAGGCGACACCTACTTCACCCGGCAAACCGTTGCGGCGAACAGCGCGCAAACCGTCATCTATTCGGCGGAGTCGTCCGCTCGTAGCGCGTGATTATCTCACGGGCCTGGCGGGCGTGAGGCGCGCCTGTTCATCCAGTTACGCGTGTTACCTCTGCCACATATGCGTCTGCCCAAGACACCTTGCTTTTTTTGCGCTATCGATCACCTTTCGGTCCCCCATCAAGCGCTACAAAAAGCGTGGGCAGTACTGGGGCAGAGGACTTCAACAACATTGACGTTAACAAGCACCTGAAGAAGAAAATCAGGCCATGGGCTCTTGGGCGCAAGAGCTGGCTCTTCGCAGGGTCTTTACGCCGTGGCAAACGGGCGGCAGCGATCATGAGCTTGATCCAGTCGGCACGGCTCAACGGGCATGACCCGTATGCTTATCTCAAAGATGTGCCGACGCAGCGGGCAAGTGAGATTACCGAGTTGCTGCCGCATAAATGGGCGCCCGTTCAACCGCCCAAAGTATGTTGGGCAGGTGCGGACAGCGCTGGTACTGGGGTTGCCGGAGCAGCGGGTCGGCTCATCGCTAATGTGACGAGACGTACATAGATGGCGTGGACGGCGCAGGCAGTGCGTAGGTCGCCTTCATCCATTCGATCTCTGCCTGGGGCGTGCGCCCAAAGAAACGTTTGAATTCGCGGCTGAATTGCGAGGCGCTTTCGTAGCCTACATTGAACGCCGCCGTCGAAGCGGTCATAGCGTTGCGTAGCATCAGTAATCGCGCCTGGTGCAAGCGCGTCGACTTCAGGTATTGCATCGGCGACGAGTCCGTCACGCTGCGAAAGTGCAGATGAAAATTGGGCACGCTCATGCTCGCTTCTTGGGCAAGGGACACCACATCCAGGCGCTCCTGGTAGCAACTATGGATCTTGCGGATCGCACGAGTGACCTTACCAAAGTGACCCTGGCGATTGAGCGCGGCGCGCATCGAGCCACCTTGCTCGCCGGTTAGGATGCGGTAGTAGATCTCCCGCACCAGCGACGGCCCAAGTATTTGCGCTTCGCCCGGACTGCTCATCGCCTCAAGAAAGCGTAGCGTCGAGGCGCGCAGCAAATCGTCCATTGGCGAGGCATACATGCCCTTGGGCTGGGCATCACTTGGCCCGAGAGCTTCATCCATTTGCAGTATCAACTCGCTGGCCATTTGTAAGTCGAGGCGCATGTAGACCGCCAGCATTGGCTGCGCCTCGCTGGCATCGGTCTCCATGGTGAAAGGAACTGGGACGGACACCACTAGATAGTGCTGGGCGTCATAAACGTATACGTCATCGCCCAGATAGCCACGTTTGCGCCCTTGGCACAGGATCACGATACCCGGGTCATACAGCACCGGAGTGCGAGTCAGTGGCCGATTCGAACGCAAAAAGCGGATATCCTCTAGCGTGCTGAGGTTGTAGCCCTCGACCGGCGCGAGGGTTTCCATCAAATGCACCATGCGCGAGGTGCGTGAGTCGGCCCGATTCATTGATGTCCCCTCTGCTGGCCGCTCAACCGTCGGTGGTAAGAGTCAGCGCTTCCCATTGATCAATCTCCCTGGCCGTGCGATTCAGCTTGTCACGTACCAGTCCCAACGCGTCACTGCCCAATAATAAGTGTGCCGGTGGTGTCGGGCTGGCAATAACCTGCAACATCGCTTGCGCCGCTTTTCGCGGGTCGCCAAGCTGTTTGCCGCTCTTTTCTTCGCGGGCCTTACGTACCGGGTCGAAACTGGCGTCATAGTCAGCAATGCTTCGTGGGGTGCGCTGCATCGAACGACCGGCCCAGTCAGTGCGAAACGAGCCAGGTGCCACGGCGGTCACGAAGATGTTGAAAGGTAGCAGTTCTTTGCTCAGCGTATCGGAGATACCTTCGAGAGCAAACTTGCTCCCGCAGTAGTACGCGATGCCCGGCATCGTGATGGTGCCGCCCATAGAAGTGATATTAAGAATATGACCAGTGCGACGCTTGCGAAAATAAGGCACGAAAGCCTTGGTCACCGCTACCGCGCCGAACACGTTGACGTCGAATTGGCGACGCATTTCCTCCAGCGGCGACTCTTCAAAGATGCCCTCATGACCGTAGCCGGCGTTGTTGACCAACACGTCGACTGGGCCGTGGGTTGCTTCAATAGCAGCTACTACGCTGTCGATCCGGGCGAAGTCAGTGATATCCAGAATCACCCCATGAGCATGATCCACCGAGAGCGCCTGAAAGGCGCGCAAGGCGGCTTCACTACGCACGGTACCTATGACACGGTGGCCCGCTGCAAGAGCTTCTTGCGCCAGCGCGTTGCCGAAGCCACTGCTCACCCCCGTGATGAATATGGTTTTTCTGTTGTTCATGGCGACTTCCAATAAGTAGGGACGAAGCCATGATATCTATCGAAAACTCGGTCACCTATGCCGGTTTGTCTTAGAGCATTGCCTATTCCTATCAGAGTCAACAGTTAAGTGGGCGCGCGTTTAACCACGCAACATGTGTGTTGAATGGACACTTATGTCAATTCCATGCAATTGAACCGCCGAGAGCTGTTTTTCTGCTTCGCCAGCGGTAAGAGGTCTTTCACAGTACTCTCGACTTAGAAAAACAATTGCGTCATTACCGTCAGGATTGTCGGAATAACCGGGGTGTTTTGATATCTCTGCGAGCAAGTCTTCCGAGACTGGAACGACATGAAAATGTGCGCTGAAGTCAGGAGAAAATCCCAATTTGTAGAACATTACTTTGTAAGGGGAATACACCTTTGCCAGCAGACGCTCCGAGGTTTTCATCACCAAACCGAGAGATGACATGGCTTCGTCGCTCAAATCGCTGAGATCTGAAGCCGTCTCTTCAGATGAAATTATCAAATACCCGTCGTAACGTGAATCTCGCCGATGAGTTACTATCCAGTGGGTGTTGCTGAAAACTCTTAGCTCGTCCATGTAGCTCCAGTTAAACGATGTATTTATGTTGACGGTACAACCTACATTTCTTGCCCAACGATATGCAACCAATTGTCGCACGGCCCAAAGTCGTCTGGTCAAGACGGGTTTGCCATACGCTTACATTGCTGCGACGTTGGTTGATCCCGTTATCATAGGATTACTTCACGAGAGCAGATCCAGCTATGCCAAGGTCGTCATTCGCCATCCGAGTTTTGTTTGCCTGTTGCCTTTTGGTCGCAACCACCAATCACATTCGAGCAGATTTTCAGCATGGGTTGCTCTGGGACTACGGATACGGGGCCAGCGCCTATTGGGCTAGCCGTATTTTCTGGGGGGCGCTTACGTTTTTTGACCCGCTGGCGGCACTGCTCCTTTTCATAAAACCAAGGGTGGGCATCATCCTTACAGCAGCAATCATTCTGGCTGACGTCGCCCATAACACCTATTACGTTGCATTGAACCAGCAGTGGCTGGAGCCGTTCTACCTGTCCCAGGTGGCGTTTCTTGTCGCGGTTCTTCTACTTTCGCCTATTGCCTGGAACTTCACCCGTCGTCGCGTAGCACTAATCAACACGATTCGATTGTGAAGTGTTCCAATGAGGAGCAGCGTCGCTCAGTATTATCAGGATGTTCAATGCGCAGGGGCTCCTATGCAGCGTGTCATGATTATTGGCCAACCAGGGTCAGGAAAAAGTACGCTGGCTCGGGCGATGGGCAAGCACACAGGTCTTCCGGTCATCCATATCGACACGATCCATTGGCAACCGGGATGGGTTGAGCGAAACGCTGATGAGAAGACTCGCCTTTGTCACGAGGCCGAGGCTCGCGATCAGTGGATTTTTGAAGGTGGCCATTCGGCCACCTGGGATAACCGTATTGCCAGAGCCGACCTCTTAATATGGATTGATCGGTCGCCGGTACTTCGGTTTTGGCGTGTGTTTCTTAGAACTTTGACCCAGCGTGGTAGCACTCGCCCCGACCTTCCAGAGGATTGCCCAGAGCAGCTAAAGAACCTTCTAGATCTTTTCAACTTCATGTGGACTACCCGTAAATCGGCGCGTGCCAAGATGAGGCAGCTTGCGGCAACGGCGCCCTCAACATGTCGCGTCGTCTGTCTGCGATCCAACCGTCAAACCAGACAGTTTCTGTCAAGTATTCGGGACGTGCGTTGCGGACAGTCGTCGTGAAAAGTCCAGGTTCCGACAAAGCCGCTGCGTGATTGAAGAGCGCTGAGCGCCAAAGTCACGGTGTATTACTCAAGCGAGTACCCACTGGTGCGCAAGCAACTGGTCAATCTCACTCGCTCTCTGCGTCGGCCATCTTTCAAAAAAACATACGGGTGTAGATCAAGCTCTGTGAGCTTTTTCTCGTTCAAGCAGAGGGGGAGGTCGTGTTGAACGTTTGTGCAAGGTCTTCTGCTTTCGCAAAGAGCAGCATTTCCAGATCACCTATCTCGACGTCAAGTTTTCGGGAGACGCTCATGAGTAACTCGATGTAGGTTGAGTAGACACTGGTCGTTGCAATTCGAATCCAGCTTTGTTAGATCGCCTGAGCCTTCATGCGTGGCCAATGACCCATTTGAATGAATGGTGAACAAGGGTGGTATCAAGCGTCCACATGTAGATCTTCGGAAGTGTTGGCAGGTGCTGTCTGGCATATAAAAACAAGGTGTTTTCGAGAGTCTGCATGGACGTGGCAATGTATTGGGCGAGGTCTCTATGTTAATTCAGCATCAAATTTGCAGCTAACGTGTATCCGTCCGGCCAAGCCAAGTCATCTGCCCAGCCCCGAAGAGCCAGGACATGGTGTGCACTTACATTTAAGTGGGCACCAGTTCTAACCTTTTAAGCGGATATTTCATGCAGCCAACACGCCGTTCCTATTCCAAATCCTTCCCTGCTGGTCAATGCAGATACTTTGCCGCAGGCCAGATAGGGGAGCTACATTTTCAACAGAATCGGCCAGAAGCCGACATCTGAAGAGCATCAGTGTGAGCTGCTAGACCTGGCGCTCCAGCGCGGTGGGTAAAGTCATGGGGCTCGGTTTACAGTGAGGCGTCTCGGGGCCGGAGACGCCATGCGGTGTCCAGATTGCCACAGTCTTTCAGAGGCGGTACAGACTGCCGAAGTCAGCGCCATCCATCGGCGTGCTGTCCGTGCAGCCTGTCATCGGCAAACCCTGTGACCATCCTGCCGCCAAGGCCTGCACATCACGCAAGGGATCGGACGCCTTGGCGCGTTCATTGCGAATGCGGCAGGTTTCAGGATCAGTGGCAAACAGACCGCGAGCGAAGACTCGACCCTGCTCGGCCAGCTTGGCGGTCTTCGGCCCGCGGATCTCCGCGAAGCGCTGCAAGGCTTCATCAAGGCCGTTCGTTCCTTCCAGGCATCTAGCAAGGTGCCAAGCGTCTTCCAACGCCTGACAAGCGCCCTGGCCCGATGTCGGCAACGGCGCGTGCGCCGCATCTCCCACAAGCAGCACATTAGCCCGGCTCCACGTGTGCAGCGGCTCCAAGTCGTGCACGGCAATCATCCGGATGGCGTGCGCCGGCGTCGCCTGGATGATACGGGCGATAGGCTCCGGCCATCCCGCGAACAGATCCTCGATCTCCTTGCGCATATCGGCTGCGGGCGTCGCCCCTGACAATGGCCGCGCCTGCGCCGCTGCCCAGTAGACCAACTCCGGCCGGACCGGCACGCATCCGAAGCGATTGCCCGACCCCCAATAATCCTGAATCGCTATATCGCTCACCAACGCACTTTCCCCCTGCGCCACACCTATCCAGTTCACAAATCCCTGATAAACCGGCATGTTGTCCCCCGCAACGAACCCGCGTGCCACCGACCCCATACGGCCATCTGCGCCGATAAGCAGATCTGGACGGATACTCACCCCGTTCTCGAAGCGCGCTACCGCTTTGCCATTAGCCTCCAGATCGATCCCCACCGCCCGATGCCCGAACTCCACCGGGATTCCGCTCTGTGCCGCATGCTTGAGCAGCACTGCCTGCAAGTCCCTCCGCAAAATGGTATGAGTCGGATATCCCATTGTCTGGTCCAGCAGCGCGATATCGATGCCCCCCAACGAATTGCCCGCAGCGTCCTGGCGGCGCACTACCACTGGCCGGCCACCCGCTGCCGCGATGTCTTGGAGGAGGTCCAGTTCCTCCAGCACAAAGCCAGCGTTGGGCCAGAGCGTCACGCCAGCCCCCATGGTCGCTGGCCCCGTCCGGCGCTCATATACCCGGGGACTGTGTCCCCGCTTGCGCAAGGCAAGCGCCACGCTCAACCCCGCAATTCCGCCGCCAAGTATTCCGATTTCCACGCTGGATCTCCTATTCAATCCGTCCCGACACGCCATCGGCGACAACCCATCGGACGAGACGGCATCTTAGATTCCGTCAATGGGGAGAACTATTATGTAAAAATGGGCGACTTTAATACCTTAATCGGGATAATCATGCGCAATGCCCTCGACCTGAACACCGTCCGTGTATACGTGGCGGTCGTCGATGCACAAAGCTTTTCCGGCGCGGCGCGCCTACTGTCCCTGCCATCCTCTAACGTCAGCCGCCACGTCGCCTCGCTGGAACGCAGATTGGGCGTCCGCTTGCTGGAGCGCAGTACTCGCCACCTGCGCATGACTGAAGCCGGCAGACTTCTCTACGAACGTGCAAAACCTTTGCTCGATTCCTTGCTCTCCACTGAGGAAGAACTTGGCGCGGTGCAGCGTGAACTGCGGGGGCCCTTAAGGATGTGCATGCCAGGCGAAGCGCCAAGGCTACTGGCCCCTATCCTGGCCGAATTCTGTAGCCTCCATCCTGGCGTCGAATTGGAGTGCGACACGCGCCTGACCGGTTTAGAAGCGCTCCGGGAAGACATGGACCTCTCTATCGTCTTCCATCGTGGGCGCCAGGATGACAGCACCATCATCACCCGCGAACTCGCTACGCTACCCAGCATTGTGGTCGCGGCACCCGCTCTGTTAGCCAAAACGGGAACTCCGCGCCAAGTGCGCGAACTAGAGTCCTTGCCGTGCATTACTACACTGAGCGCATTGAAGGGCCAGCCCTGGCTGTTTCTCGACGGCACAGGCGAAATCGTGAAGGTATCTGTGCGTAGTCGCTATCGTGTCAACAGTGGAGAACTTGCGTTGGCGGGCGCGCGGCAAGGCATCGGTTTCGCGATAGTGGCAGCCTATCCATGCCAGGAAGATCTTGCCGCGGGCCGATTGCGGGAAGTGTCGCTGGACCTGCGCCCTGCGCCGCTGCAATTGCTTGGCGCGTACAGCCACCGGCATTCCGTGACTGCGCGGGTTCGGGCGTTGCTGGAATTTATACAGCTGCGGTTGGAACGAGTTGGGAGCGGCTCAAGATAAGGGGCCGCCAAGGATCAAGTCCGAAAGCCTCCCACCAGCCCGCTCAGCTCCGCAGCCAAGCGTGACAGCGCATGGCTCGCTGCGTTGGTCTGTAAGGCGCCCGCCGCGGATTGCGCCGACAGGTCGCGGATCGCCAACAGGTTGCTGTCGACCTCACGGGCAACCTGGGCCTGTTCTTCGGCGGCACTGGCAATCACCAGGTTGCGCTCGTTGATCTGGCCGATGGCCGCGAAGATATCCTCCAGCACCACCCCCGACGCCTGGGTGATTTCCAGCGTGCCTTGCGCCCGCGCCGTGCTGCTGCGCATCGAATCCACCGCGTGTTCAGCAGTACTCTGCACGCTGGCAATCATCTGTTCGATCTCGCGGGTCGATTCCTGGGTGCGGTAGGCGAGGGTGCGTACCTCGTCGGCCACGACGGCAAACCCCCGACCGGCTTCACCGGCCCGGGCCGCTTCGATCGCCGCGTTGAGGGCCAGCAGGTTGGTCTGCTCCGAGACGGCCCGGATCACGTCGAGCACCTTGCCGATGTTGCGCACTTCATTGGCGAGGTGCTGGATACGCTCGGCGCTGCCGTGAATTTCGGCGGTCATCGATTGCGTACCGCTGATGTTTTCGCGTACCTGCTGACGGCTCTTTTCCGACAGCGTATTGGAGGCGGTGGCCGCTTGCGAAGTCGACACCGCGTTGCGCGCCACTTCTTCGACCGCACTGGTCATCTGGTTCACCGCGGTCGCGGCCTGTTCCAGCTGCATGTCCTGCTGCTGGAGGCCACGGTTGCTTTCTTCGGTGACGGCGTTGAGTTCTTCAGCGGCTGAGGCCAACTGCGTGGCTGAGTCAGCGATCTGGATCAGTGTTTCACGCTGGCTGGCCTGCATGCGTTGCAGCTCAAGGAACAATTCGCCAATTTCGTTGCGGCCAGGCGAGACGACTTCGCGGCTCAGATCGCCCCCGGCAATACGCTTGAAGTGCTCGCCGGCCGCGCGCAATGGGCGCAGGACGGTGCCCGAGATGAATACCCAGCAGACGACAGCGAGTGCCAGGGTCAGCAGGATCAAGGCAATGGCCAGGGTTTGCGAAGTCTGCAGCCGCGCAGCCGCCTCCGTGTTGATCTCCTGGGCACGGGCATCCAACGCGCCGACCAGCTTCACGCGAATCTCCTGAAGCTTGGTCATGCTGTTGCCGGCATCGATGTTGACTTGAAAATACTCTTCGGCGGATCGCGCGCGCGTGGCGGCGCGTTGTCCGACGATGGCCGTGCCGTATACGGCGAACGCACGCTTGAGATCTTCGGCGAGGGCCTTCAACTGCGGGTCACGCAAGTCTGTGGTCGAGGCATTGACCTTGGCGATGGCGTCACTCCAGATCGCCTCACTGCGCACCAGCCGGGCTTCCGCGTCGTCGAAACGCCCGCCGACGGTCTCGATGAACGCCGAGGACACGTTGGCGCTGGTACGGATTGCCAGCAGCAACGCGTTGTTGATCCCGTCGATTTGTCGCGAGGTACGCCCCAACTCGTCAATGTGCTCGTGACTGCGTACCGCCGACCGCCAGCCGTTCAGGGTCGAGAACAACAGTGCAATAACGAACAGCAGCAGCACCCCGATCATCCCGGTGCGAATTTTCAGATGGGCAAACATGGGCATACTCCGCAGACCACTTAAGTAATAGTGATCGTGCTATCCGCATTCACGCAGTGAACTTGAACGGCAGAAGTGGGAACCCGTTCGATTATCGAACCCTGAATTCAATGGCTCAGGTACATGGGCTGAATGGGGCGCGCACCGGGTTCAATCGAGCAGGCGACTGACCTCACGCAGACGCACGTCGTTCAGGTTCCCCGTCGACGCCAGCAGATTGAGCTGCGCGAGCAGAATCGCGTAGCGTTGCTGGGCCAAACGTTGCTGGGTGTCCGTGACTTTCTGCTGTGCGTCCAGCACCTCCGTGTTGATGCGTGCACCGGCCTCGAAGCCGTGGGTCACCGACGTGAGGTTGACCTGGCTGGATTTCAGCGCCTGCTTGAGCGCCTGGTATTGGCTCATGCCGCTGGTCACTTGCAGGTAGGCCTGGCGGGCCATCAGCCCGGCACTGCGGCGCGCATCTTCGAGTTCATCCAGGGCTTTGCTCTGCAACGCATGGGCTTCGCGCACGCGGCTGCTGGTACGGCCGCCGCCATACAGTGGCACGCTCAGTTTGACCCCGACCACCGTCTGGTTATAACGATTCTCCGGCAGGGTGACGTCGTACACATCGCCGCCGACCGAGGCAAAACGGCCATGGGCGGCGATCAGGTCAAGGGTCGGCAAGTGGCCGGCTTGTTCCTTGTCGATGTCCATTTCGGCCAGGCGCTGGGCAATCTGCGCCCGCTGCACGGCGAGGTTGCCTTGTTGCGCGGTGGTGGCCCAGGCGCCGATCGCGGCGGGCACCGGAGCGCTGAATTGTGGCTCCTTGCCCGACCATGGGCGCGCCTGGGCGGCGGTCAATTGGGTGAGGGCTTCGGTGGCGATATCCAGCGCGCCGCGTGCGGCGATTTGCTCGGCGAAGGCCTGGTCGTATTTGGCCTGAACCTGTTCGAGCGCGTTGTGGGTGCTGGCGCCGTCGGCCAACAAACGCCGGGTGCGGTCCTGGCTCTCCTGCAGGGTTTGCAACTGTTGCGTGCGGGTGTTCAACAGTTCCTGGTTCAGCAGTACGTCGAAGTAGGCGCGGGCGACACGCAGCATCAGGTCCTGGCGCGCCTGTTCGGTCTGCACCTCGCTGGCGCTGATCATCAGTTTGCTTTGGTCGTGGGCAACCACACTCTGCCAGCGCAACAGCGGTTGGGTGAGAACCACGGCATAGGCGTTGGTGTTATTGCGGTTGCGATGGTAGTCGGACGAATCCTCGGCATCGACCCACGCCGCGCCGCCGGTGACCGACAGGTCCGGTAACAGGTTGGCACGGCTTTGCGGTTCTTTTTCCGCGGTGGCCAATTGTTGCGCCTGCGCGGCGGCGAACTTCATGTCGTGGGTCAGCGCCTTCTGGTACAGCTGGTACAAGTCTTCCGCCGCCGCATTGGCCGGGCAGCAGGCGAGGCTGAGGCCGCACAGGAAAGTGAGCAGTGTGATCGGGTCGAGATGCAGCCCTGGAATACGCAAGGGGATGTGCTCCACTGGAGAAGTTATCGGCTGAGGGTGCTTCTGCGCATCATCAGCACCATGGGAATGCCAATGGCCATGACCGCGCCCAATGTGCCGAACAGCATGCTGAAGGCCAGCATTTGCGCTTGTTCACGCGCTTGCAGGTAAGGCATCAGGGCCAAGGCTTGTTGATGGCTTGCAAGGTTCAGGGACAGAAACAGCGGGTTGGATTCCACGCCGCCCCAGCCGCTGGCAACCAGGCTGGACTCGGTCACATGCTCGGACAGCAGGCGATAGCGCTCCCACGAAAACCGCGTGAGCAGGGTCGCGGCAATGGCGATGCCGACGCTGCCGCCCAACTGGCGCATCAGGTTGAGCACGCCCGAGGCGCCCGAGATCAACGTCAGCGGCAGACGGCGCATGGCCAGGTTGGTCAGCGGTACGAAGATCATGCCCAGGCCCAGGCCGCGAATCACCAGGGGCCAATAGAGCGTGTCCGGGTTGCTGTCGAGGGTGAACTGGGTGTGCAGGAACATCGCGTAGCAGTACATGACGATGCCCAAGGTCACGAACACGCGCTCGTCGATCTTGTTTTCCTGGGACAGCTTGCCGATCACCAAGGTGCTGATGGCACTGGCCACCGCTCCGGGGAAAATCACCAGCCCGCTCTGGTACGCGCTCTGCGCCAGCAACGTCTGCAAAAACAGCGGCACCATGAATAACGTGCTGTACAGCCCGAAGCCCACGCAAAACGCGCAGATGCAGCCCATCAAAAACTCGCGGTTCTGAAACAACGCCACATTGACGATCGGGTTGGTCGCGCGCCGTTCCCACCAGAAGAACCCCACCAGGCTGAAGCTGCTGAGCAACAGGCAGGCAACCGTCCAGTTCGATTCCATCCAGTCCCAATGCTCGCCGCGCTCCAGCAGGATCTGCAGGCTGCCGACGCCCAGGGCCAGCAGGCAGAAGCCGCTGTAGTCGACGCTGCTGGGTTTGCTTTCATTGGCGGAATCGCCGATGCACAGCCAGCACAGCAGCAGGGCCACAGCACCGATAGGCAGATTGATCAGGAATATCCAGTGCCAGGACAAGGTGTCGATCAGATAGCCGCCGACGGTGGGGCCCAACGTCGGCCCCATCATCACGCCAACGCCGTACAACGCCATGCCGCTGCTGACCTTCTCCTTGGGGAATACGTCGTAAATGATTGCCTGTGAAATCCCCAGCAACCCGCCGCCCGCCAAGCCTTGCAGTACGCGGAATGCCACCAGTTGCCAGAGTTCGGCGGAAAAGGCGCAGCCCACGGATGCCAGCACGAACACCGCCGTGGAGACCAGGTAATAAGTGCGCCGCCCGAACCAGGCCGACAGCCAGCCGCTGACCGGCAGGATCACTACGTTGGCCACCACGTAGCCGGTGGACACCCAGGAGATTTCATCGACCGACGCCCCGTAGGTGCCCATCAGGCTGGGAATCGCCACGTTGACGATGGTCACGTCGAGCAGTTCCATCATCGACACCAGCGTCACGGTCAGCGCAATCAGATACGGCGACTTCATAGCGTGTGGCTGCCGTGCTGTTGCGTGGCGACTTCGACGAAGGCGCTCATGCCGGGGCTCAACAAGGCTTTGTAGTCATCCGGCACGTCTTTGAGGGCAATCCTGACCTGCACGCGCTGCACCACCTTGGTGAAGTTGCCGGTGGCGTTCTCTTGGGGCAGCAGTGAAAACTTTGCGCCGGTAGCCGGTGCGAGGCTCTCGACCACCCCGTCGAAAGCCTGCCCGGGAAACGCATCCACAGTGACCTTGGCCAACTGGCCGACCCGCACGCGCCCGACCTGGGTTTCCTTGAAGTTGGCGGTAATCCACAGCGGGTCGGTGGCAATCAGGCTCAACAGCTTCTGCCCGGCGACCACGAATTGGCCCGGCTCGACTTCTTTTTTCGAGACGATGCTGCGCACCGGCGCGGTCTGACGAGTGTCGTGCAGCTTGATCCGGGCCTGTTCCAGTTCGGCTTGCGCCGCCGCGATCCGGTAGTCCTGCACTTTCAGTTCGGCTTTGTTGGCCAAGGTGCTTTGCGCGGCAGCCTGGGCATTGCCGCGTGCCACTTCCTGAGCGTGGCTCAGGGCGTCGAAACGCGCCTTGGCCACCTCGAGATCCTGGGTGCTCAACACCCCTTGCGCGCCCAGGCGGCGGGCGCGCCCGTAGTCGTTGCGCGCCTGCTCCAGATTGGCGCTGGATTGTGCCAGCGCCGCTTGCGCCGCCTGGCGCATCGCGACCGCGCCGAGGACCTGGCTGTCCAACGCACCCGGACCGCCGCCGCGCCCTGCGGCAGCAAGCAACGCCTGCCATTGCGCCTCACGCTGCTCGACCTGGTATTGATATTCGCTGTCGCGGATCTGAAACAGCAGATCACCGCTTTGCACCGTGAGGTTGTCTGTCACCGGCACGCTCATCACCACGCCCGAGAGCTTGGCGCGCACCGGAATGATCACGCCATCGAGCTCGGCGTTATCGGTACTCACGTAAGCGTTGGAATACTGCCAACGCTGCCAGCCGAGCAGCAGTAACCCACCGACCACAACGCCGCACAGTGTCAGTTTTATCAATTTACCTTTGGTCATGTCCTGCTCCCTGTGGTCATGCGAGGCTTAGGCACTCAGGGCGGTCCGTGGCGTGTTGCGCTTTGTGCTGCAGGAAGTGATGCACGCCATCCCACAAATCGATGCGCGATTTGATCGCGGTCTTGGCGCTTTCGACCATGTGCTGGTGCTGCACAGGGGTGGTGACGATTTCAGCGATGATGCGTTTAGCGGCCGGGCCGTGATCGTCGCCATCCATTTCGATGTGGCGCTTCAAGTAATAGGTGAGCATCGGCACCTCGGTTTCGCTGACCGACCATTGCGACAGCAGGCGTCCGAACATGTCGGGGATGATGTCTTCACGGCCAAAGAAGAAGTACGCCAGCACCGCTTCGGTGGTGCCGTGTTGCGCCACATCGAGCGTCTGGCACATGAACACTTTGGCCGCCAATGGGATATCGCGGTCGCTGAGGGCCTTGGCCAGCGGTTCCTTGGCCTGGATGGCAGCGAGGAAACGGCGGAATACCGAGCTGTCGGCGCCGATTTCATCCATGGCGGTCAGGTACAGGTCCAGGTGGCTGATAAAGCCGCCATCGGGGTGTTCGTCGGTTTCTTCGCCGACCACGATTTCATTGATCAAGCGCGCCGCCGTGATATGCGTTGGCGGTACCCACGGCAACTCCACACAGGTGAGGTCGCGCTGGATGCGCTTGAGCAGGGTCATGAAGTCCCATACGGCAAACACATGAAATTCCATCAGTGTGCGTACATCTTCAACGGTGCGGATATTGGCGAAAAGCGGGTGGCCGAATAACTGGGCGCGCTCGGTTTCAATGTGGCGGTCGATATCAAAAGGCATAGCTGCTCCTGCGGCCTGATGGTTCAGGCCAGAATCCATGGGGAAAGTAAGGGGGCCGTTCAGTCGTTCAGCGTGTCGCCACGGTAAGGATGGCGACCGGAGGCGTACTTGAAGGACGGTATGAAGCGTGTTTCCAGCAGGTATTGCCGGTCTGCGTACCACCCCGCGTCCAGCAGTTGGCGATGGACCTTGGGCAGGCGCCAGCACGGCACCGCTGGATAAAAGTGATGCTCCAGGTGAAAGTTCGCGCCGGCGTGCAGCCAGGTGCTCAGGCGCGAGGTACGCGAGCGGGCAGGGGGCTGGTCATGGCCCTCGCTGAAGGCATGTTCCTGATAGGCATTGACTGCCGAGAGCAGGAACGCAACCGCCAGGCTCAAGGCAAACCCAAGCAGCAGTCCGTCGATCTGCCACAGGGCGACCGCGTAGACACTCAACCAGCCGACCTGGCACGCGATATTGCAGCGCGCCAGTCGTCGCACCTGGGCTGCGCTCAAAGGTGAAGGCAAGGGCGATGGGCTGACCGGCGGGCCGAAAGCCAGGCGCAACGTCGCCTGCAGATAATTCGAGGTGGCCATCAACCGTGACAGCGCAAGGCGGCTAAACAGGCTCCGATAACGCGAGAAGTGCCGATAGTCCGGGTCCTGTTCGCTGTTGCTGTAGCGATGGTGTTGCCAATGGTCGACGAAGTAACCGGTCACGCAGAATCCAGGCAGCAACGAACTGGTGAAAATGCCCAGGTAGCAACTGTGCATAGGCGTGCTGCTCAGGTTGAAATGGAAACCTTCATGCCCGAGGATCGCTTGCAGAAACCACCCGTACCCGGCCAGCACCCAAAGGGGCGAGCACAGCAACACCCACAGGGTGGCGGCCGTGTTCGCCACCCACACAAACAGCGCGAGGGGCAGCAGGAAGAGGCACAAGGCGTAACCGATGATCAACAGGGACTCACCCGACCGGGCCTTGAACAAGGCGCGATCAAGGCGGACCTGAGGCTTGCTGTGGAGTTGTCTGGCCATTGGCAACGCGTTACTCGATCAGTTCAGGTTTGAGCGCGAGGTGCCCGCCGCGGGTCAGCGTGCGCAGGCGCAGGGCGATAAAGGCGTCGACCACACTTGGTGCGATACGCGCGGTGTACATGGCCAGCGTGCCCATAAAGGTCAGCCCGCGGTTGCGCAGGCCGTCTTTTTGGCAGGCGCGAACCAGACCATCGGCGGCGGCATCGAGTTTCTCTTCGAGAGACAGCAGGGTCCTGTCACCCCACATGAACGTCACCAGGCGCTTGACCGACAAACCCACGCGCTGGGCGGGCAAGTGAATGGCGGTGTCGATAAAGCCCGGGTACACGGTGACCACGTCGAGCTGCCCGCGATATTGCATGCGCAGCACGTCCGAATAAGCACTCAGCGCGCGTTTGCTGGCAGCGTATGCGGCCACATAAGGCGCGTTCACCAGGGCGAACAGCGACGACACGTTGACCACTTTGCCGCGCTTGCGCAGCAACCCCGGCAGGAACCCGGCCACCAGTTGCCATGGCGCGAACAGGTTCACATCCACCGCGCGGGTGACTGCGTCGGTGACGCCGGTTTCACCGCGTTCCAGGGTCAGGGTGCCGGCGTTATTCACCAGGATATCGATGTCGCCGAAGTCGGTGCTGATGGCACCAATCACCTGCGCCAGCGCCGTTCGGTCACACAGGTCGACTTGATAAAACCCATCCAGCAACCCGGGCTCTTGTGGCGCAAGAATGTCCAGGCCGATCACAGTGGCGCCCTGTTTTTTCAATGTGCAGGCCGCCGCGTAACCGAGGCCGCGCGCGGTTCCGGTGATCACGACGATTTTTCCGAGCAGGTTCATGGGTGCGCTCCGGCGATGCTGAAGGTTGAGTGGGACAAGTAGGTGTCGAGGTTGCTCGCCATCGAGATCTTCGCTGGCGGGTGAAACTGCAGGCCACGGCAGGCCATCAACCAGTTCGAACTCTGGTTGCTGGTGATAAATGCCATCCCACCGAGCATGGCGTGGGCCTGGTCCGAAAGTTCGGTGAGCAGTTGTTCGATGCCGTAGCGCACCAGCAGCAGGCGGGCCAGCACGTTCGGCAGGTCCTGCGGGTTGCGTTCGATATCCAGCGCCGCGCCTTCCAGCGCACTGATCGCCAGTTGCAGCTGAGCCGCCAGCTCCACGCGGTGATGGGGTGTCCAGCGCCCGGCCTCGATCACAGACTCGATCAATCCGGCGCAGGCCCCCACGTAGGACGCGCAAATCAACAGCTCGAACCAGATGAAACCGACGGTTTGCACGTCGCCCAACAGGTGTTTGTAGCCGGCGGAAAACAACATGCGTTCGGGCACGAAGACTTCGTTGAGGCGCACCTCGATGCTTTCGGCGGCGGCCAGTGCGCTGTTCTGCCAGAACGGCGACCGCGTGATGCCCGGTGCATTCGCCGGAATCAGTGCGACCATCAGCTCTTCGCCCTCGGCGGTCTGGCGGGTGTAGCTGGCGGTGAGCAAGTCCATCGACTGCCCGAGGCAGCAGGGCTTTTTGCTGCCGCTGAGCAATACACCTTCAGGGGTTTGCAGCGCCTGCATGTTCGAATCAAGAATGCCGGCGCCCGAGTTGCCTTCGGCAAACCCCGAGGACAGCAGCAAGCGCTTTTGTGCGACCGCCGCCAACAGCAAACCTTCGGCGCCGCCGCCGTTCTGGGTGAGGGCCAACAGGCTCGCCACGGAAAACTGATGCATGGTGCTGGCCACCGCCAGCGAGGGTGAACGCGCGCCCAGGGCGATCTGCACATGCACGGCATCAAGGATGCCCGCGCCCAACCCGCCCGCGGCACGATTGACCAACAGGCCGACCGGCCCTTGTTGCTTGAACAGGGCGATGACTTCGCTAGGCGGCGCTTCGCGTTCGGCGAATGCGATGCTCGCCAGGCGTTCGTCAAAACCTGGGGCGTAGCTGTGCAGCAAGGCACGCGAGCGATTCAACAGTGAAAGGGACATGGTTCAGGCCTTCAAGTAACTCGCCGGGAACAGACCGGTGATGATCGAGTGAATGTTGTCGCGGATGGCTTTGTGGGCCACGGGGTCGAGCATGTCGGCGAGCATCGGCAGGCCCAGGTCAAAGCGCGAGGCGAAGGTGATGACCGCGTCTTTGCCGTCCGCCAGTACTTGCCAGGTGCCGGAGAAGTGATCGACATCGCCGCTCATTTGCTCGAAGTGGATTTCCCGGGTCTGGGCATTGAACGTGTCACGCTCCTGCCACTTGAGAATGCCGCTGTGGAAATTGACTTCCCAGGAGGTGAGCGACACCTGGTCGCTGACCTTATTGATCGTGATATTGCGCACCGACTCGCACAGCTCGACGTAGTTGCTGAAGTCGCTGATCACGGCAAAGACTTCATCAGCGCAGGCACTGGGGATATGGGCCAGTACGTTGACTTCTTGCATGGGGGAAACTCCAATCAAAGGGATGGTATTGAGGTGGTCAGCGCGTGGGCGAACCCCTCGATCAACCGATTGCAATCCTGGGCTGTCAGCAGCGGGGAAGGCGTGAGCCTGACGACCCGGTGGTCATTGAGCGAGTGGCACACAATGATTTGCTGTTCGATCAGGGCCATGACCATGTTCGCGGCGACCGAGGCGTCGCTGAATTCAAAGCCCAGCAACAAGCCGGCACTGCGCAACTTGACGCGCTCGGCCAGGCCCCTCTGCTGTAACAGCGCGCTGAAGCGGGCGTGCAGGTCCTGGCCCATCAGCCGGGCACGTTCCACGAGGTCTTCCTGCACCATCACTTGCAATGTGGCCTGCACGGCCGCCATGGCCAGCGGGTTGGCGCCGAAGGTCGAGGTATGCACCGTAGGGTTGCGGTTGAACGGCGCGTAAATTGCCGCGCTGGCGACCATGGCACTGACCGGCACGCAGCCACCGGACAGGCTTTTGCCCACCAGCATGATGTCGGGCACCACCTGTTCCTGGTCGCATGCCCACCAATGGCCGGTACGGCCCATGCCGGACTGGATTTCGTCGATGATCAGCACGGCGCCGTACTGGTCGCACAGTGCGCGGACACGTGTCAGGTAGCCTGGCGGCGCGAGGATCACACCCGCTTCGGCCTGGATCGGTTCGAGAATCACACAGGCCTTGTCCGGTGAAGCGCGCAATTGCTGTTCCAGCGCGGCGCTGTCGCCGAAGGGGACGAACGTGCTTTCACTGAGCAGGCCGCTGAACGGCTCGCGGTAGCTTTCGCGGCCGGTGACGGCGAGTGCGCCGAGGGTCTTGCCGTGGAAGCCGCCGAGGGTTGACAGCGTGCGGCGACAGCCGTTGAGCCGGGCGAGTTTCAGGCCGGCTTCGGTGGCCTCGGCACCTGAGTTGCAAAAGAACACATAGTCCAGGTTGCCAGGGCAACGCGCAGCCAGGGCTTGCGCGGCGAAAGCCTGTTGCGGGTTGAGCAACAGCTTGCTGGCCAGGGCGTTTTGCTGCAGCTGCCGGGTGACGGCCGCCACCACCACCGGGTGGCCGTGGCCGAGGAAAAATACGCCATAGCCGCCGGCATCCAGATACTTGCGGCCTTGGCTGTCGTAGATATAGACGCCATGGCTGGACTGTTCGATCGGCAAATTCATCAACGACGCGAGGCGCGCATACCCTGAATTCACGTGCTGGCGGAAGTACTGGTCGACCTGTGCGGCGTCGGCTGCGGGTTCGGTAAGAAGCGGGTTCATGCGACTGACGCCTGTGCGACGGTTGGCATCGGCTGCTTGAGCATGCGCGTCAACGCGCCCAGCTTGGGCGCCAAGTGGTTGAGCGAGAGCAGTAACTCACGGCTGACATCCCGTGCGCTGAACGCCGGTTCGCCGAGCAACTCAGGGAGTGACGTGGGCAGCGGTGTACGCAGGCAGGCATAGCGACACAGCTGGTTGGCGCGGCCCAGCGCGGCCTGGATATTGCCGGTCAGTGCCGGGAGGAACACTGGGCGGATCAGCCGCTCATAAATATCCGGCGCCATGCAGCGCGGCCGGGTGAAGGCTTGGGCCTGGGCTTCCATGGATTGGCACATCAGGTCCAACAGGCCGTTGAGATCAAGCGCCTGCGGGCCACTGGTGAGAAAGTAGTCTGCGCCGATCAAGCGCTGGCGCAACGCGTTGGCAATCGCCCGCGCCGCCACGTCACGGGCGATCAAGTCGATATACCCGGCAGGCGGGCAGGGCACGATAGGCAGCACGCCGGACATCATCAGCCCCATGGTCATATGAAACCCCTGGAAGTTGGGCATGTGCCCGCTGTCCGAGTCGCCGATGATGATGGAGGGACGAAAGATCGAAACATCGATACCTGCCGAGCGCACCAGCGTTTCAGCCTGGCGCTTGGCGACTTCGTAAGGCGTTTCTGCTTGCACGCCTTCGTAGTAGTCGCACGGATGGGTGAAGGCGGTGCTGATGTGGTAAAGCGGCACGTTGGCTTGCTGGACAAAGTTCACGACGTTTTCGGTGCCGAGGTAGTTCACCGAAAAGATCTGGTCGATATCGCCATCCATGCGGGTCACCGCTGCGGCGTGGATCACCCAATCGACACGCTTGAGCAGCGCTTCATAATCGCCGACGTCCAGCCCCAGTCGCGGGCTGCATATATCGCCCTTGAGCACCTCCACGCGCGGGTGGCGAATGCGGCTTTTACGCGCCAGGCATACCAGGTCAAAGTCCTCTGCCAGGCAGTCGATCAGTGATTCACCGAGTACGCCTGAGCCACCCGTGAGAAGGACGGTTAATTTTTGCTGTTCTGACATGTAGGACGCTTCCTGCGGACTCATCGAAAGAATTAACGGTGCGTTCCGCCAAATCCCGGGCACGGATACCCCTGGCGAACACTCTTGCATTCACTGTCGGTAGCGCTGAGGTGCTGTGTGAGGCCGGCAATCAGCGCTTATCGTTTTCGCGAATAAGATGCGATCGATATTGGCTTTTTGATATCAATGCGTCTTGAACGAAACGCTTGTCTTTCGCAAAACCCTGGCAGCGGTGCGGGGCGTCATGCCAATCATGCGGCGCATGATGCGGGCCAAGTGCGCCTGGTCGGAAAAGCCGCCGTCGGCGGCGGCATCCGACAAGGTGGAACCGTCAGCGAGGGATTTGGACGCGCGCTCGAGTTTGTTCCAGATGATCCATTGGGACAGCGACACGCCCATCTGGTGCGTGGCGACATAGCGCAAGCGCGGGCTGGACAGGCCGACCGCACTCGCGGCGCGGCTGACGGAGCCCGGACCGTCGCGGTCCAGGCGCAGAATGTTCAAGGCCTTGTAGAGGCGTTGGTCGATGGGCGACGTAATCGCCAGCAAGCGCCCCAGCGCTTCCACAAACTGAGACAGGGAGCTGGAGTGGCGAAAGCACTCGAGCAGTTCGTCACTGGCCAGGGCGATGCCATTGTCTTGCAGCAACGCGTTGAGCGCACGCCCCAACGGGGTATCCGGGTTGACGTAGACAAAGGCCACCGGATGAATGTCTGGCACGGCACGGTGCTCGACATTGGGCCCGATGATCACGCCGGCCGCGCGGATCGACTGGCCGGGCAGCTCCAGGGTGACGGGCTGGTGTACGCCGATGCACAGCTGAATGGCAACATGGGAGTGGGCAGTGTTCTGATCCGCGCGGCCAATGTAGCCGGCCCATGAATCACCAAAGGTAACGTTGCCATCCCACATGTAAGGTCTTCCTGACTCAGAGGGTGAATTTTCCGTGTGCAGGGTAGGCCTGCGCCGGCCTTGATTCAAGCATCGGGCAGCGGGTTATACCTGCAACGCGGCGCGCATGCCCGCCAACTTGATGCAGGTTTCGTCGTATTCGCTGGCAGGGTCGGAGTGTTCGACGATGCCACAGCCGGCAAATAGACGGGCTTGGTTGCCGTTGAGCAAGGCGCTGCGCAAACCGACGATGAATTCGCCGTTGCCGTGGGCATCCAGCCAGCCTAACGGCGCCGCGTACCAGCCACGGTCAAAGCCCTCGAATTGGCGAATATGCTCCAGTGCCTGGCCGCGTTCATGGCCGCCGACGGCGGGCGTCGGGTGCAGGACTGCGACCATGTCCAGCAAACTGCTCTGCGGGCGCAGTGCGCCTTCGATCAGCGTCGCCAAGTGCTGCACGCGGCTGAGCCGCTTGATGTGCGGCGCCGGGGGAACGTGCAACGGGCGTACCCAGGGCGCCAGGTCACGCTGAATGATCTGCACCACCACGGCATGCTCATGCTGGTTCTTCTGGCAGCCGAGCAGCGTTTGCGCCAGTTGCGCATCCTGCTCCGGGCAGGGATCGCGCCGGGCTGTGCCCGCCAGCGCCAGGGTTTGCAGGTGACCGTTGTGCAGTTTGACCAGGCGCTCCGGGGAGGCGCCGATAAAACACGCGTGGTGGCGTCGAAACGCAAACAAGTACGCCGTGGGGTCGTTGATCGCCAGGGCGGCCAAGGTGCGCCCGGCACTGATGGGCCGGGAAAATTCGCTGACCACTTCCCGCGCCAGCACCACCTTGTTCAACGCGGTGTCGCGCAACACGTCCAGGGCATGCGCGACTTTGCTTTCCCAGCAGGCCCGCGGCAGGCTCTGGTCGCGGGTGTGCTGCCGTGCAGCCGTCGAGGGCGCGCCGCTGACGTAGCGATCCATCAGCGTGTTCCACTCCTTCAGTACGTGCTCGCAACAGCAACGCGCTGCATCGCTGGGCGCGACGCGCTGTTGGCACACCAGCCAACAGTCTGCACCGTCGCGCACCAGCAATAGCGTCATCAGCCACAGGGATGCATCGCCAAAACCCTGCCAGGCGGGGCTGGCCTTGACCTGATGATCGAATCGAAAGCCGCCGCACACCGAAGGCGCCAGCGGGCCGTGTATCACCGCGCTTTGCAGCCAGTGTCGCCATTGCGCATCGACCGAGGCAAAACGCTGAGGGCCCGCGCTGCTCAGTTCCGCCGCCACCCCCCAGCCGAACAGGCTTTTGTCGTCTTCCGGCGCCCGCCAGAACAGGCACTCGGCGCCAGGTTGGTCGACGCAGCCAAACAGCGCCAGCAAGTCCAGCGGGGCGATCCTCATCGAGTAACTGGCCAACACCGGTTCACCTTGTTCGACGGCACGCCGCTGGGCGTGCTCGAACACCTCGGTCATCTCCTCGGCATGGGCGTGCAACTGTGCAAAGGCCCTCATGCCAGCGTTCTCATCGCGCGCCAGTGCAACACTTGCTGGCCGATGTACCAATGGATGATCTGGGCAAACAGGGTTTCGACGAAGTGCGGGTCCAGCCCGGCCTGCTCGGCCCACTCGCGGCGTTGCGGGAGCATCTGGGCAACGCGTTCGGGCGCGGCGATGCTGCTTTCGGTCGGCTTGAAGCGCGCGGCGGCTTTGACGTAAGCCATGCGTTGGCGCATGAGGTCGATGATCTGGTGGTCCAGTGAATCGATGGCGTGACGAATGTCCTGCAGGCCATCACAGGCGTCGGGGGTTTTCATTGACAGGTTTCCTTCAAGGAGGGCGATGGGGTCGACAGCGTCGCGACGATGGCGTCGATGAGTGCCTGGCGCTGTTCGACCAAGTAAAAATGTCCGCCTTGCCAGCGCTGCAGGTGCAGTGGCTGGTGGCTGGCGGCTTGCCAGGCCATGGCTTCATCAAGCTCGATTTCCGGGTCTTGCTCGGGGTAGAACACCCCGATGCGGCTCTTGAGTGGCCGCGGTTGCGCACAGGTGTAGGTTTCAACGATGCGGTAATCGTTGCGCAAGCCGGGCAGGAACAGTTCGCACAGGGCCGGGTTCTCCAGCAACGCATTGGGGCGCTCGGCCAGGCGCCGCACATCGTCCAGCAAGGCCGCGTCGGGCCCCAGGTGCAACTGCCCGCCGCGTTGGCGCTGCGGCGCCGGGTGGGCGGACACGAACAGGTGGTCGACGGCGATTGCCCGTTGTTCCAGGCGCGTCGCCACTTCATACGCCACTACCGCCCCCAGGCTATGGCCGAACAACACCAGCGGCCGGTCGGCGTAACACGACAACGCGTGCGCGGCACCGTCGGCGAGGCGCTGCATGTCGGTCAGGCACGGCTCGCTGAAACGGTCTTCGCGGCCCGGGTATTGGATGGCCAACAGGTCGATGTCGGCGGGCAGGGCGTGGACCCAGTCGCGGAAGAAACTCGCACTGCCCCCGGCATGCGCGAAACACACCCATCGCCAGCGTGGCATGGGCGTGAGTCGATAAGCGCGTACCCAGCGTTCGTCGTGCAGGTTCACGAAGCGGCACTCTGCAGCCAGGCCTGGCGCAGGCGCTCGCGCAGGTCTTTGCGGCTGACTTTGCCCACGCCGGTGTGCGGGAAGTGTGCGACGAACTCGATACGGTCCGGCACCTTGAACGCCGCCAGGCCGTGGCCGCGCAGGTAATGCTTGAGTGCGAAGGCCGAGGGCGCCGGGTCACGGGCGACGATAAAGGCACAGGTGGATTCGCCGAGCACCGCATCCGGCATCGCCACCAGTGCGGCGTCGTGTACCTGGGGATGGCCGATCAGCAGGTTTTCCACTTCTTCGGCAGCGACTTTTTCACCGCCGCGGTTGATCTGGTCCTTGTCACGACCTTCGACCACCAGGTAACCGTCGGCGGTGCGCCTGACCCGATCACCGCTGCAATAGAATCCATCGGCGGTGAACGCCCGGGCATTGTGTTCGGGCAGGCGATAGTAGCCGCGAATGGTGTAGGGGCCGCGCACTTGCAGTTCACCCACTTCACCCTCGGGCACCGGTTGGCCCTGTTCATCGACAATGCGTACTTCGTCATCGGCGCTCAGCGGACGGCCCTGGGTATGCAGCAGCAGATCCGGGCGGTCATCCAGGCGGGTAAAACACAACAACCCCTCGGCCATGCCCAGCACTTGTTGCAAGGTGCAGCCCAGCGTCGGCGTGACCCGTTCTGCCGCGCTGCTGAGCAATTTCGCACCGCCCACTTGCAGCACGCGCAGGCTGGACAGGTCGGCCTGGCGCTGGTCCTGGGCGTCCAGCCAGAGCATCGCCAGCGGCGGCACCAAGGCGGTGACGGTGACACGCTGCTCGCTGATCAGCGCAAAGCAGGACTCCGGGTCCGAGCGGCGCGTACACACCACGCGCCCACCGGCCAGCAGGGTGCCGATCACACCCGGGCAACACAGGGTGAAGTTATGCGCCATGGGCAACGCGGTGAGGTAAACGGTGCGCGCATCCAGCTCGCAGACTTCGCTGCTGGCGCGCACGTTATAGAGGTATTCGGCGTGCCGCCTCGGGATCAACTTTGGCGTGCCGGTGGTGCCTCCCGACAGCTGGAAACACGCCACGGCGTCGGCGCGACCGGCGTCCCGTTCCAGCGGCGCGCTGTTGTAAAGCTCACTCAACGCGGTGAACTCCTGCGCATCGCCGTCGATCACCACGTGGCGCAACAGCGGGTTGGCAGCGGCCAGTCGGCGCGCCATCGAGCGGCAATCAAAGCCCTCCAATTGAGCGCAGCCGATGTAGGCCGAGGCCTGGGCAAAGCCACAAAAACCGCCGATCTCATGTTGACGGTGGGCGGGCAGGGCGAGGATCGGCCGGGCGCCCAGGCGGAACAACGCAAAGCACACTTCGATAAACGCAGTGCCGTTGGGCAAGTGCACCACCACATTGTCGCCCTCTGCGATCCCCAGCGCGTGCAAACCGCCAGCCAGGCGCCGGCAGCGGTCTGCCAGGCTGCGGTAATTGAGGTGCAAGGGGCCGTCGGTTATCGCGATGGCCGATGGGGTGCGCGCGGCGACCGTATCGAGGGCCTGAGCGAAGGTCTGGTCTTGCCAGTAACCGGCCTGGCGGTAGCGTTCGGCGAACGCGGCAGGCCAGTCGGGCGCGTCGCCAACGCTGTCTGAATCGGGTGCGCAGGTGTGCAATGACATGGAATCCCCTATTTGTAGAAATAATTGGCTACAAACGTCTAAATGAGATCTATTATCATTGTCCTTCGCCGAGCGCTTCTCAACGCCAAGGCTTTCGGACCTGTGACTTTTTCATTAGATGAAATACACAGCGGCTATAAACAGGGAGGTTTACGGTTTAAAAGCCTCCTCCTCATTCAGGTCAGGCCCCGCGTAATGGCCTCAGGATCAAGGGAAAACCCAATGACTATTACGATCATCGCCCCCAGTCGACAAGAGACGCAGGCCGAACCCAAGGGCAACCAACCCGGAACGGTCTACCTGGACCCGCACATGACCCTGGTCACCGGCACGTTGTGGTCAGACAGCGAAAACTGGGTCGAGGACCCGCTGGAGCGCGGCCTCAAGTTGATTCTGGTGCAAAGTGGCGAGCTGTCGTGCCGCATCCCCGGGCACAGCGAGCAGTCGATCAAGGGGCCGAGCCTGTGCACCATCGTCAACGACGGCGAGTTCACCTCGTCGCAGATCTACGGCACCACCACGCCACTGCGCTACACCATCGTCCAGCTGGACCTCGAATCCCTCGACCGCCATCTCGGCCTGGCCCCGCGCAAGCTGCTCAGCAGTGGCGGCGGCGACCCGTACATGATGGTGCGCCCGGCTCCGCGCGCGATGCAGGCACTGGCCACGCAAATTGCGACGTGCCCGATGCAGGGCCCGAGCCGCTCGTTGTACCTGGGTGGCAAGGCGCTGGAATTGACCGCGTTGAGCGCGCAGTTCCTGCTCGGTGAGCGCGGGCAGCCGGAGCATAAGCTGCGCATCACCTCGTCGGATGTGGAGCGTGTACACGCCGCCCGGGACCGTCTGGTGCGCTCGCTGCTCGAACCGCCCAGCCTGAACGCCCTGGCCAGTCACGTGGGCATGAGCCCGCGCAAACTGACGGCGGGGTTTCGCAAAGTGTTCGGTACCAGCGTGTTCGGCTACCTGCACGAACATCGTCTCAACGAAGCCCACCGCATGCTCAGCGACGAGGAAAGCAATGTGTCTACCGTCGCCTATGGCGTGGGATTCAGCCCGGCGCATTTTTCCATCGCCTTTCGCAAACGCTACGGTGTATCGCCCAGCGAAATCCGTTGATCACGGCACGGTGTCTCTGAATCGAATGAAAAGGCCTGTTTATCTAAAGCCCTGAGCGCTTTCTGAAAAACCGCTTGCGATAGAGTTCCAATTGAGAATGGCTTCCATCTTGGTGAGCCAGGGACTTTATCTAGACGGGTCACAGGAAGCTTTTCATGAGCGAGCTGACAACAGCAGACACCACCGCACTGCGCAGATGGTTGATCGAACACCTTGCCCAGTTGCTGGGCGCTACCGTGGAAGAAATCGACAGCCTGGGCGATGAGGAAAACCTCTTGGGCTGCGGGTTGGATTCCATCCGCCTGATGTACTTGCAGGAGCGCCTGCGCAGCCATGGGTTGCGGGTCGACTTCGCCCAACTCAGCGCCGAACCCAGCCTCGCGGCCTGGCTTGGGCTGCTGCATGGCCAGGCGGTGCGACGTGTGGAGGTGGCTGATGTCGCCCCGTTGAGCGCAGCCGACGACAGTTTTGAACTCAGCGCGGTGCAACAGGCGTACTGGCTGGGGCGCGGGCCCGCCGAAGTGCTGGGCAATATCAGTTGCCACGCATGGCTGGAATTCGATTGCCAGGGCATCGATGCGCAACGCCTGGAAGCGGCGGTCAAGTGCGTGCAGGCGCGTCACCCGATGTTGCGTGCCAGTTTCAACGACGGCCGCCAACGCATTCTTGGCGCAACGCAATTGCCGGTTTTCGACCATCAGGATTGGCGCCACCACACTCAAGCGGTTGCGCAAGACGCCTGGCACGCGCTGCGTGAATGGCGATCGCATGAATGCCTGGCCGTGGACGCGGGGCAGGTGTTGCTGGTCGGCCTGGTGCAGTTGCCCGAAGGCCGTGATCGTGTGTGGTTGAGTGTCGACCTGCTGGCGGTTGACGTGGAAAGCCTGCGCCTGTTGATGGCGCAACTGGGCCAGGCCTATCAGGCGCCGGCCGCGCTTGCACCCGCGCCGGACGTGCAATTTGCCGACTACCTGGGCCGGCGCCGCCAACGTCGCGCAGAGGCGTATGCGCGAGATCGTGAGCATTGGTGCCAACGCCTTGCGCAGTTGCCGGACGGCCCCGCACTGCCGCTGGCCTGTGCCCCGGAATCGATCCGTGCGCCACGGTTTACCCGCCAGGCTTACGTACTCAGTCACGCAGAAGCCGAACGCCTGCAACGCCAGGCGACGGCCCATGGCCTGACGTTGCCCAGTGTGTTCGCCACGGCATTCAACGCGGTGTTGGCACGCTGGAGTGAACAGTCGAGCTTCCTGCTCAATGTGCCGTTGTTCGACCGTCACGATGACCAGCAATCCATCGACCAGGTGATCGCCGACTTCACCACCTTGCTGCTGGTGGCGTGTGAAGACGCGCCGCAGTTGCCGTTTGCCGAAGGCGCCCGACGCTACCAGCGCGATTTGCACGCCACCATCGACCACGCGGCGTTTCCCGCGCTGGAAGTGCTGCGTGAGGCTCGTCGCCAAGGTCATCCGCGTTCCGCGCCGGTGGTGTTTTCCTGCAACCTGAGCGATTCGAGTTTTGTCCCCGCCAGCTTTCGCGAGGTGTTTGGCGACCTGCACGACATGCTCTCGCAAACCCCGCAAGTGTGGCTCGACCACCAACTGTATCGGCTTGAGGACGGTGTGCTGCTGGCCTGGGACAGCGTTGCCGAACTGTTCCCGCAAGGCGTGCCGCAGGCGATGTTCAGCGCCTATGTCGAGCTGGTGCAGCGTCTCGCCGACAGCGACTGGAACCAGCCGCAACCGGTGTTGTTGCCGCTGGCGCAACAGGCGCGCCGCGACCAGCAGAACAGCCTGCCGGCGTTGGCGCCGGGGCGTGGCCTGCTTGAAGACTTTTTTCGCCAAAGTGCCCGACAACCCGACGCACTCGCCCTGATCTGCGGCGCGCAACGCTGGACATATAACGATCTGGCCACCCAAGCCCTGCGTATAGCGGCGGGTTTGCTTGAGGCGGGCATGCGTCAGGGCGAGGCAGTGGAGGTCTGCCTGCCGCGTGGGCCTCGCCAGATCGCCGCGGTATTCGGCGTGCTGGCGGCCGGTGGTTGCTATGTGCCGGTGGACACCGCACAGCCGGTTGCGCGGCGCAGCCTGATCGAGTCGGCTGCGGGCATCACCCGAGTGATTGCCGATCAGCCGCCGGGCAACGCGCTGCAATGGCTTGACCCGGCGGTGCTTGAGCAGTCCGCGCCATTGGCCGCGCCGAAAACGCTATCGCCGCGCGCCAGCGCGTATGTGATCTACACCTCGGGCTCTACCGGCATTCCCAAAGGGGTTGAAGTCTGCCATGGCGCCGCAATCAACACGATCGACGCGGTGCAGGCCGAACTGCAGGTCACACCGAATGATTGCCTGCTGGCCGTGTCGGCGCTGGATTTCGACTTGTCGGTGTACGATCTGTTTGGCGTGCTGGGGCAGGGCGCTCGCCTGGTGCTGCTGCAACCTGAAGAAACCCGCGATGCGGCGCGTTGGGCGCAACTGATCGCCGAACACCGCGTGAGCCTGTGGAATTCGGCCCCGGCATTGCTGGAAATGGCCCTGGGCGTCGGCGCCGATGCCTGTGATTACCGAAGCCTGCGGGCGGTGTTGCTGTCGGGCGACTGGATTGCCCTCGACCTCGCCGCACGCCTGCGGCGCCACGCCACCGCGCAGTGCCGCGTGTACGGCCTGGGCGGCGCCACCGAGGCGGGTATCTGGTCGAACCTGCAAAGCATTGATGAGGTCCCCGACCACTGGCCGTCGATTCCCTATGGCAACCCTTTGGCCGGCCAGGCGTATCGGGTGGTGGACGCCACCGGGCGCGATGTGCCGGACCAGGTGATCGGGCAACTGTTGATCGGTGGTGCAAGCCTGGCGCGGGGGTATCGCAATGACCCGCTGCTGACCGCACAGCGCTTTCGCAGTGATGAGCACGGGCGTTGGTACCACACCGGCGACCGCGGGCGCTTCTGGGTCGATGGCACCCTTGAGTTTCTCGGGCGCATGGACCAGCAGGTCAAGCTGCGCGGGCAGCGTATCGAACTGGGGGAAATCGAAGCGGCGCTCACCGCCCACCCACGGATTGAAAGCGCCTGTGCCGCCGTGTTGAACGGCAGCCTCGGCGCGGCCGTGGTGATCAGCCCTGAATCTGCATCGGCGCAGGCGCTGCCGGCCGTCTCGATGCTCGACGACACCTTGGCCGCAGAACACCAGGTCACCGCGCAGCTGTTGCGCAGCCTGCTGCAAGACCCGCCGCCCAGCGCCCTGCTCGACACGTGGCGCGAGTGGCTGGCCGAGCATGTCGAGTCGCTCAGCCTGCACGACGCGTTGGCGCACTTAGGGTGGCGCGAGGCGGATCTGCACCGCATGGTCGGTGCCTTGCAGGTGCTGTTGCGCACCGAAGACGGCGCCTCGCAAGTGTTGTTCGATCCGTTGCTGGCACCGCAGGCCATGGCGTTGAACCTGCCGGCGGGCCGCCAGGTGTTGGACACCCTGAGCCAGGCGCTCCAACAACACCGCGGCACACCGCTGAAAGTCGCGGTGCTGGATGTGCGCGGCGGGCAGTTGCTGGAGCAATGGCTGAACCATGCGAGTTCGCGCGACGTGCAACTGACCTTGTTCGAGAGCAGCCCCGGCCTGCTGGCGGCCAGCGTGGGCAAGCGCCGGCGCGTGGCGAGCCAACTGCTGGTGGAGGGCGTGCTGCCCGCTGAACACTGGTCACAGTACGACGTGGTGATCAGCTTCGCGGCCTTGCACAGTTATGCTCAGCCCGGCGATGGGCTGAATCTGGCGCAGGCACTGCTCAAGCCGCAAGGCCGCCTGTTGCTGGCCGACCTGCTGCGCGACTCGCCGTTGCGGCTGGTCAGCGCGGCGCTGCTGGATGAGCGCGCACCGGTATTGCCTGACGCTGCCGAACTGGCGCACCTGCTCGGCCAGAGCGGTTTTCGCCACCTGGAATGCCTGTGGCAAAACCCCGCGATGCTGCTGTTGAGTGCGCGTGCGGCGGATGAAACCCTGACCGCTGAAAGCCTCGACCAATGGCTGCAACAACGCTTGCCCCAGGCGATGCGGCCCGAACATCTGTGGTCCGTACCGCGCCTGACACTGAATGCCAACGGCAAGATCGACCGCGCGCGCCTGCACGCCAGCCTCAGCGACGCGTTGCAACGCAGGCAACCGGCAAACAACGAAGACGGCGAACTCAGTGCCGAGCTACAGCCCCTGGCAGCGTGCTGGGAGGCCATCCTGGGACGGCCGGTGCACAGCGCCCAGGCGAGCTTTTTCAGCCTGGGCGGCGACAGCCTGCTGGCGACGCGGCTGCTGGCCAGCGTGCGTGAACAACTGGGCGCCAGCCTGCGCATGAGCGATTTCTACCTGCAGCCGACATTGGCAGGCATGGCCGCGCTGTTGGTGCGCAGCGGCGAAGTGGCTATCGAGGAGGGCGTGTTATGAGCCTGGATGATGTGCTGCACATCTGCCGTGAACGCCAGATCGAACTCTGGGCGACTGACGGCAAGCTGCATTTTCGCGCGCCGCAAGGCGCATTGGACTCAGCCCTGGCGGAGCGTATTCGCGCCCAGCGGCCAGCGCTGCTGGTGCATCTTGCGCCCCAACAATGGCGCGCACAGCCGGAGCAGGCGCTGCAACCCTTCGCCTTGAGCGCGGTACAGGGCGCCTATGTACTGGGGCGCAACCCGGCCTTTGACTATGGCGGCAACGCTTGCCACTTGTATGTCGAGTACCCGTGGCCGGCGAACGTCGACACCGGACACCTTGAACAGGCCTGGAACGCCGTGGTGCAACGTCACCCGATGCTGCGCGCGGTGGTCGATAACCATCAGCAACGTGTGCAAGCCCAGGTGCCATGGCAACAGCTGCCGGTGCATGACCGCCGCGACGCCACGCCCGAGGCGTTCGAGGCGCACCTGAACAGCGTGCGCAAGCGCCTGGACCATGCCTGCCATGCGCTCGATCAATGGCCGATCCTGCTGCCCGAACTGAGCGTGGGACGCGAGCAGGCAATCCTGCATTGCTCGGTGGATTTCACCTTGTTCGACTACGCCAGCCTGCAACTGCTGCTGGTAGAACTCACCCAGCGCTACTTGGAACCGACGCGCCACTGGCCGGCGCTGGAAGCGACCTTTCGCGACTACCTCGAGCACGAACAGCAAGCGCGCGGCAGCACCGCCTGGCACGCCGACAAGGCGTGGTGGCTGGCGCGCCTGGACAGCCTGCCCGGGCGTCCGGACCTGCCGCTGAGCGAGCACGCGGGCTTGGGCTCCACGCGTTTCGCCCACCACCATGGCGTGTTGAGCAGCGGGCAATGGAACGCCCTGTGCGCCCTTGCCAGCGCTCAAGGCCTCAGCGCGGCGGGCGTGACGCTGGCCGCGTTTGTCGAGGTGATCGGGCGCTGGAGCCAAAGCCCGGACTTTTGCCTGAACCTCACCGTGCTCAACCGGCCGAACCTGCACCCGCAATTGGACCAGGTCGTGGGGGACTTCACCGCCCTGAGCCTGCTCGCGGTGGACGGCACCGAGGGCGCCAGTTTTGTCCAGCGTGCGCGGCGTATCGGCGCGCAGCTGTTCGATGACCTCGACCACAGCCGCTTCACCGGCGTTGAGGTACTGCGCGAACTGGCCCGTGTGCGAGGGCGTGGCGCCGACCTGATGCCGGTGGTGTTCACCAGTGGCATCGGCAGCGTCGAACGCATGCTCGGCGATGCCGGGCGTGTGTTGCAGCCGCCCAGCTACATGATCAGCCAAACCCCGCAAGTGTGGATCGACTGCCAGGTCAGCGACCAATACGGCGGTTTGCAGATCGGCTGGGATGTCCGCATCGGCGTGTTGCCCGAGGGCATGGCCGCGCAGATGTTCGCAGCCTACGTCGACTTGCTGCAACGCTTGGCCTGCGACCCGCAATTGTGGCAAGCGCGTGGCGATATCGTGCTGCCCGCGCAGCAGGCAAACCCGCCGATCCACGCCAGCGCCCCAGCGCGCAATATCGCCGACGGCTTCGCCCAACAGGCGCGGCGAACTCCGGATGCCCTCGTGATCAGTGACCGCGACGGCCGTTACCGCTATCGCCAGGTCGCCCAGCATGCCGCCGCGGTGCGCAAGGCGCTTGAAGCGCTCGGCGTGCAGCCGGGCGCGCGGGTGGCGGTGATGCTGCCCAAGAGCGCCTGGCAACTGATGGCGGTGCTGGGCATTACCCAGATGGGCGCGGCCTATGTGCCGGTGGACATCCGCCAACCGGCCTTGCGCCGCGAGGCGATCCTGCGCGACGCGGGGATTGCCGCGGTGATTGCCCTGCAAGCCCAGGCATGGCCGGACACCCTTGAACTTCCGCGCATCGCCATCGATACGCTTGCCGCCGACCCGCATTGGCCAACCCGTGAGCCGCTGGCGGTAGAGGCCGCGGACCTGGCCTACATCATCTACACCTCAGGCTCCACCGGCACGCCCAAAGGCGTAATGCTCAGCCATGGCGCGGTGGTCAACACCCTCGATGACATCAACCAACGCTACGCGGTGAACGTCGATGACCGCGTGCTGGGCCTGGCAGAGTTGAGTTTCGACTTGTCGGTGTATGACTTCTTCGGCGCCACGGCGGTCGGTGCGCAGGTGGTGCTGCCCGACCCCGAGCGCGGCGCCGATCCTTCGCACTGGGCGCAATTGATGCAGGAACACGGCATCACCTTGTGGAACTCGGTGCCCGCACAAGGGCAGATGCTGGTGGATTACCTGGAGACCGAGCCCGGCGCAATCCCCGGGCCGCGCTGTGTGCTGTGGTCCGGCGACTGGATTCCCACCACGCTGCCGACGCGCTGGTGGCAACGCTGGCCCGAAAGCCAGTTGTTCAGCCTGGGCGGCGCCACCGAAGCGGCGATCTGGTCGGTGGAGCATCCCATTCGTGCCGAAGATACGGCCTTGCCGAGCATCCCCTACGGCCGGGCCCTCAAGCACCAGACCCTGGAAGTGCTCGACGCGCTGGGCCGCCAGTGCCCGGTGGGTGTGCGTGGTGAGATTCATATCGGCGGACTCGGCCTGGCCCTGGGTTATGCCGAAGACCCGCAACGCAGCGCCGAGCGGTTTATCACCCATGCCAGCGGGCGTCGCCTGTACCGCACGGGTGACCAGGGGCGTTACCTGGACGCGGAAGGCTTGATCGAGTTTCTTGGGCGCCAGGATGACCAGGTGAAGATTCGCGGTCACCGCATCGAACTGGCGGAAATCGACGCGGGCTGGCTGGCCCATCCGCAGATCGCCGCGAGTACCACGGTGTTGCTCGGCGAGCGTCACGAACGTTCGCTGTGCAGCTTCGTCACCCTGCACACCAACGCGCCTGCGCCTCACCTGAGCACACAGCTGGGCGAAGTCCTGCGCCAGGCACGCCACACCCTTGAACACGCGGATTTCGGCCCGCGCGCCGCCATCGAAGCAGCACTGGCGGCGCTGGATCGGGCGGCGGATGTGTCGTTGCTGCACTGGTTGGGCGGCAGTGGCTTGCTGATCCCGGGGCAGTCCGTGGCATTCGACTCGCTGTGCCAGGCCTTGCAACTCGACGCGGGTCAGCATCGCCTGTTGCGGCATTGGCTGACGTTGTTGACCGACAGCGGCTACCTGTGTGCAGACGATGACGGTTGGCGCTGCCAGGTCAGCACGGCTGACCTGAATCAGCACGATGCCTGGGCACAGTTCGCCCGCCTGGCGCCGAGCGGTCTTTGGCCGCTGGAATTGGTCGATTACCTGCGCACCAGCGCGACCCGCCTGGCCGAGCAATTGGACGGGCGCCTGAGCCCGGCAAGCCTGATGTTCCCGCAGGGCTCGGCACATATTGCCGAGGCGATGTACAGCCGTGGCCAGCATGCCCAAGTGCTGCATCGGGCCATGGCCGAGGCGGTTTGCGCGATCGTTGCGCGCCAGAGCCAGCGCCGCTGGCGCATCCTGGAAGTGGGCGCCGGCACCGGTGCCGCCAGTGCGCTGATCATCCCCGCGCTGGCGCCGTTGGTGGCGGACGGGGTGCAGATCGACTATGTGTTTTCCGACGTGTCGAGCTATTTCCTTAACGCTGCGCGCGAACGCTTTGCCGCGTATCCGTGGGTGCGCTTCATGCCGTTCGACATGAACAAACCCGCCTGCGAACAAGGGCTTGCCGCGGGGTCCCTGGACCTGCTGCTCAGCTCCGGCGCATTGAACAACGCCCTGGATACACCGCGCCTGCTCGCCGGGTTACGCCAATTGCTGCAAGCCGATGCCTGGCTGGTGATCCAGGAACTGACCCGCGAACACCGCGAAATCAGCATCAGCCAAAGCCTGATGATGGAGACGCCGCAGGACGTGCGCGCCACCTCCGGGCAGCTGTTCGTGCATACGGACCAGTGGCTGGCGTGGCTGAACAGCGAGGCCGGCGACCAGGCCGAATCGCTGGCGTCGACCGACAGCCTGCTGCACCTGCTGGGCTACGACCTGTTGGTCGCACGCGTGAAAACCGACCGGCCATTACTGAGCCAGGAGACGTTGCTGGCCTTCATCGCCGAGCGCGTGCCGCGTTATATGGTGCCGGCGCAGGTGCGGATACTCGACCGCTTGCCGGTCACCGCCAATGGCAAGATTGACCGCCGCGCGCTGACCACCCAAGCCGAGCAGCGCCAGCTCGAACCGGCACGCCGTGCGCGCACGGAAGTGGCGGATGAGCTGGTGCAGCGCTTGATCGCGCATTGGGAGCGAGTACTCGATTGCAGTGGGGTGTCGGCGGATCAGGATTTCTTCGGCGCCGGTGGTGACTCGCTGCTGATCGCGCAATTGATCGCCGGCTTGCGCGAGCAAGAGCCATTGGCCCGTGCGCAACCCTTCGACCGCCTGTTGCGCTGGGCTCTCAGCCAGCCGACCCCGGAAGGCCTGGCCCAGCGCTTGCGCAGTGAGTCGAGCAGTGAAGCCCCCGCAGTGGTGCCCTCCACGGACACCCGCCGTGCGCCGTTGGGTGGGCGCGGGCGGGTGGATGCGCTGACGGAACTGGCCGCGGGTGAAGGCACCGCGCGGGTGCTGGTGCATGAAGGGCTCGGCACGCTGCTGCCGTATCGCGGGTTGATCGCCGAACTGGCCGGCAGCGGCCCGTTGCTGGGATTGGCGGTGCACGACAGCGACGATTACCTGAGCCTGCCGCCGGAGCATATCAACGCCACCCTCGGCAAACGGTATGCCCAGGCGCTGTGGGACAGCGGCCGGCGCCGCTTCGACTTGCTGGGCTACTGCTCCGGCGGGCTGGTAACGCTGGAGCTGGCCAAGGCCCTGCTGCAATTGGGCGCCGAGGTGCGTCGGGTGGACATCGTATCGAGCTACCGCATTCCGTACCTGGTGGAGGATGAAGTGCAGATGCTCTACAGCTTCGCCGGCACCCTGGGGCTGGACACCGCTGCGCTGGGGTTGCCGGCGGCTGAACAGTTGCTCGACAAACACCTGGGTCTGGACGCCACCGCGCTCAGATCCCGCGTACTGGCGGCGGCCAAGGGCATTGCCGATGAGCAGTTGTATCGGGTGTTCGCTCATTCCGTGCGCGCCAGCCACTACAGCGACGGCGCGCCGTATGTGGGCGCCATCCGCCTGTTTGTGCCGAGTGTCGCCAACCCGTTGATCCCCGATCACCAGGCCGCTCTGCAGGCCTGGTGGCAGGCGGCGTCGTTGGCGCCGCTGACTGTGCAGACCCTGCGCGGCAATCACTTCGAGTGCTTGAACGCCGGGCTGAGTCGTTACTTGCTGGAGGAACGCCCATGACTATGCCTGTGAAAACCCTGGTGGTGGGCTCGCGCTTTGGCCAGTTCTACGCCGTTGGTGTGGCTGCGGCCGAGCACCTGGAACTGGTCGGGGTGCTGGGGCAGGGCAGTCGTCGCTCCCGCGCACTGGCTCGCTATCTCGAAGTGCCGTGTTTCGAGGCCTTGGCCCACGTACCCGCCGACACACAACTGGCTTGCGTAGCGGTGGGCGGCGCAGCAAGGGGCGAACAGGGCCCCGCCTTGGCGCAAGCGCTGATGGAGCGGGGCATTGATGTGCTGATCGAGCACCCGTTGCTGCCCCAGGAACTGCAAGACTTGCTGAGCACGGCGGCGCGCTTGCATCGGCGCTGCCTGCTCAACAGTTTCTACCCGCAGTTGCCGTGCGTGGCGCGGTTCATCGAGCTGGCGCGGCAGCTGCATCGTCAACAGGGCATTCGCCATATCGACGCCGACTGCGCGGTGCAGGTGAGTTACGCGACCCTCGATGTGCTGGCGGCGCTGTTGGAATCGGTAGGCCCATGGTCGGTGGACTGCGTGGCACCGGCGCTGTCGGCCTGGCGGGATATCAGCCTAGTCATGGCGCAAGTGCCGGTGTCGTTGCGCGTGCTCAATGAGTTGGCCGCCAATGATGACGGGCGCATGCAGAGGCTGCAGCGCATCAGCATCGCCACTGACAGCGGCACGTTGCTGTTGGCCTCGCCCCACGGACCGTTGCTGTGGCTGCCGGCCGTGCGTGCGCCGGTGCAAGATGCCGACGGGGTGTTCGACCTGTTTGGGCCGCAGGCCGATGAGCCGCTGCCGTGCGCCGAAGTGTTGGAGGCCGCGGCGGCGGATTGGGCGCAGGTTTACCGCCGCGTCTGGCCGACAGCTGCGGCCAGTGCATTGCAACCGCTGATCACGGGGGTGGGGCTGGCGCGCCTGCAACAGCGCAGCCTGGAAGTGGTGAGGCTATGGCAACAGGTGACGGCGGCGCTCGGGTTCCCGCAGCAGCCGTCGCTGACGTTACCGGCGGCCGGCCTGGCCCAGGCATTGGAGCACGTCCGATGAGCCACTTGAGCGAAATGCTGCGTCCTTTCCGTGCGCGCTTAGGGGCGGCGATCGCGTTGCAGGCCGTCGCCGGGATCTGCTCGCTGCTGCCGCTGATAGCCTTGGCGCAACTGGCGGACAGCTTGCGCCAGGCGCCGCCGCTGGCGTCTTCGGCACTGAACTGGGTGGTGGTGGCGGTGGTGGCGTCAGCGCTGTGGTTGTGCGGCCAGACCCTGGCCTTGCACCTGACCCATCAGGTGGACGCCGACCTGTGTGACCGTCTGCGCGTGCGCCTGGCCGAGCATCTGCAACGCTTGCCCTTGGGCTGGTTTGCACGGCTGGGGCCCGAGGGCGTCACCCGTTACTCCGAGCAGGATGTGCGGGCCTTGCACCAACTGGTGGGCCATGCGCCGACCGACCTGGTCAACCTGCTGTTGATTCCCATGGCCACCCTGGCCTACCTGCTGTGGAGCAACAGTGTCCTGGCGCTCTGGTGCCTGTTGCCGTTGGCATTGGGCGTGTTGGGTTATTGGCGCCTGGGCTCGGCGCATTACCGCGAGGACGTGGCCCAGCGCAATGGCGCAATCCAGCGGTTGTTCAGCGACTACAGCCAGTTCGCCGGCAACCTGGGCCTGGTCCGGCAATTTCCCAGTGCGGGCATTCATCGCCGTGTGCAAGAGGCGGTGCAGCAGTTTGATCAGCGCTTCAGCCATTGGGTGAGTCGCGCCGGTCATCTTGCTGCGCTGATCCAGGTCCTGCTCAGCGCACCGTGGCTGTTGGCCTGGGTGGTACTTGGCACACTATTTATCGGCGTGAGCGAAGTGGGCGCCGTGCAGGTGTGCGGCTTTTTGCTGCTGGTGCGCGCCATGGCGGCGCCGGTATTAGCGCTGGGGCACGGCTTTGATGCGCTGAACAACGCGCGCGCAAGTGCCCGACGCCTACAGGAGGTGTTGAGTACACCGCCGTTGATCGAGCCCGACGCGCCGCAATCGCCTCGGGACGCCAGCGTGGAGATGCTCGATGTGAGCTTCTCCCAGGGTGATGTCACGGTACTGAAGGCGATCAACCTGCGCCTGGAGCCGGGCACTACCACCGCGCTGGTGGGGCCGTCCGGCGCGGGAAAAAGCACCTTGGCCGGTTTGATCGCCCGCTTTATGGACGTCGACAGCGGGCATGTGCGCGTGGGCGGGGTGGATGTTCGGCAGATCGCCAGCCGCCAATTGCAGCAGCATCTGGCGCTGGTGTTTCAGCAGGCGGGGGCATTGCGCCTGTCACTGGCGCAAAACATCGCCCTGTATCAGCCGCACGCCAGTGAAAAACAGATTCGCGCCGCGGCCAAGGCGGCCTGCCTGGATGACTGGATCATGGGGTTGCCCAAGGGCTACGCCAGCGTGGTGGACGATGATGTGCGGCTGTCCGGCGGCGAATTGCAGCGCCTGGCGATTGCGCGGGCGCTGCTGTCGCGGGCGCCGATCATGTTGCTCGACGAACCCACCTCCGCCACCGACCCGCAGACCGAGCGCGCCTTGCGTACTGCACTGCGCGACGACGCAGCCGGGCGCACGCGGCTGATCATCGCCCATCGCCTGGAAACCATCGCCCATGCCGAGCAGATCCTGGTGCTCTGCGAAGGGCGCATTGTGCAGCGCGGATGTCATGCACAGTTGTTGGCCGTGGACGGTCTGTACCGCCAGCTGTGGGACGAGCAAATGTCGACGGCCGATCAACTGGAGTTCGTGTCATGAGTGTACTTTCGCCGTTGCGTCATTTGCCCGACCAGGCCCGGCGCGTACTGCGCGGCGCCCTGGGGTGGATGCTACTGGCCGCCGTGCTGGATGGCTTGGCGGGGTTGGCGCTGGTGCCGCTGATACTGGCCTGGTTCGATCAACAGAGTGTGCAGCCAAGTGTGCTGCTGTTGCTGGGGCTGACGTTGTTGCAGGCCTTGGTCAGCTACGTTGCCCAGCGCCGTGGTTATCTGGCGGGAGCCGGGTTGGCGGCCGGCCTGGTCTCGCAACTGGTGCAACAGCTGCCGCGCTTGCCATTGGCGCGTCAGGGCCAGTTGGAAGACTTGGTGCGCGGGCCGGTGTTCAACAGCATGGGCATCCCGGCGCACTTGCTGGCGCCGCTGGTAACGGCGCTGGTGACGCCGACGATGGTGGTGCTGGGGCTGATCTTTATTGAACCGCGTTTGGCGCTGGTGTTGGCCCTGGCTTATCTGCCGTTGTTCGCCCTGCTGCGTTGGGCCGGGCGACGTAGCCTGGCGCTGGAGCAACTGCGCCAGCAAGTCGACCGTCGCGCCGGGCAGCTGTTGCAGACATTCGCGCAGCAACAGGCCTTGATCCGCAGCGCCGGTGATGCCAGCCAGGGCCAGTTGGCGTTGCGTCAGGCCTTGCACGAGCAACACCAGGCCACGCACCGTCTCAACCGCCGCGCGTTGCCCAGCGGGCTTGGCTTTGCGGCGGCGGTGCAGGTGGTGTTTTCGCTGGTGTTGGCAGGTGGCGTGCTGGCGGTGGCGGCGGGGCAGCTATCCGGCGCGCTGTTGGTGGCGGTGTTGGTGTTGCTGGTGCGCTTCATCGAACCGCTGTCGCAACTGGCTTACCTGGACCAGGCTTTACGTATGGCGTGGCAGGCGTTGTCTCAAGTGCTCACGGTGTTGGCCGTGCCGACGCTGCACAGCCCGCACCCCGGAGAGCAGCCTCGGGATGCGAGTTTGCAAGGGCAAGGCTTGAATATCTGCGGCGAAGGCGGCGAGCAGTTGCTCAAGGATGTGGACATCCATTGCGCGCCGGGAACGTTCACGGCGATTGTCGGTCCGTCGGGCGCGGGTAAAAGTACTCTGCTGGCCTTGCTGGGGCGTGGCATGGACCCGCAGACCGGCGCAGTACGACTCGGCCAGGTGGACATTCGCCAGCTAAGCGAACACACCTTGGCCAACCACCTCACGCAAGTGTTCCAGAACAGCGGGCTGTTTGCCGGCAGCCTGCTGTGGAATGTCAGCATGGCCCGGCCGCAAGCCACGCCTGCGCAACTGCAACACGCCGCCAAGGATGCTGCATTGGATGAGGTGCTCAGCAGCCTGCCGCAGGGTTGGCACAGTGAGGTGGGGCCGGGCGGCGCATTACTCTCGGGCGGCCAGCGGCAACGGGTCGGCCTGGCGCGCGCGCTGCTGTCCCCGGCGCCGATCCTGTTGCTTGACGAACCCACCGCCAGCCTCGATGCGCGCTGCGAAGCACGGGTCAATCGCAGCCTGCAGGCGCTGCATGGCAGGCGCACCGTGGTGTTGGTGTCGCACAACCCGATGTTGGTGCGCGGTGCCGATCAGATCCTGGTGCTGGAAGGCGGCAGCGTCAGCGGCTGCGGCAGTCATGAGCAGTTGCTGGCCACGCACCGCTGGTATGCGCAGTTCGTCGAGCAAAACCTGCCGGGCAGCCATTGAAAAAGTCCCTTAATCGAAAAGTCGCAGCGTTCGTTTAAACGATACTAATGCGAATTATTATCGATAAAGAGGCTGGGCAATGTCACACCGGGGAGCAACAAAGGCGGGGCGGGGTTTCCAACGTAATGGGGCGCAACTTGGGATGGTGCTGGTGCTGGGCTTGAGCCCGTTGGCACAGGCGATTGCGACCGTGCAATTGCCTGACATCAAGGTCGCGGGTGACGACACCTCGGGCGAGGTGACCCCGCCCGGCGTGACCACCATCGGCAAGCTACCGCTCAAACTGCGGGAAACGCCGCAGTCGGTGAGCGTCATCGACCACGAGCGCATTGAGCAGCAAAACCTGTTCAGCCTCGATGAAGTGATGCAGCAGGCCACTGGCGTGACGGTGCAGCCGTTCCAGTTGCTGACCACCGCGTACTACGTGCGTGGCTTCAAGATCAACTCTTTCGAATTGGACGGCGTGCCGGCGATGCTCGGTGAAACCGCCGGTTCGCCTCAGGACATGGCGGTGTATGAGCGCGTCGAAATCCTGCGTGGCTCCAATGGTTTGCTGCACGGCAGCGGTAACCCGGCGGCCACGGTCAACCTGGTGCGCAAGCGCCCACAAAAGGCATTCGCCGCCAGCACCACCCTCAGCGGCGGCACCTGGGACCGTTACCGTGGCGAAGTGGATGTCGGCGGGCCGCTGACCCAGACTGGCAACGTGCGTGGGCGTGTGGTGGCGGCCTACGAGGATCGCGACTACTTCTACGATGTCGGCAAGCAAGACACCCAGTTGCTCTACGGCATCACCGAATTCGACCTGAGCCCCGACACCCTGCTGACCCTGGGCGCGCAATACCAGACCATCGATTCGGTGACCAACATGGCCGGCGTGCCCATGGCCAAGGACGGGTCGAGCCTGAACCTGTCGCGCTCCACCTATCTGGACGTGGACTGGGACCGCTTCAAGTGGACCACGCGCCGGGTGTTCGGCTCTCTCGAGCAGCAATTGGATCACGACTGGAAAGCCAAGGTCGCCGCCGAATACCAGGATGCCGACTCAAGCCTGCGCTATGCCGGTGCTTTTGGCGCCATTGACCCGCTCACCGGCGATGGCGGTCGCTTGATGGGCGCTGCGTATAAATTCAGCAGCACCCAAAAGAGCGTGGATGCTTCGGTCAATGGGCCGTATTCGTTGTTTGGCCGCAGCCATGAGTTGTTGTTGGGCACCAACTACAGCCACGGCGAAACCGAGCAGCGCACCGCCCAGTTCACCACGCCGCTCAACGTGCCGGTGAATGTCTATCGCTGGGACCCGAGCAGTGTGCCCAAACCCGGGATCGGCGCCTACACATCGCCCGGGTCCACGACGACCACCTCCAAGGGCGTCTACGCGCTGACCCGCTACAAACTGCTCGATCCGCTGACCCTGGTCATCGGCGGCCGGGCCAGTTGGTGGGACCAGAACGCGCCGACCAGCCACTTCACCCCCGGCCGGGAAATAACCCCGTATGGCGGCTTGATCTGGGACTTTGCGCAGAACTGGTCGTGGTACGCCAGCTACGCCGAGGTCTACCAGCCGCAGACCGGGCAAACCTGGAGCGGCGACCTGCTCAAGCCGGTAGAGGGCAAGACCTATGAAACCGGGATCAAGGGCGAGTTGGCGGACGGGCGTTTGAATGTGTCGCTGGCTGTGTTCCGTATCGACCTGGAGAACAACCCGCAGGTCGATCCGGACCACCCGGGCGTGGGGCCGACCACCTATTACATCAGCGGCGGCAAGGTGCGCAGCCAGGGCTTCGAGCTGGAGAGCAGCGGTTATATCACCCCCGAATGGAACGTCTCCGCCGGTTATACCTACACCAGCACCGAGTACCTCAAGGACACCAACGCTTCGGGTGAGCGCTATGCCAGCTTCACGCCGCGCCACATGGCGCGGGTGTGGACCCAGTACGAGTTGCCGTGGCAGGACCGCCGCTGGAGCGTCGGTGCCGGCGTGCAGGCGCAAAGTGATTACTCCACCCAATCCGGGGCTGTGACCCTGGAGCAGGGCGGCTATGCCTTACTCAATGCGCGGGTCGCCTACCGCATCGACGAGCATTGGACTGCCGCGGTCAACGGCAACAACCTGGCGGACCGCAAGTACTACCAGAGCCTGTCCAACGTCAATTGGAACAACCGCTATGGCGAACCGCGCAGCCTCAATCTGACCCTGCGAGGTACGTTCTGATGGCCGCGCCGGCCCTCGGTTCCTGGCCGCTGCGCATTTGTCTGGCGCTGGCGGGCAGTGTGCTCAGCAGCCTGCAACTGGCCGTCCTGCTGGCGCGGCATTATCCGTGGGGCGGTGGGCTGGAGCGGCTGTATGCCGGCGTGTTCCTGGGCTTGGGGTTTCTGGTGACGGTGCTGCTGTGGTCGTTGCTGGCGCCGGATCGCAAACGCGTGGTGTGTCGCTCCAGCGTCTGGCTGCTGCTGTTTACGCCCTGGCTGCTTTGGGATGGAGCCTGGCGATGAACCTGATGGGCGCACCGAGGGCATTGGTTCAGCGTGTACACGCCGGGGCAGGCGGGGTGTTTGGGGTACTGCTGTTCGTGATCCTGCTGACGGGGGCGTGGAGCATGGCCCATGAAGACTTGCGCGCCTGGTTTCGCGGCCCGGCGGCGTTGGCTCACGGGCCAGCGCTACCGGTCGCGCAATGGCCGGCTATCGCTCGCGAGCGCGGCTTGGCGCTCGGTGAATTGCGCATTCGTTTGCCGGACAGTAGCCACTCGGTGGTCGAGTTGTGTGCATCGCCCAAGGACTGCACGGTCGCCTTGGACCCCGTCAGCGGCCGTGAGCTGGCGTCAGGCAACGCGGCGGATATCCTGTTCAACCTGCACAAAAGTCTGTTCATCGGTTTTCCCGGCCGGATTTTGATCAGCTTGTTGGGCGTGGTGTTGTTGCTGATGATCTGGGCAGGCAGTGCATTACACAGTGGGCGCCTGCAAGACCTCAAGCGCCTGCGGCGCGACCGTGGGGCACGGGTGTTCGCCCATGACTTGCACAGCCTGATCGGCCGTTGGTGCGGGCCCTGGTTGCTGCTGTTTGGTATCACTGGCGCGTTGTCCGGCCTGGGGGCGCTCGGCACCTTGGGGCTAGCCGCGCAGGCGTTCCCGGGCGCGCCGCAGCAAGCGTTCATGCAGTTGCTGGGGGCACCGCCGCAGGTCGACCGAACAACGGCTTCGGCGCCGGCGGTCGATCTGGATCAGTTGCTGCGCGAGGACGCCGTCGCCCATCCGGGGTTCTCTGCTCAAAACGTCGCCTTGCACCACTGGGGTGAGCCGGATGCCTGGGTGGAAGTGAGCGGTATCCAACAAGGCCTGCCCAGTACGGCCGTCTTTGAACGGCATGCCTATCGCGCCGCTGACGGCCTCGCCGTCGGCTCCAGCAGCGCCAGCGGGCGCGGTCTGTGGTTGCAGGCGTTTATTGCGGTGCAGCCGCTGCACTTTGCCGACTACCGCTGGGTGCCTGTTGGCGGGTCACTGCTGCGTGCCGTGCATTTCGGCATGGCGTTGGCGGCGGCGGGGTTGGTGCTCAGCGGCTTGTACCTGTGGCTGGAGCGTCGGCGCCTCAAGGCCGGCGGCGGTTGGCAGGTGCTACTGCGCCTGGTGATCGGCGGCGGTGGCGGGTTGCTGGCGGCCACGGCGGTATTGCTCTGCGCGGGGGCGCTGGGCAGTGCCAACCTGGCGTGGTGGTTCTGGGGCGGTTGGCTTGCCAGCCTGCTGCTGGCCTGCCTGATGCCCCCCAGGCGTCAACCGCTGCACCTGCTGCTGGCCGTGACGGGCCTGGGCTTCCTGGCGGCGGCGCTGCTGCACCTGGCCGGCAGCCTGAAACAAGGCAGCGTGCCGCTGTGGCCCATCGATCTTGTGTTGCTGCTGTGCGCGGCCAGTGCCCTGTGGGCATTGCGGCGCCTGATTTCTTTTACGCGTGCGGCACGGGCTGCCGCCGCCAATGTTGCCTGAGGGGAGACTTGTAATGCTGGATCTGTTGAAACATTGGCGCATGGTGCTGACCTTTGCACTGTTGTACCTGTCCCAAGGCATTTGCTTCGGCATCGCCATGGACGCCTTGCCGACCCTGCTGCGTCATGACGGCGCGGCGCTCCACGCCTTGGCCTTCCTGCCGTTGGTGGGGATACCGTGGGTGGTCAAGTTCCTCTGGGCGCCCCAGGTGGATAACCATTGGAGCCCACGCCTGGGACGGCGCCGCAGTTGGATCATTCCCATGCAGATACTGGTGCTGCTGTGCATTGCCTGCCTGGCAAGCATCGGCCTGCGCGTCGAGACGGCAGGCATCGCCGTGGGCCTGCTGATTGTTGCCTCGCTGGCCAGCGCCACCCAGGACATCGCCACCGACGGCATGGCGGCCGAGTACTTTAGCGGCAACATGCTCGCGCGGATTAACGCCATCCAAGTGGGCGGCACCATGGTCGGCTTCTTCGTTGGCGGCGCCGGCACCTTGCTGCTTAGCGGCTACCTGGGGCAAACCAGCGCGTTCAGTCTGCTGGCTTTGGTGCCGCTGTTGAGTCTGGTGTGCGTCGGCTGGCTGCACGTGGCACCGGCCAAGGAAAAACAGCCAGATGTGGCGCATGCCTCATTATGGCGGTTTATCAAGCGGCCGAAGGCGCTGGCGCTGGTGGTACTCGCCTTGTTGTCGGCCATGACGTCAGTGTCGGGTTTTGGTTTGTCAAAGCTGTTCCTGAATGACGCCGGTTGGTCCTTGCAGGCTATCGGCCAACTGGGCATGAGCGGCGGCGTGGTCACCATCGTCCTCGGCTGCGGCGGTGGTGCATGGTTGATCCGGGTGTTGGGGCTGTGGCCGACGTTCATCCTGGCGGTGGGCATGGCCGGCGCTGCCGCGTTGACCTGGCTGCTGCAAGCCAACGGCATGCTTGCCACGCAAACCGGACTGATCTGGTTGGCCGTGGGCCTGGGCTCGTTCGCGACCGGCGCCACCTCGGTGGTGATCATGACTGCCTCCATGGCCTTCGCCGCGCAAAGCGACCAGGCCGGTACGGACATGACCGCCGTGCAAAGCACGCGTGATCTGGGGGAAATGCTGTCTTCGACCTTGCTGGTGGGGTTGACTGCGCAGGCGGGGTATAGCGGTGGGTTTCTTGCGGGGATGGTGATGGCGATCCTGGCGTCGTTGGTGGCGTTGAATGTGTCACGTCAACGTGTGGGGGAAAGAGCCGCGGGCTGATTGATAGGTTGGGCGATCGTCAAAGGCGCTCAACGGGTCAATCAGTGCGAGCGCTCGTGATCTTCCGACATCAAGCGTGCGGCGCGGAGCCGCAGTGAGTGCGCGCCTGCTGGCGTTATAAAAGGGGTACATACAAGCCTGATATTGTTCCGTAGGATGCTCCCGCCAGGACGCTACTACAAATCAATAGCCCGTCGATCGAGCTGTTAGCGCCCAACGTGCCCATGAGGGGCCTTTTGGGCCCACGTGTTCGCTACCCAGCGCGCTTTGATTGACTCGACGGGACCTCGGCCTAAATGTCTTATCTTGAATCTGGCGATTGTCCGGTGACCTTCAGGCAATCGAAGAAGGTGATACTGGCGACAGTCGTTGGCAATGGCCTGGTGATCTACGACTTCACGGTATACAGCTTTTCTGCCGTGATCATCGGCAAGCTGTTTTTCCCATCGGACAGTTCGTTCGCCTCGTTGCTGATGGCATTGTTGACGTTTGGCATCGGTTTCGCGATGCGCCCGCTGGGCGCAATCGTGATCGGCAACCTCGCCGACCGCAAAGGGCGAAAAGCCGGCTTGAATGTCACCAATCTATTGATGGCAGCCGGTACCGCCTTGATCGCGTTCATGCCGACGCATGCATCGATCGGCGTCACCGCAACGGTGTTGCTGGTGCTCTCGCGGTTGCTGCAAGGGTTCGCGACCGGAGGGGAGATCGGCGTGTCGTCCGTGGTGCTGATGGAGCTGGCGGCGCGCAATCAACGCTGCTATCTGGTCAGTTGGCGTTCTGCCAGCCAGGCGGCCGCGGTTTTGGTGGGGGCGGTTGTCGGTGCCACCACGACCGCATTGCTGACCCCCGAACAGTTGCTGGCCTGGGGCTGGCGTATTCCTTTCGTGCTTGGGCTTTTGATTGCCCCGTTCGGGTGGTTCATTCGGCGCAATATGGTGGAGACAACACGGCGTGGTATCCAGTCGCCGTCGCTGCGTGTCTTGCTGAAAAACCATCGCCCCCAGCTATTGCTGGGGATCTTGATGATGGCAACCCCCACCGCAAGCATCTACCTGATGGTGCTCTACATGCCGACCTATCTGGTCCGCACGTTAGGCCTGTCGCCGAGCATGAGCTTGCTTTCGGCGTGCTTTTCCAGCGCGATGCTGTTCATTGCCGCGCCATTGTTTGCGCGGTTCGCCGACCGGCTGCCGCGACGCAAGCCGACCCAATACGTGACGATGATCCTCAGCATCCTGTTGGTCTATCCGGTGTTCCTGGCCTTGACCCATGGGGTCGGCGAGCTGGCTTCCTTGCTGATCATCGGCATCTATTCGGCTGTCGCGATGGGCAACAACGGCGTCGCTACCGTCATGATCATGGAGGCTTTTCCGGCGCATCACCGGGCCACGGGGATGTCGATGGTCTACAGTTTCGGCGTGACGATCTTCGGGGCGTTCTGCCCGTTTTTTGTGACGTGGTTGATCGGAGTTACCCAGAACGCAATGGCGCCTTCCTGGTATCTGCTGGGCGCGCTATTGGTCAGCCTGTTCGCACTGGTGAAATTTCCAGCGCGCCAGCCGGCTCACTGATCGATTCGGCCAGCGACGTTACGGTGCCCCGGCATAGCGTTGCCCATTCGCTGTGCCGCCATCAGGCGATGGTCCTGCGGCGCCAGGTCATAGCGACGACGAAACGCGCGGGTAAACGCCGATGCGCTGTTAAAGCCCAGGCTGTAGGCGATCTCAATCACCTGGCGGTCCGGATAGCGCACCAGTTCGTCCGCGGCTTCACGCAGGCGGCAGTTGAGGATGTAGCGACCCAACCCTCCCTCATGCTGGAACAGACGGTAGAGCGTGGCGCGAGGCAGCTGCATGACCATCAGCACGTACTCTGGCGTCAGCCAGGGTTGATACAGGTTGTTTTGCACATAACGCCTGGCTTTATCGAACATCGCACTGCGCGCCGCCGCCCGCACGTGCCCACCCAGCTTGGCCTGTTTCGAGAAGGCCGCGAGCATGAGTTGAACGGCGGTATCGAATGTCGACGCGGCCTCGGCGCTGCTGATAACCGGCAGTTTTCTGGAAAACGCCTCGACGTGCTCGATCATCAATTGGGTCATAGGCGTCGTATTCTCGAAGACACGCCCGTGGATCGACTCGGCATGCGGCAGCGCCGCTTCCACCACCGGGCGCGAGACAAAGAAGGTCAATACGCGGCAACGCCCCCGGCTCATTTTGATCGGCTGGTTCATGTCCATGGCAACGATGCTCGCCCTCGCGGACGCGCCATGTTCCTGGGGGCCGCCTCGAATGGACTCCATTGCGCCTTGGGTGAAGACCTGGAAAACATAGTCCCGGACCTTGTCGGTAGAGATGCGCGCAATCGAACGGTCGAGCAACAAGGCGTCGCTTGAGCAGTCGGTGAAAACGCGATCACCCAATTTGTAGCGGTCAATGCTCGCGTTGAAGGGCGTGGTGGTTGCGTGGGATGTAGGCAGGACGTCGATGACGTGTCCGACCCGATCACGCCAGGCCAGCAGTTGGTTGGCAACCGGCTCGGCGCTGACCTCGAAGTGATCATGGGCGTGCCTGGAGCCGACGTGTTTAGGGGCGCATATCAGTGAGGCTGGTTTGTTCATGGATTCACTACAACCCGGAAAGCCTATGTTCACGCCCCGTGAACAGGCGTTGCATCTTCCCACTGTACGTCCGTGCTGCCTAGCGGCAGCCAGTCAGAATGGGTTGTTGTGCTCCTTATAACCGGTTTCTCCATGAAAGTAATGACAATCCCTCTTGTATCCAACTTGTTGCGCACTTTCTGGCGGCGGCAAGAGCGGGGGCGGGCGCCTGAAAATAATTGAAAAGTTGCAACGCAGGGTCAAGCCATCTGCAAGGCGCTTGATAGATTGACGCGAATTCGAATTTGACAGCGTTTATGTGTTTCCACGCTGTGAACGCGTGCGCTTGTTTCTCAAGCAAAGTGCGCTGGGTATTGGTCTTGTTATTTTCGGCGCGATGATCTGAACGGGTACGTTAAACCGGCGAGTACTTCAGGTGTTCACCCGATGGCCCCGGCGCCTTGGCTGACACATGCTTGTCCGACGCTTCAACGCGCGGGGCTTTGGCTTGGCGGATTACAGCCGCGGTGGGCGGAATATCGGGCCTTGGATCAATCAATGAAGATCGTCACCGCTGCATAAATCAACCCGGCATCGGCGGCGATTTTTTTTACGCGGCAACGATGTATCAAACAACCTGTTGAAGTAAGGAGTAACGGATGAGTTGCCTCGACCGGGAAGTAGGTTCGTTTGCGATCAGTTTGACTCATCCTGCTGGCGTTAATCCTCGGGAAGGGCTGGCTTTTTCCCTCGCGCAAATCGAAGTGGATAAATTGAACAATATCCACGCCGAGTCCGGAGTGGATTGGCAGAAAGTCGCCGATGCCTGTGTAAAAGTGCTGCGAGAAGAGGGCAAGGACTTTAATGCCGCGGTCTGGTTGTTATGTGCCTGGACCACTCTGCAAGGCATTTCCGGCCTGGCGACCGGCGTGCATATAGTGCGCGAAATGCTTGAGCTGTATTGGGAGACCCTGACCCCGCCGCCGGCCAGATTGCGTGCCCGCCGCAACCAGGCCGAGTGGATGCTCGAGTGGCTCGCCGTAAAACTTGAAGCCAACTTCGAAGCGGTGCCCGGAGAACAATTGGCGCAGTTGCTCGAAGACTGGGACGCCATCGATCGCCATTGGCGCGACCGGGACGCCGACGGCCCGAGTTTTTTTGCGTTGCGTCGTCGCCTATCGCAGTTGCCTGTGCAAGCGGGTGTCGAGCCAATAGCGGTGACGGCGGAAGAGGTTCCAGCGGCAGTCGATGCGCCTACAGCGCTCCCGACGCCGGTTGCGCACGCCCCTTCGGCGCCGCTCCCGGCCCTTGTGCCGGCTCCGCCATTGGGCCGTCTTGAGAGCGATGAAGCCATCGAGAACGCGGTCAATAGCGTGTTTGCCTCGCTTGCACCGCTGCTGGGGTTTTGCCTGGAGTCTCGGGCGACCTTGCCATTGCTGTTTCGCCTCAATCGCCAATTGGCGTGGACGACCCTGGAGCAGGTCCCTCCTGCGCAAGGCTACACGACACGCGTGCCGCCGCCTTCGGACGCGGAACTCGAAAGTTTCAGCCGCTTGCAGAGCGTTGGCGAGCCGCTGGACATCGTGCGTTTTTGCGAAGGTCGGTTACCAAGTTATCCGTGCTGGCTGGACCTCAATCGGGCCAGTCATGCCGCGCTCTTGAGGCTCGGTTCGGCAGCGCAGGCCGGTGCCGCCAGCCTGGCCCTGGAAACCCGTCATTTTCTGGCGCGCCTGCCGGCGCTGGTCGAGCTGACATTCGCCGACGGCCAGCCGTTCGCCGACGGCGCGACCCGCAGTTGGCTCGAAGGTTTGGCACCGGCGGCCGGCAGCGGCGCCACGGATGGGCTGCAAACGCTGATCGATGAAGTCGCGCGTGATGCCGCCGAAGGCCGTTTGAACGAAGCGTTGGCGCGTTTGCAGGCCGCCGTGCGAGAGGCCGGCAGCGGCCGCGAGCGGTTTCGCCTGCGCGCTGCCCAATGCCATCTGCTACAGCGTTTCGACCCGCGCGCTCAGTTGGGTGTTGCCTTGGATGTGTTGCTCCAGGAAGCGACGGAGCAGGGCCTCGATCGTTGGGAGCCGGAGCTGGTCCGGCCGTTGTTGGAGTTGGCACTGGCGCATGACGACGGCGGTTCGAGAGCGCTGTGGGCGCAACAGTTGGCTGCAATGGATTTGCCGGCGTTCTGGCGTTTGGCCAGCCCGCCGGCAAGTTGAATGGGCAACAGGCAATACCTGGCAGGCGTGTGCATATCCATGCCATGAGTTTTCTAACGGCTGCGTTGAGCGAGTCCGGTAAACAGGAGTGAGATTTAATGGCTAGTGAAGGTTCGGTCGCGCCTAAAGAGCGCGTCAATATTGTTTACAGCTCTGACACCGGCGGCGCGCAGGAACAGGTCGAGCTGCCGCTCAAGCAACTGGTGATCGGCGACTTCACCTTGCGTGAAGACGACACGCCGGTTGAAGACCTCAAACCGATCCGCGTCGACAAAGACAACTTCACCGATGTGCTCAAGGGCCAGAACCTGAGCCTGCAGTTGGCGGTGCCCAATCATCTGGCGGAAAACGCGCCGGAGGACGAGCAGATCCCGGTCTCGCTGACCTTCCAGTCCATTCGCGATTTTGAGCCGGATGCCATCGTGGCCCAGGTTCCCGAGTTGCAGCAACTGATCGCCCTGCGGGATTCGCTCAAGGCCTTGAAAGGGCCGATGGGTAACTTGCCGGAGTTTCGCAAGCAGCTGCAGGCCCTGATGAACGATGACGGGGCCCGCGAGCGTTTGCTCTCGGAACTTGGCGTAAAGGACAAGGAATAACCCATGAGCGAAGAAAAGAGTCAGGCAGCGAGCACGACCGGCCGGGCGGTCGAGTCGGTTTCCCTGTTGGATCAGTTGGTGGAAGCGACGCGCGTCAAGCCGGGCGACGAGGCGTATGCCGTCACCCGTCAGGGCCTCGAAGCGTTTGTCACCGAACTGCTCGAGCCGGCCCGGCAGGCCGAGAAGGTCAGCGCCGGGTTGATCGACGACATGATCGCCACGCTGGATGCCAAGCTGTGCCGGCAGGTCGACGCGATCATTCACCACCAGCAGTTCCAGAAGCTGGAGTCGTCCTGGCGCTCGCTGAAGTTTCTGGTCGACCGCACGGATTTTCGCGAGAACAACAAGCTGGAAATCCTCAGCGTGTCCAAAGAGAAGCTGCTCGAAGATTTCGAGGATGCGCCGGAGATCACCCGTTCGGGTCTGTACAAGGCGGTGTACACCGCCGAGTTCGGCCAGTTCGGCGGCCAGCCGTTCGGCTCGATCATCGGTAACTACGAGTTCAACCCCGGCCCGCAGGACATGAAGTTGCTGCAGTCGGTCGCCGCGATTTCGGCGATGTCCCACACGCCCTTCATCGCCGCGGCCGGACCACAGTTCTTCGGCATCGACAGCTTTGCCGACCTGCCCAATCTCAAGGATCTGCAAGCCGTCTTCGAGGGGCCGCAGTTCACCAAATGGAATGCCTTTCGTGAAAGCGACGACGCGCGTTTCGTTGGCCTGACATTGCCGCACTTCCTGCTGCGCACGCCCTATGGCGAAGACACGGTCCCCGCCAAGACGTTCCGCTACAACGAAAACGTCGGTGGCGGCAACCAGGACTTCCTGTGGGGCAACGCTGCGTTTGCCTTTGCCAGTCGCCTGTCCGACAGCTTTGCCCAGTACCGCTGGTGCGCCAACGTCATTGGCCCACAGGGCGGCGGCACCGTCGGTGATTTGCCGATCTACAACTACGAGGCCATGGGCGAAACCCAGACCAAGATCCCGACCGAAGTGCTGATTTCCGAGCGCCGCGAGTTCGAGCTGGCCGAGCAGGGGTTTATCGCGCTGACCATGCGCAAGAACACCGATAACGCGGCGTTCTTTTCCGCCAACTCGTGCCAGAAGCCCAAGTTCTTCGGCAATGACAAAGAAGGCAAGGAAGCCGAGCTGAACTACAAGCTGGGCACCCAACTGCCGTACATCTTTGTGGTCAGCCGCCTGGCCCATTACATCAAGGTCATCCAGCGCGAAAACATCGGCACCTGGAAAGAGCGTGGCGACCTGGAGTCGGAACTCAACACCTGGATTCGCCAGTACGTGGCCGACATGGATAACCCCGCCGCCGGTGTGCGCAGCCGTCGTCCACTGCGTCAGGCGGAGATTACCGTCAGCGACGTCGAAGGCGATCCAGGCTGGTACCGCGTCGGTTTGAAAGTCCGTCCGCACTTCAAGTACATGGGCGCGTCTTTCACGCTGTCGCTGGTGGGCAAGCTCGACAAGAGCTGATCGGTAGCGCGAATGGGCAACGCCGCCGTTGCCCATTCAGGTGTTCACCCGAGGGTCATTGCCTCGGCGTTTCCATAAGATGGATTCAACGCAGCGAGACAGGGCCAGAGGCGCTGATCGATGCCTGAAAACTCACTGATTAAACCCGGAGTACACGTTATGCCAATGCCATGCTACTTGAGTATCGAAGGCCAGAACCAAGGCAAGATCGAAGGTTCCAGCACGGTTACCGGTCATGAAGGAAAGATCCTTGTTCAGGCCGTCGAACACCTGATCGATATTCCCAAGAACCCGCAGACCGGCCTGCCGGCCGGCAAGCGTGTCCACCAGGGCATGACCCTGACCAAGGAAATCGATAAGTCTTCTCCAAAGCTGCTGCAAGCCCTGACTTCCGGCGAGCAGCTCAAGTCTGTTGTGTTGGAGTTCTATCGGATCTCGCCTAAAGGCACCGAAGAAAAGTACTACACCATCACCCTGAGCAATGCCGTGCTCGTTTCGGCCCGCACCTGGGTGCCGAACGTGTTGAGCCCTGAGTTCAAGCAAATGGGCCATATGGAAGACATCGGCATCACCTACGAAAAAATCGTCTGGACCTGGGTGCCGGACGGTATCGAAGCCGAAGACTCGTGGTTGGCGCCAAAAGCGTAAGCCAGGCTCGACAGTTCAATGCCGCCCTGGTCCAGGGCGGTGTTCTTGTTATTGCAGAAGGTACACCGCGTTGAGAGAAAAGCGATTGCTGGAGCGCATCACAAGCCTGCAGGCCGAAACCGGTCGCACGCACCTGACCCAGGCTGAAGTGTTGACGCAGTCGATCGTCCAGCATCTGCAACGCATTTTGAATACCCGGCGCGGCAGCGTGCCGATTGACGCCGAGTTTGGCGTACCCGACTTCACCAATCTGGCCGGTTCGTTTGCGACCGGCGAGACCACGCAAATAATCGAGAACATGACGCGCATGATCGCCCGCTACGAGCCTCGCTTGAAATCGCCGCGCATCCTGGTCGCCGAAGGTGCCCAGGAAGTGTTGTCGCTGAGTTTCAGTCTTGAGGGCGTGGTGTCGATCGACGATCGGGACATTCCTATTCACCTGGCAACGCGTGTGTCTTCGGACGGTCGCGTGTCCCTGGCGATGCACTAAGTCATGCTCAACAGCCATTATCAAAGTGAACTCAACCAACTGCGGCGTCTGGCCGATGAGTTTGCCCGCCGCAACCCGGCCCTGGCGCCGCTGCTGGGGGTGGACTCGGCCAATGACCCGGACGTCGAACGCTTGCTCGAAGGCGTGGCGTTTCTCACCGGGATGGTTCGCCAACGGTTGGACGACGAGTTTCCCGAGTTCATTCAAGAGTTGGCGCAGCTGCTCTATCCCCATTACCTGCAACCGTTGCCCTGCCTGACGCTGCTGCAATTTCAGCCGCGCACGGCATTGCAGGAGGTTACGCGTATCGAGCCCGGCTGCGAAATTGCCTCGGTGCCGGTCGATGGCCAGCGCGTGCGCTTCAGCAGCACCGCGGCGGTCGACCTGGAACCGTTGCAACTGCTCGGCAGCCGCTGGGACGGCGGCGCCGGTGAAGAGCGCAGCCTGGTCCTGGACTTCGCTTTTACCACCGCTGACCCGAATAGCTGGCTGGCCGACAGCCTGCGTTTCTATCTGGGGGATGGCCTGGTCGATGGCTCCAAGTTATTGCGTCTGTTGCAGCTCAACCTGCGCGAGATTCGCATCTCTGCGCAAGAGCAGCCCATGACGGTATTGCCGGCCAGCCATTTGCGTGGCCTGGGATTCGATGCGAGCAACGCCTTGCTGCCGTTTCCCGATACCGCGCACCCGGCCTATCGGTGCCTGCAGGAATACTTCGCGCTGCCCGAGAAATTCCTGTTTATCGAGCTTCGCGGCTTCAAACAGTGGCGAGCCAGAGGCGCAGACGGGCGCTTCAGCGTGCGCCTGATGTTCGAGAACCTGCCGGACTGGACACCGAACCTGTCGGCCAACAGCTTTTTGCTGGGGGTGACGCCGGCGATCAATCTGTTCGCCCAGGATGCACACCCGCTGCGCATCGACCACAAGCAAGTCGACTATCGCATCCAGCCTGCCGACCATGGCCAGCGCATGAGCATGCGGATTCATTCGGTGCTCAAGGTCAGTGCTTATTCCGCCGGAGGCGGGGAGCGGCTGCTGGAACCGTTCAATACCTTCTCGCAGCGCGACACGTATAACCTGCGCATCCGCGCCTCGAGTATCGATGCCCAAGGTTATGACCACTATCTGAGCCTGCCCTACAGCGAAGGCAAAGTGCCGGGCGAGATGACCTTGTCCATCGGCTTGCTCTGCACCAATGGCAAGCTGCCGGAAAGCCTGCGCCTGGGGGATTTGAACCAGCCCACCGACAACACGCCGCCCAGGGTCGAGTTCAAGAGCATCCGTGGCATCACACCGTGCCAGCCGCCCAAGTTCGACGACAAGTTGCTGTGGCGCATGCTCTCGCAGCTCAATGCCAACCACTTCCGCCTGGCCGATCGCGACTACCTGCGCGGGCTGCTCGCGCTGTATCTGCCGAGCGTCGGCGAAGGGGCCCAGGATGCCAACCAGCGGCGCATCGATGCCATCGAAAAAGTCACCGTCAGCCACGAGCGGCGTTTTATTCGCGGGCTGCCGATCGAAGGCAGTGTGGTCCGGGTCGAGTGCCGGGGCGACTATTTCCTCAGCCCCGGCAATTTCTACCTGTTCGGTTGTGTGCTCGATGAATTTTTCGCCGGCTGTACGGCCATCAACAGCTTTACCGCCTTCACGCTGTTCGACAGCGTCAACCACGAGACCTTGAAATGGCCAGCGAAGATCGGGCACCAACGCCTGTTGTGATCGATCCGCTGCTCGATGACGGCGGCGAGTTCGGGTTTTTCCAGGCCTTGCGCCTGTTGCGCCTACGTTTCCCGAGCGAAAAACACTTCGTCGACAACGTGCGGGTCCGGCCGCGGCTGGGGCTCGGGTTTCCGCTGCGGGATATCGAAGGGATCGAGCAGGACGACGACGGTCGTTATCGGATCGAGGCCAACTTCTTCGGGCTGTATGGCGTCACTTCGCCGTTGCCGACGTTTTACACCGAAGACCTGATCGACGAGCAACTGCTGGGCCATTCGGCGGGACGTGACTTTCTCGACATCCTGCATGCCTCGCTCTATCCGTTGCTGTTCCGTGCCTGGGAAAAGCACCGGATCTGGATCGACATTACCGAGCGGCGCGACGTCAAGAGCCTGCGTCAGTTGCAGGCGCTGATCGGCATTGCGGATGCGCGTCCGGAGCAGCGCGATCAATCCACCGATTTGCTGCGGTATGCCGGGTTGTTCAACCAGTACCCGCGCTCGGCCCTGGGGCTGCAGCAGTTGGTCAAGGCGGTACTCAGCGATGTGACGGTGGAAGTCGTGCCGTGTGTCGAGACGCGCCTGCGGATCGACCGCACGGCACGCACTTACCTGGGCATGCAGTGCGGGGTGTTGGGCGAAAACAGCCTGCTCGGTCGTGAAGTCATGGACCGCAGCGGCACCCTGGATATCCGCCTGACGGCACTGAGTACCGAGCGTTTTCACGGGTTATTGCCGGGGCAGGCGCTGTATCAAAAGCTCGAACGCTTGGTGGGATTGTATTTGCAGACACCGCTACGCAGCCGTCTGGTCATGCGTCTTGCGGCAGATAAGCAGCAGTGCGCTTCGCTGGGCGGCGGCTGGCAGCGGCTGGGCCTGGATACCTGGCTCGGTGACGGAGACACACAGGACGACGTTGTATTCATGCTGACGGCCGAACACGGACCAATGCTCGAAGAGAGGGCTCGCTAGATGATTCAGGTAGAACTCAAACCGCTGTTCGCACGGCTCAATGTGTACAGCACCAAGGCCCTGGAGAACGCGGCGGGCCAGACCCTGGCGCGCGCTCACTACGAGATTTCCCTGGAGCACCTGCTGCGCCAGTTGCTGGAAGATCCGGATGCCGATACGACGCGCATTCTCGCGCGCTTCGAGATTGATCCGATGCGCTTGCGTGCGCTGCTGGATGAGGGCCTGGCGCAGTTGAAAAACGGCAACCCGGGACGTCCGGTGTTCGCTGGCCTGCTCACCGAATGGATTCAGGACGCCTGGCTGATTGCCTCGCTGGTGGTCGGCAGCGGGCGGATTCGCGGTGGTTCGCTGCTGCTGGCGCTGGTATCGCGCCTGGGCTACTACAGCGCTGGCACGCGTTACGGCGAACTGCTCAAGCCGATTTCCACCGATGCCCTGACCGCAGAGTTCGCTCAACTGTTGGGCGGCTCCAGCGAAGGTTCGCTGGACAGCCTGCAGACCGGCGCGGCCTCTGCTTCGTTGGCCGGCGCCGGCGGCAGTGCGCCCGCAGCCGAAGACAATATCGCGCGCTTTTGCGAAGACCTGACCGCCAAGGCAGCGGCGGGGCGCATCGACCCGATTTTCGGGCGCGATGATGAGATTCGCCAGATGATCGACATCCTCGCCCGGCGGCGTAAAAACAACCCCATCGCCGTGGGCGAGCCGGGTGTGGGCAAGTCCGCCGTGGTGGAGGGCCTGGCGTTGTTGATCAGCCAGGACGAAGTCCCCGACTTCCTCAAAAACACGCGCCTGCTCAGCCTGGATCTCGGTGCGCTGGAAGCGGGCGCCAGCGTCAAGGGCGAGTTCGAAAACCGCCTGCGTGGCGTCATCGAAGAGATCAAGGCCTCCACCACGCCGGTGATCCTGTTCATCGACGAAGCGCACATGCTGATCGGCGCCGGCGGCGCGGCGGGTGGCTCGGATGCGGCCAACCTGCTCAAACCCGCATTGGCCCGTGGCGAGTTGCGCACCATCGCCGCCACGACCTGGTCGGAGTACAAGAAGTACTTCGAGAAAGACCCGGCCCTGGCGCGTCGTTTCCAACTGGTCAAGCTGGACGAGCCGAGTGTCAAAACCGCAGTGTTGATCCTGCGCGGGCTCAAGGGGCACTACGAAAAAGTTCACGGGGTCAGCGTGCGTGACGACGCCATCGTCGCCGCCGCCGAATTGTCGGATCGCTACATCACCGGGCGCTTGCTGCCGGACAAGGCCGTCGACTTGCTCGACACCGCCAGCGCCCGGGTACGCATCGGCCTGGGCATCAAGCCTGCCGAGTTGGAGCGCATGGAGCGGCAGTTGTCCGGTCTGGCGCGTGAACAGAGCGCACTGGAGCGCGACCGTGGCAATGGTTTCCCCGTAGAAGACCAGCGCCTGACGGATATCGCCGACGAACAGGCTGAGATTGACGAGCGTCGGGTTGCGCTGGAAGTCCGCTGGCTGGCCGAGCGCGACGCGGCGCTGCGTGTCCTTGAAGCACGCAAGCAACTGACCCTGCAAGCACAGGACCTGCCGGTTCCGGCCGAAGGCGAGGTTGTGCAGGTACTGGCCTCGCTGGAGGAACGTCAGGCCGAGCTGGATCAGGCCCGTGAAAACCTGACCGCACTGCAAGGCGACGCGCCGTTGCTGTTCACCGAAGTCAGCCCCGATGCGATTGCCCAGGTGGTTTCCGACTGGACCGGCGTGCCGCTGGGCAAAGTGCTGCGCGATGCGGCGGGCGGCGTATTGGCCCTGGCCGACAACCTCAAGACGCGCATTCGCGGTCAGGACACCGCCGTCGAGCAGATCGCGGAAATCCTCAAGGCCGCGCAATCCGGCCTGCGCGATCCGCAACAGCCGTTGGGTGTGTTCCTGCTGGTCGGGCCGTCGGGGGTCGGCAAGACCGAAACCGCTCTGGCTGTGGCCGAACATCTGTTCGGCGGCGAACAGGCGATGATCTCGGTGAACATGAGCGAGTACCAGGAGAAGCACACCGTCAGCCGCTTGGTGGGTTCGCCCGCCGGCTATGTCGGCTTCGGCGAGGGCGGCATGTTGACCGAGGCGGTGCGCAAGCGTCCGTATTCGGTGGTGTTGCTCGATGAAGTGGAAAAAGCCCACCTGGACGTGGTGAACATTTTCTATCAGGTCTTCGACAAGGGCAGCCTGTCCGACGGCGAAGGGCGGCAGATCGATTTCTCCAACACCGTGGTGCTGCTGACCAGCAACCTGGCCACCGAAGAAATCCAGAACCTGTGCGTCGACGGGCGGCCCGACCCGGACACCCTCGCGGAAAAAATCCGCCCGACTCTGTCTCGGCATTTCAAACCGGCGCTGCTGGCGCGCATGACCATCGTGCCGTTCTTCACCCTGGGGGGCGCGCAACTGGCGGGCATCGTGCGCCTCAAGCTGGGCCGGCTCAGCGAGCGTCTGCTGGCGTCGTCGAAAGTCCGTCTGACGTTTGCAGAAGAGGTTGCCGACGCTATCGCCGCGCGCTGCACGGAAGTGGAAAGCGGGGCGCGCAATATCGACTTCATTTTGCGTAAGAGCCTGACACCGCGCCTGTCTGACGTCTTGCTCGGGGCGATTGCCGACCAGCGGCCCCTGGCCGGCTTGCATGTGGCGGTGGATGCGCGCGGCGAGTGGATCATTACCACGCAAGACATCGATGCGATCAGGTCTTTACCCGAGCGTGAAGCGCTGCTTGAGCCCCTAGAGTGACCGCTCGTTTACCGACTGAAGAACAAGGATTGATTGATGGCTCTCAATGATCATGCACTCTGCACTTTCGCCAGCCTGGCCCCCTCGCTGCTGCTCGAAACATTATGGGTGCAGCAGTGGCAGGGCGAGGAAAAGCTCTCTCAGCCCTATCGCTTCGAGGTTCGGCTGGCCACGATCAATCCATTGTTCGACGACGAAGCGCTGCTGGGCAACCGGGCGGTATTGACCCTGAGCGATGCGTTGGGGCAGCCGCATCCCTATCAGGGCGTGGTCACGGAGGTGGATTATCTCGACGCCGACTCCTTGTATTACTACTACCGCGTGGTGCTGGAACCGCGCTTCGTGCAGTTGCGGCATTTCCGCTTTTCGGAAATCTGGCTGGACAAAAGTCTGCCGGAGCTGATTCGCGACGTGCTCAAGTTGGCCGACCTGACTGTCGAAGGGCCGGGTATGAACGGTTTGCCCGGTTCGGCGTATGACTTCGATATCCGCCTGCCGCTGGCCGATGATCCGCTGACTCAGGCGACGTTTACCTGCCAGTTCGAAGAAACCAGCTTCGCCTTTATTTCACGTCTTCTTGAATATTTCGGCGTGTATTACTTCTTTGAACAGGGGCCTGACGGCGAGGCGCTGGTGTTCTGTGGCGACCGACTGTACCAGCCGCAACTCCCCAGCCTGCTGACCTATCGCCGCCAAGATTCGGAACTGGATGTAGGCCGGGTCCTGGCGGTGGCGCGGACCTTCGAGCGCAAACTCGTGCGGCAAGCGGCGGGGGTCACGCTCCAGGACTTTTCCGCGAGCAACGCGCAGTTGAAGTTAGAGGTCAATGCTTCGGTGGCAGCTGCCAGCCTTGGCGCAGATGCCTCAACCGCACAACGAGAGGCCGTCTCTGGTTCGTCTGTATTTATCGGCGGGCAAGGGTTGTATGGCGAACACTTCGGTTCGCTCGAACAGGGGCAATGGTTGGCCAATCGCCGCGCCCAGGCCATCGGTTGCCGTCAACGGGAGTTTCATGGCAGCGGTCGAGCCACGGGGTTGCGCGCCGGTTATCCGATGCTGTTAGTCGGCCACCCGCGTCCGCTGTTCAATGCCGGTTATCAGGTGATTGAAGTTCACCACGACGGTTATCAGCCGTTGCCGGGCCTCGGCTCGGAGGGGGAAGGGCCGGGGCAGGGGATCAACACGCGGTTTATCGCCTTGCCCGGCGACGTGCAGTTCCGCGCACCCTGTGTGACACCGCGGCCTTATGTGCAGGGCGTGCTCAGTGCGGTGGTGGATGGTGATGAAGATACCGGTCGGCCGCTGCTCAATGAGCATGGTTGCTACAGGGTGAGTTTCCCGTTCATTCGCGGTGAGAAGAATGCGACGCGTGGTTCGGCCTGGTTGCGTATGGCCACGCTGTCCAGTGGTTCGAGCCACGGCATGAATTTCCCACTGCTCAAAGGCACGGAAGTGCTGGTTTCGTTCTTGGGCGGCGACCCGGACCGCCCGGTGATCACCGGTAGTGTGCCCAACTCCGAGAATCCCAATGTGGTCACCGGCGAAAACGCGACCCAAAGTGGCTTGAGCACTCCCGGTGGGCATTTGTTTGCGATGGAAGACAGCCCGTCCGGGCCGATGATGAAGATGGGGGCGTCCACCGGTTGTAGTTTTACCTTGGGTGAGGGCGATGTCAGTGGGGCGCATTTGCGCACGGACAAGCATATGCAGCTGGCGTCCAGTTCGTATAAGCATCAGGTGCCAGGTGTTTATTGGCAATCCATAGGGGGAGGGCATGCGCCGGCCCCGGTGGCGGGGACGAGCTCTTCAGAGAGTTTGATGGGTGCCAACTTTAAAGATCGGCCTCCCACTCCCGCAAGTAGCAGCAAGCTTGCCTCCGCGCCAAGCACAACAAATAGCGCATCAGAGAAAAGCGGATTTGATAATTTCAAAGACGCAATAACCAACCCAAAGCTGAGCACAAAATTAGACGTTACAACTTCAATGCTTCAATTGAAGGGTGACGTAAATATAGCCAGCGGAAGTCTCTCTCTCTACGGGGTTGGCGTGTCAGTGAAACTTGGATTGGTTTCGCTTTCGGCCGACTACAGTTTGTATAAGAAAAGCGTTGGCAACAGTGCCTGGGAGTATCATAAGGCGAGTATTAAAAATTCAGAATATCTGAAAGGAATGCATATAGTTCGAGCATCCAACTCAAAGATGGAGTTGAAGAATACAGATATTTACTGCCATGAAAATGTAACCTCATATGAGATTAAGCTGGGTGGGAATAGCATACTTATCAATGCGGCAGGGATTGTCATAAAGTCGGACAAGATTATACATCTTGAAGGCCAGGTGCATGTTACTGGTGATGTTCTTGTGGATGGGGATTTAGAAGTTTGCGGTAACGCCTTTTTTAATAAGTTCATGAGAGTCAGCGGCACAATAGTGGGTGCAACGATCACGTCGGATCAAGTACAGGAGTTTCCGTGTTTTGAACTAGCCCCCAGCCCCAGCCTGTTAAGTCTGAAGCTAGCATCACGCCCAAGTCTTGCTGCAGTGAAAGTGGCCGCGGGCGGAGCCAATGCGGTTGTAAACGGCGCCGTTGACCTGCTTGATGGCGCCGCCGATGCGGTCGCGGCAGCGGGCGATGCTGCTGCACCGCCCGCTGCCGCGCCGTGATACGGAAAAAAAGAGGCGTAAGTTTCCTATTCGGAGAGTCCGATGCAGCTCAAATGTGAACAGGCCAGCCTTTTATTGCTCGCCAATGCCAAACCACTGGACCTTCATTGCGTGGTCGTCACCCTGGGTCTGCTGGTGGACGCTGAAGATCAGGTAATGGCCGCTGGGGAAACTTGGGCCTGGTTAACCGAGCGACTTGGCAAGCAGATGCTTGATCGGGGTTTAAAGAAAAGTCGAGGCACCTTTGCCGTACAGGGTAAGGCTTATCCGTTGACCGATGTGCAACGGGGTGGCATGGCGGTGCGGGTGCGTCTGGGGGATATGGAAAAAACATTGCATGTACTCGCGCCGCGGCAATGGCGCAAAGGGCCTCTGGGTTGGACGTCCGTTGTGAGCGGTCAACTGGATAACCTGCCGTTGGACTTTGAAAGCGCTTATGGCGGTAATAAGTGGCCAGATAATCCGACAGGCAAAGGCCATTATCCGGAGGTGGACGCCGCGCAAGGAATGCCGTTGGCACAACTGGAAGTGGCGAATGCCACAGTTGTTGACCCCGATGATCGGCCAGCCCTGGCGAGTTTTTTGCCATTGCCAGTACAAAGCGCTGAGCGCCGCCAGTATATGGGCACCCTTGACGAGCATTGGACTGCTTATCGCGCCCCATTCTTACCTACGGATACTGATGCGCGCTGGTTCGATGAAGTGGCGCAGGACCAATGCAACGCCGGTTTTTGGCGTGGCGACGAAGCCTGGTCGATCTCAGGCATGCACCCTACCGAGGCCAGGGTCGCCGGGCGATTGCCGGGCCTGCGGCCACGGCTGTTTATTGAGCGTGCGGATAAGCGTGTACCCGTTACCGAAATGTCGATGGACCTGGATACGGTATGGCTGTTCCCTGATGCGCAAAGTGCTCTTCTGCTGTACCGCGTCGAAGTACCGGTACTCGATATAGATGCGCAAGATATCGTCAAATTGGCTATGGCCCTCGAGCGAGCGGGTGATCCAGTGCTGGACGCGCAAGTCTGGATTGAGCGGCTTTGGCCACGCCCTCCCGTCGAGTCGGTCAAGGTTGCGCCTGTCGAACCAACCCCGTTCGACTCCGGGCCGATAATCGCCAGTTTGCAGGCCGTTGCGGATGCGCAATATGCAGAGTTAAGCGCAACTCATGAGCAGTGCATGCAATACGCTCAGATGATGGCGACTCGCATGAACCTGCCTTTCAACCCAACCGATTACCCACCATCAGCGAAAACGGACTTTACGGTTCTGATGCGCGAACCGATGCGCCCCCTCAAGCCCTTTGACCCCGAGGCATTGGCGCTGGAAATTGATTCGGAAATCGCCAAGGCTAAGGCCCAAGGCATGGAGTATGCCCAGCAGATGATGACCCGGCTGGGCATAGATGCAGAGCAAGCGTTGGCGCGTGCTAAACAGCCAGCACCGAAGGTCGATATCATGGACATGCTTGAGCGCCTGGAGCTGCCTCCAGACCAGCAGGCGCAAGCCAAGGAAAAACTGACTGCCGCCATAGCAGAGTCTCAAGCCGTGGAAGCTGAGATAGACCGTGTTTTAAGCGCCATGAACCAAGCGCTGGCGGCTGATCGAATCCAATTCGCCCCCATTCTCCCGCTTCCTGAATACTGCAGTCTGACCCGTGAGCGGCTGCTGGCATTGCACGCGGCAGGTAAGACGCTGCAAGACCTCAGTTTGGAGAGCCTTGATCTTTGCGAAATCGATCTGAGCAGCGCTGACCTGAGAAATACCACTTTTATGAGCTGCAAGCTCAATGGCACTCGACTGCAGAACGCCGATCTGAGCCACTGTCAGTTCATCGACTGCGACTTGGGTGCTTCGGATCTGAGCAAGGCGCGCTTGCAGGACGCAATGTTTCATAGGGTTCTATGCCAAGGCGCTTCGTTCTGCGGCACCAGCTTGATCGATATCCGCGCTCAGAACTGTGATTTCTCCGCTGCTGATTTCACCGAAGCCAACCTGCAACAAGCCCAACTCAACGAATGCAGCCTCGACAAGGCTCAACTGAGCAACGCCAATCTAAGCAAACTACGCCTCAATAAATGCGACCTGAGCGGCGCACGACTCACCGACAGCAACCTGCACAAAGCCAAGCTCTACGACTGCACACTGGACGCGACGGACATGCGCCGCGCCAACCTCAGCAAAGCCGATTTCGCCAAGGTGGTGGGCCGCGACCTGGACTTGCGCGAGTGCAACCTGCAGAACCTGCGCCTGGCCGCTCACTGCGTTTTGCCGGGTGTGCGCCTGGACGATGCCGACCTGACCGCTGCCAGTTTTCAAGACGCCGATCTGAATCACGCCAGCCTGCGCGGCGCACGGCTTAACGACGCGCTGCTGAGCGGTTGCGACCTGAGTGATTCCGACGGTGTCGGGCTGGTCGCGCAAGGTGCCTACCTGTCGGGATGTGACTTGAGTCGCGCTGATTGGTCTGGCGCCAACCTGCTTAACGGCCGCTTGCGCAAGGTATGCCTGGAGCAGGCCAACCTCAGTGGCAGCAACTTGCATGGCTTGGCCAGTGACGCTGTACACGGCAGCGGTGTGCGCCTGGAGCAGGCATTGATGACGCGCTGCCGACTCAAGGAGAGCCTGACTCATGCTTGAGGTATTAAGTGCCGAGCGTCTAAGGGCATTGCTGGCTGATTGGCAGCCCTTGCGCGCGTTGAATCTGGCCGGTGGCGACTATCGCGGTGTCGATTTGAGCAACGCGCGGCTGGAACAAGTGGATGCGCGTGGCGCGCAATTCAATGGCGCCATGCTGACCCAAAGCCACTGGAAAGACTGCCGCCTGGACGGCGCCGATTTTTCCGACAGCACCGCGGACTCGTTGTACATGAACGGGTGTTCATTGCAGGGCGCATTGTTCACGAATGTGCGTTGGAACAAGACCAGTTGGGCGCAATGCCACGGCGAGGATCTGGATCTGTCGGGCGCGCAGCTACAGGCTTTTACACTCGCGGAGTGCCGCGTACCGCGTATCAGGCTGGCAGCCGCCCAGTTGAGCAAATCCCAATGGAACCGCTGCGATCTGACGGGCCTTGATGCCCAGTCGGCGCATTTTGCGAAGGCACGGTTGATCGATTGCCAACTCGATCAGGCGCGCTTCGGTCTGGCGTCGTTGCAGCAGTGTGCCTTCGACGAATCGTCGTTGAGCGGGGCCGATTTTCATGCCGCGCAGGCCGAGGGCGCGTCGTTCTACCGTAGCAAGGGAATCGCGCCGATGTTTGCCGGTGCCCATCTCAAGGGCGCTCTGTTCAATGCCAGCCATTTTGACTCGGTCGATTTCAGTGATGCCGTTCTGGAGATGGCCATCCTGATCGACGCCCAGATGCCAGGCGCGCGCTTTGACCGCGCCCTGTTGCGTTATGCCGACTGCACCGCGTTGCTTGCGCCACGCGCCTCGTTCGTCGCCGCCGACGTGACCGGCATGAATGCCCATGCCGCTGATTTCACCCAGGCCGACTGGCAGCAGAGCAACCCCCAGGCCATCCAGCCCGTAGATACCGAACGCCTCGCCGCCGAGCAATGGCAGCCTGCCTCTTTAGGAAAATCGAGATGAATGAAGCCCCGCAGTATTGCGATGCCGCTGCTCAATTGCGTCATGCGCAGGTCAACGCACTGGATGGCGAGCGTTTCGGCGTGGTCAGCAGCGATGGCCGCCGCTATTGGCTAAAACCCGCATTCGGTTGCCTGGTGCGTCCGGCAGTGGGGGACAAGGTGTTGGTCAGCCTGGACGCGCAAGGCGGTTACATCCTTAGCGTGCTGGAACGCGCCATCGCTCAACCGGCGCGTATGCATCTGGAGGGTGACCTGCATTTGAGCCTGCCCGCCGGCGCGCTGAGCATTCAGGCCCGCGACGGTGTGAGCCTTGATGCCGGTCTCGCATTACGGGTGTGCGCCGAGCAGGGCAGTGTGCAGATGCAGCGTGCCCATCTGACTGTCGGCACCCTGGCCATGAGTGGCGAGCATCTTCAGAACCACTGGGTCGAGCGCCACGACAGCAGCGTGTATCACCGCGAAAAGGCTGTGCGCCACGAGGCGGATTTTGCTGACAGCCGCCGTCGCGTCGAAGGCCATGAAGAACTTCATTCCGGCTCCTTGCGCCAGCGCGTGCGCGATGACTGGAGCGTGCAGGCCGACACGCTGGACCTGAATGCACAACGTAGCGTTGCCATTGATGGCGACAGCATCAAGCTGGGGTGAGATCGATTATGTATATGCTCAATAACGGCGGTGCGATGGCGCTGTCCACGGTGCCCGATATCTGCAAGACGCCCGTTCCGCCCGCCGGGCCAGTGCCATTGCCTTATCCCAATGCTGCCGATACCAGCGCCGCGGACCCGGGTGGGTTGGTGATGGACGTGCTGGTGGACGGCATGCCAGCGATGAATATGTCGAGCAAGGTGTTGATGACCAGTGGCGATGAAGCGGGCGTGGCCGGTGGCGTCACCAGCGGCAAGGTCAAGGGTGAAATGATCTTCATCGATGGCAGCACCAAAGTGATGGTCGCCGGTAAGCCCGCCGTGCGTGTCACCTGCCAGACCATGCACAACGCCAATAACACCATGGGGACGGTTTCGCAGCCGAGCCAGACCGCTGTGCTGGTGATGGCGTGAGCAGCGCGGGGCGTGCGCCCTCCATCAAGTTTTCCATGGGCGGACTGGCCCTGTGCATCCTGCTCGCCGCCTGCAGCAGCCAGGACCTCACCCCCGAGCAAAAGGCCCTCACCGCGCTCAAATGGGACTACACCGAAAACGCCATCGAGCTGAGCTTCACCGCCGACAACGACCTCAATCAGTACGACGGCCAGGCGCATAACCTGTTGGTGGTGGTCACGCAGTTCGATCAGATCAGTGCGTTTTCCGCCTACACCGGCAGTTCCCAGCAACTGAGCAGCCTGCTGCTGATGAACAGCGCGCCGCCCGGGATGATCGGGCTGACGCGGCTGTTTATCGAGCCGGGCCAGACCCGCCAGTTGAGCCTGCCGCGACTGGAGGGCGCGAAGATGGTCGGTATCGCCGCCGGTTACGCGCACCTGGACCCGACGCGCAGCGTCAAGCTCTATCAGATCGGCGTCGACGTGACGTCGACAGGGTTTTTCAGCAAGACCTGGACCGCCACACCGCGCCCCATCGCCATTGACCTGCTCGTCGGGCCCGATGCGCTGTTGCGTGGCAAGGAGAGTCGCCTGGCGTTGCCCAAGCCGGTGCAGCCCCGAGAGGGTGAGGTGCGCCTGCCCGGCGCACAGGACTGAGCTGCTTGCCGTGAGCGTTGCAGTGGCCACGCTTTTTCAATTTTTTGCCTGAAACCGAGCCCTATGAATATCGATCAGTTGTTGTATTGGCACCAGGGCTTGTTCCTCCAGCCTCAGCATTTTCAACAGAACGATGCGCGTATCGAGCATCGTCTGACCCGGACCACAGAGTTGAACCATCCGTACCCGTGGGGTTTGATCTCGCTGAAGATCAACGAGCCCGCGCTGGTTGCCAAACAGTGCCTGCTGGAGCAATTGTCGGTGCGCTTTGCCGAAGGCACGCTGGCCGAATATCCGGGCAATGCGATGCTGGAGTCGCGCACCCTTGACCTCGGCGAATTCAGTGGCGGCCGCACGCTGTTTGTGGGGCTACGCCGCTTGCTGCCGGGGGACGCCAACGCGCAGGTGTTCGAGACACTGTCGGCGGGGTCCCGGGCCGAAGCGCGCTTTATCGTGGCGGCCGATCCGGAAGTGATCGGTGACCGTCTCGGCGACTCCCCGGAAGCGCGGGTGCGCCCCATGTCCTATGTGTTGCGGCTGTTCTGGGACGATGAGTTGGAGCATCTGAGCGCCTACGAGCTGCTGCCGATTGCACGGCTTGAGCTAGACGGTGATCGCCTCCGGCCGGCCCAACGCTACGTGCCGCCGTCGGTCAATCTGGCCGCATCGCCGATGCTCCTGCAAACCTTGCGCGAAGTCCGCGACGAACTGGTCGGCCGGGCGCGGCAGTTGTCGGTGTACAAGCAGCCGGGGGAGTCGCGGCGGGGCGATCTCGACGCGGCCCAGGTCAACCACCTGATGGCCCTGGCGGTACTGAATCGCTATGGCCCGTTGCTGACGCATTTGCTGGAAACCCCGCAGGTGTCGCCATGGCAGCTTTACGGCACCCTGCGCCAACTTGTTGGTGAGTTGAGTCTGTTTTCCGATGTCTGCGACATGCTCGGCGAAACCCCGGATGGCCGTCTGTTGGTGCCGGCCTACAAGCATGAGGACGCGGGCGCGGCGACGATCGCACTGGTGGCCCTGATCGGCCAGCAGCTCAATGAGATCAGCATCGGCTCAGAGTTGCTGGTCCACCTGCAACTGCAGGAAGGGTTTTATCAGGCCCCGTTGCCGGACGCGTTTTTCGGCGCGCGGCATCGTTACTATCTGGTGGCGCGCAGTCTGGTCGATCCGGTGTGGCTGGCCGAGTGCCTACCGTTGGATGGCAAGCTGGGAGCTCTCAGCGTCATGCAAGGCCTGGTCAACCGCGCGTTGCCCGGGGTTGAGTTGATCTATCTGCAGGTTCCGCCCCAGGGCTTGCCGCGGGTGGCCGGCGCGTTGTACTTCCGCCTGGAAACGCTGAGCGAGGGTTGGGAAACGCTGCAGCAGGAGCGTCAGGCGGCGTTCTTCCTGCCCCAGCCGCCGGCTGACCTGAGTATCGACCTGGTGGTGGTTCGCACATGATCAATCCCCGCCTGGCTGACTGCTGGATGTCGAGTTTCGAGGCTGCCAAGCGCGGCTTCGTTGATCCGGCACAGTCCTATGAGACGCTTGCGCCGGCGCTCATCGTGCAGCTCGATGGCGCCGCCAATCGGGCCCGCGAGCTGCACTTTGCCGAAGCCGAAGTGCGCGAGGCGCTGTTCGCAGTGGTCGCCTGGATCGACGAAGCGGCCATGTCCGGCGAATGGCCCGGGGCGGCCGAATGGCGGCGGGCGCCGTTGCAGCGCCACTATTTTTCCACCAGTCGTGCCGGTGTCGAGTTCTTCCAACGCCTGGAGGCTTTGCCCGAGGCGGCGGTCGGTGCCCGCGAGGTCTTCGGCCTGGCCTTGCTCGGCGGTTTCCAGGGGCGTTACGCGACCCGCCCGGGTGGTGAACTGATGCAATACCGCCGGCTTTGCCTGGAGCGGATCATTCTCGATCGGCAGATGGTGCCGCTGGATGCCAACAGCCATCTCTTCGAACAACCCGAGGACCACCTGCCAACGCGCCTGCGTGTGGTGCGCCGGGGCTTGCCCGGTCTTTCGCTGCTGTTGCTGATCGGGGTGCCGTTGATTCTGTTGACCGTGCTTTACATCAGTTTCGATCTCTCGCTGGGTCGACAAGTCAGCCAATTGCTGGAGATGCGCTGATGTTGAAGAAAGCAGGGGTGTTGTTGCTCTGGGTGCTGCTGCTGGCGTGCATCGTGCTATTGCTCTGGGGCCTGGCGCTCTACAAAAGCTGGCCATTGTGGTACGTGCCGCTGATTTGCATCGTGACGCTGTTGGTGGTTTTTTGCCTGCGCGGGGTCGGGCGACGCTGGTATGCCTGGCGCTTGCGTCGCCGGATGAACAGCGAGTTGCCCCAGAGTCGTCGCGATGAAGCGCCGGCGCTTGATCAGGACTGGAACAGCGGCGTGCAAATGTTGCGCCAGTCGCGCCTGAGTCGATTGGGTTCACCGTTGTATGTGCTGCCCTGGTTCCTGACGCTGGGCGAGAGTGGCAGCGGGACCCGGCGGTTGCTGGGCAACAGCGGGCTGACCTCGGCCTTGCGTTCGACCCGCGGTGGAAAGCCAGCGGCCTCGACTGGCACTCTGGACTGGTGGTTCCTTGAGCGTGGCGTGATCATTGACCCCGCCGGCCGCATGGCGGAGGGCAACAGCGACGCCGGCCCGGAATGGCGACGGTTGCTGTACTGGCTGCTGCGTTCGCGGCGCCGCGAACCCCTCAACGGTGTACTGCTGGTGATCGACTGCCAGCGCTTGTTGAGCGACTCCGATGCGCGCCTGGCCGAGCAGGGACACAATCTGCGCCGCCGCCTGGATGATCTGGTGAAGGTCTTTGGTGCCCGTCTGCCGGTGTATTTCATCATTACCGGTGCCGAAGCCTTGCCGGGCTTCACCCAGTGGGCTTGCGCTCTCACGCCGCCACAACGCGAGCAACCGTTTGGCCTGCTCAGCCAACAGCGCACGGGGGCGGCGCAGGTGTTTCTCGAAGAGATGTTCAGCGGGCTTGGCCAGCGTCTGTTCGACCTGCGCATCGAGTTGGGCGTGCGTGGCCTGCCGGATGAAGAAGCTTTCAGCCTGCCGGAGCGCATCGTTGAACTGCGCTCGCGTCTCCAGCATCTGCTGTTACCCGCGTTTGACGCCAACCCCTACAGTGAGTTGCCGCTGCTCTGCGGGCTGTTCCTGACCGCGCAAGGGCAAGAGGCAGACGGCACAAGCGAAGGCTGGTTCAGTCATGAGTTGCTGGGCAGGCTTTTGCCTGCGCAACGCCACGCCTATCAGCCCATCGATAGCTGGCATCGCTGGCGCAGGCTGTTGGCCCACGCCGCAGTCATCGGCTGGCTGGGGCTGTGTATCGGCTTTGGCGCATTGCTGGTGTATGCCGACCACCACACTCAAGCCGTGCTCACCGACGCGCTGGACGAGCCGCCAGCGGCCGAGGACTTCAACGGTGGGCTGGAGAGCGACCTGGATGCGCTGCGTCGGTTTCGCCAAGCGTTGATCAGCTTATCTGACCAGCAGCAGGGCGGATGGCATGGTTTGCTGCCGTTCTCACGCCATATCGAACAGGTCCAGGAGCACTACCGCTCTGACTACGTGAGGTTGTTCGACAGCGAAATACGCACGCCGGTATTCGATGGTTTCATTTCGCAGAACCTGCGCGGCGCGTTGAACAGCGGCGATCCACGGCTGATTGCCGCTTATGCCGAATTCCTCGTGCGCCGGATCAACCTGCTCGATGCCCGCCTGAATAACCAGTCGATGGATAACTTGCCGCTGCCGGGTTCCGAGGTGGGTTTCCTGAACTTGACCTACGGTTCCAAGGAAGCAACCAGCGCCGGGCAACTGGTCACCCTGGGGAGCAGCTATCGCTCCTATCTGGAGTGGCAAACCGATATGGCGCAGATGCAGGGCCAACGCGCCGCCTTGCTGGGCCAGCTGGAGAGCATGGGGCTTGAAGGACGCCCCCTGACGTGGCTGAAAGCCTGGGCGGAACTGCAGGGCAATCTGCAACCGATCCGGCTGACGGAATACTGGAGCGATAGCGATAACCCGGGGTTGAGTCTTTCCGGTGCCTATACGTTGCAAGGGCACAGCGCGATTTTTGCGTTCATGGATGAACTCGGCCTCGCCAGCCGTGACAGCGCGTTGTGGAAGACACAGCGGGTGAAATTCCTCGATCAGTACCAAAGCGATACCCAGGACGCCTGGTATCGGTTTATCCAGGGCAGCCTGCTCAGTGCACAGACACGTTTGAAGACGCGCAGTGACTGGCAATTGGCCCTGAGTGTGGTCGGTACGCCCAATGATCCGTTCCTGAAGCTGTTGCATCGCAGTGCCGAACGGTTTGCCTTGATCCCGCCCGAACAGCGGGCACCTTGGGCGAGCCGCGCGGTGTCGCTCGATCGTTTGCTTGAACTGGCCAGTAACAACGATCTGCATGCCGAAGCGGGGGCGCTGGGCAGTCTGAAAATCACCAATGCTCTGGGCGGTGATGTGCTCAAGGGCGTGGCCAGTGGCGGTTCGATCGAGAGTGGCGTCAACGGCTTGCGCGACGAGTTGACCCAAGCCCGTGCCTTGGCCAGGTTCCAACAGTTGATGAAAGGTGTGGTGGCCGATCTGCAGAAAAGCGATGCACAAGCGTTCCAGGTGGCCGTGGAGACGTGGGGCTTCGGCGCCGATCCTTCGGTGAAGTCCGCACCGCTCTGGGAAGCCGACAGCGTGCGCAGCGCCTTGATCCAGGCGCTGAAGGGACCGGACCCGCGTGAAGATGCGGTCTGGGCGTTGGCCACCGGCCAGTTGGATTTCTCCTCGCATTACGCCGCCGAAGTGGCGGCCTGCCGCCTGCAAGGCGACTGGAGCGGGCAGTTGCTCAGCTCGATTCAGGGCGTGCAGGACCCGGTCATGCTCAACGAGCTGCTGTACGGCGAGCGCGGTCAACTGCCGGCCTTTATGAGCGGAGCGGTGAAAACCTTCGTGCAACGCGATGTGCAGCGCTACAGCGGACGGGAGGCGCTGGGTGTGCAAATTCCGCTGACCGGTGCGTTCTACGCCTATGTCAGCCGCATGCAGCATGCGCGCAACGATCTGCTCGGTGCCGAGCGACAGAGTCAGGCCCAGCAGGCCACGGAGCAGCAAAGCCGACAGGCACTGGAAGCCGAGCAAAAAGGCCTTGTGGCGCAACGGGCGGAGCTCAAGCAGAGCATCGCCATACTGCAGGCCACCGCGGCGGTGGTGGAATTGTCCGCCGCGCCGTCGCAGGTCAACCTTGGTGCCCGTTCGCTGCCCCAGCAGACGCGCCTGACGCTGCAATGCAGTGGCCGTTCGACGGTACTGGACAACTTCAACTTCCCCACCAGCGCCAGCTTCGTCTGGGCGCCGGGGGCCTGTGCCGATGTCGCCCTGGAGATCAGCTTCGCCAACTTCAAGCTGACCCGGCACTGGACCGGAGACCGCGCGTTCGTGGACTTCCTGCGGCTGTTCAACGGTGGGCAACACACCTTCAGCGCCGACGATTTCCCCGGCCAGCGCAATTTGATGGGCAGTGAGAATCTCATCGGCATCCAACTGACGTACCGCCAGGAAGGCGAACAGGTGTTGCTGGACAAGTACGACCAGGCCGACCAAATGCAGCGCGAGGCCAATCTCATCGATGCACGCTTGAGTGCCACCGCCGAACAGTTGGCAGCGATGGATACCCAGGCCGCCGCGACGAATGTGCGACTGGCTGCCCTCGGTTCACCGGTCGAACAGGGGGTCGCGAGTATTCAACCGCCGACCCAGATTGCCTGGTGCTGGACGCCCCGGCCCGTGGTAACGGGGCTGTCGGCAGGTGAAGGGCTGCGCTTGGATCTTGGCACCTATGGCAACGAGACGCGCTTGAAGAACCTTGAGGAACAGCTGCGTATCCTCGGCTTGACCAGCCGGCGCGAAGCCACGCAGGCGATAACGGGTGACAAGGTGACGCGGTTGCTGGTGGTGGCGCTGCGTGACGACGCGGCTGCGCAACGGGCGATCCGCGATATTGGGCGCAAAATGGGCGTGGCCGCCACGCTCGACAGTGCCGCCGCCAGTAAGGTCGACCTGTGATGAAGGGGTGGCGCGCGTCATTGGCGCTGCGCATTACCTGTGTGCTGGCGCTGGTGCTGGCGTTGAGTTGGTGCGTAGCCGCCGGGCTTAGCGCCTGGCGCACGTATGAACAACTGCAAGGCAAGGCGCTGGACGATCTCAGCCAGCGCCTGGCGTTGCTCTCCAGTGTCGACAATGACGATTTTCGCGATGCGGAGGAGGGCGCCAGACGACTCATGTCACGCTGGAACGGCGGCGCGGTAAACGAGTTCGGCAGCAACATTTTCCAGCGCAGCACCCTGCATTGGGTGCTCAACCCGCCCGGGCAGGGCGCCACGGACACTGCCGCCGCCACTGAGCGGTTGGCCCGCGCCGCTTCCGCAGCCGAAGCATTCGGCACGGCCGGCCAGGCGATGACCGTCGATACGTTTTTCTATTTTCCCGACGCGGGGGCGGCTTTTTCCACGCAAGTCGATATTCCTTCGGGCTTCGCCCAGGCCCGGGCGACCCATTTGCGGGCGCTGTTCGAGGGGCTGCCGGCAGGTGGGCCCGAGGTTGTGTGGGACGGCCCCTATTACGAGCCGTTGCTGGGCCGCCAGTTGATCAGCGTTGCGATGGTCGCCCGGGATGCATCGGGCAAGCCATTGTTCATGACCGGCTATGAACTGAAGCTGGATGAGCGATTGGCCCGTATCGGGCAGTTGCTCAATGGCTATCCCAGCCTGTTGCTGGATGCACAGGGTCAGCGCATTGCCGACCTTTCCGGCAATACGCTGGGGGCGGTTTCCCACGACAGGCTCAAGCAACTGATCGCGGATTTACCTGCGGCAGTCGGCTTCCCGCAGATCGGCCGCTTTGACGCCGACACGCCGATGATCGTCGCTCACCTGCCGCAACCGGATTGGTATCTGTTGACGCTGTATCCGCAAGCGCAACTGCGCGCCGGCGCGTTGGGCCTGATTCTTGCCGAGGTACCTTTTGCGATTGTCGGCTTTATCCTGCTGGCCCTTGGTTTGCTCTGGGTGTTGCATCGCGAGTTGGCGCAGCCGCTGGCCCGGTTTGCGCGGGAAATCGAAGAGACCGCTCGCGGCGACGACCTGTCGCGTCGTTTACCAGAGGCACGCACCGATGAGTTGGGACGCTTCGCCAGGGCGTACAACCGCTTGCTCGATGCATTGCAGGCCGAGCAGGCCGGGCTGGAGCACCTGGTGGAGGTCCGCACCCAGGAACTACAGGGCGCCCGGGATATGGCCAACCAGGCCAACCAACTCAAGGGGCAGTTCCTGGCCAATATGAGTCACGAGATCCGTACCCCGATGAACGCGGTCATCGGCATGAATCACTTGCTGGCGGATACGTTGCTCACGGCGCAACAACAACATTTTGTCACGGCCATCCGTGAGCATTCCGAAGCCTTGCTGGCGCTGATCAGCGACATCTTGGACTTTTCCAAAATCGAATCGGGCAACCTGAATATCGAGCAGGTCGAGTTCGATCTGACCGAAGTGCTGGAAGATGTCACCGAACTGTTGGCGCCGCGCGCAGCGGAAAAGGGCCTGCGCATGATCTGCCATATCGCCACCGATGTACCGGGGCAGGTGATCGGCGATCCGTGGCGACTGCGGCAGATTCTGCTCAATCTGCTGAGTAACGCGGTCAAGTTCACGGCCAGCGGCTCGATTCGCCTGCTGGTCTGGCGGGGGGATGGCGACCTGCTCGGATTTCAGGTGATCGATACCGGCATCGGTATCGCGCCATCCGCACAGCGCTCGGTGTTTGAGGCGTTTTTGCAGGCCGATGCCTCGACCACCCGAAACTACGGCGGTACCGGGTTGGGCTTGTCCATCAGCCAGCGTCTGGCCGGCTTGATGGGCGGCGGTATCGCGTTGCACAGCCAACCGGAAGTGGGTTCGACCTTTGCACTGACCTTGCCCTTGCCGCAGTGTCCGGCGCGCGCGGCCGACGCCCCGAGGTTGTGGGGGCTGCGGACCCTGGTGGTGGATGAGCACGCCGATGAACGCGGGGCATTGATGGAGATGCTCGGCCAGTGGCAGATGCTGTGCCAGGAAGCGGCGTCTGCCGAAGAAGCACTGAGCCTGATGCACGAGCAGGCGCAATTGGGTGTCCGGTTCGACTTGGTATTGGTCAATTGGCGCCTGCCGCGGGTCGATGGTGTCGAGTTCGCCGACCTGTGCCGTGCAGCCCCGGCGTTGGCAACCGCGCGTATTGTGCTGATGGCCTCGCAGGTCGAATCACTGCCGTCCGCCGATGAACTGCGCGCCCATGGCCTGGCTGCGTGCGTTGTCAGGCCACTGCGTCGCCAGCATTTCTATCGCACCTTGTGCGAGGTGCAGAGCGGCGCAACGCCGACGCTCTGCGAAACGGCCTCGCCGCTGCGCAGCCTGGAGCGGCATGACGTCAGCCTGGATGTCCTGGTGGTCGATGACATCGCCACCAATCGCGAGATTACGCAGTTGTTCCTGGAGCGTTTCGGCCATCGCGTCGCTCATGCCCGCGACGGTGTCGAGGCCCTGGAAATACTCGGCCGGAAGATCTTCGATGCGGTCTTGATGGACGGGCAAATGCCGCGAATGGATGGCATGGAGGCGGTTCGTCAATTGCGTTCGGGGCAGCGCCCAGTGCTGGATGAGGATGTTTACGTCATCGCCTTGACCGCCAATGCCATGAGCGGTGACCGGGAACGTTTCATCGAAGCCGGCGCCAATGACTATCTCGCCAAGCCCGTGCTACCGACGCAGCTGTTCGATGCGATCACGCAGGTGATTGCGCGCCAGCAGGCACGCGGGATGGAGTTGCGCAGCGTAGAGCCCACTGCACCGAGACTGGCACGGACCGTACCGCCGCTGACGCCTCTCCAGGAACAAGATCCACTCCGCGCACCTCGTCTGCAGCGTTTGTTCATGGCGGACTGCCAGGCCTTGCTGGTTCGGCTCAAGGAGGCGGTCGCGCAGGTCGATCATGCCGAAGCTGCGCGTATCGCCCATAGCCTCAAGGGAAGTGCCGGGCAATTCGCTGAAGCAGCGTTGGAGGCGTCGGCTGCGTTGATGGAACGGGCCGCCGCTGACGCGGATACCGCCACGATGGTCGCTGCGCTGTTGCAACTGGAAATGCATGGTCTGACCCTGGCTGCGCGTCAGCCCGGCCTCTCTGAAAAAACTGGAAACCCTGACGATGCCTGAGTGCCGTTTACTGCTGGTGGATGACCACGCGATGATTCGCGAAGGGTTATGTGCGCTGCTGGCCGATGTGCCTGAGCTGAACGTGGCTGGCGAGGCTGAAGACGGTCAGCAGGCCGTCGCCATGTGCCGCGCCTTGCAACCCGATCTGGTGTTGATGGACCTGAATATGCCGTTGCTCGATGGCGTCTCGGCCCTGACCCTGATAGCCAGGCGCTGGCCGGCCATCCTGATCATCGCCCTGACTTCCACGGTCTCCGAGCATAACGCCGCGTTGGCGCTGGAAGCCGGCGCGGTCGGCTATGTGCTCAAGCGAAGCCGCCGCGAAGATTTGCTCCAGGCGATCGCCCAGGTGCGCGCGGGGAGAATCTATATCGATGCCGGTCTCGATGCGGCTCAAGTCATGGCACTACGCGGCGCTGGGCACACGGCCAGCGGTGTCGGCCTGACCGGGCGAGAACGCCAGGTCTTGAAGCTGGTCGCCGAAGGCGCGCGTAATCGCGACGTTGCCGAGATCTTGTGTATCGGCCTCAAAACCGTAGAGACCCATCGGCTCAATCTGATGAAAAAACTGGACGCACACAACGCTGCCGATATGACCCAGTGGGCTTATCGGCTAGGTCTGCTTGGAGAGGATCAATAACCGGCGTTGTGCTCTTGCTCAGTGGTCGCGGGCCGATGGGGTAGGGTGGGGCAGGCCTGCGAAGGGGCAGGGCGTTGATCACCAGGCCCAGCGTATTGCGCGGAAGACGGGTGATCGCATTATTCGGTTATGCGCTAGTCTCCTGTCTAATCCTGAACGACACTTTGAAGGTTGCATTGATCAGATGGCGAGTTGCCAATGCAGCTTCAAGACAACCAGTCACCGCGCCAGCGGCACCGAAAGGCGGAATATGAAAATAAACTCGGCGGATTTTAGAGTACGGGAAGGCGACGAGGTCAATCTCCATAAGTGGCCGACCAAGGTGGAACCTTTCTACAAGTCAAAACAGCAATATCGCCAGCTTCTGACAACGCATGTTGCGCAACTCAGCGCGCAGCAGCAGCTGCTTTACGCGTCCAATCGCCATGCCATTCTGCTGATTTTCCAGGCGATGGATGCCGCAGGAAAAGACGGTGCCATCAAGCATGTGATGTCAGGTGTGAATCCGCAAGGTTGCCAGGTATTCAGCTTCAAGCATCCCAGCGCGGCTGAGTTGGAGCACGACTTTCTATGGCGAACCACACGCAACCTACCGGGACGCGGACAGATTGGCATATTCAATCGGTCGTACTACGAGGAGGTACTGATAGCCCGTGTCCATCCGGAAATTCTCCGAAGCGAGGGCCTCCCGGATGCTCTTGAAAACAATAGTACTGTCTGGCGGGAGCGATATCGTTCGATCTCCAATTTGGAGCGCCACCTGTCAGGTAACGGAACGCGCATCATCAAATTTTTTCTCCATCTGTCGAAAGAAGAACAACGAAAACGCTTCCTGGATCGCATCGACAAGCCGGAAAAAAACTGGAAATTCAGTGCTGCGGATATCGAGGAACGCAAGTATTGGAAAGACTATATGCAGGCCTACGAAAAATGCCTTAGTGCAACGAGCACGACTGAGACGCCTTGGTACGTTGTGCCTGCCGATGACAAGAAAAATGCCCGACTGATCGTATCTCAGATATTTTCAGATGTGCTGGATGGGCTGAAAATGTCATATCCCAAGACCAGTGAGGAGCGTCACCAAGAACTGCTGGATATCCGCAAGCAGCTTCTGGAAGAATGAATGAACGGTGCCGCTTTATCAGCATGCATGAGAGGCTGATGGATGCCAGTTCAAAAAACATGCTTTGGGACCTGGTTGAAAATCTGGCAGAACTTGGCAGGCTTAGAATTGAGCAGTGTGGTTTGTCCCGGAGCTGGTCGCTCATCATTCACTTCATGGGGACTCAGCGGACATCTCCATCTCTGGGCTGAGTGTGCCGAGCCAGGCAACCAGGCCCATAATGATCACCGCGACCGAGAACTCTAGGATCATGCTGCGCCGTAAAGCGTTGATCGCGACGGTGTGAGTATCTGCCTGAATGGATCGCTCAAGCAGCGGGCTCAGGTGAAAGCGGTTTACCGCCGCAAATACCAGCATCCCCGCGAACAAGAAGACCTTCAAAGACAGCAGGGCCCCATACGTGCTGGAGGTCAATGTCTCGAATGCTGGCCCGACAACCATCAGATAGTTGACGATCCCGGTGATAGTCAGGGTTGCGACGATAAGCGTCCCCGCTGATTCGAAACCAGTCAGCGTTCGAGCCAGCAACCGTATCTGCAGATCGCCTGTGAGGTTGGTTGAGCGCAATAACAGCGCAAATGCAGCGAGAGCGCCCAACCAACTGCCTGCACCCAGAAGATGGACAATATCGCTGGTGAAGTGCAGGTAGCGTCGACTGCCTTCATCCATGGCGCCATGTCCCGTCCAGGCGAGCGTCGCGAGGGCGATGGCCCCACACAATGTGGCCAGCCAGAGGCTCAATGCCGGGCTTCGTCGATTGAGAGTCGCGGCGATGACCGCCAAGGTCAATGAGGCTATCCGAACCATCCAGGTCAACCCGACGTCAGTGTCCATCAACATCATCTGCAGGATGTGGTGATGCAGCTCCATGACGCTGGACACGCCGCTCATCGTCTTGGCCATCTGTAGCATGGCCACCATCGATAGCAGTATGCCGATAAGGGCAGTTCCCACCAGCAACGACCCAAAATTCAACACGGCACCGTCTGCACGTTCCTTTCCTCTGAGACTGTACAGGCCAAACAGTGCCAGCCCGAAGAGCAGCATCAAGTCGATATAGAGCGCGAAGCGAAGGCTAATGTAGATGGAGTCGTCCATGGATCACTTGACTTTAAAGGTCACGGTACCTGTGATCGGGTGGGTATCGGAAGAAACCGCCCTCCACTCGACCTTGTATGTGCCAGGTGTGAGCGGCGCTGCCGGGGTGATGACCATCATTTTCGGATCGTCGCTACCCGCGACACTCGCTTTGACACCCATGGGGGAGTGGGCGGACATGCCCGGCATTTCGGTCATGATCAGTTTCGCGCCGGAAAACTGGGTGGTGAGCTTTTCCGAGAAACTCAGTTCGATTTTTGCCGGTGCAGCCACGGTGGCGCCATCGACCGGGGTGGAGGACAGTAATTTTGGATGCGCCTGGGCGGCAGTGCTCAACAACAAACCGATGCTGAGTGCAGCGACAGCACCGAGGGCTTTAAACGATGACATGCAAGGCTCCTGACGGCCTGGGCCGTGGGTGGGGTGTTACTGTTAGAATGGATGTATCTTTCGGTCAGGCTTAGAACCACATTCGCACACCGACGACAAAGCGCGTATCGCTCTGGTCTTCGCCTTCTTCGAGGCGGTAATCCGCCGTTTTGCCGTAGGCGCGGTTCCAGGTCACGCCGATGTAAGGTGCGAACTCGCGGCGTACTTCATAGCGCAGTCTCAGGCCGACCTCGGTGTCCGACAGCCCTGAGCCTGTGGCCCGTTGCGGGTCGTTTTTGCCATAGAGGTTGATTTCCGCAGTGGGTTGCAGAATCAAACGGTTGGTCAGCAAAATGTCGTAGTCACCCTTGAGCCGCAGCGCGGTCTGGCCGGCCTCGCCCAGGTAAGCGGTGGCTTGAGTTTCAAAGTCGTAGAGCGCCATGCCTTGCAGTCCCAGCGCCGCCCAGGTCTGCGGTGCACCAGGTTTGAAGTCTTGTCGCACTCCGCTGACCACGTCCCACCAGGGACTGACGGCGTGTCCCCAGAGTGCCTGAAGCTCAGCGCTTTCGGTCACGCCATTGGTTCGCTCGCCTTCGGTACGCAGCCAGAGACGATCCGTGTCGCCGCCAATCCAGCCGTTGGCTTCCCAACGTAATGCACTGCCCTTGTCAGCGTCTTGCCACTCGAGTTGATCGATCAGGAAAAATGAGTTGATGGCGCTGTCGTGCATCTGGTGGCCGGCATGGCTTTCAAACACCGCCGCGCGATCGGCATCGGTGAGCGCCGGAATGGGTGTACGGCTTTGCTGGGGCGCTGCGGGTTTCATACCCTGCATCTGGGAGTGATCCATCTCCTGCATCTGGTTGCCGTCCATACCTTGCATGGGCTCGGTCTGCCCATAAGCAAGCGTCATGACACCCATCCCGAGGATGGCCAGGCCGGCGAGTAGCGGTTTAGCGGTTCTATCGAAGTTCATGTCTGGCTCCTACTCTTGTACACGGACTTCGCGGAACATGCCCATTTCCATGTGGTACATCAGGTGGCAGTGGTACGCCCATCGCCCCAGGGCGTCGGCGGTCACGCGGTAGCTGCGTTTGGTGCCGGGCGGCATGTCGATGGTGTGTTTGCGAACCATAAAATCACCGTTTTCATCCTCCAGGTCACTCCACATGCCATGCAGATGAATGGGATGCATCATCATGGTGTCGTTGACTAGAACCACTCGGATGCGCTCTCCATATTTGAGATGAAGTGGTTCGGCGTCCGCGAATTTGACGCCGTCAAAAGACCACGAGAACTTTTCCATGTGTCCGGTCAGGTGCAACGTGATGGTGCGGCTGGGTTCCCGACCATCGGGATCCTGGAAGGTGCTCTTCAGGTCTGAGTAGGTCAGCACCCGGCGACCGTTGTTTCTCAGTCCCATGCCAGGATCGTTGAGTTTCGGTGTGGGGCTCATCGTCTGCATGTCGACCAGCGGGTTGTTCGCTTCCGAGGCCGGGTGGGGCTCCATCGAGTCCATGCTGCTCATGCCCGGCATCGAGTGCCCCGACGTGTCTGCCGAGCCTGGCGTCTGACTGTGATCCATGCTCTGCATCGATCCACCGTCCATGCCCGTCATACCCTGCATGCCGTTGTCCTCGCCGGCCGCCATTTGGCTGTGATCCATACTCTCCATGCCTTGCATCGAGTCCTGGGTCATACCCGTCATATCGCCATGATCCATGCCGGCCATATCCCCCATGCCCATGTCGCTCATCGTGATCAACGGACGTGGATCCAGGGGCGGCACAGGGGCCGAGAGCCCTTCATGTACAGCCAATGTGCCTCTCGCGAAACCGGTGCGATCCATCGACTGGGCGAACAAGGTGTATGCATTTTCGGTGGGTTCGACGATCACATCAAAGGTTTCGGCCACGGCGATGCGGAACTCATCGACGCTCACCGGTTTCACGTACTGCCCGTCTGCGGCGACGACAGTCATTTTCAGCCCAGGAATACGCACGTCAAAGTAGCTCATCGCCGAGCCGTTGATGAACCTCAGGCGCAGCCGTTCGCCGGGCTTGAAAATGCCTGTCCAGTTGCTGTCAGGAGCCTGTCCGTTGAGCAAGTAGGTGTAGGTGGCGCCGCTAACGTCGGCAAGATCGGTGGGGTTCATGTTCATTTCAGCCCACATTTTCCGATCCGCGACGGTGGCAGACCAACCGTTCTTGCTGACGTCATCAATGAAGTCGCCGACGGTGCGCTTGTGCAGGTTGTAGTAACTGGATTGTTTCTTGAGTTTCTTCATGACCCGCGCTGGGTCTTCATCCGTCCAGTCGGACAGCATCACCACATAGTCGCGGTCATAGCTGAAGGGTTCGGGATCCTTTGCATCGATGACCAAAGGGCCGTAGACGCCGACCTGCTCCTGGAACCCGGAATGACTGTGATACCAGTAGGTGCCGTTCTGTTTGACCTTGAACGAATAAACGTACAGGCCGCCCGGTTCGATGCCGTGAAAACTCAGACCCGGTACACCGTCCATGTTCACCGGCAGAATGATGCCGTGCCAATGGATTGAGGTGTTTTCCTTGAGCCGATTCCTGACCCGCAACGTCACCGTATCGCCCTCGCGCCAGCGCAGTATCGGGCCGGGGAGGCTGCCGTTGATGGTCATGGCGGAGCGGGGCGTGCCCGTGAAGTTCACCCCCATTTCACCGATAGTCAGATCGAAATGAGTGCCAGCGAGCACATTCGGCTGCCCCTGACTGGTAATTGCCCACACCGGGCTGCGCCACAGCCCAAAGCCTGCGAGTACCCCGCCTGCCGCCAAGGCTTTCACGAAAGTGCGTCTTGATGTTCTGGAATGCATCGAGGGGTATCCAGTCAGTCGGAGTCCAGGCAGATACGAAAGCGCTGCCACAGTAGGGCCATGGCTCGCTTCAGAGAGTCGGTGCCAGCCGCCATTTTGCGAGCAAGATGTCACATCATCAGCCCGCGCGTGATTACATTTCCGTCAGGTTGGCGGCGGCAATTTGGCTGCACTGCGATAGGGCAGCATCGATAGAGTTGTCTTGTTGTGATAGGCCGTGTCAGGTTAGCCCTGACGTAGTCATCAATTGCCGTTTAACAATATCGCTTACCGACAGCAGCAACCGCCGCCGTTCCCGCCACAACCCGAGGCTTTCTTACTCGGTACGCTTTCCATTGTCGCCAACTGTGCTGGATAGCCAGCCTCCTGCAGGGCTGTAAGCAGCGCATGGCTGTCCGAATCGCCGCTGACCTTCACCCGTCCAGCTTGTAGATCCACTGCTATGTCACTGACGCCTTCAAGTGGGCGCAGCGCTTCGGTGACGTGTTTGACACATGAGCCACAGCTCATGCCCTGGACTTGCAGTTCAACGGTTTTCATCGGTGACTCCTCATAACAAAATGCATCATGCGAAGGCTGAGGCATTCGGCTTTTCTGCGACGTTGGCTTATCTTCAACCTTGCTGCCATGGCAAGGTCAAGCGGTCGTTATCACTCAATCAATGGAAGCCTGGCGCAGGCCATCGTGATTTTGTACTCCTAAGGGAGTGCTATCGAGTAGTACGGCGGTGTCGCTCTAGCCATGCAGGCCATGGCGACACCGCCGTTGCATTGCCAGCGCCGCAATCCTCGGTGGATAGCGGTCGTCACTTCTTCATTGGCATATCCATCATCGACGACTGCTGATCCATCATTTTCATCATCATCTCCATCATTCCTTTACCCATACCCATACCCATACCGTCCTTGGAGCCAGACATTCCCATGCCTGAGCCCATCTCCACGCCCGTACAACCAGCAGCACCTTGCTGCTTACTCATCATGGCCAAGCTGTCCTTCATCGTTTTCATGCCCTCTTGCATGGCTGCTTGCCGTTCGGCTGGTGTCTTCGCGGCGGCGGCTTTGTCATGAGCGGCCTGCATTTTCTGCATTTGCTCGCTCATCGCTTTATTCATCGCCGACTCGGACGGTGCGCTGGCAGCCGTTGCGCTGGCAGGTGCGTCGACAGGGTGATGCTCATCTTCGGCAGAAGCCATGAAGACGCTGCTGGCCAAAATGGCGGCAAGAACCAGTTTCAATTGTGTTTGCATGGAGAACTCCGGGTATTTAGAGATAAGCAGGGACTACTAAACCGCGCCGAATCGGCGCAATGACGCAGAGCGGCCACGGTGTGACCGCCCTGAAAGGCGAATTAATCGTTGAAGCGGACGAATATAAGGCGGGCTGGCGGCCCCGGTGGAGCGGGGCGCTTCAGTGCGAGTGCAGCAAAGGTTATTGTTTGAGCGGGGTTAAGCAGCAGCATCGCAGGTAACAGCAAGGCAAGCGCTAAAGTGGCGAGATCCACTGTCGGGATCTGCGATGTGGGACTGATCGCCTTTGCTGCATCGGCACAATGCTTAAGGCAGCCGCTGGCATGCAGCGCATGTTCATCCACCTGTTGCAGCGTGGAAGGAGTCTCGTGCGTTGCACTCAGGCTGTGCTGCGGCTGCACCAGGCAGCCGTGAAATACCGTCACGATCACAGCCAACACCCACACCCCTAGGGTGAGTCGCAAAAGATCGCGGTAGTGATGACGGAACCAATACATGACGTGCTCCACGGGCCTGTTAGACCCTATTTGTTTCAGTGTAGACACCCAGGCAGTCGCAGAGTTGACCTCAATCAGGTAAGTGGGTTTTTGGGTGCGGTTGGGCAGCAAGGCTGTTGCTCGGCAAGCAGGTATTGCTGCGGTCATGATTCCGAGAGTGCAATCTCCCCGAGTCGGTTTATTTCGGCAAAACTAAACTCAGCTTTCTTGGATGCTGGCCATCCTCACCGGCGGTTCATCGGCAGGCTGTTTAAATGGGAGCTTGGGTTTGACGGTGATGCCGGCGGCGATCAGCGCGCTGCGTAAGGACTGAGGCGCAGCGAAAGCGAGTCGCGCAACTCGAAACTGCCAATGCATAACAATCGGTAAGTGCCATGAGAAAAAAACCAGAGCATCACCTTCAACTTCGAGTACGCGAGCTTGGGCAGTTGTTTAACTCGATGGATCCGACACCTTTTCTTAACAAGGATCTCGATCGCGAAGCTGAAGCGTTCATTGAGACTTGGGCGGCGGAATTTTCGTCGGACAGCCGGCTTCGTATCACAATCCACCTTGAGCACCTACCAGCAGAGGGCGATCCAAGTGCGATCATGATCGAGGCAATCCACAATTACTTTGATCATAAGGCAGGCCTCACGCGCAGTGAGTTAAAACACCTCCTTCGAGATGGCCGCATCAGCCTGGTGATCGGCATCGCCTTTGTTACCCTTTGCCTGATTGCAGTCGATGTCATTGGCCAACTGGGCACTGGCGCTGTAGTCGGCACAGCGCGCGAAAGCCTGATGATCGTTGGCTGGGTGGCAATGTGGCGACCGCTGCAGATTTTTCTATATGACTGGTGGCCGCTTTTAAGATTGATTCGTGTCTACAAAGCCATCAGCCATGCACATGTTCGAGTGGTGCAAGGTAAATAATTTCTGCCGTAAGCCGAAAGAGGCCGGTATCGGCGATGTATCTGCTAGTCCACATTTGCCGCTATCAATACTTGAGCATCTTTTCTAGCCCCTGGATGCAAATAGGCCGCCAATGACTGTAGGGAGGAAAGATTAGGAATGGGATGAATGGCCGCGTCATTGGTGAACCCGCGCTAGAATCTTTGCGTGGTGCATTTACGTTTAGCAGACGTACTGGGTGCTAGCCAGTCACCAAAGCTTCAGATACGGAAACGGAGATTCCGTGACAGGGCGACCTAAGGGCGGGTGTGAGGATGGAGCGCCAACAGCGCTGATTTTTCAGCAAACGGGGTTTTGTGGAAAAGCGACCAGGGGTAAATGGAAATGGACAGTCGAATCCGCGGCTTTCTAACCTGGTACAGGATTTAACATAATATACATTATGCGTAAGGCGAGCATGTTCGTGTGTGTTGCGTTACACAGGAAATTACCTAGGCTCAACTGCAACGCTAGTGCTCGGAAGTAAAGATGCACATAAAACGTGAAGTGATCGGTTGAAATCAAGCCATCTGACCCATTTCTAATCTTTACTGACGCACTTCCTTGCGTCTCCCTCCATTTCGACTCTTTACTGGCCAATCCTAACAAAATCCTATAAATCATAGCTTTAGCCAAGCGACTACCGTTTCCTGATCCATTTCGACTCTTTACCGACATGATTTCGAGCGTCTCCTTCCATTTCGAGTCTTTGCTGGCAAGATTCGCGGTTTTCTCCTTCCATTTCTAATCTTTACTGATACGAATCTATTTCCTGCTCTCATTTCGACTGATTACTGTCAGATTGCAGCATGATTCACCACTTAATGCGCAGTAATACGCAGCAAATGGCTTGTGTTCAGCCTATGTTGGTGGTGCATACTGATCCAAACTCACCGACTCCCGTGATGAAGCCATGCGAAGAACCCGCGCTGTACTCGAGCTGTTCGCGCTGGGGATGGATTCAACGCTGGCTGAAACCCTTCAAGCCGCTGAATGGACGATCCCAAAGCTGCGCAAGCAAAGTGACTGGGATCTGATGCAGCTAGGGATCAGCGCTGAAATCAGGCAATCCCTTCAGCTGTGTGATCCTCCAGCCATACCAGTAGACACGCTGAGTGAGGTGCTCGAAGCTAACCGCGCAATGTGCTGTATCTGTCGACTGCACAATCAAATCATCGTAGCTCACACTATTGTCCCGCTGGACGCCGGCGGCAGCCACTCAGCGCAAAACATAGCGATCCTATGTCAGTATCATCACATCGAGGCACTCAGCGAGGCTCAAAGAACTCGTTCCATTGGAATTCCTCCGACCATCGACCGGCTGGTCTCTGCCAAGAAAACTTGGGAACACTATTACGAAGAGCCGGACTTGGTTTCAGTCAGGCAAAGTGCCAGCAGGCCCGGTGAAGTTAACTGGTGGTACTTCAACCTGTTGGAGCTTTGTGAAATTGTTAAAGCTAAAGCTCAGTTGAGTCAACTCCCAAGCTTCCATTCGGTATTCAAGCATGGCTTGTGTAACGAAGAAGGAATCCCGGTTCAAGCGCCCAATGCACCCTCCCTCTACCAAGGCACTGGCGGCTTGGCCCTGTACGCTTATATGTTTGAGGTCTTGTTCGAACTCTTGGGAACACAATATTTGAGGAGTATCTATTCTACAGATCGACAGTCTTCGGTGGTTGGAACAGTTAAAAAAGGGAATCTGATCTGCTTTCAGGGAGAGCATATTTTTGAAGAATCCCCATCCGTGAACACCGATCGGCACCTGATTCGAAGCACAAGTAGGTTCAGGCGTATGGAAGTCAGCTTCGTCTTTGATTTAGATGAAAGCACCTCAAAACTGGCTAAAACAATGTGGCTCTGCGGCCAAAAAGAGATGGCCAGCATCATCTTGGTGACCCAGGCTGGGTACGTTGGTACCACGTACTGTATTGTTGGTAATGTTATGGCTATACGAAGTGCGAGTGATCGAGTAAAAGGCTAGATTAAATCGCATGAAGTATTAGCGTCATAATGAAGCGTACGATACCCCTGCTCCACTGATTCCTCCCCGCATCGACCCTGCTCGATTGCCTCCTGATTAAAAGTTCTCGTCCCCTCGCTCAATTGCTCGGTCGCCCAATGCCTTGACTGTCGCCTTGATCATCTCCAAGTTCAGTCCATATCCAATAAGATAGGAGCGGGATTTCTGCGCTGGGTTAGTGCCAGCATCTTCTCCATAAATGCGTCTGGAAAGATCTGCGTAGCTATTTGAGGTCAAAGCCATACCGATGACGTAGTTTAACTGGTTCTGCTCGAACAGATTCAGTTCATGAGCCGGGAGGACAATGCTGACGTAATCAACCGTGGCTGACTTGTCAGAGCTCGAGGAAGTCGTCCGTTCAGCTTCAAGGTGACCGCTTGCTCCAGGCGCCCGCCATTTGGCCCTCAGCGTGTGGATCTCTGTATCAACGATAACTTCGGAGATTACTCCGTCAACAGAGCGCGTAATCATGCGTTCGACAGAAGCCGACAAATCTCGGAAATTTGCCGTCCACAGAGCTTCATCTGACGTCGCGAATGCCAGGTACTGTTTGAGCGCTTTCGCTGAAAACCGCTGGTCATCCGGCAACTGGTTTGTCGACTTCCGGATCTCATGTGCGAGGTTCGACTCAATGTCTTCAGGGCGATCACGCAGCGACGGCATCCGAAACTCCCAAGTTGAAAGACGGGCCAGCAGGTCTATTCTGAACTGGCCCTTTTTGACCAACTCATGAAGATTCTTGTTGGAGGCTGCAATCAACTGAAAATCGCATTTGACGGGAGCCCTAGAGCCCAGCGGCGTGACCAGCTTGTCCTCCATCACTTGGAGGAGCACCGCCTGCTCGGACAGCCCGAGCTCATCGATGTTGTCGAGGAACAAGATCCCCTCGTGTGCAAATCGTAGCTCGCCCTTTGCCGAGCCTGTGAAGCCTATCAGAGCTCCGTCCTTGTGACCGAACAGCGCAGACATTGCCGAGATATCCTTCAGAGCAATGCAGTTCACTTCAACAAAACGCTCGACTACCAGGTTACTTCTCGCCCTAACCTGATGTACCCGACGCGCCATGGCTGTTTTTCCGGAGCCCGAAGGGCCCGTAAGCAAGATTGGACTGCGCGACCGCAACACAGTGGCTTGAATGTTGACGACCATCTCGTTATAGGCGTTGTTGTGCGTGACAATATTGCCCTTGAGTACTTCGATACCAGCAGCGTTGCCGAGGGGATATTGATTGAGGATGGCATCGTATCTCGAGAGATCCGGATCGATGAGCTCCACCTTTGAGGCGAGATCATCTGTCTTCGCATCGAGGCACTCAACAAGCCTCACGGGCCAGCGGTCGGTGGCGGCAAGGGTACAGAAGCACATCAGCTGGATCGGCGTGCAGGTCGTAATGTTGAGGTAGTAACGGTGAGCACGGTCGAACTGGAAATCGTTAGCAAATCGGAGCAAGGTCATGTACGTCGCGTTCAGGCTTGGAGGGCTCAGTGGCATCTCTATCAATTGAACGTCAAAATCACTTCGCATGCGCTTGGCATCTTCCTCAACCAAGGTCGCCAAGGCTTCGTCACGTTTTTCGTAGAGAAGAATCAATCGATCAATCGGCGGTTCGCTGGCCGTTGCGACCCCGGGGTTGGGACGCCATTTGGTCAGGCGTTTTTCGCTGGTACCACCGTCCAGAGAAGTGCTGAGATACGAAATCATGATCGACTTTGACATATGCCGCCTTGTTTATCCCCTACGCTAGTGCGCCCCAGAGTTAAACATGCCGACGGCCGAACCTCGTAGAGGTTTTTTCGTGCATTGGGCATCGTGCTGCTGGTACAGCTGCTGGGCACCAGACTGCACCCACGAAGGCTCCAGTTCGCTTTGCTTTGCTGCAGGCCGCTGAGGGTATCGAATCCATGACTTAACTGAATATTGAAGAGGTCATTCAGCGGTCAGCCAGCGAGATTGCGTCCCATCCTGAAAAACACGTCATCAAGCCAGCGGTTATAGGCCGCTTGTGACGCTGGGATGAGCAACTGCCGTTCAACAATGTGTTCCTCTTGTCGATGCGGCATCGAGAGACTGCTCGATACGACGGTCGGCGGCTCTTGGAAAAGCTTGTAGGAGATGTCAGTCAGGGAAAGCTGGAACCACCCTCCTCGGCCATGCGTGATCAGTCCGAATGCAGCCTCGGCCAGTTTTCGCACTCGGCTAGGAGAAATGTAATGGCCGGCAAAAGGGTCATGGTTGGATGTGGGGGCAGTGAGGGCAGCCGTGAACCAGGCCATTCCGGAATCATGGTGACGCCATGCCACAGTGCCCGCATCTATGCCGGTTAAATCGCCCTGATCGAAATCCTTGTACCCGTCCTTCACTGAGCTCAAGCCCGCCTGGCAGAGTTTGAGGAAGAACGTTTCGTGTTCGGAATGCACCTGGCGCAGAGTACCGGAAAGTTCTGGCTGAGGCAGGAAGGCTATCTCGATGCGGGTATCTCGACTCCAATTATTCCAGTGCCTCTGGCCATGACCTTGGCGCTGCTGAAGGCGCTCAACAAACTCGTGCTCTGAAATCGCGGCACGCGTCACGTTGAGCTGATGCAGCGCCTGAACGATGGCGTCTGACAGCTCGTGTTGGTTGCAAAAGGTCGCCCGGAACAGCCCATCGACATAGTTCGATACCTCCCATCTGAACGCTTCCTGCGGCCCCTCGACTGGAACGTCCTGAAGGAAGGCAAGCACCCTCTTCCCACCGCCCTCGCACGACGAAATTCCTGCTGGGTCACCGACTCCCCGCTTGGAGTTTTGAAGCCAAAATCGGCCCCCAGAATCACAATGACCACGTCAGCCTGGTCGACCTCGGTCATGCATGCGACTTCTGAAGAGTCGGGTCGAGCACCGAAATCCTCGCACATGATGGTCTGATGCTGGAGCAGACCTACGGCTTTTCGGGCAGAGGCTCGATATGCCTCGAAGCCACGTACAACGGAGCTGATAAAAACCTTCACAAATAACCCCCCACACAGCTTCATCCTAGCTTAGGTGTTTGCAATAGGCCGCTTTAGGGCCAGCGCACCAAGTCTAGCTCTTTGATTCGAATAGCCATGGCTGAATCCGAAACCCCGAACTGCTGGGCCAATGACACCAGGTTCCGATTGTTGAATTGGGTGCACCGCGCCAGCGCTAGCTCGCGCTCATCTGAGTCCTTTGAGGCATAGAGCAGGCGATCCGGGTGATTAGGGTCGAGGTGAAAGGCGATCACGTCGCTGAAGCGCAATTGTCCTTTGCAGCAGAACATGAATTCGAACCGTTCTCTCAACAGCTTTTGAGGCATCAGGAAGCACGCTGCGAAGCGGTCGGCTTGCCTCTCAGCGAGAGGCCGAGGCGCTTGCAATGGGCCGCCGTCGAACGCGCGGTCGCGATGCATGACGGTGTCTTCGTGCAGTACGAGATGGCCTATTTCATGGGCGCCAGTGAAGAGCTGGACTTTGTCACCAAACTCGGTCGCAACGGCAATCTTGTTAGCCTGACGATCAATCAAGCCCGCGATTCGGGTACCGGTGTTATGCCGGTTGAACTTGGTATCCCCCAGCGTGGGATAGACATGGTAATCATAGCCACAGACCAAAGCAGCGATTTGAGGGCTGCGCATCATCATTGGCTGGGTATCTTGATCTGGCCAGAGGTAGCGGCGATCTCGGTAGATTTGCATGAGCAGATCAGTCGCTGCTTTCTCGATATAGGATTCGTTCATGGCAAAACACCAGATTTAGGCTCTCAGACATAAATTAACCCAATATGTAGTGATGCCAGTATGCCAAAACCCCTAGATGTGGGGTTTGCCGATGAACGGTAGCTTAAGTGCTTCTCATGCGGGAAGTGCCGGGCAGCTGAGAACCTTTGCATGGAAGAGGGTCTACCTGAATCCTGTAAATTTCCTGTCTTTCGACCAAGGAACATAGCGAACGGGATCAACCGCGCTGCTAAATCGAACACCCTGGATCTGGTGAATCACGATGCAATCTCTGGCTAGACGCAGGCTTGGCTCGGGATGTGGTACGAGTGGCACATACTGGGAGCGTTCATCTCTGCTTCTCGGCCCGGCTTCCCAGAATTCAGGGTAGTACACCCACCGATCCTCATCCGACTCCCACAGGCTCACGTACTCCGCCTCCTGTGTGTCCTCTAACCTTTCAACCCCGCTTGCCTTGTGAAAAAGAATCACGTTCTGGCCCGGTGAGGCATCCTTCGGCACCTGTGCAGACGGGAACAAGATCCCGTCGAGGTTGAGACCTTGGTGTGTAGCCAGAAAATCGGCAATCGCCTGCGTGATTAGATAACCGCTTTCCGCTGAGTCAGGCATGACCGGCATGGTCAGTTGGCTTTGTAAGGCTTTGAGGAAGGCGCAGCGTTCGGCAAGGCTCCTGCGAACGGGATTGAAGTAGCTCAGGTCACGATGCGGACGCATGGCGTTCAGGTCGTTCAGGTTGAGAAGTCGCAGAGGCCTGATAACGTCGAACCGTGCGGTCACCACCGTGCTACCTACGGGAGGGCGAACCTCCGCAATTGCGGTATGGTCGTCTGTTGCACCGTAAAAAACCGAGATGCCTTTGGCATTCATTCGCCCCGGGGAGCCCTTACCCCTGGGCAGGGGCCCCAGATGCTTTTCAGGGTGCTTCAGCGCTGCTGCCATTGTGTCTTCGTCTTGGAACACCCGCCCCCGCTGGAATGATGAGATCGGTTGGCCAACGCCGGCGATGACAATGGCTGATCGATCGTCCTTTGAACGCAAATCTTCAATGCCATCGAAAACCATGGACAGGATCGACCCCACTAAAGGGTTCGCCAGCCGAGATTCAAATTGCAGGCTGTGCTCCATTTTCCGCCAGCCAACCGTCAGCTCTGACGACGCCTCAGTCTCTTCAATAAAATAGGGATCGTCGTCATCGTCCAGGCCGCTCCAGGCTTCAAGCAACCGATCATGAACATCAGACAGCAGGCTCTGACCAGCACCCAGCATACGCTCCAGGACGAAATACAGACTTTCACCGACGGGAGGATAACCGTGGTGTATTACTGAGCTCGGTTGCTGGATTGGACGAAAGCAAGCGTGGATTGCCGTCTCACACATATCCACGAGTTCGTCCATGTCCATGACTGGAAGCTCTCGGTCACAGTAGTCGCATTCACTGACATCATTATCCGCGGCCTGATCGCGCAAATAGGCTTCGGTGAGACAATGGGTACACACGAGCTGGCTCATTACGGGCTCCTTGTCTGTTCAAAAGACGCTTGTCTATACGCCGGCGCAAGGCCAAGTCACCATCGGCTACCCTTTCGGAGTGGATCGCGCCTCTGTGAGCGAGTAGCCCTATTTCTTCCTGCTGAACCTTGGCTTGGAGAGGCGCTAGATCAGACAGGGCGTTCCAAAGCTGGTTACGGCACCTCGAACCCCAACTGCGCCAGCACAGGTCGATCCTCGGCTTTGAGCGTTTTCACTGCCCAAATCAACATGTGCTGTGGCCTGGAACTCGCTACATAGGCAAACCGCGCTGCTTCTGATCCGCGATCCCGCAGCCAGTCTTGCCAATGAGACTGATGCACTCCGGGCTGTTGGGAAGAAACCACTACAGTGACATCATGAGTTTCGCCCTTCACTTGGTGAATCGTTTCGTAGCGCAATGTGTCTGGTAGCCCTTCCAACACCTCTTGGCTTACTACTCGCACGGTTACGGGCTTGCCACCCTGCCCTTTGCGAGCCACAAGATTCAAGCCTCTCAGGCCGTCCAGCACATCCCGCAGCTCCATAGGTACAAAGGGCTGATCCGGGAGTTGTCGGATCGCCAGCTTCGCGGTGCGCACCCAGGCCGACCAGGTCTGATCGGAGTTTCCAGCACCATTGGCGACCATGAACTTCAGACTCTCATGGATGAACTTCCGCCAGGCAAGCCTGGACTCCATGACAATCGGGCAATACGGGCCGACCTTGGTGACCTCCAGCTCAAGTTTGTTCGCCAGCCACTTTGCAAACGTCCTCAGGCTATCCTTGATGTCCTTGAGGTTGCCTGTACTGGCGCCGATGCACGCGACTGCCAGCAGCTCGATGCCTTCAAAGGTCTCACCATTACGTAAGCGCTGCAGGGTGGTATGACCGCGCGCCACCAGTACCACGTTGGTGTACGCCTGTGTCATGGCGCGGATCGTAGGCAACAGCTCAGAGGGGCAGGCCTTGTATTCGAGAATCCGCGGTCGTTCGGACGCAATATCTGGGTTGCCGCTGATCCGTTCGCCGCCGAGGATTTTGGTGCATAGATCGACTATGTCCTGTCCGCTCCGCCAATTCGTCTTAAGCTCATAGGGTTCGAACTTGAGCTTGCCCATTAGCTCGGTGACCTTATCGGGGTTCGACCTGCGAAAGCCATAGATCGACTGGTTCAGATCGCCGATGAAGTGGAACTTGATGCCGAACTCTGTGAGATGTTCGACGATTCGCAGCTGCTCGGCCGAGAGATCCTGGCATTCGTCCACGATGACCAAAGGAAATCGGCGCGCGATCCGTGAATAGTAGGCGTCGAATTTCTTATCCTTGAATGCCTTCAGGGCGAGCATGTCGATGTCGCCAAAGGTGGCGAACCCTCCCTTCCACAGCCGTTTTTTGGTGGCGATGAGATCTTTGAAGGTTTCCTGATCAATGGCTGCAGCATTCAACTGGTTATCGAGACTGCGTTCGCCGGTTGAAAATACGAATCTGGCGGCGCCAAGGTCATAGTCGTATTTGCACGCGGAGATCCAGCGGTCGCAAATACTCTTTCGCGTGCGATAGATGTCCGCTGTCTTGTCTAGAATACGAATGCGAAAGTCACCCTCCTTGCCCGTATATCCAGTGATCTCACTGGAGATGCTCGCCACCAGCCGGTTCAGAACGAAGCTGTCGAACGTAGCGATCATATGGGGCATACCGATCGGCTCCCCCAAGTACTTATGAATCCTGTTTCTGAGTTCGTCCGTCGCGCTGTTGGAGAAGGTCAGCACTGCAATGCCTGAGGGTGAGCGAGACCATCCCTGAACGATTCTGGCCACCATAGCGGCAACCACCTCTGTCTTTCCGCTGCCCGGGCAGGCCTTGAGGTAAACATGCTGGTCAAGCGGTGAGGCGAGGTAGTCCAACTGCTCCTGGGTGAACTCCATCATGGGCCGGCCCTGCGTAGGACTTCTGCGGCGGCTCGAACCATCATGCTGGTCTTTCTTCCAGGCCGCAGGCCCAAAGAATCGCCAGCCGGATGTACTCTGGCACCACGAAGTCAGTTTCCAAGACCTCTAGCGCGTCCGCAAACGACTGGGCATAGAGCCCTTTGCCGATCTCATCCGAATCGAGCCGATCAAGTAAGGCTCCCGCGTAATCGGCTCTTTCGGCAGATGTCATGGCGGCGAAATCCAGTTTCGCGTTCTTTTCCAGCCCCTTCACTACCGAACCGTCCGGCACTGGCCAGAGTCCAGCCGCAACCGTCATCATCGTCCTGAGATTGTCGCCCTCCATCGCGATGTCGTATTCGAATGTCTTGTACATGCCTGCGAACAGTCGACCGAACTGCGATCGGTTAATGGGGCCTTGCAGCGATAATGCTGGGTTGTTACCAACAGGATGCTCATCAGCGTGGGGTAAAAAGGGTATTGCTTTGGTTCCGCCTTTCCCATCGTCAATAGACTTCAAAGACTTCGGTGGATCGTTGTCGGTTAGACCGGCGCACCTGACTGGCACATCAGCCCCCGGCTGCTCGCCATTGACGTCACAGAACAGCTGCATGAAGTGTTTGAAGTAAATACCGCCGAGGTTTATCACCGACACGCCATAATCATCCAGGCAGTCTCTCCCTTTGCCGTAGGGCCGCAGGACAATCCGAGCCAGCTCCGGCACCACGATGGCTTCTGCGATGCCCTCGACCAAGATTGCGCCCTTGGAGAACAACAGATTTGACTTCGTGACATCCAGCCAGCGATCAACAAAGCGCCGGCTCTGGTCGGGAAGCCCCGTGTTCCTGAGAGGTACTGCTACGGGCTTGTCGTCATTGGAGATATGAATGATGTGATCGACCGACACAGCAGCAGAAATCACCGTTGAATGCGTAGTGATGATCACCTGTATCCCGCGTGCTTCAGCAACTGTCTTGAGGTGGCGAAGCAGCCGTAACTGGAGTTGGGGATGAAGGTGAGCCTCCGGCTCCTCAATCAGTAACAACCGCAGATAGGTTTCTTCACCTCGATCTTCCTCTGCTTCAAGGATGAGCTCTGCCAAGATCGATGCGATGTACAGAAGGTTGTTGTACCCCAGGCTATTTTCCTCCAACGACCGAAACTGGGTAGCGTCAGCCTGGGAGAGATTAGGGAAATACAAGAGCCGCAGGCCTTCCACGATTCGGGAGAAGCTGACCTCTGAAAACTGGATCATTGTGCCTTGGGAAAGGTGCATCCCCAGAGCTGCCTTCAGATTTTCACCGATTCTCTGATTGGCCAATTTGATAGCAAACTTGTCGCTTTCGGAGAGCTCACGGTTGAAGTCGCCCACGTATTGCTCCAGCGGGTGCAGCTCGCCGGCTTTTCTCGCGGTTTCAAGATCTTTGCGGCATAGGGCTTTCAACAGGCGAGCTAGGCGAGACTGGCGCCCCTCACGAAGTTTGGTCTCGGCGTCACGTAGCGGCGGTAGGTAAACGCAATGAATGTAGTCGAGCGTTTCCGTGTCTAATGTCTTGGTGTATTCATGGCCACCGTATGTATGGTGTCTGAACCGGCCGCGCGCCTCCTGATTAAGCGCGGTGAAAGTCAGTTTTGCTTCGTCGTGATTCCCACACCAATCTTCGAAGGCAATGACATCGTCTTTGTCCAAATCGGAAAACGTGGCTTGAATCCGGATCGATTCCGCGGGGACGGCTCCAACCTCAAAGCCTTTATAAAAATCGCGCTCACTGATGATCCGCTTACCCGACTCGGAGTCATTGAAAAGCTGGCGTATCGCGCTGATCACGCCGGTTTTGCCCGCGCCGTTTTCCCCAACGAGAACGTTGAGACCGTCGTGGAATTCGATGGTAAACGGCTTGCCAAAACACTTGAAACCATTAACGTCTAAAGCACGCAGATACATGAGCATCCCTTCTCGCTAGTTGTCTTCCAATCGGGCCTGTGGCGCTGCGTGATCCCTCCGGCGCTTAGTACGACGTGCAGCTTAAAGGGCGCCCGAATAGTGGCGATACGATACACCGTGTCCAAGCCAAGACATACCGGTGAGCCGTTGACGGACACGTCATACCAAAACAACCAAACCGCACTTTTTGACGCCGCTATCAGCTCCATTTGGTAATGACTGTGACCTGCACTGAGTCCACTGAATAAATACCATATTGCGTACGCAGGCCGAATGCCCAAATCGCCTTTCCAGCAGGGTGGCCTACGCAAAGGCGTGACTACTAGATACCCAGGCCAACACCGTCATTTGGATTCGCTCCATGAGCCCAGGCATTACCCAGGCGTTTCCCTTGAAAAGAGTCGTTAGGATGCGTCAGAGGATAGGACTGATCAAGCCAAGTCGGTCGCGGTGGTTGGTAGCTTCTTCAACTTGAATGCGACGAGCAGCGCCGCCAGAAGGAATGCCCCCATGAACGCCCCTACCCCATTCCACCCGCCTGCGTGGTAAGCAAAGCCAGCAAGGCTACCGACGACGCTCGATCCGACGTAGTAGGAAAAGAGGTACAGAGACGATGCCTGCCCTTTCGCACGCACGGTGCGGCGACCGATCCAGCTACTTGCAACTGAGTGAGCTCCGAAGAAGCCAAATGTGAATACAACCATTCCAGGTAAAATCATGGCCACCGGCGACGCCATGGTCAGCCCTAGCCCCGCGGCCATGACCAGAATCGATACCATGAACATCGAGCGTCGGCCGTATTCATCAGCCAGGGATCCGACCTTGGCAGAGCTGTAGATGCCGGCCAGGTAGGCCGCGGAGAGCAACCCTACCAACGCTTGGCTCATGTAGTAGGGCTCGGCCAACAGCCGATAACCAATGTAGTTGAACATTGTCACGAAGCATCCCATCAGCAGGAACGCTTCCCCGAATGTTGCGGTTGCGGGTTTCAATGGGATACCTCAGAAGTTTCAGGCTCAAGATGCCCTGAAGGGTAAAGGGGATGAAACGTTTAATCCAATATACTATTCGACCTGATTGATATCTAGCGCGTATCGTTTGCTATTGCCAATGGCAGCGTTCGAGATATACAAACTCACGACTCTAAAAAACATCGCCTAGATAGAAAGGCCAACTGATTAAAAGCTAGTAACAGCCCTTACTCCCTTCATATACTGATAAGAATAAAACAACAAAAACAATAATAAGAAGGACGCACAAGATTGCCCAGACAACATTCAGTTTTCGCACCGTAACGTCCAGAAAGGGCGACTATGAAGTCGCGGATCATTCGATTGAGAGAAAAGAAAGCCGCAAGCTCAGCAGATTTCAGGCGCTCGGCTATCTACTGTGTTGGGTAGACGCGCTCGCGGAAGATGAATCAGATCCAGGTCGCTCAATCAGCGCGATATTTGGTTTTGATGGCGAGGTTGCAGCCTTGGGTTTCGACCGCTATGACCCGGTTCACATTCTCACGGCCCCGAACTGGAAAACTCGAATGCTTGCCGCTTGGTGCCTTATCGGGGCCGATGAGCGAGCTATTGCCAAACAGCTTGATTACGGCGATCTGCACAACTACTGGCCCAACACCGAGTTCTGTAGCCCGGGTTTTGATGAGGAAGCCACGCAATGGGCTTCTAGCGCTAGCGCCTACGACGATTCCGCTGAGTTCAACATCTGTGCTTATGTCGGCAGCCCTGACCGGCCCCAGTTGATTTTCAAACCCGAGAGCGCTGACCACTCGCCCGCCTAAAACTCGAAGGAGCCGCCGCACGCAAACGGGCCGCGGCGGCCCTAGCCCCCTGAGCGCTCAAGCACCTACAGTAATCACATTATCCACAGTGAGCCGTGCACGTTCAAAGGCAGGACGGAGCCGATCAGCGCAGCCCAAACCCCATCCGCTTCAGCTCCTCAACCAGCTCTTCCCGCCCGTGCAGGTTCGAGACACTGCGAAGCCGATTGACCACCTGCTCCGACCACCCGGAAGCCTTCATGCCCTCACGCTGGTAGAAAGCGCCCAAGCGCTCATCGTATTCAGCCACCGCTTCCACATCTGCCGCTGCCGAGTAGGTCTCGTGGTGAAGCACTGCGCCTTGAGGCAGCCGTGGTTTTACCTGCGCTGGTCGCTCGGTAGATGGATAACCTACGCAGAGACCGAAAACCGGATAGACCTGCGGAGACAGACCAAGCTCCTTGGCCACGCCTTCAATGTCGTTTCGGATGGCGCCGATGTACACACTGCCAAGTCCCAGAGACTCCAGAGCGACCACGGCGTTCTGAGCAGCCAAGGCCGCGTCGATCGTACCGAGCAACAGGCTTTCCAAGTAAGGCACTGCTTCGAGCTCTACACCCTGCTGCTCAGCAACGCGGGTGACCCTGGACAGGTCGGCGAGCCATACAAAGAACAGAGGCGCCTGCCGGATGTAGGCCTGGTTTCCTGCCAGTGCCGAGAGGCGCGCTTTCCGATCGCTGTCCTGAACAGCGACAACGCTCCAGACCTGCAGGTTTGAAGAGGTCGAAGCTGATTGCGCCGCGGCAACCAGGGTCTCTATGGTGCCGTCAGGCAGTGGCTGATCAGTGAAAGCACGAACGCTGCGATGATCGAGCAACTGATCAATCGTCTCGTTCCAGGGCATGAGAGGCGAGATGTCCGCGGCGCCGTAGCGGGAAGCCAGTTTTGATTGTACGTTGACTGTCATTCGAGATCTCCAAATAGAGTCCGAGGCTACCAAATCGACGGCAGTGCGACACGCTTCGCGCGCGAAGTTTCATATACCATGGGGCCCACACAGTCCCACAAAGGCACGTTTCGATTGTCAGCAAAACCGCTTACTGCCCGCGAGGCCTATCAGGTGCTTCGCGACATCGCTTTGGGCGTTCGCACCATGCGCCGCTTGGGTGAGAAGTCATGGACTGAAATGTACAGCGGCATGATGACCGTTGAAACCGATGGCTGGGTCATCAAGTTCTACAACGATTGCGAAACTCTGGATTACTGCGATAGCTGCTATCGCCCAGACGGTCGTGCGTACACTTTTGACTCATCGCAGCAATTTGGTACTGACCCGGTCGAGCTACTGAGCACGTGGGAACATGGCCAACTAGAGAAGCTGCTCGCCGATCTTTAATAGGCCGCAGCGCTCCCTCGAGGACATCTTCTTTCAAGATCGCGTCCGGCCATATCTTCAGAAAATATCTGGGAGGTCGGCCGGAGCTGCGGGCGTCAGGTGCTGGGCCAGCATCCGCAGCTTGCCTAGCAGCTCATCAAAGGTAACGACCTCGACATCTTTGCAGGCGTTGCGGAATATCTCGAAGCTGCGTCGGCGGCCTTCCTCTGTTGGCTTGGTACCGGCAATGACAACGCACCTCGCTGTGTCTGGATTCAAGTCTCGCATCGTTGGATCTCGAAGGTGCGACAGCCAGTTGGAGCGCATCAGGCCTTGCTGATATAGCACCTGCGTAATTGCTCCACTGAGCTGCAAATTCGGGCCGAAGACATCCTGGTTGCGATACGGTCGGCTTTGCATCAAAGGGGTGGAAGGTTTCTTGATTTCCACGATGGCCAGTTCGCGTCCTTGTGAGAAAAGCAGATCGCCAATATGAGCGCCAGCCCCATTGATCGTGGAGCCTTGGGCATGGAACTGGGTATGCAGAAGCGCAACAGGGCGCGAGAACACCATCGCTAGGATGAACAGGTTGGCCTCGAAAAAATGCTGCCAGTGGCCCTCGCTGAGGTTCTGGCTCAGCATGCTCTCAAACTTTTCGATCATTACGGCCAAGGTGACCCTCTCGATCTCCGCGTGCAATTCGAATAGTTCGCGAGGCGCTTCCTTCGCCAACATCTCAGCGCCGACCTTCACTTCTCTGAGCTGATGACGCCGCGCCCGCACAGCCGCCTGCGCAACTTGATTACTGACTCTGCGAGGGGTCGTATCGCTCGCCAGCACTGGACGGCTGCCTTCAAAGACCACATTGGGCATCAGCGTCGGAAACACTTGGCTCAGCACCCAATGCACCTGGGCTGACGTCTCACTCTTTTTTCGAGCCCGAGTGATCCGCATGCATGTTCTACGGCATTCATCCACCCGTGCCTCGCTGACAAAGACGACGTCGTCTGTGATCGAGGTGTCACCATCATCCGATATGACTAGGGTTTTCAGGCTGGGAGCGAATCGCAGCCCTCGCCAGAGCGGCGTAAGCTGTTTAACCAGCCCCAATCCCTCCTCACAGGGATCAAACAGTTTTCGAGGGAGGCTGACGTCGATGTAGAGCACGGCGTCCTCTGGAGTGTCTGGAAGATCGCGCGTCGGCTGATGGCTGTACAAGATGCAGCCCACGTTTCCGTTCTTCGGGCTCCGATAGCGCTGAGTATGGGGGTTGGTGTAGATGGGATACATCGTGATCCAACCCGGCTCGATCGTGGCTAGCCGATGCCATCTGTCTTCGGGCAATGACTGCCATTTATCTGAGGAGATTTTGTCAAAAACCTGAAGGTACAAGTCAATGCAAAAGCCCGCTTCCACTGGCCGCCGGATGATGCTGAAACTAGGCTCCAACACGTCCTCCCCGTTCCATGTGTCCTGCAAGGTCTGCTGAGTCCCTTCCATAGTGCTCTCCATGCCAAATGTTGTTGAAATTATTGATCGCTCGGTCTTGGAAGTACGCGCGGGGTCGACCACAGATATCCCCCTATTGCCCCTTCTTGAATCAAACGGCGCGCACCAGGCTCGCATACTCACGGCGCTACGGAAGGCGATGACGCCGTGACTCAATGACCAACTGCGCAAATTGAACCAAATCCCGCACGCCCCCCCTGCCCGACCTGCCCAAATGAAACCCAAGCATCCCTACTGCCCTGGGCCCATCTTGATCGCACTTCAGCGAATCGCCCACCATCGCGACCTGCTCACTCTTAGCGCCGAACAGATGCCCTGGCTTCACCTCTAGAGCCCTGCAGATGGACTGATAGATCAAGGCGTCCGGCTTCATAGCGCCAACCTGGTAGCTGAAAGCGTACCCATCGAGATCAGGAAACGCTTGGAGCACCGCAGCCCCATAAGGCTCGCAAAGGTTGGAGCATATCCCCACTCGCACGCCCTCTGTGCGCAGCAAAGCCACCGCTTCAATTCCATCCTCGAACGGAGTGATAGATGCGACTTCGCGATCCAGATCGTCTTGCAACGCTTGCAGTCGAGCGAGTGATACGCGGATACCCAGTTGATCCGCAGCATCCTTCAGCGACCATGGGTTGCTCATCAGCACCCGCAAATCCTCCGGGCTGGCTCGGCGGCCACCGACGATCCCTTCCTTAAGTAATTGCCTGAAAGGATGGCGCTTGCTTCGGAGGTCAACCAGGGTGCCAAAGGCGTCAAAGACAACAGCTGAAATCATGGATTTACCTAATGGGTTCGCACAGGCCAAACCGTCGGAAGCACGTACCGTGGACTGGCATATGACCATACCTTCCCCACAGCATTTGTCGAGCGGCGGCAATCAATAGGATTTCACCGGCCTACAACACTGTTAGCGCGTAACAGGCGTCGCAAGTATGCTGCGTCGTTGTGAGAATGGCGGTACGAGCGGTATTGCCGGCGCAGGCCGCTGTACATCAATCAAAGGAGTACAAATGTACTCCATCTCGGCTTTACCACATTTTTCTGCCATTCAAATGGACGACAGCCGGGCACGTTCCCGATCCACAAGGAGAGTTTGAGCCGGCTCTCCCACTCGAATACTTCAAAAACAGCAGCAGAAATTTCAAGCGCAGCTTCACGACTCAGCAGCCTTTCCGCTCCGGAATCATTGGTTCATATCAGAATTGCAGCGCGTTAGCTCCGGCAGAACCTGTCTTTGGCACTGTCAGACTTCAGAGTCGCGACCACCCCTTACACAAACGAGCCCCCTCAGGCAGGTCGTCCAGCCGTCGTTCGAAACTGGCTGATAGCCATTTTTCCATGTACTGTATATATATCCAGTATAACAAGAAATACTCCAATGAACCTCATTTCCCTACGCCAAATCACCGAATCTGAACTGCCCACCCTCCTCCAAGTTCTTTCGGGCCGAGCCTCGGGCGGCTTTCCCAGCCCAGCGGCCGATCACTACGAAGCCCCGATCTCCCTGGACGACCTTGTAGACCTCAGAGCCCCGCACGTCTGGCTGGGTGAAACCGAGGGGGACAGCATGTCGCCGGCGGGCATTTTGAACGGTACCAAGCTCGTCATCGACAGAGCACGGACGCCGCAGGTTGGGAATGTGGTCGTCGCCTACATCGACAATCAACCCGTGGTCAAACGTCTGGATCGACAGCTCAATGGTGGCTGGATGCTGAGCTCCGACAACCCCAAGTACCCTCCGATCCAGGGCTTCGAGGAAATCGAAGTCTTTGGAGTGGTTACTTGGAGCCTGACCGTCCATGTCCCGTAAGCGGCCCACCTATGCACTGGTGGACTGCAACAGCTTTTACTGCTCGTGTGAGCGCCTGTTCCGTCCCGAGCTTCGGCAAGTCCCGGTCGTGGTACTCAGCAACAATGACGGTTGCGTGATTGCCCGAACACCCGAGGCAAAGGCGCTCGGAATCAAGATGGGCGATCCGTTCTTCAGGATCCGGGATGCTTTGAAAGCAAAAGGTGTGGTCGCTTTCTCCAGCAACTATGAGTTGTACGGTGATATCTCCTCACGCGTGCAGCGCACCATTGAATCCTTGGCCCCGCGGGTCGAGGTATATTCAATCGATGAGAGCTTTGCGGATCTCACTGGCATTGCCGAGCCGCTTGGGGATTTCGCGCGGCAGATCCAGGCGCGTGTCCGGAGCTGGACGGGTATGCCAGTGGGCATCGGGATTGGCCACACCAAGACCCTGGCCAAGGCGGCGCAACACGCGAGCAAACTGTACAAAGAACGCACCGGCGGCGTGGTCGACTTGCGCGCAGACCATGCGGTCGAATGGCTCCTCAAACGGATGCCGACGCAAGAGGTCTGGGGCGTTGGGAGACGGATCTCGGTGAGGCTCGAGGCTGATGGGGTCACGACAGCTTGGCAGCTTGCGAACACCGATCCCAAGACGATTCGCCAGCGGTATGGCGTCGTGCTCGAGCGCACGGTACGCGAGCTCACTGGTGAGCCGTGCATCGAGCTGCAAGAGGCGGAGCCTGATCGACAGGCCATCTGCACGTCCCGAATGTTTGGTGAGCGTGTGACGTCCCTTGAGGCTATGCGAGAAGCGGTGGCTAGCTACATGCACCGGGCGACCCAGAAGCTTCGCAAGCAATCGTCACTGACTGCCGTGTTCCGCGTTGCTGTGCTCACATCACCGTTTGGCTACGGGCCGAAGTACGCGAACTCGGTGATGTGCTATCCGCCCTACCCGACTGATGACGTGCTTCTACTGACCCGCGCCGCGATGGAGGGTTTGGAGGTCATCTGGCGTGATGGGTATCGATACAGCAAGGCAGAGATTTTGCTGATGGATCTGCGTAAGCGTGACGAGTTCACAGGAGACCTGTTTACCCCTTCACAGCCAGCCAGGTCGGACGAGCTGATGCGCGTCTTGGATCGTATCAACGTGAAGTTTGGCAAGAATGCTCTGCACTCTGGGCGGATGCCGATCGAAGCGGCGTGGGCCATGAAGCGCGAGATGATGAGCAGAAGCTACACGACTAGTATCGACCAGCTCATGCGGTTTCAGGCTACCTAACCAGTCTGCCGTCGGTACCGCTGAGACAGTCGAGAGCCGAGCGTCTCTATGGTTTGGTCAACCAGCGACGTTACTTTTGACGGGCGATGTCAGTCGCATCTTCATCGTGGTAAGAATACCGATGGACGTACTACAGGGATGCCCATGCAAAAATCCATTGAAGCCGTTTTCTACCAGTGCGAACACACAGGGGCTTTTCTCAAAGGCCCCGCGGCTGTCGTGAACATTTTGAAATCCCATTACGGTGAGAGCTGTGGAGCCGCGCCCTACACCCTGAGTCATTTCAGCTCGATTTTGGGCTACAGGTTTGTCAGGGAGGGTGTCACCTGTTTCATACCGCAGAGCAAGACCCCTCCCTCTTCTGATGGCCCATTTCCGTTTGCGCCTCTGCTGGCAAGCAAGGATCTGATTGTTCCGCCGCTGCTGATGCCCCGCCACATGATGCTGATTTGCGACGCGATCAGGGCGAACGAGAGAAATCCCGGCGGCTTAACCGTGGATTTCTGCCTGGCCGTCATCTACACGCCCAGCAACATGGGCAGATACTTCGAGTCGCTATTCAGCGAGATCGATTCATTCAGGCCCTACATGCAACATATTGACGAATGCATCCGCGCGTATCTTTTCGGCTATGTGTCCGTTGCGGTTTCCGGACTTATCCTAGCCTCCGAAGGCATATTGCGAGAGATCGGCGCGAAGATCGACAGCAGATTTGAAGGGATCACCAGCAAGGATCAATTCATAAACGTCCTGACGAAAATCGAAGACATACTGATGGCAAAGGCTTACCCAGGTGTTGAGGTGCCAGGGTTCATGCGGCTCAAAGAGTACATGCTGGGCTTTGACGAACAGCTTTGCTTAGTTGATAACTTCAGAGAGTATTTCACTACCCGGCTTTACGAAAAGACCTCTGAGGTCGAAGGGGCAATCGATATGAACCGGCATAGCGTTCTGCATGGTTTGTCCATGGATTTCAACAAGCCAATCAACTTCTACCGGCTGTTCATCATGTTGGTATTCCTTGCCTTCGTGAGCGTGCTCCTGGGACACAGCCGGGCTTCGTCATTTGTTCCAGAAACAGAGCGCTCCAAACTCAAAAGCGATTGCTATGACAAGCTCGCGGCGTTGGGTGCGTCAATGAAAGTGCGTTTTCCTATATGACATCCCCAAGCCCTGACGCGCTGTTCGCCAGCAATCGGGAAAGACGTTCCGAGCTACGGCCACCGAACCAAGCCCAGTTCCTTGAGCCGTAACGCCATGGCCGAGTCAGACACCCCAAACTGCGCTGCGAGCGAAACAACATTCAGATTATTGAAACGCTGGCATCGGGCTAGTGCGAGCTCCCGCTCCAGGGAGTCTGCAGAGGCGTACAGCAATCCCTCGATATTGTGGGGATCAAGGTGGTAGGCGACCGTATCGTTAAAGTGCAGGCGGTCACCGCACAGGAATTGGCGTCTGAAACGATCAGCAACTAGCTTCGCCGGCATCAGGAAACAGGCAGCGAAAAAATCTGCCTCGCGCTCCTCACGGTTGCGCGGCCCGCTCACAGGGCGGCCATCTAGAGCCCGATCCCTATGCATGACTTCACCCTGATGCAGGACGAGGTGCCCGATTTCATGTGCTCCTGTGAAGAGCTTTACCGTAGGCGAGAATTCCTGAGAGATGGCAATGCGATTGGCCTGGCGATCAATCAAACCGGCAATTTTGGGGCCTGAACCACCTCGGATGAACTTGGGATCACCGAGATCGGGAAACTCACGATACTCAAAGCCGTAGGCTAGTGCTGCCTTCCTTGGATCACGCGCCTGAAGTGGGGTAATTTCCCGATCCCCCCACAGATGGTATCGGTCGCGCCACAGCATGCGCAGCAGCTCGGATGCTTCTTTTTCGATATTCGTCATGTCCATGCAAATCACCGCATGTAGTGGCTAAGACTTAATCATAACCCTAGATGTGGTGTTTACAAGCATTTTCTGACCCTATTGCCGAGAGCAATCCGTGCGCACCAGCTCGTCACCTTTATACCCGCTGGGCTCAGCGGATGCCTGCCGTCGCCCATCTGCTCGAGTGCGCCTTGTACAAAGCGTCAACGCTAGCGAAAATTTGCCGTTTGCCAGCATCCCCGCCAGTTGCTGGTGTGCGTCTTTCAAGGTTGAGCCTTCCACGCTTTTGAGATTGGACGCGTATACGCTCATGGTCACTTTCTCGGCTTTCTGGGGGGGTTAACGCTTGATTTTGAAAGCGGAGATGCAGGCGCGGCTGCTACATGGCTTTCCGCGAGCTCACTCTCAATAGCCCGCTCACGCCGCAGTTGCTGATTCTCGGCCTGAGCAGAGGTCAGCAACAGCCTAATCTCAACTTCGCGCTCGCTACTTTTGGCTGCAGCCTCATTGAGAGCCTTTGCGTCCTGCCTTAGCGCAGCAATCTGTTCCTGGAGCTGCTCTGAGATGCCGACGGATTTCGCTTCGGCCAGCTTCAAGCCTTGAATCTCTCCAGTCTGAGCCTGAATGCGGGCCTCATGGGCATGCAGCGTTTTGACCTGCTGACGGGACTCTCCCAGCAACCGCTCGTTGTCACGGTTCAGGCGTGTCAGGTCATCCTGTTTCAGCACCAGGGTTTCCTGAAGCTTGCGCTGCTCCACTTGGGACTCATGTAGCTGGGATTCATGGCGTCGTTGATCTTGATCGCGCTGTTCCTTCACGGACTCCCGGTAATGCTCCAGGGCGCCACGCGCATGAACATGCTTCTCCTCGAGGGATTGGATCTGTTTATCCCTGTCACCGACCAAAGCTTCAAGATCAGTACAGCGTTGGCTGATCCCGGCGTTGCGCGTCAGCTCAGCCTGAAGCGAAGACTGCGTGGTTTGAAGGTCAGCTGTTTGAGCTTCGATAGCTGCTTGTTGAGCGTCCAGCTGCCGACGTGCAGCGGTCAACTCAGATTGTAGGCCAGCGATCTGCGCCTCAAGCCCCACGCGCTGTAAATCGAAAGCTGATCGAGCCTGTTCGATCGACTCATCCCCCTCCTCCATCAGCCGATCCAGAAGGCTTCCAACCATCGCTGAAAGCTCTTCTCCCATTCGCTCCCGGGACGACGGCGGGCGCGGGTCAAAGGACTCGATCTCCTTCAGATAGCGGGAAATAGTGGTTTTTGAACCCGTATTTCCAAGCTCAACACGCACAGAGTCAATGCTCGGGTACATGCCCTTGGCGAGCAACGACTGCCGAGCTTTTTGTACAACTGCCTTGTTTATGCCGCCGCGCGCCATGAGACATCCTACGATTTCGTGGTGTATTACGTGTCATGTATCTACGTAGCACGTTATCACAAAATTGGCTTCTTTATCATGCTCATCTTGAAAAGCTATAATAATGTCTTATGGCTTCTTCACAGTCGAAAAGGCCTTTAGGGAATCTCCGAACAAGTCCCAAGATGTGCTGAAATACGCCTGACCACCTGATCCGAGCCGCCCATGAGCCAGATGAGCTTTTCCAATTTCGAATATGCCGGCAAGCGTAAGCAGACACGCCGCGAACGTTTTCTCGCCGAGATGGATCAGGTCGTGCCCTGGACAGGTCTACTGGGCCTGATCGAGCCGTTCTACCCCAAGGCCGGCGGTGGTAGAAAACCTTATCCTCTGGAAACCATGCTGCGCATTCATCTGTTGCAGAACTGGTTCTCCCTGAGCGACCCGGCCATGGAAGAAGCGCTCTACGAAATCACGCCCATGCGCCAGTTTGCACGCCTGACCTTGAGCGCCCCGATACCTGAAGACACCACGATCATGAACTTCCGGCACCTGCTGGAAAAGCATCAACTGGCCCCTGCGATCCTCGCGGTCATCAACGGTTATCTGCAAGAGAAAGGCCTGTCCCTGCGCCAGGGCACCATCGTCGATGCCACCATCATTCATGCCCCTTGCTCGACCAAGAACGAGGAAGGAAAGCGTGATCCCGAGATGCATCAGACGAAGAAAGGTAACCAATACTTCTTCGGCATGAAGGCGCATATCGGCGCCGATGCGGAGTCGGGACTGGTTCATCATGTTCATGGCACTGCGGCCAATGTGGCCGATGTCACGCAGGTCGCCGAACTGCTCCACGGCGAAGAAAACGCGGTGTATGCAGACGCGGGATACACCGGTGTCGAGAAGCGTGAAGAGCATGAAAATCGTGAGGTCATCTGGCAAATCGCTGCGCGGCGCAGCACGTATTCCAGGCTCAATAAACGCAGCGTGCTCTACAAGGCCAAGCGCAAGATCGAGTACTGCAAAGCTCAGACACGGGCCAAGGTCGAGCATCCGTTTCGCGTAATCAAGCGTCAGTTTGGCTACGTGAAAGTGCGCTTTCGTGGGCTGATGAAAAACACAGCTCAGCTGACCACGCTGTTCGCCCTGTCGAATCTGTGGATGGCTCGAAAACAGCTGATGGGTATGGGTGAGTTGCGCGTTTAACACGGAAAACCGGGCGGAAACGCCCTCAACGCGCGCTGCATCAGGCCATTTTCAGCAAATAGCGCTGGGTGCCGGGCAAATTGCGACTCGCCGCCGCTGCGTAGCAAGTTGATCGGAGCATCCTTAGGTGCCGCTAAAAGCGTGGAATGCTGGGATCACGCAGATTCTGAAGGCGAAACGTGATGGGCAAGAATCACAAGTACCTAAAGGCAGGTACACGTGAGAACACCCGCAAAAGCTATCGAGCTGCGATCGAGCACTTCGAAGTGATGTGGGGAGGCTACCTGCTCACTGGAATGGCACTGTTCGTTGCTTTTAGACTAAGCGGGTGACGTGCCAAACTTTCGCTAATCGTGAACGGTGGGTAGTTCGTTACACCTAAACATGCTGAGCGGCGAAAAATCTCGCGCCAGCGTGCTGCGGCGGTAGCTGGGGCTTGGATCTATTCCCTGCACAACCGCAAACCTGCACGACTGTCTTGCCTGCCACTTGAGTGCTGACTGGATAACCGACTAAGGCAAGAGTAGCGGTACCTGCAGTTTTCTGAAGAGCCCTCCCTGCTCCGTCACCACCAAGCGTTTGCCCCCCAGTTGCGGGGATGCGAGTGAGGACTTCCCTTTTGGCTCATGCGTTGGAAGAGATGAAGATGACATTACAGGAGGCGTCCAATGATGAAATAGAGCAAAGCGCAGGATGACCATATTCAGCGCTTAACTGCTTCCGCCAAACCAATGCTTCGGCACACCCCCTAGATAACACAGTTATTCTTTAGAAGAAAAGAGCTTGATTTTCCATTCAAACTCAGATCTATCATTGGTAAAGCTGCGTATATAAGGACGCAGTTCCAAATAGGGGTATTTATCCCGCTCGTACACACCAGAGTTGGAAACCAAAATTATTTCAACTAGGTGGGGCTGATTGAAGATATTATTAATTTTTAATCTTAGCCGGCCATCCCTCAGCATCGCGGATATTGCGTCTAAGTTGGAAACATGAACAACTATCACCCCTGGATTTACCTTGGTTAATTGCTTTTTTGCGGCATCCTTACAGGTTTTTTCAAACTCCCGCCAGGAGGCGTTCGTGCTGATTGTGGTAATTCGTAAGCACGTTACACTATCATCGCCGGTGGTCTGAGGCATCATGCACAGTAATTCCATATCCGAGGACTTAACAGGAATAATACTTGGTGCGCCGTTTGGAATATCCGGGACATCAAAATGTACTTCAGTAGTCACGGAGTATTTTTCACGTTGGATATTTTGGCCAGATGATATGTGCTCACAGATCTCAGTGCATACTTTAGCAAGCATTACAGGATTTTGCGGTAGCTTTTCGATCACTTTTATGGTGACGATGCTGAGTTGTTTTTTGCTTTGCTCGTAAGTGGCTGTGAAGTTGTTCAATATTCCACTTGCTAGCTTTTGAGCCTCCCCAGAACTTATAACTAACCCTTTATCATAAGAAAAGGATTTGCATTCAACTTCTACTCGATTTTCATCTCGGCAAGCCAGGTAGTCATATGTCTCTCCCGCATCTCTGTCATCTTTGCAATCTACATTCCAACCGTAATGAACAAGCGTAAAATATACAAAGGTTTCAAACGCCAATGCGCGCATGTCATTAGAGGCCTCAAAGGCAGCTTTAAATCTGGCCTTGTAGTGAGCCTTCTTACTTGCCTCAATGCGATTATACAACTCTAGGATTTTCTGAGTATAAAAAAATGCTTCCGCTAGCGCGTTGCGGTCGTACTCATCGCAACTATCAAGACCCTTTGTGTGAAAAATAAACAGGCCATATGAGATAAAACTCTCTCCAAGTGTATGGGCTGGAGGATTGTTGCCATATTTTTCTATAGCCTTAATCCAAGGCTGCTCAGGGAAAAAAATTGTCAACCGATCATATACTGCGTTGTACAAATCCTTTCTGGACATTCCGCCATCCATTTCAATAATTAACGTATAAGTATTTGTGAAAACTAAATCGTGCGCATGAAACTGCAGTTAGTTTTGCTTGAGTCCAATATTCGCATGGCTGGCCATAACGCAACCCAACCGACGCTCTAAGTACGTACTAACTCACGCAAGTTGCTGATGATCTGGGCAGCCGCTTCCTCTTTCGATTGCTCTCGTAACAGCGCCAACGCCTGTACCGTTTTGGGAATATCGGTAGCCGGCCTGGTAGGCAGCCCCCCGCTTTGCACGAACGGGCCATCAGTCTCGGTCAAAAGCCGATCACTTGGCAGCGACGCGACAAGCTTGCGATGCTTGGCGGAGGCCAACATCTGAGAGTTGATCGAGAAATAGCAGCCAAGCTCCAAAGCCTTCTTAGCTTCACTTGCAGAGCCGGTGAACCAGTGAAGCACTACAGTCCCCCTGTCGATAGGGAGCAGGCGCTCGATATGGGAGAGCACCTTGCTTACGCTGCGAACGCTGTGGACAGTAAGGATCTTTCCGCCTTGCTCTGAACACGCCTCAAGCACCCTCTTGAATACCCTCTCTTGGGCGTCGAAGCTTGGATAAAACTGGGGCCCAGCATCGAGCCCCACTTCTCCAACGTATCGGGTCTCCTCAAGCAAATGCTCCAAAAGGGGCAGTTCCGACTCGCGCTCTGCCACCAACTGGGGGTGCAGGCCCAGAGCCACCCGAACATGCCGAGCCGACGCCGCAAGCTCGCGATTGCGCCGCCATGCTTTAGGCGTCGTTGTCACGGCCAACGTGGCCACCTCTGCCTGATCGCACTCCAAGATGAGACGCTCGTGATCGGGGTAAAGGTCAAGATGGCAGTGGAAATCCACCCATTTTGGGATCGAGTTTTTAGGCGGTTTCATAGTGGTATGGCTATTACACCCTCAAGATAGTCATCGACCTCCAGCAGCCCATCCCGATAGACCTGTTCAAAGGCGTGAAGGCTCTGAGGATGGTCGATCAAAGGCCCGGGCTCATGGATTGAGAATTTGGCTCGGTGCGGTGCGCGTTTTAGTCGAGCGATTGCGAGCTGGAAGGAGCGCACATGTTCGCCGTCGGCCCTATTAGTGTCCAGTGCCTGAGCATGCAAGTCCGGTATGACATAGCGGGTCTGATCTGGCCCACAACCGCGATGTATCGCTGCGCGCCTTATGATGCAGGGGACGCAGAACCCACAGTGCTTAGGTGATCTATTTGATGGGTCGGGATGGTACCTCGCTTTTCCTGGTGAAGAGCACGACATTGTGAGATGCACGTGATCGGCGAGGAATGCCTGATCTAGGCATTGCTCAGCCATCTGACCTTTGGTGAGATGGCTGAACATATTGAAGAGCTTTGTGCTCAGCCCCAGACGCGCAAAGAGCTCGTTCACCCGCGCCATGTAGTAAGGGTGGGTCGTGCGCGTGCTGCATGCACCCAAGCGACGAGGATCCAGGGGGACGTTCAGGGAAATCAGGCCATTTTCAGGCACATGGATGGTTATCGAGTCGCCTATAGCCTCCGCGGCCATTGCTGCCAGTGCAAAGAACAGAAACGACCGCGCGCGAAGCGTATCTTCGCTGCCCCCTCCTTCCACCAGATCGTTCGGGAATCCCACGCGTGCCTGGACATGGTTGATCGAGGTCTGTGAAAACCTCTCCTGCAACGCCGCCCGGCAATCGTTCTGATAGGTGCTGGTGCTGTTGGTGTCCCAATAGTGACTCACAAGCAAGGGTTTGCTGCCAGCCCCGAGAAGGTTGATCGCCCCGATGAAGCTGTCCATACCACCCGAGAACAGACAAACGCTGTCAGACTCATCCGTCCTCAAGCTCTCCGGTGCGGGAGATAGTTCATCGACACCAAGGGGCCGCTCTCGGAAGACAAGGCGCCATCGATCCCCGGTGAGGAATTTCAGGGTCGAGGCCAGCATGTCGGAGGCGTCTGCCCATGCTGCAGGATTTGCAACGGGTACATACAAGTCAATCTCCCTCGTCCAGGCGTTCTCAGATTCAGTATCCCGCGAGATTCTGGTGTCTGCCGCGGTAAGGGTTGCTGCCAGAAGTGCAAGATCAACCGCAGTCTCTCCTGGACTCAGGCCGAGATCGGCCAACTGTTCAATCGCTTGACCAATCCCATACCTCAGTAGCCCATCCCCGTCGATAAACTGGATATTGGTGGCGACGCTCCCTGCCTCGAGCAGCACTAAATCCTGGTCATCCGTTTTGCCAAGTCGGCAGATAACGCTGTGACGTCTCATTCCAGACTCTCCGCTGCAGACGCAATAAGGTCGAACGCTGCCTCATAGATCGCAGAGGTGACTTGATTGACCTCCTGGTCTGTGGGCGCCGGCCATTGCTCCAACCGGTTGGCGAGCTGACCCCGTGTACAGCCCGTGATGAAGGAACTCAGCTGGGATTGAATCCGTTCGACTGCCTCCACATCATCCGGCATGGTTATGCCCCTGCCCCCCAAGTCCGCCATGATCATGCTCTCAATTGAGTTCGCGACGAAATCTAGGAAGAAGTTCTGGCGATCAGAATCAGTCATGTCTTCAAAGCTGCCGCTGCCCGCATCGTCCAACTCGGCAATAGTATTGAGCGCGGCTTGGCGAGCAACGCCCTCGTCTATCGCTCCGCCAGGGGGGCAGATGAACTCAAGCAGCGCGAGCAGCACCTGGGAGGCCGGTTGCCCTGGGGCAACCGTAAGCTGCAACCGTCGCAGAGTTTCCGCAGCCCCGTTGCGCTGAACGCCTCCGAAGATGGTGAGCAGCTTCCCTGCGGTATCGCGAGATGTGCCCATGCGGCGCGCACCTCTCGCTGATCCACCCACGCCCTTGCGTACATAGGAAGACAAGGCATTCCCCAAATCGCTGGGGCTTCCAGTGCGGGCGAATCGCGTGAAGCTGTTGCGAGCGCCCCTAAGTGAGCCAGTGCCGTCGTTGTTGACCGCCGCCAACGGAGATGAGGCTGGCTGTGAAGGCGTAGAACCAGGCTGAGACGGATTAGATTGGCCTGGCCCACTTGGTTGGGCCGACGGAGCTGCTGGTTGCGATACATCATCAATCCAGGAGGGCACCAAGCCAGAGCTTGGGCCTCCATATCCTTTGGAGGTACCCATATGAATCCTTATGATTTCCCGCTGAATTCAAGTACGCGCTTGGCTGCCTTCTGAAGCGTTTCGTTCTCGACTTGCTGACTCCAGCCTCTCAAAATCCCCTCAAGGCCATGGATAGCAGCAGTGTCTTTAAGGCACTCATGCCATGGGGCGGGAGCCCACATTCCCAGCTTCGGCGTGGGCAGCGATCGGATGAACTCGACTAAGCGCTTCTGTAACGCAGGACGCTGCTTGACGAGTTCAATCAGGCCCGGCACGCCCTTGGGTTGATCCGCAAAACTGTCCGCCTGGATTATTTGATCTCGAAGTGCGTCGAAAACCGTTTCGGCATCAACCTCAGCCAATCCCAAGATCTCTTTCTTCGTGGCCGCCTGCCGGATCTGCAATGGCGGGCCCATCAGCTTGTCGACAAGCGCCTCGAGATGCCCCACTGCGACCTGCCCCATTAGGGAACTACGCTTGTCGCGGGTCACGAAGATGTAGGGGCGCAGATCAACGCCGGTGAGCGTGGGTTCGATCGCCACCCAATTGCTGATCCAGTCGCTCTTTTCCCAATCGTTCACATCGCCGGAGCGGGCCACAGCCTTGAGCTTCGCTGAGCTTTTCCCCTCCTCCGGCTCTGAGGCGGCCGCTTTAGACTTGTTCGCCCGTTTTTCTAGCTCGGCTATGGCGGGTACTGTACCGTCCGCCTCCACACTCGCGATCCTGGCCAGTTGCTCATAAAAGTCAGGATTAAAACGCTCAGCCAGCATGATTTTCGCAAGTATCGGCCGACGGATGTCCTCTGCAAAACCTCGCGCATCGGCAACGGCGTAACGCAACATCATGGAGTTGAGGAAACGTTTGATCTGTCGCGGATTGCCTCGGGTGCCCTCGCTTAGAATCCGCGCCAGCAAGGCACTGGTGTCCAACGCCTCCTGGGCAAAGTCGGGAAGCGGGCTGCCGAAAGCGCCAGCCACAGCTTTGCGATCTAGGCCCGTGCTCTTCCACGGCCTAAGCATGTCCTGCTGGGCGGTGTGCAAAAGTTTTTTGAATCGATCGTCATCCGTCCTGACGAAGCTTTCGAGCTGAAGCAGCGTGATGTAGCTACGGGTCTCTGCCAGTCCAAGCGCTGGGATCCGGAACGGTACCTGGATTAGCTTCTCGAGGTAGTTACGTGCATAGGTCACTGGCCCCGCACCTTGTGGAAGGTCTGGGAAGTGCTCGCGCACCGCATACTCGATCATGGCCTCGTCAGCACCCACCACGAACGCTGTCCGATTGACGAAGAGGAAGAGCCGAATGGCCTCCAGCGTGGCAATGGCTGTCTTGGGTAAGCAGCGGTCAAGGTCATCAACGATGACCACCAACTGGTCAATGTCTGCAGCCGTCAGCAGCTCCTCAAACTCGACCCGGAATTTGTGCATGTGCTCGGGAAGCTGCTCAGACTCCTTCTCAGCATCCTTGATGAAGCCGCCGGCCTTCTCAGCTAGGCCCTTGAGCCCCTCAATACTCAAATGATCGCCTGGATTTTGCACAAACGCAGTGATTGACTCCACCGCGCCCTTAAGTTGGTCAATGCTAGGAATGCCAGTGAGCGCGGTGAGCCCTAATCCACCAGCTTGCTTGGCCAGCTTGAACCAATCAACGCGACGCAAGACCTTCTTCGCTGCGTCGGCCACCTTAGCTGAGTCCGGGCGAGCACGCCGCAGTTCATCAACGATGGTCTGGATAACGACGGTTTTCGCATCCTCAAAGCCTTCGAATGTCCATCCGTTGAACCATATGCAGCAGACTCGCTTATCAGCTTTAAGAAGTTGCTCGGTCATCCTTAGAACGCTGGATTTACCGGCCCCCCAGTCCCCGTGCACGCCAATGGTGACCGGGGCTCCTCGCGATTCGCGGAGCAAGCGCTCCACTGTTTTGGCAATGGGCGTGTAATACAGCAGGTCGGTAGCTGTCTCCTGGTCATTCAGGAACATGCGAAGAACTCCCTTTCTAGCTTTAGATATCACTCGATAGTATGACCCAGCTCAAAACAGCGGCCTCCATCCACTAGATCACGTTCTAAGATTCAAGATTTGCAGCGAGTAGGCCAAGATCCGCTTACTGATGTCAATACGCCATTCGACGCAATGCATGCTGATTTCAAAGCACTCTGCAAGATGCTCCCCTGCCTGCCAGCTGGTATTTCAAGTCGAGCCTAGTGTCTAGACGAGATCGCTGGGCACATGGAGAGCACTTTAGCCGTACACTATGGTGCGGAACCGGAGCGAGCTGAAGGTTAGTGTTCTTCCATCAGGTATGCATCTCAGGCTGGCGACGGTAGTGGAATCGCCAAGAAACGAACCAATAGAAACCGCTGATTTTGAAGGCAAAGCTCGATGGACAAGGCTGACCGGTACCTAAAGGCAGGTACCCGGGAGAACACCCGCAAAAGCTATCGAGCTGCGATCGAGCACTTCGAAGTGACGTGGGGCGGCTACCTGCCCACCACAGGCGACGGTATCGTTCGCTACTTGGCTGAATACGCCGACAAGCATGCGATCAGCACGCTTAAGCAGCGTTTGGCCGCGCTGGCGCAGTGGCATATCACCCAAGGATTCCCAGACCCGACCAAGACCCCTAACGTGCGCCAGATGATCAAGGGCATCCGTGTGGTGCATCCCGCCCAGGTCAAGCAGGCCGCGCCCCTCTTACTCACGCATCTCGAACAAGCCGTGAAGTGGCTGGAAGCAGAAGCCACCGCCGCGCTCGATCGCGGCGACTACAAGACGCTCCTGCGCCACCGCCGCTCGGTGGCAATGGTGCTGATCGGATTCTGGCGGGGATTCCGCGGGGATGAGTTGGCCAGACTCACAGTGGAAAACACCAAAGCCTATAGCGGTGAAGGCATCACGTTCTTCCTGCCGCACACCAAGGGTGACCGCCTGCACGAAGGGACAACCTTTGAGACGCCGGCGCTGACAATGCTGTGTCCGGTCGAGGCCTATATCAACTGGATTACCGTTGCAGGGCTCGCGAAGGGCCCGGTTTTCCGCCGCCTGGATCGCTGGGGAAATTTGGCGGATAAGGCCATCCAACCTCATAGCCTGATTCCGATGTTGCGACGGATCTTCAAGGAAGCCGGGCTGCCTGAAGAGCTGTACAGCGCCCACTCAATGCGACGGGGCTTCGCAACCTGGGCATCTGCCAATGGATGGGACATCAAAGGGCTGATGAGCTATGTGGGCTGGAAGGATATGAAGTCGGCGTTGCGGTATGTGGATGCCAGCGTTTCATTTGGTGGAATTGCTTTGCGCGCCGTACCAACGCCGACGACAAGCTCGAATCGACTCTAAGGCGTAGCGCTCGAAATGGTAAAGCACTCGCTTTACACTGACTTACCGTGGCATCTCACAGCCAGTCCTCCCCCATTTTGCGAAGTACGTAGCTGCTCTGATCATAGCGGTAAAGAAAAATATTTATGCCTAAGCCAGCGCCCCCACGCCTGATTGTTGATCAAAGCCAGACGATCGTTGTGCTTGATACTAATGCAGCCCGAAACCTCGCTCACGAACTACAGTGCCCGTCTTGGGCATTGACATTTGTAAAAATGAAGGAAGAGGGCTATTCGTTGCTGTGTCGAACGCAGACCTACGCCCTCCCCTGCTCGTCAAGATCAATTAGCACTCGAAGCCGCGACTATGGTGCGTGGGCGCGGCTTCGCTTAAGCCCTGCTTCGGCTACAAGAGCATCCCTCAGCTCACACTCAAGCGATCCAACAGGCTGTACCAAGCCACCCCCGCGCCAATATAGAACCTCTGCAATCCATGCAATGGCAACCGCTGCAACGGCGAGACCGGATACGCAAAAGCCGCGCGTTTATCACACAACCGCCCAGCCAACTGCTGACCAAGACTGGTACATAAACCGATCCCCCGACCATTACACCCAAGCATCAAAGTCAGCCCTGGCGCCGGTTCATGAACATGGGGCATAAAATCTCGAGTGATCGCGATCCGCCCAGCCCAGTGATACTCAAACTCCAGTGGCCCCAACTGCGGAAACAGCAATGCCAGCGAGCGTTCAAGGTGAGTAAAGTCTGTCGGCCCGGTGGGATCGTTGAACAACCCACGCCCGCCCATCAACAGGCGACCGTAGGCATCCTTACGGAAATACAGCAGCAGTCGTTGCGACGTAGAAACCGTTTCCTGCCCTGGTAAAATACTTTCGGCTAGCGACCCGCTCAACGGTTTTGTGGCGACGATAAAACTATTGGCGGCCAATATGCTCTGCGCCATCCCAGGCCACAGGTTGCTGCTGTAGCCGTTGGTTGCCAGTACCACCTGATCCGCCGTGACTTGTGCGCCGCAGACAGTCTGCACTTGCCACCCAGAGCCCTGGCGCTGCAACTCAGTCACGGCACTCTGGCCGTGAATCCGTACACCTGCCGCCAGCGCCGCGCGCACTAATCCGCGTGCGTAGGCCAAAGGCTGAATAGCCCCCGCTCGACCATCCAGCCAACCGCCGGCAAAGGCTTCACTGCCCATGCGCGTAGCCACTGCGCTGGCATCTAGACACTGCACCGGCACACCACGACGGGCCCACTGATCCGCCCGGGCATGCAGCCCGGCCACGCCTTTGTCCGAGTAGGAAACCTGCATCCAGCCCTTTCGTATCGGCGCGCAATTGATCTCATGCCGCTTGATCAGATCGAACACCAGGTCAGCAGAGCTCGAAACAGTATCGATCAGCGGTTCAGCGCGCTCAGCGCCGTACATTTGCACCAGTTGATCCGGGTCGTATTTCAACGTCGGGTTGACCTGCCCACCATTACGGCCCGAAGCGCCCCAGCCAGGTTCGTTGGCTTCCAGGACACAGACACTTACACCCTTCTCAGCCAGATGCAGGGCCGTCGACAAACCGGTATACCCCGCCCCCACAATCGCCACATCCACTCTCAATGACTCGCTCAACGCTGGCGTTGGTACGGCTGGTGGTGCCGTCGCTGCCCATAGTGAATTCATGACAGGCTCCGCACGCTGGCGGTCGGATGCAGTACCCTGCGCAAAAAGTCTTGGGTTCGCGGCTGCTGCGGATTGCCCAGGACTTGCTCCGCCGGGCCGCTTTCAACGATGTAACCTCCATGGAGGAAGCACACACGGTCGGCCACTTCGCGTGCAAAACCCATTTCATGGGTGACCACGATCATGGTCATTCCTTCATCCGCCAGGGTACGCATGACTGCCAGTACATCGCCAACCAGTTCAGGGTCGAGGGCCGAGGTAGGTTCGTCGAACAGCATGGCTTCGGGCTTCATCGCCAAGGCGCGCGCGATGGCCACCCGCTGTTGCTGGCCACCGGAGAGTTGTTCTGGATAGGCGTCCGCCTTTGCCGAAAGACCGACCTTTTCCAGTAAGGTCAAGGCTTCTGCACGCGCTTGATTGGGTGACTCACCCTTGACGTATACCGGGCCTTCCATGACGTTTTCCAACACGGTGCGATGGGGAAACAGGTTAAAACGCTGGAACACCATGCCCATGCGGCTTCGCAGCGCGTGCACGGTTTTACTGCCCCGTTGCACGGTTTCGCCGAACGCGGTGATAACACCGCCTTCGTAGGTTTCCAGTGCATTGATGCAGCGCAGCAACGTGGACTTGCCCGAGCCGGAGGGGCCGATCAGGCACACCACCTCACCTTTGGCGACGTCAAGATCCACGCCGTGCAGCACCCGGTAGCTGCCGTATTGTTTTTGCAGCTGGCGAATCTCGATCATGCTTTTTTCCTCCGGCTCAAGTGCTGTTCCATGTGACGCAGGCCATACACCAACGGCAGGCTCATCAGCAGGTAGAGCAGAGCTACCAGGGTATAAACAGTCATATTCTGAAAGGTGGATGAGGCAATCAATTGCCCTTGGCGCGTCATCTCGGCGACGGTAATGGTGGAAACCAGTGATGAATCCTTGAGCATCATCACCAAGGTGTTGCCATAGGGTGGCAAGGCGATACGGAATGCCTGGGGCAGAATCACGCGGCGCATCATCAGTACAGAGCGCATGCCCAAGGCCTCGGCGGCTTCGCGCTGCCCTTGCTCCACCGCGATGATGCCGGTGCGAAAATTCTCGGCCTGATAGGCGGAATAGGCGATGCCCATGCCGATCACCCCGGCCTGGAAGGCGGTCAGGTGAACGCCCATGTCCGGCAGCACGAAGTAGATGTAAAAAAGCTGCACGATGATCGGCAGGCCGCGAATCACGTTGATCACCGTACTCGACGTTACTGACAGCATACGGATCGGAGAAAGCTTGAGCAGTGCCAACACTAGGCCGATCGCGCTGCTGAGGAGGAACGACAGCACGGTGATCTGGATAGTAACCCAGGCGCCCTGAAGCAGAATGGGTAAAAAATCCACGGCGCTTTGCAAGAATTCAGTGGGGCTCATAGGTTCACCTGGGCATCAAGCCCCCACTTCCTGAGGATATTTGCCAGGGTTCCGTCAGCCTTGATACTGGCGATGGCCTGATTCAATCGCTCGAGGGTTTCGGTATCGCCCTTGCGCACCACTAGGCAAACCTCGCCAACATTGGTGGGTTTGTAGTCGGCGGCTAGTTTGACGCCTTTGAACAGGTTCTGCCGGATCTGGTAGGCCACCACCGGCTGGTCACCCACGGCAGCCTTGATGCGACCCAGGGACAGGTCACGGATCATTTCGCCAATGGAGTCGTAGGTGCGGATCTCCTTGAAGATGCCGAGCTTGCTGAGCTGGTCGTAAAAAATGGTGCCGGCCTGTACTCCAACGACCTGATCTTTGAGCGGGCTTAGGTCGGGGTATGCGGCATTGTCATCGGCGCTGATGATCAGGCCTTCACCGTAGGCGTAGATGGGGCTACTGAAGGCAACGACTTTCTTACGCTCTTCGGTTTTCAGCATGCCGGCGGAAATGAAGTCGAGCTTTTCGGACGTTAGCGAAGGAATAAGCGCGGCGAAGTTGGTCTGTTCGATCTGGCTGGTGAAGCCCCCGGCCTTGCCTACCGCCTGCGCAACATCGACCATCACCCCCTGAATGCTGTTGCTCTTGATATCGAGGAAGGTAAACGGCGAACCGCTGGCGGTTGCACCAACTTTGTACGAGGTCGCACTGGCTGCGTGCACGGTGGACACGCAAAGGGTGGCGCATAGGCCGAAGGCAAAGCGGCGAAACACGTGTGAAAGACTGTTCATCGGGTTACTCCAGAAGGAAAACTGATTGTCAGTAACGCTAGCGGCAACAGAACAACCGCAAGGCTCATGCCATTCCGATTAATTAGGAGCGCATATCGATTGATAAATTGTGCTGAATGAATCATTTGTATCGATATGCGATATTTAATGGTCATTTTTCGCTTTTTGGCGTAGAAATCTCCTGAGAGTTGATCCAACTGACAACGAGTGGGCCATGACCGAAGAGCGCAACAGTTTGCATAATCAATCCCTGGAAAAAGGCCTGTCGGTACTCAAGGCATTCAGCGCACAGCGCCGTAGCATGAGCCTTGCAGAGGTAGCTGACGCCGCTGGCATGACCAAAAGCTCCGCGCAACGCATGCTGTTTACTCTAGAAAGCCTTGGTTACCTTCGGAAACACTCCCGCACACGCCATTACCAACTGACACCACGTGTGCTGGAACTCGGCTTCAGTTACCTGGATGCGCATTCGCTGATTGAAGTGGCCAACCCGTTCCTTTCCGAACTGACGCGCCTGACCGGGGAGACCTCCTGCCTTACTGAGCCAGCGGGTTACGACATGACCTACATTGCGCGTTTTGTCAGCTCAGGTTTTGTGCCGGTGCATATGCCGATTGGGTCGCGCGTGCCGATGTATTGCACTGCGTCCGGCAGGGCTTACTTAAGCGCGCTACCACAGGATGAAGCGTTGGTGTTGATTGAAAATAGCCAGCGAATCGCTCACACCAGCCATACGTTGACGAAAGTCGACAAGATCCTGGAGTCTCTTGAGGAAGTGCGCCAGCAAGGTTATGCGGTCAATACCCAAGAAATTTTTCTCGGTGATATGACCATCGGTGCACCCGTGCTGGGCGCTAATGGCCGACCGGTAGCTGCGGTGCATGTGGTAGCACCTACCAGTCGCTGGAGCCGCGCGGACGCCGAGCGGCAACTGGCACCGGCGCTGTTGCAATGCTCTCGTGCGTTGACCAACTCCGCGCGGAATTTAGATTGATCTCAAAGCGGCAGGGAGAGATCGTTTCTGCGCTTTTAATGAAACCAGTTACGAAGTATAGGTCGGTACGTGTTGCCGGCTTCTTTAAATGCGCCTTCAGCAGAGATCGCACCACACAGTCAAGATTTAAGGTGATTTACCACCACACTAGCCGGTGACACCACGCGATAGAGGTCGTTGGTTTGTAGAGGGAGGTTCGGCTAGAACGCATGATGTGTTCCGGGTCAGACCAGAGGAGGAAAATGCATAACATTGCTCAGACCAAAAGACTCTCGGGTTCAGCGAGAGCCTTTTCGATTCGACGATCTTACGCGTATGTTTTGATAGCTGAGGGGATTCCAATTTGAGCCCTGTATACAGGCGCATTGTTCGCCGGTAACGGCTGACGACCGCGAATCATGTCAGCGGCACGCTCAGCGATCATGATCGTAGGAGCATTGGTATTGCCATTGGTGACTTCAGGCATGACCGAGGCGTCAACGACCCTTAGGCCTTGGGTACCTTTAACCCTGAGCTCCCCATCAACAACTGCCTCTGGGCCACTTCCCATTTTGCAGGTACCACAGAAGTGGTAACCCGACTCTGCGTGCTCGCGGATGAATTGGTCTAATCCCTGATCAGTCATCATGTCAGGGGTGGGCTTCAATTGCTTACCTCGATAGGGCCTGAAAGCCTCTTGTTCCATGATGTCGATGGTTGAACGTATCGCGTTGCGTGAATCAATCCAGTCTTGATCATGGGTGAGCCAATTGGGCTGAATCAGCGGCGCAGCTGTAGGGTCTGCCGAAGCCAATGTAACCCATCCGCGACTCAGAGGACGCTGAGGGCCCAGGTGAACTTGATAGCTGTGCCCTTCTGCTGCCATGCGACCACTGTACTCAGCTGCAACGCCTACAAAATGAAGCTGCACATCCGGCCAAGGTTTATCAGGAGAAGATCGCAAAAACCCACCCGCCTCGAAGAAGTTGGAAGCACCAAGCCCTTTGTGCGTAGTAAGCCATTGGGCTCCGATCGCAGCCTGACGGTGAAGCTTCAATTCCGAGTAATACGAGACTGGTTTCGTGCAATCGTAGGCAACAATGAATTCCATATGATCCCCCAGGTTCTTCCCAACACCGGGTGAGTCACAGACGACCTTGATCCCATGTTTGGTGAGCTCTTCGGCTGGGCCAACGCCGGACAACATTAGAATTTGCGGCGATTGGATTGCACCCGCGCTAAGGATCACCTCACGATCGCAGCGAACGATCTGCTCTTTGCCTTCGCTCAGGATACTCACGCCTGCCGCACGCGTGCCTTCAAAAGCTACTGAGCGAACCAATGCACCTGTAATTACCTCCAGGTTGGGTCTCGCCATGGCTGGGTGCAGGTAAGCTTTTGCGGTGCTCTCCCGAACGCCTTTATGGACAGTCATGTCCATCCGACCAAAGCCTTCCTGACGGTAGGCGTTTTGATCATTTACGTGCGCGTGCCCAGCTTCTTGAGCCGCTTCGATGAAGACTTGGTAGAGGGGGCTAGCACCAAATCCTTTCGTGACATGAAGAGGCCCACTTCCACCCCGATACTCACTTTCCCCTTGGTCGTAGCATTCGGCGCGCTTGAAATAGGGTAAGCATTGGTCATACGACCAGTGCTTAAGCTCTGGATCCTTGGCCCAGTTATCGTAATCCATGGCGTTGCCGCGGATGTAAACCATGCCGTTGATGGTTGACGAACCGCCCAATACCTTGCCTCGAAAATAGGGTACGCGGCGCCCATTTAGGGCCTCGACTGGTTCTGTCAGAAATTGCCAGTTATAGGTCTTTCCAGTGAGCGGATAGGTGAGCGCAGCAGGCATCTGGATACGGAAATCCCATTTTCGATCGGGCCCACCCGCTTCGATTACCAAAACTCTGACTTCCGGATCTTCTGAAAGTCGACTGGCTAAAACGCATCCTGCAGAGCCTGCACCTACCACGATGTAATCGTAGCTCTCACTCGATTTAGTACTCATTTCGCCCACCTATACGTCTCGTTGTCCCACGAAAATTCGTGGCATCGCGTGTCTGCCCACTACGACCAGGCTAAAAAAGCCGATCGTCGCCGAGGTCTGGCGTGGCACATGAGTTAGCAAATTAGCGGCAGATAGCGACAAAAAGGCCATTTTTCTTGTCTCAGTAGGCCATTTACTGTTAGCGGCCCATGCCGGACGCTGTGGATTACGTTACCAATCTCAAAAGGCCTTGTCTAAAAATATTTGTGGGCGTAGATTTTAAATGGGCTACGCAACGACACGCTGAACACAACAACAAGAGGTGAAGCATGCCCCGACTCCAGACACAGCGCTGGCATCGATCGCGTGGGAGTAATAACTCCCATGACGAAGCGAGCACAGCAACCTACCTTGGCCCCGATCATGGCGCCGGTAGCGTAAAAACAAGCAGCACTACGCCCTTCAGGCCGGATGTCTCATCCAAATCCCGAACGCGGCGACCCTTAGCTTCTCTGCCATTGACTCTGCACTTCATGCAGATTCGAAACGAAAAAACGATCGCTATACAAGGCATAAGCCTCAGCCCGTTTTTTCACAATCGTCATTTGAGCAATTGCTCTGGCAGCAGCAAGGGGGATGTATGAGCTATTCCGAAAAAATGGCGTACTCAGCGGGTTCACCTGCTACCGCTACAGACACAAACCATCGATTGAAAGGGCATTTGGGCACGATGGATATCGTGTTCACTGTTCTGGCCTACAACGCGCCGCTTACGATCATCATTGGGTTGATTCCCGTCATCATTGGTGCAGGCAACGGTCTGGGCGCCCCCCTGACATACCTGGCAGCGGGAGCTCTAATGCTGCTGTTCGCCGTGGGTTTCACGACTATGGCGCGGCACGTACCGAATGCTGGTGCTTATTACGCCTACATCACAGCTGGTCTTGGGCGGCCGCTCGGCCTAGGGAGCGCGTTCATGGCGATCCTTGCCTACACGTTCATGTTGGTCGGTGCCTATCTGTACGCAGGTGTCATCTTTTCTCCCATTTCACTGTCATGGATCGGAATAGATAGCCTCCCCTGGTGGCAGTGGACTCTGCTGATTGCTCTACTCGTTGGCATCTTGGGTCACTACCGCATTAGCCTTTCAGCGAAGGTATTAACTGCTGCCCTAGTGTTGGAAGTAATCGTCGTGTTCGTATGGGAAGCGAGCGTGGTAACCAAGGGTGGTGCGAGTGGTATTGGTTTTGAATGGCTTACCCCCAGTGCCATCACATCAGGCTCGATTGGCCTTGCTGTCCTGTTCGGCGTGACTTGTTTTGCTGGATTCGAGGCAACAGCTGTTTTTCGGGAAGAAGCTCGCGACCCGGAAAGGACAGTTCCCCGCGCTACCTACATCGCCATTATCGTTATGACCCTCATTTTTGCCTCTGGTACCACTGCGTTTATCTGGGCGCTAGGGCCAGAGCAAGCGCTTCAAAAATCGATCAACGATCCGTCAAATTCGGGTTTGCTGGCGATCGAGATGTATTTGGGTCGGGTGGGCGTTGATGTGGTTCATACGTTGATGGCCACAAGCATCTTTGCCTGTGTTTTGGCCATCCATAACATTCTAGGCCGCTACATCTACTCATTGAGCGTTGATGGCGTATTCCCAAAGGCCTTTGCCAAGGTACACGCGCGTCATGGCTCGCCTTATAAAGCGTCGGCGACAGTTCTGTTAATTACGCTGGCAAGCGTAATAGCTGTGGTCATCTCTCAGATCGAACCCTACGGCGGCTATGCATCTCTGGTTGGAATCGCGGGGTACACCCTCTTGATCTTGCAAATCCTAACCACCGTGGCCGTATTGGTATTTTTCAAGAGAGTGGATCACACAGCGTCTAAATGGCAGTCCGTGATTGCGCCGGTGCTGGCATTGCTTGGACTGCTCGTCACCGCTTGGCTGGCCACGTCCAACATCGGTCTTCTCACCGGTAGCGAGCAAACAGCAATGATCCTGCTGGCATTCTTGTTCGCCGCACTCGTCCTCGGCTCAATCTACGGGATGAGACTGAAATCTTCGAAACCAGGCGTCTACCGGGCAATTGGTCGTCAAGAAATCTGAATTTAGGCATGCCAGCGAGCCGCTGGCATGTTGGTTCGATAAGGGTACTAAGGGGAATGCAGTGAGCAATACAAAGAAATTTTATATCGATGGCGCCTGGGTAGCTCCTACGGAATCAAATTTCCTGGATGTGATCGATCCATCCACAGAAGAGGCTTTCGACCAAATCGCTATGGGGACGGCTGCTGACGTTGACAAGGCTGTTGCCGCCGCCAAGGCGGCCTTTGACGGGTTTTCGACCACCTCAGTGTCGGAACGAGTCCACCTGCTTCGACGGATTCTCAAAGGCTTCAACGAACGCAGAGAGGAAGTGGCTCAAATCACAACGAGGGAGATGGGGGCACCTATCTCCTTCGCCCGTGAAGCACAGACCTACACGTGCTCCGCGCATATTGAAGCGATGATCAAGATCCTAGAAGACTACCCATTCGAGGAACAGCACGGAACCACCCAGGTCACCAAGGAGGCTATTGGCGTAGTCGCGTTGATTACCCCGTGGAATTGGCCTCTGAATCAAATTATTTGCAAGGTAATTCCTGCTATTGCTGCAGGGTGCACGATCGTGCTCAAACCAAGCGAAATAGCACCTCTTGATGCAATCATATTTGCCGAGATTCTGCATGAAGCGGGACTACCTAATGGTGTGTTCAACCTAGTAAATGGGGATGGCCCAAACGTGGGCGAGGCTCTATCTAGGCACCCCAATGTGGACATGATTTCCTTTACAGGCTCCACAAAAGCCGGAATTTTGGTGGCAAAAGCGGCTGCTGATACGGTCAAACGGGTCACCCAGGAACTAGGTGGGAAATCCGCCAATATTGTGTTGGATGATGCCGATATTGAGACTGCTGTCTCGACAGGTGTACGCATCTGCATGTCTAACAGCGGCCAATCATGCGATGCACCTACCCATATGTTGGTGCCGGCGGCTTTTTATGAACAGGCGCTGGATATAGCTGCGAGGACGGCCAACACGCTGATCGTGGGTGACCCTCAAGACGAGTCAGTTGAGCTAGGGCCGCTGGCGAGCGAAATGCAGCTCAACAAGGTGCAAGCGCTGATCCAGAGTGGGATCGATGAAGGCGCCAGACTTGTCGCTGGCGGTGTGGGTACACCAAACGGCCTCACGAAAGGCTACTACGCGAAGCCGACTGTCTTCGCAGACGCTAAGCCGTCGATGGCTATTCTTCGCGAGGAGATATTCGGGCCTGTATTAGTCATTTCCGCGTATAGAACGGAACAAGAAGCCCTTGCCATCGCGAACAGCAGTCACTATGGCTTGGCCGGATACGTTCAATCCTCTGACATCGACCGAGCTCGCGTGTTGGCCCGCAAACTGCGGGCTGGATCGGTTTTCATCAATTACCCGGACTGGGACGTGATGGCTCCATTTGGGGGATACAAGCAATCTGGCAATGGCCGGGAGGGCGGCCCACATGCGTTGACCGAGTACTTGGAGGTCAAAGCAACAGTAGGTTATTACAGCTAAGCTAAATAACTGACGAAGGGTGTCGCTTCCAAGCGAGGCCACGGCCCGGATGTAGACATTCCGGGTCGCATAGATTGGTCATGGCCGATAGAATGGGGAGTAATCATTTGTCCCATAGGACGCTCATGGCTCTCGGTTCAGATCTCCCGCAGGGAGTGACCATGTTTTCGTTGCGACCTCAGCACCTTACTGGGGTCAGCTCAGTGGTGACGCGCTTACGCACAGCTATTGATCTTGGCTTCTTTGAAGACGGAGAGATGCTGCCCAAAGAAGCAGTTTTATCCAGGGAGCTTCACGTTACTGCCTTCACTCTTCGCGAGGCGTTAGCTGAGCTGCGCCTGGAAGGTCTAGTCGATACCAAGCCTGGACGAGGCGGCGGCACGTTCGTGCAGCGCACGTCCGGGGTGGCTCATGATAAAGCGGAAATTCGACTAAAAGACTTATCTGCTACGGCTCTTAGAGACCTGTCGGATTGGAAAGCAATGCTCCTAGGTGAGGCGGCCGAGCTCGCGGCTAGCCGCGCTTCACCGTCGAATATTGCGCGCTTGGAGGAATACTGCAATCGAGTGCTTAGCGCTACTAGCGCAATTGCAGCCTGCCGAGCACACGCCAGGTTCGACATCGAGCTAGCAGCAGCGGCTCAGTCAGTCAGATTAAGCTCAGCAGCGCTTCAGACTTACGAAGAATATAGCTGGCTTCTCGCGCTCGCCCACGAAGACCAAGGGTATACAGAAGAGTGCGCTCAGACACTTGCAGCGGTGACAAAGATGGTGGGCCAAAGGTTGGTGCATGAGGCGGGTACGCTTGCTCGTGACAGAACGCGAATATCCTTCGAATCTTTGGCCAAGAAGCGTCTGAGCTTGATTGCTTCACGATCACACCAACAAGCACCTCGAGGCCATACCGTTGAATGATTTTCTAAAGCAGGCCGCCTGCTCTGCATTTGAAAAGGTCTTCGGTGAGTTAAGACTGATAAGCAGCCAATTCACCCAACTAATCGAAAACAAGTCAGCTCAAAATAGCAAAGTTGCGGAGTCTGATGTAAAGCACATGCGACCCAGTCTTGTGAAAGCGCTCATGCGGCTGGATGGATCTGCCTTTTCGTTAGGCATTATTTTAGATGAGAACGTTATCCCAGGAACAGACTACGCGCTCAGCTGGCTAGAGCTATCAGCAGATGGAAGCATCCAGGAAGATTCCAATAGTCGCTATCCTTGGCGTGGTAATTTTTACGAGTACTCCAAGGCTGAGTGGATGAACCTTCCCCGGCTCAACCGAGAACCGGTGGTCGTTGGGCCCTATGTCGACTTTGATAAGTACTTGCTTACCTTAGCCGTGCCGATCGTTGTATCTGATTATTTCATAGGCGTAGCAGCTGCAGACGTAAGGCTGGACGACTTCGAACGCTCGGTGGCTTACCCGCTTTCAAGATTTGAGCTACCGTGCTTAATCGTCAACTCTGAGGGCCGAGTTGTCGTGTCAAATACCACCTCTCACCCTGTTGGATCAATCAATGAAACATATAAAACGTTAGGCACACCAATGCAGCTCTGTGGCTGGAGGATCATTCTGATTGAAGCAGTCTGCTAGACCTAACATCCGATGCTTAGCCGTTTTTCACTGCTTTAAGTTTCAAAGAATGCGACGCATCGTGCTTTCTTATTAAAAAGAGTTAAAAACAAGCGTAGCTTTAATTCATGCTGATACCACTCTTCTGCACGGATGACATGAGTAGCTGTGAGCCTAAAATTCCAGCCTCGACCCAATAGAAACATTAAACAGGTTCTTTATAAGCAATAACAAACCTATTTGCCATTCTCTTTAGAAGATCAAGAGACTGTAGAATTTCATCGTTTCCGAAAGTTCGGTTACTCAAAATACCCTCCAGGCAGGCTAAGATAATTTTGGCCGTGAATCTAAGCTCGGGGCAGTCGAACAACTTCGTTGAATGTCCATGCGCGATTATTCGCCACAAACTGTTGACCCGCTTGTCTCTCAGAGAACGTAGAGTTGCCTGTAAGCTTTCGGGGAGCGCCAACAATTCTTGTCTTGCCAAGTGGTGACGTTGCCGAGCAGAGACGCCATATTCAACATAAGCAGTAACAAAGGCATCTAGTTCAGTTGTGGACGTACGTGCACATTTGACGCGCACTGATGCTGCTTCCTGCAAACCTATTTCATACCCCTCTATAAGCCTGAACAATAAGCGCTCTTTCCCGCCTGTGAGTTTATGCATCGAACCTATAGGTATCTCGGCAGCCGATGCAATGTCCCTGAGGCTAACTGCAGCGAATCCTTTTTTAAGAAATGACCTGGTCGCCACCTCATGCATTCGATCAACATCATAGGCACGTGCGGGCGATCCAATGTGGCTCAGCTCTTCAATTCTAGGCCGATCTTTCATCGAGCATCCCCATTTACCAAGCCGAATGCTGAGCCTATACAGGTTAGGCACAGCCTAAACGGCAATAATACCCCATGGTCACTTTATCAGACCAAAGGGTATTTCTAAGACGAAGAATGATCTTTTTTACAGACGGAGGCAGGCTGAAGCTGCCCTATCACCTCTGATCGCTCCTGATGGACATGGGGGAAACCGACTGCCGCTTATCTGGCAGCGTAAGCCTTGGATGTCACTAGCAGAGAAAACCCTATCGGATGTGCTGACGGCGACTAGGCGCTGCGTGACTGCTGTGGCGATGGCTAGCCCTGTGAAGTGCAATCAGCGCATGCCAATGCCACTCCTCGAGTTACTGACCAACCGGTCATTCTTTCTAACTGACCCGCTAGACAAAAAAACAGACCTACCATACGATGGATGCACACCGGCCCAATGGCGCCGCCGTCATATCGCTTGAAGGACATCAACATGAGCACAGAGCAAAATCGTTATTGGCAGACATCAGTAAGTGACGTCGAGAACAACACCGTCTACATCCGCGGCTATGATCTGAGTGATTTGATCGGCAAGCTGAGCTTTCCGGAAGCAACGTTTTTGCTCATTAGGGGTCGACTGCCGTCAGCAGGTGAAGCAAAAATGATCGATGGCGTTCTGTGCTCTGTACTGGATTACGCTCTGAAGAAGCCTGGCACAGCCGCAGCGCGCTACTGTGTGTCCAGCAATCCGTCTATGGTCGCCGGCCTTGCTACGGCGGTGTTATCAGCTGGCGAGTACTCGCTGGCACCCGATCAGACTGGCCATTTTCTCAACCAGACAATTTCTGAAGCACGAAACGCTGCAAGTCTTGATGAGGCTGCTAGTACATTAGTCGAGGGCATGCGAGCTCGAAAAGAACGAGTTCCAGGCCTGGGTCATCCGGCTTTTCGCTTCACAGATCCTCGCGCTCAGCAGTTGAAAGCACTGGCATTGGAGTGTGGCGTTTGGGGTGATGTGTGTGAATGGTATGAAGCCATTCACAAGGCGTTCACTACCCAAGCAAATAAGCCTGAAATCGTTATCAATGAAGTAGGCATGATGGGCGCTATTTTGGCCCAGATGGGCTTTACGCCTGCTGAAATGACTGGTCTTGCCGTGATTTCTACCATGCCAGGTGTTATCGCGCACATCTCAGAAGAAATGCAAAGCAAAGTCCGCATCCGGGTCATTCCAGATGAAAACGTTGATTACTCCCGCGACCGCCGCTCGTTTGCTGAGGACTACTCAGCCAGTTGATTTACCAGTTTCGGTTCCTCTGTTTCTGACGATTTTGTCAGCCGCCCGTGAGATTGATACTTCCCGGGCGGATTATTTTGACTCGACGCTCGTCGCCCAAGGTAAACATGGCCGCAATCTTTGAAGACGCTCTGACCAATGGCACTGAAGCCCGAAAATCGGATACAGGGAAGGCAGTGAAGGAGGCGGCTCTTGAGCTGTTTTCAATACACGGCTATCCCTCCGTAAGTCTTCGTCAGCTTGCAGAATCAGTAGGGATCCAAGTGGGATCGCTCTATAACCACATGGAAAACAAGCAGGAGCTCCTCTTTGAACTCATTGAGGAAGCTGAGCATGTACTTCTGAGCGCAATCCGGCCTCCAAAACGGAGCAAGAAGATTGCCATTAAGCTGCTGGAATGCTACGTGCAGTGCCACCTGCGTTTCATTTATGAAAATCGCTGTCACCATGCCCTAGCAACGCGCGATTCGGGATATCTTTCGCAACAACAGCTCGAAATTATATTAACTATCCGCAATAAGCAGGCAGCAGTCCTACAGGAGATTCTAACCTTGGGCAACTCGCAGGACACATTTAGCGTTAGCGATGTAAAGCTTACGACAGGAGCCATTCGCGCCTTATTAGAAGGTGTCTTCCAGCAGCTGGACTACTGCAATATTAATTATGCGTATGCTAAAGATAAAATTGCCTCGCTGATCCTATGCGTTGTTGGTTATAAGAAGTAATAGCACTAAAAAATAAGATGTCTGGATGTGTCACTGTTCTACTTGGCTTCAAAGCTCTGCCTAACTAATAATATCTTCGGAGAATCAAAATGGTAAGCAAAAGTACTGCAGTAAAACTCGGTGTTGTCGTGATCGCGGGCGTGATCAACCTTGTTCCGTCCATCGCCTCCGCCGAGGAATGCAAACCAGCAGACAAATTTTCGACGCTGGAGCCAGGCGTTTTGAAGGTCACATCAGCGGTCGTACCTCCCTACATCGTTCAAGCTCAAGATGGCAAAACCGCAGCCGGCGTTGACGCTTTCGTCATGGAGGCTTTCGCCAAGGCCAATTGCCTGGAAGTCCAACACCAGTTCACCGATTCGGCAGCGGCTATCCAGTACGTTGTCGCAGGGCGTTCAGACGTTGCCGTCGGCGCGTGGTACCGCACTGCTGAACGTGCGAAGGTACTAGGTGTCAGCGCACCCGTATACCTAGAACAAACAGCGATCTACTCGCGCGAGGGACTTACCCAGTTCTCTCAGCTCAAAGGACAGAAAGTAGGAACCGTGCAGGGCTACCTGTGGGTGCCTGAGCTGAAGAAAATGTATGGCTCGGATCTGAATCTCTACCCTACTGCCGTTGCACTTGCGCAAGACTTGAGCAGTGGGCGTATCAGCGCGGCAGTCAATACGTATTCCATAGGTGTGGAAACGCAGAAGCAAGGTGGAATGCCTAAGGACATACAGGTCAAGGTCGCGACCCCAGACCCGGCGGTCAAGTCCTCCATCGAACCCGCACAAACCGCTTATCTGTACAAAAAAAGTAACCAGGAATTGGGGCAGGCCATGGATCGGTTCATCAAGGAACTGCAAGATAATGGTTCGCTGGGAAAAGAGCTGCAAAAAGCAGGGCTGGATGCAAGCGCCGCGACTCCGGGTACGCCACGTTATGCTGATCAATAAGTCCTAACCTGATGCGCCTTCATGGGAGGGCGCATGCCGGCTGCTCCTGTTACTTCAAATACCCCTTCGACATGATGCTGCAGTAATAGCCAGCAATTTGCTCAGCTGTATGACTACCATTGTCGTTGAACCAAGTATGAGACCAGTTGCACATGCCTAGAAATCCCGACACAGCAATATGTGACGGAATATCGACAAAGACCCCCTCCTTGACGCCCTCCTGATAGACCTTCTCAATTGAGGCGTCGTATTCGCGCTTACGCTTGCGCATCAGATTTTGCTGCTCTGGTTCCAGCTCACTTTCGTCTCGAAAGTAGATGGCAGTCCAATGTTTACGCTTCATTACCTGAAGAGCATGCTGATAAAGAATCTCGCGCAGAGTCTCAGTGGGCGATTGAGACTTCCCAATCACTTCGTCTATAGACTGCTGATAACTTTCATACATTCTATTAAATATCTGCCACAGTATCTCGTTTTTATTCTTGAAGTAATAATAAACAACTGACTTCGTGTACCCCAATCCAGCAGCGATGTCGTTGATGGTTATGGCGCGAAAACCTTTGTCAGCAAAAAGAATGGCAGCAGTGGACAAGATTTCATCTTGAACATAGGCCTGTTTTTTTAGCTTTAGCTGGTCACGAAGATCGATAGTCACAGTGTCACCTTGATAAATTTTATTGCTGCTTAGAAACTGCAGCATTTGCATTGAGACGGATGGCGTCCGGTATACTCATAGCTTCACGCTCGGCCAAATTAAAGTACACGGAGGTCATTTCAATATCAGCGCAAATACTGCCTTCGATGTTGAGCAAATCATGATGGGTAACCAATGAGCTGTTCCCTACTCGAACAGCTCTACTACGTACACTGAACAGATCACCGACTTTCAACTCGCTTGAATAATTGATAACGTACTTGACGTCTGCCCACCCTTCGCCTTTTGTGTTGCGCCAGGCAGGGTTGTAACCCAACGCAGAAATGAAATGCCAAAACGCTTGATCGAATGCAGCGACGTAGTACTGCACTGTCATATGCCCCATGGCGTCTGTTTGTGCGGGGTAGACGACTCCACGATATGTATGTTCCACCTAAACCTCTTGGTAAACCCTGGACAGACGTTAGAAATATTCCCGCGGGCGTGATTTTCGCATTGTCTTTTTTTTGGACTAATGAGTCAAATTAATCTTCCCAGAGGGCGTTTTTGATCTTGATACACCGACCGTGTACCAAAAAAAAACCCATGCGCGAGTCAGCGCTCGGCATGGGGAACTTTACGGTCGGATCTCAGAAGTCGCCGAGAATGACCCTAGATGCGTTGTAGCCGGGTACTCCCGTGACGCCACCACCTGGATGCGTTGAAGCGCCACACATGTAGAGCCCGTCAACAGGCGATTTGTAATCCGCGTACTGCGCGATTGGACGGCGGAAAAAAATCTGATCAATACTTAGCTCGCCATGGTGAACATGACCGTCTGTCATGCCAAACATCTTCTCAATGTCGATGGGCGTTAGTACCTGCTTATGCACCACCAACTCACGAAAACCAGGCGCATAACGTTCGATCTGCGCAACGACACGATCAAACAGCTCCTCCTTGGTGACCTCATCCCAGGCACGCCCGTCCTTAAGACTGTATGGAACGTGTCCACCAAGCAAACTAAGCGTGTGCATGCCTTCAGGGGCGCACGTCGGATCAAACGCGCTTGGGGTAAGGATCCACATGTAGGGATGCTGAGCGATTCGCCCATGCTGGCCAGACTCGAACGCCTCTTGGAGCTCGGTAAGATTCTCAGCGATCGTAATTGAACCGGGCACCTGCAGGTCTTTCCCAACCAAGCAATTCCACTTTGGCAAGCCGGATAACGCCATATTGATCTTGAAGGTTGTCGATTGTGTCCTGATCCGCTTGACGCGAGCAATCACCTCAGCTGGAACATGCTCCGGTTTCAGCAAATGAAGAAATAGCGTTTTGGCGTTTGCGTTGGCTACTACCTTCTTGGCCCGAACCATCTCCCCGCTTTCAAGCAAGACACCTGAAGCGCGTCCGTTCTCAACGACAATCTCTTTCACGGGGGCATTGCATCGAAGGTCTACGCCTAAATCTCGGCAACTTAGCTCAAGCGCCTTTGCGATGGCACCCATGCCTCCTTGCACGAGCCCACCTGGGCCTGCGGCGGTATCGCTTTCACGGAGATAAGGTCGTGCGAGTACATAGGCAGAACCTGGGCTCATAGGGCCGATATTGCCGCCGCTGCCAGACGCGTAGCAACCAAATACCGTAAGCACCTGAGGGTTCGAGAACCACCGCTTTAGGTAATCATGACAGCTCATCGTGAGCAGATCCCATATGTCATAAAACATAGGGCCGGCTTTACGCATGCGCCAAACTAAACCAGCGGTTTTCGTGAGATCCTTGACCTTACCCGTAGTGAAATCCACTGGCACCTCGAAAATCAGTTCTCGGAGATGAGCCACTAGCTTACGCATGTGTGCGGTAAAATCAGGATAGGCATCCGCATCTTCTTGCGAGTACTTGCGCAGTTCGTCGCTCATACGCGACTCCTCTGGCCAATACGTTACAGATGTGCCATCCAAGAAAGGATGTATGGCTGGATTGATATCAAGAACCTTGACCCCGTACTTCATAAGATTCAGGTCAATCATAATCTTGGGTTGAAGCAGAGACATCCAATAGGACGCCACGGACAAATGAAATCCTGGCCAAAGCTCTTCAGTGACAGCGGCCCCGCCCAGGATATGACGACGTTCCAGAACACAAACTCTTTTTCCAGCTTTGGCGAGGTATGCTGCACACACCAAACCGTTGTGTCCGCCGCCAACTATTACTGCATCGTACTCGGCCATTACCATTCTCGCTTGAGCAGAATTTAACGAGGGATCAGAGCCACGCCTTCGATCTCGATCTTGATGGCAGGGTCATAAAGCCCTGCAACGGTGACGAGTGCATTGGCGGGCGGGCAATCCATATTCACAAAGGAGTTTCGAACTTTCTTGAAGGCAGCCAGGCTTTCAGGGCTTGGATCCGTAATGTAGGTCGTCATTTTGGCCAATGCCTCGAACCCCACACCGGCCGCTGCCAGGGTCTTACCCATATTTTCGAAAGCAGCTTGAACCTGAGCTTCGAAACCGCCTGTTACCGGCTCACCTGCCTCGTCGGTGCCTACATGGCCAGACAAGAACAACAACGTACCTTCACTTACCAACGTGCCCATCGACACGCCTGGATAACCACTGCCTGCATTGATGCCTTTGATCATGCTGTTCACTCCTGGTTGGGGGATGGATGAGAGAAAAATTACCATCATCCAAAAAAACTGACCGTTGGGTATCCAATTTATACGGTGAGTCGCTATGATGCAAGGGTCGATCAGGCTGATGTCACGGCACGCTTGGCAGGATGAGCTGGCTGCTGTTTTGGTACGCAGCAGGCCCTTGACTCTGCCAAAGATTTCCGCATACTGACCCGGCGGTCTAATTTTTAATACGGTCGGTATGCGGAGCTATTCTGCTCTCCACCCCGTTTGGAGAAATGGTCATGGGCGTCAGAATCAACTTCATCAATCCTTTCGGAACGCCGGCGTACAACGGGCTGATCACCGAGACTCTTGAGCCCTACTTGAACGAGGGGAATGAGCTGGTTGTCACCAACGTGGAAAACTGCCCAGAAAATTGCGATTGGTGGTATCCAAAACACCTTACTGAAGAAGTGCTTTTCGAGTGCATCATCGATGCTGAAAAGAAAGGTTTCGACGCAGTCATCGTGGGCTGCTGTAACGATCCAGGTGTCCGAGCCGCGCGAGAGCTCGTTGACATCCCTGTAGTCGGAACTCTGGAAGCAACCATGCAGCACGCTTCCTATTTCGGCCATGATTACCTACTGGTAACCGACCACCGCAAATCTGCAGCGTACATGCGTGACTTGGTACGTCTCTACGGCCAGAGCGAACAATGTAAGGACGTGCGTTACATCAATTGGTACATCACCGACATGATCAATGATTATGAAGGTGTAGCCAAGGATGCCTTGGCCGCATCGACAAAGGCTATGGAGGACGGAGGCGTTGAGTCGGTAATCCTGGCGTGCACTATCATCTCGGCATGCACTGAAAAATGGCTCCTGACAAGTGGGGAGCCACGCAATACGACTATCTTGAACCCTAATACTTTTGCACTGAAGATGGCTGAGTCGTTAGGCTTACTTCACCAAAAAGGCGCATACGGTATTAGTCGAGTGGGCTACTACGAAAAAATGCAGCAACGCCGTCCAGAAGAATTCGTTCAAGTCCGCGAAAAGTATGGCCGCTCTACGCGCTTTAAATAACTTTAAATAATTAGAAACAGCAGCCTGGGGGATCGCCATGCTTCATGGTTGTCTTCAGATTAGCTTCGTATCAGCGTATTACCGCTCTAGAGGTTATTACAGTGAGCCGACATACCGATTTTACTGATATCGAAAACGATATCATCGACACCGTGACCAAATACATCGTTCGTGAGGTTCGCCCGCACGCACATGAGATGGAGCGCAGCAAGACTTTCCCTACCGAAATGTTGGCAGCGATGAAGGAAATGGGCTTGTTCGGTTTGTCCATCCCTGAAGAGTACGGCGGATTTCAGCTGCGGCTTCCTGTCTTTGCGGTAGTCATGGAGACGATTGCAGCGGGTTGGACGACGCTCGCAGCTTACATCAATAGTCACTGCACTGTAGCTTACGCAATTGCTAAGTACGGCTCCGAAGAGCAGAAGCAAGCCTATCTTCCATTGATGGCAACTGGTGAGCAGCGTGGCGCTCTTTTGCTAACTGAGCCTGGGGCAGGCTCTGACCTGCAATCGATCAGAACAATTGCCACCCCTACTGAAGATGGATTCAGTATCAGTGGCAGCAAAATCTTCGTCACCAATGGCGCCAAGGCTACGATTCTCTTAACCCTTGCACGTACCAGCTTTGATGAAGGAACCAATAAGCCTCGCTCCAGCCTTTTCTTACTTGATAAAACCCAAGAAGGCGTAAGTGTCACAAGCGAATTTCACAAAATGGCGTACGGCCTGGTTGATACGATGGAAATCGTGTTGGACAAGGTTGTGGCTTCGAAAACCGCTGTGCTGGGTGGTGCTACCGGTAAAGGTATGCGGCACTTGCTCGACGCGTTGGAGGTAGGTCGAATTGCTATCGCTGCGAGCGCAGTGGGCCTTGCTGCAAACGCTTTGAGCGAGGCCAAGCGCTATGCAAGCGACCGCAAGTCATTTGGGGTAGCCATTGATCAGCATCAGGCTGTTCAGCTCAGACTCGCTGAAATGGCAACCAAGCTTGTGGCTGCTCGATTGATGACTGCAGAAGCCGCACGAGCCAAGGAGTCAGGTGAACGCGCCGATATGCTTTCTGGCATGGCAAAGCTTCTAGCTAGCGAGTCTGCTCGGGATATCACTGAAGACGCGTTGAGAATCCATGGTGGCTACGGCTACATCGACGAATTTGTCGTAGAGCGCCTTTACCGGGAAGCGCCTCTATACATTGTCGGTGAGGGTACGAACGACATTCAGAAATTGGTCATCGCCCGCCGCCTGATTGACGAGTCTGAGGCCGACGTTTTGAGGCTTCCCCAATGACCACCGTTTGCCTAACGTTTGATTTCGATGGCGTTGCAATTTGGTTGAGTACTTTTAAGCAGGTATCCCCTACCCCTCTGTCTCGGGGCGAGTTTGGCGCTGAGGTTGGCATGCCACGCCTCCTGGACGTACTGAAACGCTGTGGAGTACCTGCCACGTTTTTTGTGCCAGCACATACGGCAGCTTCGTATCCAGACCTGGTCAAGCGGATCATTACTGAAGGTCATGAGGTTGCTTGTCACGGCTATATCCACGAGTCTCCGGTTGGACTGGAGCTCGCCGAAGAACGCGCGCTCTTATCTAAAAGCATGGACACGCTGCAAGCCGTTACTGGCGTTCGTCCTATAGGCTATCGCTCTCCGGCCTGGGATCTCAGCGCTAACACCATTGATCTCTTGGAGGAACATGGGCTGATCTATGACAGCAGCCTTATGTCCAACGATTTCAATGTCTTCTACGCACGAAAAAATGACGTACTAACTGAAGAGCAGTTCACTCACGGCCCTGAAAGCGCAGTCCTTGAATTCCCAGTGGCTTGGGAGCTCGATGATTACCCTTACTTCCAATTCAATGTTCGACCTTTGAATACTGGTCTAAGGCTACCGAGTGATGTGTTCAAAGCATGGTCTTCTGAATTCGATTATGCCCACTCGGTGTCGGGAATATTCACGCTGACGTGTCATCCCGAGATAATTGGTCGCGGCCCTCGCATAACGATGCTGGAACAGCTCATTTCTTACATGCAACAGCCCAATGTCGAGTTCTCGACGATGGGAGCTGCTGCGCAAAAGCTCAACACCAAAGTTCTTAAACAGGAGCAAGACAATGTCTGACACCGCACAAGCAGTTGAACGCGCCGGAATCGGCCAGAACGCTTTGTATTTCGACGAGCTCGAGGTTGGCAAGGAGTGGAATTCTCCCCGCCGCACTATCACAGAAGCCGACATTGTGATGTTCGCCGCTCTGACTGGCGATCACAACCCAGTTCACACTGACGAAGAATTTGCAAAAAACACGGTCTTTGGTGGGCGTATTCTCCATGGCCCAGCGGGCTTTGCGATCGCCACTGGCCTGGAAAGCCGTCTAGGCATCAAGGAAGGCACCGCAATCGCCTTTTTGGGCATGACATGGGATCTGCGCGGCCCTATCAAGATTGGCGATACTATCCATGTTTACCAGCGCGTGGACTCCAAGCGCGAAACCAAAAAACCAGGCGTTGGCATTGTAAACTTCCACGTATCCCTCAGGAACCAGCGAGGCGAGTCGGTTCAGGAAGGTGAGTGGAAAGTGATGATGCATTGCAAGCCTGTTTAAGAACTCGATAAACCCCTCACGCACAAACGCTCCATCCGAGGTTAAGTGTCATGATTTTGAAAAGCATCGAAGCCGTCGCCCACGAAAACCCAGACGCTATGGCGTTGCGGTTTGAAGACAAAGCGTTCACTTATGGCGGTTTGGTGCGTGAGGTGTATCGCATTGCCAACGTACTACGTGCGAGAGGTTTGAGTAACACATCGACGTTGGCCGTATACTGCGAAAACAGTAGCGATATCCTTGTGCTTTATTACGCAATGGCAAAGCTGGGCGGCACCTTTGTGCCCATCAACGCCGGCCTGAGCAGCACTGAAGTTGCTTACATTTTAGAACATGCACACGCAAAGCTTTTGCTTACCGATGAAAAGCTGACCACAAACGCCAATGAGGCGGCAAATGGCTTGGATTGTCAGGTGTATCAGGCGAGGGAGTTCTTTGTTGCCACGCCAGTTCTTGAGACGATCCATGCGGAAGAGGCCCCATCGTCTCACTTCTTGATCATCTACACGTCGGGATCGACTGGCATACCCAAGGCGGTTCTGTTCGACCAAAATGCGGAAACTGCTGGCAATCAGTCCTTGATAGACATGTGGCAGATCAAGCCCGCGGACAAAATGCTAGTAGCCCTACCGCTTGGCTTCCTGTACGGATTATCGACCGCTGCCGCCACTGGGCTCCAAGCCGGTTGCGAAGTTTTAGTGCTGCGGCGCTTTCGACCTCAAGATGTCTTGGAAGCAATCGTCCATCACGGCATCACTGTCTTTCAGGGTGTGCCAACAATGTTCTCCATGATGGTGGAGTACGCAGAGCAAAATTCGCTGCGTGTTGATCTTTCGGGCGTGCGTCTGCTCATTTCAGCAGGAGCTCCCTTGCCGATGGAACTGCGGCAGCGTTTTACCGCAAGATTCGGAGCGGATATCCAAGATTACTACGCGCTTACTGAGGTTCGGCCTGTATTTGGCAAATTCGCAGCCGACCATGATCCTGTGCCCGCTGGAGCTATAGGTAAGGCATCACCAGGAGTTGAAATAAAGGTTGTAAGCAGTTCGGGAGCTGTACTACCAGCCAATGTGACGGGAGAAATTATAGTACGTGCCCCTGCCACAACGTTAGGCTATCTGAACGCTGACGCTCTCACAGAGGCTTCTTTTGCTGATGGTTTTTTCCGTACAGGCGATCTCGGTCATTTTGATACCTGGGGCTACTTCTATCTCACCGGGAGAATCAAAGACATTATCATCCGCGGTGGAGCCAATATTGCCCCAGCAGAGGTTGAGGGAGTTCTTTTAACCCACCAGGATATTCAATCCTGTGGAGTAATAGGGGTAGAAGATCAAAAATTTGGTGAGTTGCCGGTAGCTTTTTATGTCTCACGTACAAATCACCCTGTGAACGCGCAAGCGCTAACTGATCATTGTCGACATGTACTTGCGGACTTTAAAGTTCCGGCACATTTTGTCCACTTGTACGAAATGCCTCTGGGCAACACGGGCAAGATTGACAAGAAGGCATTGTCAAGTTATTGGAAGGGGACACAAAATGTCTAATTCGCTGAAGGTTTCAATCTCGGCTTACACAATAAAGCCTTGTAGCTCTCTCGATGATTTTTTGCAGGATATTGAGAAGAAGGTCAAAGAAGCGCAGTTGGCAGGTAGTGCAGTTCTCGTACTGCCGGAGTTTGTCGGAATGGGTCTACTATGGAGCCATGATGAGGCTGCGACGGTAGACAACACCACAGTTGCAGCATTCTATCGCACTGTTTTTAACCCACTGTACGACGGCTATAAGGTCGGAATGTCTGCACTGGCTCAGCGTCATAATGTCACGATTGTAGGCGCGACCTATTGGCATGAGGTGGATGATAAGGCCTTCAATACAAGCTTTGTATTTAGACCGGATGGCGCTGTTCTAGAACAGGACAAAATACACCTCACACGCGGTGAAAAAGCGATTAATACCTGTGGTGGTAGTGCGCTGAATGTCTTCGAAATAGAAGGTGTAAAGTGTGGCATGTATGTCTGCTACGACGTGCAATATCCTGAGCTTTCCAGGCATTTAGCGGATCAGGGCGTGGAGGTGATTTTCGTTCCAACGCTTACTGAAACTCGCGGTGCCTGGAGAGAATGGCATAGTGGACACGCCCGCGCGCTGGAAAATCAGATGTACGTTTGCGTTTCTCCTCTGCTTGGGGCGCTGGACATCCCAAATGACTACCGCACAGTTTGCAAAGGGCAAGCGTTTGTAGCATGCCCTATAGATAACAGATTCAAAATAGATGATGGCACATATGCTTCGGCAGAAATGAACACCGAGGCGCTGCTGCACACTGTTCTGGATCTCGATCTTCTTAGGCTGTCTCGCGCAAAAGGAGAGGTTAAACAACTTACAGATCGTCGGCCCGATGTATATGAGAAACTATACCGTTAACTCATTCAGCATCCCGCTTTAGCATGAGCTTTCGGCCAATCATAAAAATAACTATTACTGCTCGACTTTAGACTGCTGTTGTTCAGATCAAGGCGTCCCGGCCCTTTAGAAGCCGGGTTCCAGTCTATTTGTTCGCCATCGGAATACCACCATGAATAGCATGACGACCTCTACCATAAATCTGTCGAAAAAAATAAGCGACCCCAGCGCTGTTTTGTGTATTGAAGGGGTAGGAAAAAAGTTCGGTACAATCAGAGTACTTGAGGACGTTGATTTTTCGCTACGCAGCGGGGAAGTTGTAGCCATAATCGGGCCTAGTGGCTCCGGGAAAAGTACGTTACTGCGTTGTATCAATCAGCTGGAACCGCCTACTGAAGGAATCATTCGGGTTGGGGACGTCGTCATTGACGCTACAAAGACACCCTCCAAGCAGGATCTGGCCAGGCTTCAGAAAAAACTGGGGATGGTGTTTCAATCTTTTAATCTGTTCCCCCACCTCACTGTGCTTGAAAACGTCAGTCTAGCGCAGCGCAAGGTGCTCGGCCGCAGCAAGCGGGAGGCCGATGATCGATCCATGCAGTTGTTGACTCGAGTAGGATTAGCCGCCAAAGCAGGCATTTACCCTAGCCGTTGTTCCGGCGGCCAACAGCAACGGATTGCTATCTCTAGGGCGTTGGCTCTGGATCCAGAAATCATGTTATTCGATGAGCCTACTTCTGCACTTGATCCTGAGGTTGGCTTGGAAGTGTTGGCAGTAATGCGTGAGTTGGCCGACAGCGGCATGACCATGATCGTGGTGACCCATGAGATGCGTTTCGCAGAGCAAGTATCCGATCGTGTGGTCGTCATGGCTGAAGGCCGCATCATTGAGCAAGGCCCTAGCAAGGAGGTTATGCGTAATCCCCAAAACGAGCGTGTGCAAAGATTCCTGACTGCGGTGAGGGATCGCTGATGGACTCCCTGATCTTTCTCGTGGCATTGCTGAAAGCAGTGCCATGGAGCTTAGCGCTGACCCTTTCTTCATTTTTGCTGGGCGCTCTTCTGGCTATACCTTTGTGCATGATGCGTATCTCAAAGCATGCCACGTTGCGCGCAATTGCTATCAGCCTAACTGTATTCATGAGATCGATTCCTCCAATCGTCTGGTTATTTTTCATATTCTTTTCTTTCAGCGAATATGTAGTTCAACTTAATGCGTTCGTTGCAGCAATGCTAGGCTTGGGTTTAATAACCGCGGCGAACCTCGCTGAGATTTACCGCGGGGCTCTATTGGCTATACCGCACGGGCAGCGTGAAGCGTCGCACGTGCTCGGGCTAGGCTTTCGGGATAGAGCTATGTCAGTTATGGTGCCTCAAGTGTTTCGTTATTCTTTGCCAGCCTGCAGCACGTACGCGATCGGCTTGCTAAAGGACACAGCTATTGCATCTACAATTGGCGTTCCTGAGGTGGCCCAAGTGGCCTACCAGCTCAGCCAGCAGACGTTTAAAGGACTAGAGATTTACGCTCTGGCCGGATGCCTTTATCTTTTAGTTAGCTTCGCGATGGCATGGCTTTCACGCACTGTTGATGCGAACCTTCGCGCTAGGATCGAACGATGAGCGAATTCTTTAGTAACTGGTCTGTATGGCTCCCCGAACTTTTAGAAGGTTATAAATTTAGCCTCCAGATTTGCGCTCTCGCTCTGCTTTGGGGAGTACCAGTTGGCCTTTTTCTGGCGATAGGCACAGATTCTAAGATCAAAATGTTGCGCATATTTTCGATCTGCATAGTGGAGCTCGGACGAGGAGCCCCGGTGTTAATTCTCCTGCAGTTTTTTTATTTCGGCCTTCCCAATGTGCATGTATCGCTGAGCTCTGCGGCAGCATCGATTCTTGCACTTGGTTGGAGTACCGCAGCCTACACAAGCGAGATCATCCGGGGTGGACTCAAAGCTGTTCCGCCTGGTCAACGAGAGGCGGCAGTTACATTAGGTTTAGCGCCTGCGACGGCAATGCGGATCGTGATAGTCCCCCAGGCCATGAGGATTTGCTTACCTCCTCTGCTAGGATTTGCTCTCGTCATGCTGCAGACGACCTCACTGTGCTTCACCATCGCCTTGCCAGAGATTGTTTCGCGAGCCAACGAAATAGGTTCGGCCACATTTCAATACATGTCAGTTCTGATGCTCACAGGGCTGATGTACGCCGCCGTGTGCATACCCGCTACCATCGTCGTATCGCAGATGGAAAGGCGCTTGAGCAGGCATATCTAGTTACACACTAAGAAGATCTTTGAAACCCCTCACCTCTCCACCCCGCCACCTTTGTGTTGGCGACAAACTCTAGAGCGCACGGTATGAATAGCTCCCTGAGACGGTTGGCAAAGTTCACTTATTGGCTCCGACCACGGTTAGGGAATCTCAAGGTGTCCAAACCCACATCGCCAAAACGTTTTGTGCCTAATGAAATTGACGTTCGCGCCCTGCCCTGGCCGATATAGAAGTCAAATTCGCATCGGTCAGTGATCTGGTTTTCAACATGGAGCCTCAGTGTAAAGGGCTAAAACCAAGTGTTCGTTCGGGTTCAGCATATGGACTTTAAGCTTTAGCGCGTCAGCAAGCATTTAGGTGTGAGCCAATCGATAGTGCAGCGATATGCCTATCGGTAGTCCCACAACGATACGTGTCGAAGCTGACCAGAAGGGAAAGCTTCTGCCTTGGAGATAGAAGGCCAAACTGCTGACAACCAACCCTGGATCCGCTCGCGCCACCTACTCGGTTGAAAAAACGTACTCAAAGGTATAATATAGTACCTATTGGTCTTTTATGGGTATGAATACCTACCTCGGCGTGCCCGCCTTGTTTCTTGACCTAGAAATTCATGCCCCGTCTTACCGATAATTCCATCGATCTGGGAGTCGCAATGTTTAACCTCAAAGATAAGGTTGTTGTCATCACTGGCGGTGAATCGGGGATCGGTTTGGCCGTTTGTAAATCGCTTTCCGGCGTAGGCGCCAAGGTAGTCATGGGGGGGATTCAAGCAGTTCGCGGTCAAGAGGCATGCCGAGAGCTGACTGACAAGGGCGGTGAAGTTGTTTTTGTAAAGACTGACGTCCGTGATCGAGAGGAAGTGGACGCGTTGGTACGCACTGCTATCGATCATTTCGGAAAGATCGATGTGCTGATCAATAACGCAGGTGTCTTTGACGGATTCGCTGATGTAACTGAGACGACCGAAGACCTCTGGGATCAGATTATGGCCATCAATCTTAAAGGGGCATTCCTGACTTCACAAGCCGTCCTCAAGCATATGATCCCACAAGGATTTGGACGAGTGATCAACGTCTCATCGATTGGCGGCCTCGTAGGCCGGGCAGATGGCGCAGCTTACACGGCATCAAAGTTCGGCTTGATTGGCTTCACTCGGCAGATGGCAGCATCCCTGTCTCACACAGGCATTACCTTCAATACGGTTTGCCCAGGCTCTATCGCTACAGATATTCGAAGCAACTCCGCGTCGGTGATACCTTCTGCTGCGCACCTGATGAATCGCGGTGTGGGCAGCTCGGATCCAGACGCTCTGAAAAAGGTAATTCCCGCCGGACGTAAGGGTACTGTTGACGAAATCGCGGCAGCTATTATTTTTCTCGCATCTGATGAAGCTAGTTATATAACTGGCCATGACCTAACAGTTGACGGTGGTTATGTAGCGTAAACGCATTACAACACCGCTATTGAGAAGATAATATTATCGACAGCGGTGTTGATGTTATCGCCAGCCAACGTAGCCGTGCCTCTGATTCCAAAGCCGGAGTTTCCAAGCTGCTCGGAGCACCTGGCTTAATGAAGCGCAGTACCTTGTCCACAGCAGCCAATGTGCTTTATGGACATCACGCCTTGAGCTTAGCATACCCGGCGATGGTGATCTTTCTTGTCAGTTCACTACGATTACTTTGGGCCTATTCTTACAACTTATGCATTCAGCTACCCGAAACCCGAGGCAGTAACCTAGTCCAGTGAGCCCGAATTCAGTTAGGGTGCGGAGAAAACCTATCTGCACAGTGGTCGATCAAGGACGAAATTTGTGCGCCATTTCTGAACTTTAACTGCTCTTCAAAGTATATGAACAGAAACATATACATCAGTTGATCAACATCGTATAACTCAGCAAGGCTCTTTTAATCCAAGTCCTGAGCTAAATTCCCCCCTCAGCCTCTGACTGGCCTCACTTCGAGCAAATGATTAACACATATGCGAGATCAAGAGTTTCGCACTCAGGCATTGCTTCTAATAGGTAACGACTGGATTTAAAGCTTTAAACCTCAAGATGAGCATACACTAGTAATCTGTTGAGCTTTCCTTGGCCATCTCGTTAAATATCTTTGCCACCGCGGCAAAATACGCCTTCTTTCCGGCGTCAGAAAACTAGCGATTTAACTGAACTAAAATAAATTTATATCTCATAATGCTTCGAACTAAGAGCCCCTCATAAGGTCTGATTTGCGCATACCTGATATGTATTGCCGACAAAGGCGTTTGAGTTCAAAAAAACCACTATGAGTGTCATGAAAATGCAACTTTCAACACGAAAATTTCTTTTGTGTACGTCTTTGGCAGCATTTCCGCTTGCTGCGTCTTTCCCTAGCTTAGCCGCACCACCGCTAGTGGGAGAGGAAGTAGAAAAAAAAGTAGAAGCTATGCTCGGGCAGATGAGCACCTCTGATAAGTTAACTTACATTACAAGTGATGCAGGGCACATTTTGCGCGCCGTGCCGCAACTTGGTTTGCCTGCTACGACACGAAAATAAATATTAAGTTCACGGTCACCAACTCTGGAAAAGTTGCTGGTTACGAGGTCGCTCAAGTTTACGTTAGTCCGCTTAACTCTAAAATTGACCGCCCGATAAAAGAGCTTAAAGGGTTCAAAAAAATATTCCTACAACCTGGTGAGACTAAAGAAGTTTCAATTCCATTAGACTCAAGATCGTTGGCTTATTTTGATACCACCACATGGAACTGGATTGTGGACGCTGGCCAATATCGAATTTTGGTAGGTGGATCTTCGGATAGCCTTCCTTTGAAAAACACGATTACCAGCCTGTACAGACAAGTTCTCCCTGTAGTCAGTAGCAACCCTCTTCCGGCCAATGTGCGCGAATCAGTACAGGTTGATAGTGCTCGTGCCTATTGAGCAGTTTCTATCATAATCTGACTAACGTCTGAACTCGTCGTAAAGGTTCCTGTAAGGCTTGACTGGGAACCTTTACGTTAGCAGATCTGGGATTTCCCGACGTTCGTTTGTTGCATCAACAAAGTTTCTACAGGAAATGACGCATCATCTGCGTCGCCTCTTCGCGCCGGTGACCGTGACACAGCAGCATCTCCAAAGTGCCCTCGTCCTCACCATGGACGGATGAGGGATGTTTCTCGTAGTCAAGTTACAACCATACGTGACTGCCTCTCGGAAGCGATAGCATCCTGCCCCGCGTATAAGGATTCAGCCAAGAGTCGGGCATTGGCTACACACTGCGCAATGCCATCTGATCGGGAGGTAAAATATGCATTTTCGTGCCCAGGCACGCGTTGAAAATTTAGATAGGTAAGGTCAATATCTTCATCCATATAGGTACCGTTCTGAGAAGTCCCGGTAAGGGCCCGCCTTATGGTCGACAAGATGCGTGACTTGGGCTCAGCCGGAGTACAGGAAGAATCGTCTGAAATATGATCCCATAGGCGCTCGAATGAAGCATACCTTCCGACGAGAGCCGGCTTCAATTCAGCTACCCCTGCCGAAGCTTCAGTCTCGGAATTGCACGACGCCGGTTCCCTTGCCTGGACTGCCAAATCATAACGACGAGTACTTCCCCCGTAAGTAATGCGGTACACATGATCATCCATCTGTAGCTGATTAAGCCCTCGCCCGCTATAGATAGAGGCGCCTCGGCGCATTAATGCATCCATGAGCAGTTTGTAGAATGTTCTTGGGTAGAGCGATACATCCTGAGGAAAACTGAAAGCCGCCAAACTGCCTATAGGCAGGCTAACGGAACCTGATGTGCTCGCACGCTTCACCAAGATGCCGGTTCTACTGCATCCCTCAGCAAACTGCTCCAGTTTTGAGACATGCGTCTTCCTACATTCGAAAACGATTGATCCTTCGGTCGATGCGAGTAGTTGCGCGCCAAGGTCAATCGAAATGTCCCTGAGTTCAGCGATACCCTGAAGAGCGAGCCGTCTTGAGACAGGGTCACGGTACTGACACAGCCAGCTTGATATCAGTTCGGGAACTATTTGCGCAGCGGAACTCGGCTGAGAAAGGTAGATGTCAGCTTTGAATCCAAAACGCTGCAGGTAGTAGCCATTGAGCAGGGCCTCTATCCCGTCACCGAACACAGCCACAGCCTTCTGTGCATTCTCATAAGGCATAACTGCCCTCCTCGTTTTGATGACCGGTACCGTGTTGGAAAACCAAAAAAGACCATAGGGTATCTTTTATAGATCAGAAGGTATGTTGGTGCCATGCAAACGTCAAGCTATGAATTCGACGTCAATGTGGTAGGGCTTATTCTGCCTTCACAGGCCGTGCTACCGTGCAATCTGCCGTTCAGATTCGGTGCTAATGTCAGGTCACACCTCGGCGGCTGAGAAAGCTATGCTGTAATAACAACAAGCGTCCGGGAAACACGCCTTCCTGATGCCATCGCTTTTGGCGTCGAGGCTAGGAAGGTGAGTTCGCCGGACGGTTACGGTCTTTCTACGATTGGCGAACGATTGCTTACCTTCTTGCGGATTAAGGGTAAGCATACGCGCCCCTTTTTTGAGCACACTGAGTCAGGATGAATATTGAGATTAATCGTGCGCGCTTTGCTAATTCAGTAAGTGGCCAGGGAACACACCTTGCATAGATCAGGCAAACCCATCGCAGAAGAATTTCATCTCACATCAGTGGGTATGTGCTACATCCCGAGGCATCAATGGGACAACATCTGACCCGGCCAAATCGTTAGGTGGATGAACGCTGATGCAATCTTTGTAAATGCATCGCCGAGGTACCTTGGAGCAGGGATCGCTCGGCGATCGCTCATTTCCTAACCTTGAGCTGATCTCTCATCCAGTCGCCTGCGTCGTCGTATTTGCGCATCATTTCGTCAAATTCATCGGCAGTAAGCGCACCTCGCGTCGAGCCCTCAGCATATTGAAGCTTGACGCTCTCAATCCGAGTCGAACCCTGGCATACGTCACACACGGCGTGGGTAACAGCTTCGATCTCGACTTGCCCGACATCCTTCATTGATGCCCCATCAACGTCCCGACCCCAATTTGCGGTTATGGCCTACCACCAGTTCGGCGAATCGTGTGAGGTCATTGATTGCGCCCTGACCGTTACGATCTAAGTGAAGCCCCATCATTCCAACCAGCCTCGGGCCATCCTGATCGCACTTTTTAGAATCACCAATCATCAAAACGCGCCCCCGCCCGTCGTCGAAGAGGTGTCCCGGCTCCACGTCCATTTGGCTACAAATTGATTGATAAATGACTGGATCTGGCTTGATGGCTCCGACCTCATAACTGAATGCGTACCCATCCAAATTTGGGAAGAGCTCTTTGATGACTGGGCCGTATGGGCTGGCCAGATTCGAACAAATACCCAATTTCACGCCTGCGCCTTGTAACCACGCCATGGCCTCTAACGCATCGGGAAATGGCTCAATAGACGCGAGTTCCAGTTCCAGTGCTCGGGTTAGTTCTTGACGCTTCGCGGGCGAGAGATAGATGCCCAGCTGAGAGGCCATCTCGACCAACGAAAGGTTCGTGGTCATGATGAAATGAGTGCCGTCCGACGTGAGATCACAGCCTTGCCGGGGCCCCTCTCGTATCAACTCGCGATACGGGTTCAACCGGCGGTTGATCCGCACAACGGTTCCGAATGCGTCCAGCACCACCCCGCCGACCATTGTGCCTGTTGCACTTGGTGAGGTCGCTTCCATTCCTACTCCCTTTCTCTCTCAAAATAACCGCACTACGGCTGAAAGAGACATGGACTTCCGGCGCCCATGCCCGAGCAAAACGTACAGCTTGGACTCAGTTTGAAAAAACATGTCGTCCGTAAAATCCATCAACGGTGTCGACCGAAACCAGTGCGATCTAGAAGTAGATGAGCTGTCGAACAGCACGTTGAAAACTAGCAACATCGTCGGCTTTTTCCCCTCGGCGGCCAGCTCTTCGAGGACGAGGTCAGGCGCTTCCAGGTCGAGCCATACCCACTCGCCGACGATGCAAAAACTGCTGTCTGGAAACTGCTCCCGCGTGACTTGAATCGCATCCTCAAGCTCCATTTCACATCCCGGCATCACAACGCTCGGGCCGATCATTTGCCGTACATTAAAGTCATTCATGAATAATCCTTAAGTGAACCAGGGGCAATTTCGGCCCACGCACATCGGAACGTAAGCCCCGTTGTCACCCGCCCTACCCCAAATATCGCGATAGCCAAAGGACTGGTACTGCGCACGCTCGGCGCGAGTTGGTTAAAGACGGTTTTCAGGCAAGTTACTCATCGAGCGACAAAGCTCTTCCTCAATATCACGGAAGACGCTTTCGAGACCGGGATGTTGCGCTGAAGCACTTAGCCCTCGAACAAGGGCCAAGAGTTCGCGCGCTTGGGCAATAGACATTTGTAAGTCACAGTAAATAGTGCTTGAGGCATTATTCAACGCCGCGATCCCGCCCGGCGGAATCTGTTGATCGACCATCGAGTTCCCCTCCTCCGTCATGCTCCGTCACTAGCACGTAATGATCAGCACCATCCAGGGTTTGGAGGAGCTTGAAGGCGCTCCGGGCAGAGATCTGGCGTACTGGGTTAGTAGCAACGGTCACACCGTCTGGAACCCTGCAAGACCGATCACAGAACACCGTTGCTGCAAAGCGATCCCCGACACGAGCTGCGTTGAACAGATAAGCATCCACAACGACACCCCAGTCGTGACTCATTGCCTGGACAACCTCGCAAGGCATACTTTCTTTTTTCATCGTTTCAGACCGAGAAGGTGCGCCCCCTGCGAAAGAGATAACGTTTGATTTCAAAGCACACGCCCCCTCAGATCTCGATTTCGAAGAAAGGATCAAAACCTGTCGACTCGCCGGGATAGCCTCTCGGATTGGAGACCACTCTGCAGCCGCCAAGCTCGACGTCCACAGCTTGGTGGGTGTGGCCAAAGACCCACAAATCCGCTTTCTCGATAAGTCTGGGCCAGTCGTTGGTGTAAGCCGCATTCAGATGCCCGTCATGCTTCGTTCCGACGACCACGGGCGATGGGGCGTGGTGAGTGATGACGATCGTTTTGCCTTCAAAAGGCTGGGCAAGCTGCTGGGCAAGCCAGGACTTGGCGGCATGATTGCGAGTGACGAGATCATCGGGTCTCAGGCGTCGGTATCCCGCATCAGCCCGGATGTAATTGAAGTCGTTCATCCACTCCCAAGCCATCCTGCTCGCAGCCACCTGGTCGCCCGTCGCGGAAAAGTCCGTCCACGCTGCAGTGCCCAAGATGCGAGTGCCGTTGATGATGATGCTTTGGTTCTCGAGCAGATGGACATGGGGCTCAGCGGCGTCTCGCATTTTTTGAAGAGTTCGATCGATGTGGCCGTCATAAAATTCGTGGTTGCCGCAGATGTAAGCGACCTTGCACTGGAATGTGTCATTTGCCCACTTCACGCCACGGGCCTTCTTGTCGATATCTCCCGCGAGAATGACCAGGTCGACGTCGGGGTCGAGCGCCGGCGGATCGAAGCGGTGAAATTCGTTATGCAGGTCTGAGTAGATTCGTAGCTTCATCGCTCGGTCACTTATGAATTTGCTGTGTTTCAAGGTGGTTTAGAGGTTGCACGGTGTGAGTATTTGCTCACCTGTTTGACCACCTCGCCGGCACCGTTATGAGCTTTGCTGGTTCCGAATACGTTTGATAGTTCATGTGACCTTTAACGGCTTGGCTTGCGGGATTCGTGTTCCAAATGCCTAGTGGCGTACGCCAGAAAATCGTGGGCTCATTCCTTCAGGTGCCCACTCGCAAACAACGTATGAGCTGCCATTACTTGTTTCGAAGACGTGGTATCCGTGGCTCTCGAACCTTCGACGTAGCGAGGACGTTCGAACGGTCGCTCCATCTCGAAAACGCCCGCGTTGTTCTTGGTAAACCACACCTACCAGGCAGTTGATTTCGTGATCTACACTCGCGCAACACATGTAAGCGGTGGCCGGAAATTCAAACTGCACGGCTATAGCACGCTCGACGCTTGCGGGGATTGAGGCCGGCTTGACCTCCGCGGCGGTCTGCAAGCTGTTCAAGGATTTATAGTCTGTAGGCATGGTAATTCACTCGATCTGTCCAGGCGTGATGTCCTGTGTTGATGTCCTGTGTTCAATGCACTTCGAAAAAAGGCCTGATAGCACCGTTTTCGAAGTAATGGTGGGCCACCACAAACAATCCGCCCGTGTCCGCCTCCACCACCAGGTAACCGTTGCGGTGAAACCGCCTTAAAACTGGCGGCGTATGAGCTGGCAGACCCGGAGGCAGGAGGCTTATGCGGTTACAGAAGATCAACCCGGTCATCCGCGAAGGTCGATACAGCGCGCATAAAAAAAACCCACCACGTCGTCATCTGGTATCGCCGCTTTCGCCTTTTGAATCACCGTTGGTAGCCTGTTGAAGCTGAGGTCTCTTATCGTCGACCCGAAGGTTTTGATCATGAATGCCAAAGGGTCTGGCGATGCTGTGTTGCTCACTGGTGGTTCCTCGCATAAGTCCAGGTCTCTCGGCCCACCACGCTGCTCTGTTCGATGCTCACCGATTCCGGAGACCACCGCTATCTACTTCACGCTTTGAGCTCTTCATCCAGTTCCGAGGCCGCCACTGCAGCTGATTGCCAACACCGGGACGTAACCTCTGCTGACCTAGGCCCTGCAGCTCGCCTAGGGGTAGAGGATAAAAATCACAATCGACGGTTTAGGGCTAAATTGATATTTGGTAGAGAGATGTCGCCCTGAGCCGCTGCCCTCGCCCGCCTGCCTGAACCCACGCGGCGGTAGGTCGAACCACGCGCTTGCGCCGTAACTGTACGACTACTATATACGGTAGAGTGTTACGGCACAACATGGCTACATCCTCGGTTTTGAGGAATGCCTGTGTCGATGAAGGTACCTTTAGCCGCGATCCTTCGCGCGCTGCGAGCTCACAAAGGGTTGACCCAGGAGTCAATCCCCGAGGGGAGCAATCGTCAGTACCTGAGTCAGCTTGAGCACGGCAAGTCGAGCCCCACCTTGGACAAGCTGCAGGATCTGTCGAAAGCCTATGGGGCGTCTCCCCTGTTGCTAGTTGGCGCAGCCACCCTGATCCAGGAAGGCATAACTGTTGATGCGATCGTGGAGAGATTCGCAGAACAGATGCGCGAATTGGATGCCACCGGTACACTCGCGGCAGCGCGGGCAGAATTGGATGACGGTGGGCTACGTAGCAGGCCAGCCGGCCGGGTGATTGATCGCGATCTGAAGGTCTCGATTCAGGAGTGCAAAGCTCAGGGCTTGAGTCAGTCGCAGACGTCTCAGAATCTGGGTGTGAACAAGATGACGGTCAGCAGGTATTGGCGCGAGTCTGAATGATCCTCCCGCTGGCCCTCCCTCGGCTTTTGTCACGAGGCGTTGCGCATAAGCCTGGCTTAACCACAGGTGATCTTATAAAGCCGAGTGGCCTTGTTCGGTATAGAGGCTCGTATTCAGAAGAGCGTCGAAAACAACACTTGACGTTATGTATAACCAAGGTGTACTTCGCCTAAGTCATCCTGTAACGCAGAGTGGAACTCAACCTGCAGGCATGGATCTAGGTCTAGAATACGGACAATTCTTCGACATCATCGCATAAAGGCATCGATGAAGCCCAGGAGCAGCGACGTAGTCGGCTGTGCCGTGGAAGACGTTTGACCCGGGATCTCGCTGACTCAAGCCAGTTAGGTACAAGAGTGGCATCGCTTAGGCACCCCTTGGAGGGCTATCACCAGATGCTAATCACAAGCGTGTCCATAATGTCAGATCGGCCGTCAACGAATCTCATTATACCGTGTGAGCTGGGAACGTAGACGTTACGTCTGCCGGTTTCAACAAGCTTTGAAAATGATGTCCGCTGGTTGCAGGAACATCTTTCCCGTGACCGAGCAGCCAACAGGCGTGGGGAGATAAAGTAACTTTTCTGCTTGTGATTCTTCCCTCCAATTTTATCTCGACGTGTCAACGTGTATGAGGCATTCATGCAGCTAAAAGATTCATTAGCGATCAAGGCTCTAGAAATGACGGTGTCAGAATACGTCCGCTCGTGGGCACTTTCAGCTTCTAGTGCTCCCCATACGTCAAAAAAAGACACTAACTGGGTCAGGAGAATTTCTCTGAGGCTTACGGCACTTTTAGCGAGTAGATCACTATAAACCTCCAACATAGGAGCGTTCGACCTCATGCTTTGGTGTTCAGGTAACGTCGAAACCCCCCCTGATGAAACCAGCCAAGCACAGTAAGCAGACACGCAACTGCATCTTTCTGTAAAGTTCAGGATGTTCAATTGACCGTGGCTAAGACCTCTAATAGCATTGAAACACTTACGGTGCGGGGTAATATAAGCTTTGTGTAAATAGCGGCGAATGGATTTTACGCACTTTACGACGTCAACTGGATCGACGTTGAGCTCAATGTGTCTAGCCAGGCTGCTGGTATGTTCGGCCGAATCGGTCGTCACAAGAGGTGTCGGGGGATGGTCTAGTTCATTTGATCGCGAAATGTAATTTACACTACAAATTTCATAGGGGAATGGGGCGCTTTGCCAGGGGAGATCAAATGGAAGGCCGGCGTAGCGACGAACGTACTCAAAATAAAACTGGCTGAGCTCAAAATCTTTTGGGCCAGAGATCTTTGGGATAACGTCAGAAACTGCCCCCAACTCAAGTCGTTCAATTGAGTCCAGCCAGCGCTGATATTCATCCCCCACTCTCTCAAATTCCTGGACGTCCTGATCAGACAGGGTCACCATAGGTACACGCGCCTCGACAAAGGCCCTCAGATGCTCGCAGGTACCATATTTCATTAGAGGTTGTGTAAAAAGACTTCCACCCTTGTATAACGCATTTGAGCAGCGACTGCAGTGAACCAAGACCTTGTTATGCACAGGACAACTATGTATTAAAGGGTTCAAAAAAATCGCCGAATGATAATTAGCATCAATGCACTCTTGGCAGTGGCGGATGCTCTGACGACGCCCATGGTGTAACGGTTGGAAATTTAAACCTAGAGATGCCTGAGCTAGGGTTAATTTCGACAAGCGCAGACGCGTATTTAAGCAAGGCAACAGGAGCTCAGGTACCACTCCTCCGCTGCCTAAAATTGATACGCCGTGGTGAGTTACATCAAGATTTGTGAGCAACGTTTTCAAGCTAAGGCGGTTGATGACAAGCGCTTTGGTTACAATCAACCAACAAGATTGATAAGCCGTTTCAACCTTGGGATACGATAAAGTTTTAAGAGTCAACTTGATCATCCCCCGTAACGTCGACAAGTCCGGCGAATTCAGCCATCCCGGAAATTTTGATCGCGCGGCTCACCATGGTAGGTGTTAAGACAAATTCTGGCTTATCCTCTGACCTACCAGTCGCGAGCATGTATCCGATAGCCGTGAAGAGATGCGCCGTAGGAATAATTTTGGCTTTCGAATTAGAAACCGCCTTCTTGGCTTCCTTATAAATCAATTCTGAAAAGCTTTGAAGCCTAAACCCTGCAGCATAAGCAGTGGGAAGAAAAAACTGCGTGTAAGTACACGTACTCATCTCTGGAAATTGTAACCCATCATCAAACTGTTGAAGAGTAGACGCCAGCCAATCAATTTTTTTGCAGCCATGAAATCTACCCCGCCGACTCAAAAACCTTGCGACGAGCGCTATCTTTCCTGCGCTGACCAGCGATGTACGCATACTGTTAATCTGGTGCTGCGCAAACCCAACAGTAGTGAGAGAAATATTATTTAATTTCAACTCATTTTGTATGGCTTGCAACCCCTGATAGTCCTTGTCTACCATTGCTTGCATTTCGTCAATCATCAGCAAGCAATGCTTCCCATGTTTGCCAGATAGCTCGCACACAATATGATCAATCACACGATCTCGAATTTCCGCTAGTGAAATTCGATATTTATCCTTTTCAAGCCCAAGGCTTTTAAATATGGTTGGAACAATGCCTTTTTCTTTTTCTGGATCACAAGATGCGAGGATAATCATTTTATCCGGAAATTCTTGCGAGATCAGGTAGCGAATGGCTTTAGCGCATTCAGTTTTGCCCATTCTGGGCGTAGACCAAAAATACATACTTGGTTCACTCAGATAAATTAAATCCCTCACTCTCTCATACACATCTACGATGGTGGGCGTCAATGTGAAATACGTTTTTAGCATAATGGGATGCTGAGACATCAGCTCGTCCCTCGCAGCTGTATCCAGCGGGTCAAATATGCGCATGCAGAGCTCCTGCTATCAAAACCCTTTGATAATCTTTTTTAAGTCGGGCATGGGATATGGGATGATTGTGGCTGTTTTGGTAGGTGATGATTCAGCTTCGAGATCATCTGAGTCGTGGTCTGCCTCTTTCTTTGACACTTTGGTTGCTACTGACTCTTTTTTTGCCGTTTTTTCTACTTTTGAAGTGGGCACGTGATGATCAGCAGTGTCTTCGGCTTCCTCGCCGGCCTCGAACACGTCGTCCTCTAGTCCCAACCCTTCAGTGACTTCCTTCTCGACCCGGTGGCGCTCAGTGGCTGCTTTGGTGGGACTAGAGGCAACGCCTGGCACACCAACAACCTTGCTTTGGGCAATGTCTGAAAGAAGCTCCATGTATAGAATGACTGGATCGTCAAACTCAGAAACAATCAATAGCTTTTGAGCAATCAAGCTATTTATGGCTTTTCGGGTTTTTCGGCTATGCTTTGTACGAGACCATTTTGCAGCCGCTGTTAGAACCTCCATAAATGTGCCATCGGGCCAGTAGGCCTTCACCGTTCTCATATCGTGTTCATCTATCTCTATGATGATTTCTTTCCCTGAGAGCCAGGCAGACTCTCTCATGACGTCAGAAGAGTAGTGAACGCGGTCAATCTGAACATATGGCCTTATTCCACGTTTAGGGTAGCATCTGACAACCACCGACTCAGTGATATGGTAGTGAGCCATTTTAGCAATACGCTCCTGGAGGACAGTTCGAGGAAGGTAATGTCCGTTATTCTGTTGCATTTTTTGGCGAATGTATTCGATTGGTGACAGGAATCCGATCCCCTCGGAAGGAGTAGCATTACTGATGGCGAAATGATTAAAAGCCAATTCTTCTATATGGCTAGCATCCATCTTAAGGTCAGCTGAAATTTTGGCGCCGCCTTTGACTCTACCGAGTCCGGGCCCAGCTCCCGTAGTACTTGGTAACCGCTGGAATATCTCAGCAGCCAATGTCCCGAATGTCCTCTCCACATTCGGCCTGGCCTCGAAATGGCCGGGTGGGCCATAGCAAAGTGTATACCCAGTATTCTTACGAAGTGTCTCCGATACTGCACCGGCCAAGTTGGCTAACGCATTATCAGGCATCAGCACTGTTGGTACTGTGTGAGCCAGTTCGGGAAAGATCTCTGTTGGGAAGCCCATGTCTTCAGTCAATTTTATAGGAAGGGATGCTCTCTCCGGCCGAGGAAGATTTGACCTCAAACTTTCGGTCATCAGTCTTACCACATCGGAAGCACTAACCTCGCTACTGAACACAACTGAGAACCACCACACTGCTGTCGAAACCCGATCTACAAGAGCAATGATATTTATACGCTCCATCGAAACATAGCTTATCAAGCCATCTTGGTTTTCAAAACCTATTGAGAAGTGCGCATCAATATGATAGCTATCGATCTCTGCCGCTTCCATCATGTATTCATAGGTAAGCAGTGCGTCTTTACCACTACCTACTGCAAGATGTGCTTGGGCCGCTGCTTCGCCATTCACCAACACCCCGCGGTCAAAATTATGATCGAGAACCTTGTGTACAAACTGATTAACGCTTCTATATCCTAATAGCTTAGTGCCATAAGGCCATTCATCCTTTGGATGATCCTTGCGCTTAAGATAATTAATCATCAATTTGTGTACATGCTTCGGCTTAATGCGAAATTCGTAAACGGCTTTTTCATATTTCAACTTGAGAATCTTTCTAACCAACAGCTGCTCTAGCTCTGGATACCTTACCAGAAGATTAGAAAACGCCCCAGCATACCCTCCCTTACTTTCTGGAAGCTTTGCTTTAAGCGGGCTGATACGTGCATAACTTACCAATCGCGCATTTGGTATAAGCCCACCATACCCCCTAACAAGGCCGTCGCTAGATGCAGAGAGGCATCTTTTAATCAGCCTATGCAGTTCGGCGCCGTTAATACTTGTAGTTTCTTTGATACCTAAAAGGGGTTCTCCGTCAGCATAAAGATCGACGGCCCTGACTCTATTCCGAAAGAGATATTCGGTATCAGTATCCATAAAAGCTGTTGACACCTGCGCCCAGGGTTGAGTCGATTTTATTGCCTGTTCAATCTCATGACGGCTTCTCTTGGCTGTCATTTGAGTTTCCAATAGCTATGATTGCCTAAAGCGCGCGTCTCCAAATCGATCTCCACCCCTCCTGCCAATATTTTTTCCGCCAATACTCCTAGAACAACCATAGGATCATGCCTGGACGTCGCCAACAGTAGTTGCTCCACGCGGCCTGCCTTTAGTGCTAAGAGGGTCAATTCGACAGCAGCAGTTACGACATCATGCCGGTGCTCCCGAATTTGAGAAGCGAATCCGATCATTTTCAAAACCCTAGTAGCTTTTTGTGCTTGCTGCCTTAGGTGATCACTGTGGACTCTAATATGAGATATCTGACGTTCCTCCTTGACCGCTTTTCCTGGAAATAGTGCGAAGATAGCGACAGTGTTACGTACGACTCCACCATCACCCGCAGACAACACATGTGCCTGTGTCTCGCCGTTTTGGAGTTCCACACGGATGATCTCACGCTTTCGGAATCCATCCTCACTCTCAAACTTAAGCTGTGCTTCATACCCAAAATGGAAACTTTTTATAGCTGGATCGGTTTCCAAATGAGTCAACCAGTAAACACATTCATTATTACTTGCCAACGCAACGTCTGATTTGGATTTTGGACTGTACGCCAACCAAATTGCGTTACGTGTATTCTTCCTCGCCCCGTGCGATTCCATGAGTTTACGGCGCAGCTTGGATTTAAGTGACGCCATTACCACCCCACAACGTTGTCAATGATAACCGTTCTGCCGAACTGCCCGCTTGGTTGCTTGGTTGCTTGGTTGCTTGGTTGCTTGGTTGCTAGCGACCATAGATCGAGACGCAACAGTAGCAAAATAATTTTTTAATCTAACGCGCATTCAAAATCTGCGAAGAGAGAATAACTAGATATATTTTCATGCATATTGAAACCCGAAAAGAATTGAGATCAATTCTTTAGAAAAACGTAAATTTCTCTGATTATTCAAACTATTTAGCGGTGTATTGTTATTAAATAAAATCATTCGTTTAGCCAGAGCATTTCTGGATGCTACTTAACGGGTTATGGGCAAACCCCTTACAATATGGGCGAATCGTCTAGACCACGCGCTCAAATCTTCCCAATTTAGGTCAAAACCACAGTACCCCACCACCGGCTTATGGTTTTCACAGTAGTAGCTTGTGCTTTCACCTTTATCAGTTGGCAAGCTTATTGCAAGCTTGCATTATGGCTTGCTGTGAAACCCGGTTCTGAGCGTTATCAGAGATCCAACTTACACCGCTCAATGTGCCAATCTGCTTGAGATTTTTTCTCTGCGCTTTTTTGGACACAGCCACCAAGCCGGTCTGACGATTTTGAGATACCGCGCTTAGCCGCACCCGCCACCCTACCGCTGAGATTTTCTCTGGCTGCATCGACGACCTGTCAGCGGGCGCGATGCTACGGGCTCGCTTTGTTTTTTGGTCTTTTCACTGGCTTGGGAACCTACGTACCGACTGATCGCTCACCTTTCGAACGAGGTCGGGGCCGCCCGCACGTGCTACTCCTTGATCTCGACCAGTCGATTTGGCGGGGATTGACTAGGTTTCTAGAGATCAGAGGCGGCGTATTCGCGCTTGGACAGGCGTACGGCATGCACGGCTGAGGCGGCCGACGCCAGCAAGCTTAATGGTCTTGGCCCAGTCTCAGTCCACACGCATCTTCACTCTTTACTGCATGCCTGCTCCATTTCTAATCTTTATTGCAGAGCTTCTCCATTTCGATTATTTGCTGCATTCATTCTCCATTTCCACTCTTTACTGACAAAAAAAGGTGCAGTAAACGGCTGACACAAACTACATCTGCGTGTAGGTCATTACGATATATTATTGATTTTTAGGTGCTTTATATTTTATGGCCGTTTACTAATGTTTACTTCCGAGTACTACGCTTCCTACCATAAGGAGCAGCTTCAGCTGTTGCGCTTATGCCTGTTGTTCATTTGAAAGACATTTCCGTGCCCTCCGGACTCGTTGGTTGGTTGTTGACCGATGACCGTGGACGACCGCGCTACTGGTCGACAGTCTGGTCTGCACTGGACGGTGCGAGCTTGGCGCCGTCCACACTACGAATCCAATTGTCCGTGATCGAACAGCTGTACCTGTCGGCCAGACGGCTGTACCAAGTTGATTGCCTTGATTGCTTGATTGCGGAGCTCAAGTTCGATGAGCTTGAAGCCTGCCTTGAGACGTTTTTCATCACGGCCAGAAATCATGGTGCCCAGACTGCCGCCAACTACCATCCCAACTGGCGTGTGGCCTACGTTTTCGTCAAAAGTTGTGTTCAGCGTCTGGTCAAAAGTCATGCCGATCCTGACATGCTTTGGCTGCTGAGCATGCGTCTGGAGCGTCTGGAGAAGCTGTTTGACTCGCTGGGTATGGCGCCCGCGCCGCCGGCAGAAATTGTCCGAGCTTTGCCAAGCCCAGTGCTGGATGAGTTTTACCAGATCATTGATCCGTACTCGGTTCGTAATCCCTTTAGAAACAGTATGTTACGCTGGAGAAATTACATATTGTGCCTACTCATGTTGCATCTTGGATTACGCCGCGGTGAAACCCTCGTGCTGCCTATGGATGCATTAAAAAGCGAAAAACGCTTCACCCCGACCGCAGAAACTGTTAACTGGCTGAACGTCGGCGACAATCCGTATCAGCGTGATCCGCGCCAAGAACAGCCCAGCCTAAAAAACAACAATGCCGCCCGGCAGTTGCCTGTGCCGCCAGCGTTGGCCAGCCTCATCAGGACCTTTGTCGAGAGCTACCGACCCTCGACCCGACACAGCTACTTATTTTCCTCGCTGGAAGGCAATCCACTATCATTACGCCAGGTCAATGGTATTTTTGTCACCATCACAGGTGAGCTCACCACTGAAGCGCGCCAAACACTTCAGCAGTATCGCGGGGCCGGCCGCATTACACCGCACGATATGAGGCATACGTGTGCAACTGTCAGGCTTTATCAATTTGTAGAAAATGGCGACGACCTCGAGATGGCAATCCAGAGGCTACGAGCTTTTTTTGGATGGGCCCGCACCTCGGATATGCCACGACGGTACGCACGAGCTTTTTTTGAGGATCGCTTAGCCACAGTTTGGAACCATGCATTTGACGTCCATGTCAGCCATCTGCGCTCCTAAACGCGACAGATGAAGGAGCAACGCATGCAGCGGAGTCAGTCGGGCTTTCTTGGTAACGCAAAACTTTTAGAGGCGTTGGCTCCCCTGCCTCCCCTGCCCTCTGTAATCCGTTATTGGGATGATTTTGCAGACTGCTGGAAAACCATAAGAAATCCCGAGGAAAACGCATGGTCCTTTGAGGTTAATGGTGAGTTCCTAGAGTTTGATTTCAGTTCCTTTGACGGAGAATTGATACACCTAATGAAGTTGTGGCTTGCACGTTCCGTCTCTGAATTGGCAGGCGCAACCATCAAAATGTATTTCCTGACACTTCAAAAGCTCGATAAAATCCTTATATATACGACGCTAGACCTTTCACTAACCCCGCCCCTGAGTGTCGATGCTGAGTGGCGACGCGAAATAGTTACGGTGTGTAATAACCATCAACTATGCGCGCTAAAGTCGCTACTGTTATTTTGTTGCAGTCAATCCGTGGGTGTTCTGAATAACGATTCCAGACCTCGAATTGCGTCACTTCGTCAACACCCCGTGGATAGGTATGCCAGTGTCCGGAGCGGTAACGTATTTTTTGATTCGTATGAAGACCGGAAGATTATTGATTTTCTGGATTCAATCAACGACCCTTCAAAGTATGACTTGGAAAATGTCAAAATACCCCTTTTAATCAGCGCCTGTATTTTATGTATTTGCTATCAGCTAGCAATGCGCCCCAAGCAGATTGCAAAACTTAGAATCGAACATTTAAGTATATTTAATTTTGAAAAATCCCACAGTGTGCAGTTGCGATTTTTTCGAGGAAAACAACGCAGGGGCACGCCACCTATCCCGATGTTACGAAAAATAAAGCGCGAGTGGGCAAATATATTTGTAGTGTTGCATCACCGGCGAACCACGGACCACGCGTACCCTAAAACACCCGGAGCTCTAACCGATTCCTTTTTTGGCCTGACGCCATCAGGCGTCGGCGCATCGCTAGCAAGACTCACCGCAGAGCTTGGGTTGGATGGACGTAGTAGCAGCGATTTCAGACATAGTGCTGCGCAACGTATGGTGGACGCGGGTGCCACCCAGGAAGAACTAGCTGAATACATGGGGCACAGCTGGTCAATGACAGGGCTGGTTTATTTCGAATCATCACCGACGCAGGCCGAACGAGTGAATCGGGCACTCGCTATTTCTCCGATATATAGCAAAATTGAACGTATTGCGAAAAACCGAACGATCAGTACTGAGGATTTATCGAACGCACTACCCGTGCACCAAATAGGAGGCATGCCACACGGAATACCGATAGCGGGAATAGGCATGTGCACCCTTGGACAGGGACTTTGTGCAAAAAATCCGATATTGTCATGTTATGGCTGTGATCGTTTCTTAGCTGTCAAGAACGCAAAAATTCATGAAGAGGTTCTTGAGGGGCTGCGACCCGTTGTACTGCAATTTTACAATGCATCCAGAGGCGAGAACTATTCCCCCGCTTATTCACAGCTGCAAGATGTTTTAGAACGGGTAGAAAGTATTATTGATGAGCTAAACGGTGCCGTCGATAATGAATAATAATTTTAGGAATTTTATTGAGGCAAACAAAATCCTTGCAATGTCTAAAGACGTCAACTGGGACATTCCGACCGCACCTGATGGAACCGTAAAAAAAGGTGAGGGATGGCCCTTATTCCATATGGCAGATAATCCCCGAGTCCCTTATTGGCTTGCGGACTTTGGGACCGACATAAAATGCCTGGCGTTGATCAACGAGGAGCGAAGCGCACAAGGAGTACCCGCAATCGCAAGGGCGAAGCTTACGAACTCGTGGCAGGACTTAATCAAAGCGTGCGCAATTCACTACATTTATGTGAAAGGTGTGTCCGCAGCGCATGCGAGCCAATACATTGTCCGAACCATTCGTATCATTGCATCTTGTTGTGGCAAAGCTGAGCCGTGGGAATTGAGTGTTGATCACATTGCGACTGCTCTTAAATACGCATCACTGTTACAGCCTTCTGGTCAACTGGCGAGAGGAATTAGAAATTCGGTACAGCATATATTTGACTTTCATTGTCTGGTTGATCGCACTCCTTTGTTGCCTGCAGTTAGCGTCAAACGCGGTAACAGTCGCGAGGATACGTCTAATTTTCGACAAAACCTTTCGGAGCGCAAACGCACAGAGCGCCTTCCAGATTACAATGCATTCTGGGAACTGATCCGAATTGTTTTTACCGAAGATCCACAGACGTTTTATGATGAGTTGCGGTTTGCGCAAGCCAAAATTCTGGTGCTCTGTGGGTTGCGAATGGGCGAAGCACCACTTATACCAGTCGATTGGTGCCAGGAGTTCTCTCATCGAAGTAAAAAGGGCATTCCCGCAAGCGAGTTCGGCGGTATTTCGTCATCAATTGCTCTTAGGTATTTTGTTGAAAAAAGAAGTATTTCGGATAAAGATGGCAAACTCTTACATCCGGACATACAGCACATTCCCGAGATGTTCAGGGAAATTATTATTGATTTTCTGAATCGGGTGCTCTTGCTCACCCAGCCGCTCCGCGCCACTCTTGAGAAACAGTATCAATCCAATCGGATTTTGGCTGACTTTCAACCGGAGGAATTGGTGGCCCCAGCAGACCTATATCCGTATTTGACTGGCAATCCATTTGTTTATGAAGATGACGACGAAGTCCGATTAACTGCGCAGTACAGAAAAAATTATGATATTAGCGTACTGGATGAAATCGAGAGTCGACAGTTATCATTAAAAGAACGTCGAGGGAAATTAAAGAATGTCGTTCGTCAGTATTTCGCCGTACTGCGTAGAGGGTATGAATCACTCACTCCTTTCCGCACGGTCTCCGGGGTACCTTGTAAGGTGAATTTCAGAAAGGGCTACTTTAAGGTATCGGAGTTAGAACAGCTGGTGAGATTAAGAATGCCATCCAAGATCTCACCTCTAAAGCCGTTGCGCACCACTGCCGGCTCGATACCACCCCATCATATGTTGTTCCTTGCGCCCATACGCGCTCTATCTGAGGGGCGGAATGATGGGCTATGCGATATTCGTAAATACTGTTTTATTGGAATCCTCGATACGGTCGATTTGCGAAACCACTATTACAAAAGTCAGACTTCAAACACCACTTTTTTTCAGCGGTACGGGCGTAATGAGGAAAACCAAGGCCTTACAATCAATAGTCATTCTTTTCGTCACGTTCAAAATAGTGAGCTCTTTAGGATGGGCGTGGCGGATACGATTATAACTAAGCGTTACGGCCGTCGTAGCGTTGAGCAGTCATATCGGTACGATCACCGTAGCTTATTAGAGGAACTTGCTTCAATGGATCTGCCGCAAACGGCACATGATATTTTGCCAATAGGTGGCTCGCAAGTGCTAGCGATGATTCTAAGTGGAAAGGTATCCGGTCCCATTGTCGATGAGTTTCGAGAGATTCAGGCGACAAGGGGCGATGAGGCGGCATTTCTCTTTCTTGCGGGAGAAGCAGATGGATTTCACGTTACGCCTTATGGATTTTGCATTAACAGTTTCATGACCAATCCTTGTCCAAAACATTTAGAGTGCTACGGCGGGTGCCGTCATCTTTGCGTTACAGATCTGAAAAGTCATCAGCAAAATCTATTTGGACTTCGTGAAAAAATCGCCTTAGCCGTTAACAAAATAGAGGCTCGATTCAGTGATAGTATCGGAAGAACAAATCAATTGGATCATGCAAAAAAAACGTTAGAAAATATTGATAGAGCATTGGCATGTCGACCAGGTGAAAAGCCTTTTCCAGATGGTCCGGATTTGTCGGTGCCGGTCCATCAAATAGACTTATTTAAAAACTAGTCGCTTTTGCGCTAAACCCCTGTTACGTGCCTAGCGGAGTCAATATGCCAGCACCGAGCAAACCTGTACGCCGCACCGTAAATGCGGTTAATCTTGATGACAATCTACTTAGCGTTCTCGAGTCCATGCTAGAAAACGATGAGAGAATAACTGCCCATGCCATTGTGCGTAGAATGGAGAATCTGGGCGCCGTTTCCACTCTCACGCGAGACACATTTCGCAGAGACCTAATTGCTCACTATCAACAAATGCAAATGGCCCGAAACCAATGGGTAGAGCGAGCTAAAAAGAACTCTCAAAAACGGTTGATAGCCAGTCTTGCAAAGAAAGACGAGCTTATAGAAGATTTAGAGCGGCAAGTCGCTCTGCTCACGGCCTCTCACAAGGCTATTATCCTAGCTGTGGGCGAGTTGGGAGGCCTTCGTGCATGGCAGCGATTTTTTTCTCATTATGACGAACATACGCTGATGGTCTTGCCCAACCTCAAAGAGCCTAAGCCTGACTAGACGCCACTCTCCCCTCCCCTGATCAAAGCGACAAATTAATTGCGCAGAGCACTCCTTCTGCGATCAGTTCCTCCAGCCGGGCACAATGTGGGCTTCCACGGTAGGCGCACACTGTCGAACAATAAACACTTATGGTGAGTTGACCAACCTCGCACCCGACCGGCTGTGCACGTTTCATTCTTTGCCTTTGAAAACGATCCGCATCAGGGCAATCTGCCTTGCCACCGAGCCAATGGAAACACGTACCTGCACCAGCGCTGCGTTGGCCCGGATTGACATAAGGGCTCATCCCACTGCTTTGTCAAATCGCTTACGCAGGCTCTTCATTTCCCTCCCTTCACCAAATTTTTCAGCGATCGCCTGCAGGTCGTCTTCGGTTAACGATGTGGCGTCGACCGTTTTCAGTACTGCCGGTGACCCCAGGCTATGCGCCAGATCAGCCAGATTAGTTTTAGTGGCCATGGACGGACATCGTGGTAGATGCTTGAGCAGCAGGCTCGCTACGCCTGAACGCTCAGCTTGATCAGTGAAGTGCTGGGTAATCGACCTTAATTCCTGATTGACCGCTGCGCTAACCTCTGGCGCTGACGCCTGTTCCAGGATCTTCAGTGCCAATTCGACTAGTGCCATCGCGGGCGGTTTTTGCATTAAGGACGTAATCTGTCGCCATAGGCGCCTCTGGGTAGCGTCTGTGACACCATTGCCAAACATCACTTGCTCAAGCACGGAGTATGCCTTCATATCCAGAGATCGCGTCCAGATGCTGAGACATTGATCTGGGAGCTCACTCTTCCCGAGTTGCCCCTTGGCTAAAACCAACAGAGTGGCAGTGCGTTGCTCTTCGGCAGTTAATCCTTGCGAAACGTTCTTCCAAATTCGTTCGAGCCGCTCGACTTCTTCCTCCAGCTCCCAGTTTATGGCATCCGCCAGTGTAGCGACCTGGGCAGCGGTCAACGGCGCTTTCGTATGCGCCAAAAAAGTTTCCGCTTCAGCGGAATGTGTTTGCCACACCGTGCAGGCAAGAGTTATCAATTCAGGTTGATGGGTCGGTGCGACGATGCCAACTTCGATCATGTTCTGTAATGAATTCAGGACATCTCGCTTTGCCTCCTGACGATAGCTGGTCATGGTTGTCACAGTTTCGTTGAAAATTTTCTCGGGTATGTTGCCTTGCGTGACTGAGTCCTTCGAAGGCCAATTTTCCCCGAAGAATTTGTGAAGGGTATTAAGCTGCGTTGGATAGCTCACTGCCGTGGCGAAAGCATTCTCCAAGCCTGTAGCCAAGACCGAAGGCTCGGCATTCAAATAGACCTGAGTAAGCCCCTGGAGCAGAACACTTAGCTCATTAGGCGCCCTCGATACCAGAGATGGCAGTTGGCTGATAGCCGTTCGGAGATGGCTCTGAAGCACTGCTTCATTCCAGCAAGCACCCGGGATAGCGCGAACAGCTATCTGATAAAGGGCATCGAAACGCTCAGGTAGAGAAGCGGTTTTGAAACCGCTGTCGAGATAAGCCACAATTGAGGTTTTTACATCATCCGGCAATCGCACATAGCTCTTTAACAGTGCTTCACAGCATTTAAGCGGTAGCTCACCGGCCAGCGTTGCGACCCACCCTTCCGCTGATTTGGCCAGCAATTCATCGCTACGCTTCAATTGCTCGAATAGCGTAACTGCGTCATCTGCGTAAGGATCAGATGTGATGTTTTCAATCAGTTCGAGCAAGCTGTCCTTGGTTGCTTCGGACAGATGATCGAGGCGGCTGGACGTCATTTGTACCAACCACCTAAAACCCCGATCAAAATCCATGGACGGATCGGGATGGTTAATCAGCAGTTCAGTCACCTTCCTTAGGCATTGCGAGAGCACTTGATGGCTCATCAGGTTGTGATTCTGCTCAAGGACAGTAAATGCACAGGCTTTGAGGTCATTCTCTGTCAGGCTCAGGTAACGCTCAACCAACGGCCACAACTCAGCCCGACTCTCCTCACCAGCCAACGCCATCTGCTCGAAAAGCTTACCGATCCGTAACGCCGCCCTGGGGACATTGATCTCCGCAGCGCGGCCAGCCTGAACCTCAACTGCAAGCAAGGTCGCGTAGTCAGTGCCCAGAGTGTGGAGAAGCATTTCCTCATTAGTAGCGATCCATTCTTCCAGTAAGCTGAATGGAAATGAGTGCGCTATGCCGTCGACGGTGATGGATCGCGTGTGGAGCCACTGCCTGAATATTTGGTCTTGAGGGGCAGGAAGCCCTTGAGTCTTCCACACAGCGAGGACGATCTCGGCTACTGCTTTTGCCATGTCCATAGCGACATCCAGACTCGGTGTCTGCATGTTTTCGAGGCGCAAGCCGAAAGGAGCATCCTCTGTACAAAGGTCACCGACGAGGGCTGCGGCTACGATATGCTGTTGCTGGCTGTTAGCAAGCGGCAAAACCGAAGCCAGCTTCGACACGCCGACCATCGACCTCAAGTTACGGGACGCCGCCAACTCTGTGCATAGGTGACCGATTACCAACCGCACAGTTCGGGGAGGCAGGTCGTTCAGAAGGTTTGCCACTACACGCATCGCGTTGTGTCGCCGGCTTGCCGGCTCCAAGTGCAGTTCTCCGATCATCTGGTGCAGCAGGCGAGCCTGGTCTTCACTGAGCATGATCTGGTCGGCGCGCGGCGAAAGGTGTTCAATCAGCCCTCGGGTATCGCCTGACACTAGCAGGCCGTAGATTATGCGGGTACCCGAGCCGAACTTACGGCTGATAGGGTCTTCAGATAGCAGCAGAAGGCTCTGAAGGGAAGCGGGCCACTGGATACCGACTAGACTGGAAAGAAACTGCCGCAGCTCCCTGCATCCTTCCCGGATTTTTGTGGTCTTGCCTCCTTTGCTATCGGTTTCCAACATTACATAACGCTTAAGTAAAAGAGGCTGAGCGTCAAGGGGCAGCTCCATTACTGGATGATCGTTAACAAAAACCGCGGTCAGTCGATCAAGGAACTCTGGGTCATCCTGCAGATCACTGTAGAAATCAGGAAAGCTTACTTTGGCTGCGCTGAGAGCAGCTAACGACTCCAAGTGTCCGGTTACAGCCCCGTCATGCAATCCACCGGGGCGACCATTGATACCCTCTTGTTCTCGGAGCTTGGCCAGCCACCATGACTGAGCAAACGCGTTAACGATCTGAAGCGCGTTACGTGGGTCGACAACGTTCACGTGAATCATGCGTTCAATCAGCTGTTCAGCGGCTACGGCCTTACGATTAAGGTCATCGACAATGTCCTCAAATGTCAGCAGATGCTTCAGTGCGAACTGACGCATATCACCGCGCGGAGGTGGTGGTATTTCGAGGCGGAATTGGAAGATGCGATCCAAGTATCGACGTGCATCGTTGTGGCTAAACACCGTGCCCGGCTGTTCCGGGTTGTGGCTGCGGCCGCGCCAAAGAGCATCAGCCACCTTCGCCTCGTCACAGGAAATGACGAATACCAATCCAAGACCTTGTGGAAGTCTGTCAGATGGAATTTCCATGAACGCGCGCACGGCATCTAGGCCGAGCACCATCTCCTCGGCAGAAAGTCGGTCAAGGTCATCGACGAAAATGACCAGACGCTCGCAAGGAATGGTCTTGCTGAGAAAGCCTTCGGAGGGTTGTTTGAATTCTTTTAGTTGCTCCAGCAGCATTTCCTCGTACTGCTCAGCACTTGCGCTAGGGAGTGAAACCTTAGTGATTGAGCGAAAGCTATCGATCTTGGATGGTTTAAGCTGTTTGAGTATGTAGCTGTAGGCGGCCGTCAGTATCAGTGCAAGCGTGGACTGGACGATGGGCGCATCTGCTGGAGCAATCTGCAAGCCAGCCCAAACGAAGAGTAATAGAATGCCCATCGCGATGACAAATGCGGGCAGAGGCATTGCCCAAGCGAGCCATAGCTGAAGGCTATACTCCTTCCAACTTTTCCATTGCTGCTCTGTGTGCGTCACGTTCCGGAACAATTTGTCATGGAGCGTCTTGTCGTCACCTCCGAGCTCCAAAAAGACATGGCGCAGCAGTGCGCGTTTGATGTCCTGGTCCTTGCCTCCAAAGCGCCAAGCGTTGAAGGTGATGCTTTTGAAGCGATCCTTTCTCGCGCTGCTTCCCTGCGTTTCGTGTGCGTCGTCCTCTAAGCCATTCGTGTATAGCTCCTTGATCGAGCTTTTACCCGTGCCCCACCCTCCTAGGAGGCCGATGCTAAAAGGAGGTTGATGGCGTTCGGATTCAACCAGGCTGCGCAATGCTCGGGCATAGTGCCTGTGTCCAAACGCGTCATCTTGCTCGTTTGCTATTTGCCGATCTAGCACGGCCGGCATCGACTCATGGGGCTGCATAGGACGTTCCTTCGTGGGCGAGGCGTGGCCGAGGGCCAGCACCACGAGATTAATTGATCGGCAGCGCGAACACTACTTTCCCGCACAGTTAGGGCATTGTAGCGGCGACCTTTCGAAGGTTTGAGGGGGGCGGAGGCTTGCGGGTTATGTTCGTAGGTGTTACGTATGGCTCATCCTCATGGCACTTTCAGTATCCTGTGGTAGGAGAATGAATGGTATGAGTTCATGGCGCATTTTTTCGAAAATCACGACCACGCTTGCGATTAGGCTCGAATCAATGTCAAGCCAAGACGGGGCTTATTAGCCTAATATTGGGTAGTATCGTTAATGCTTCGGGTGAGCACGAACAGACACCGATCATCAGTCCCATAGCTAGCAATCGCTGTGTTAAATTGTCTTTTGCAGGAATAATTTTATGCAACGTTATGTCCAGTCCGATGCAGAGCTTGCTGAGATCTTAGAGGGTAAGCAGCGTAGGCGCGAACAGTTAATCTTCGCAATCAATCGAGCATCTCCAGGGGAAATTCAAGGCCCTGCTGAGCGATTGCGTGAAGTTATGCGAAAGCCTCCGGGTGAGAAGAGTCGTCAACGGCTGCCCCGCCCGAAATTCCTGATCGAGTAACGATTTTTTGCCCCCAGTCCTGCCACTGCTCCATGCTGCATTGTGATCTGCCCTTCTGGTTTATAGTTCTGGCGAACACTGAGACGGAATTCGTACTGAAAGGACGGACATGCAGACCCCATGATGTTGTGCTTGCGACGCAGCGCAATGAATGGCGATGCACTTATGACGTTTCCATAAAAGGTATTTATCAAACGATATGCGTAACCGTCTGGCCAAGTCATCTATGACTAACCATCATTCCCCCCCAGGTGAAAAAATGTGAAGAACGGAGTGGCTTAGAGGGTAAGCTTCAAGCTCGCGACTGAGCAGACTTCACTCTCCTAATGATGTTCGTTGGGGGTGAGGCATACTGTTGTTTTTAACGACATGCAGCATCGAAATGGAGTTTTATGACTGAGTTCGTTGATGAGTATATTCCGCTCGGCAGAACCTTCCACGAGCTGGAACTAGAACCCGGTGCGGATGACGATGCTGAGCTTACTCAATCTTTTCGCCGCGATGCGGCACTTTGTTGGTCAGATCTCCTACGCGAACGTCGCGTGATCATCCTCTCCGAAGCGGGCTCTGGTAAGACGACGGAAATTCGCAACATCGCCCGTACCCTACGCCAGGAAGGAAAGCCTGCGTTCTTTCTCAGAATTGAGCACATACAACATAATTTCGAAGACGCTTTTGAAGTAGGCACGAACGAAGATTTCGCAGCATGGGCCCAGAGTGGCGAGCAAGGCTGGCTATTACTCGACTCAGTCGACGAAGCACGCCTGCGAGACCCTAAAGACTTTGAGTTGGCGATCAAAAAAATCGGCAGATTGCTAAGTGCCGTCATCAACCAAGTGCACGTCGTCATCACCGGACGAACAACTGCCTGGCGCGCGAAAACCGACCTAATACTGTGCGGTAACTATTTTCCTTACGCAGATACCGTGAACATCGTCATTGATCAGACGCAAACGCAAGAAGGCTATGTCACTGCTCAGGTCGGGCAGGCAAAAGACAATCTAACTGCGCCGTTCCGAATCTTCGCCCTGGAGGATTTGCATGGTGAGCAGATCAATAGTTTTTTACTGGCAAAGAAAGTGCAAGATCCCTTAGCTTTTTTACGTGAGGCTGACCGCAAAGATGCTTTATCGCTTACGACCCGTCCCCAAGATCTGACCGAACTGGTCGAATACTGGAACGTTCATCAAGGCATCGGTTCTCGCTCGGAGCTGATGCGTAACAGTATTGAACGACGCTTAAAAGAACATGACCAAGATCGAGAGGATTTACGACCGATTACCCCCAAGCGATTGCGCGAAGGCGCGCAGTTGATCGCTGCCGCAACAACACTAGGCCAGCAGTCGTCGATTCGGGTACCCGATGGGACGAACAATGCTCAGGGCATCGCGATCCTTGACGTGCTCATCGATTGGAATGGGGTGGAGTGCGCGACACTTCTTAGTCGACCGCTTTTTGATCAAGTCATCTATGGTGCTGTCCGCTTTCACCATAGATCAGTTCGCGAGTATTTGACGGCAGAGTGGCTCCATGAGCTGCTCAAGCAAGATGCTTCACGCGTCCAAATCGAACGCTTGTTCTTCCGTAGGCAGTACGATATTGAGGTGATCATACCTACAATGCGGCCCGTACTTGCCTGGCTGGCGCTTCTCGACGGTCGCATCCTCTCTCGTTTGTGTAGCCTGGCACCCGAAGTTCTATTCGAAGGTGGCGACCCCAGTCAATTACCACTCGAAACACGCCGCTCCATTTTGCGCCAAGCCTGTGAGCAGCTTGCTCAACCTGCACATGGACGAACGCTTACCGATTTTTCAGCGGTGAAACGGTTCACCGCCCCTGACCTCACCGAGGATATCAACGCGCTGCTCGTCCAACATGGAGAAGACGAGAACATCACTTGGTTCCTGCTTCTCATGGTTTGGCATGGCCAGATTGCAGGGGCTGCCGCACAGGCCAAAAATTTCGCGCTGCATTCCCGTACGAAGTACACACGAATTGCTGCGTTTCGCGCATTGGCTACCGTGGGCTCCAACAAGGACAAGAAAGAAGTTCTGGAGGCAATTCTCCTAGAGGGTGATGAACTGAATCGCGACTGGCTCGCTGAGCTGATCCTTTGGCTTTCACCCGATGATGCTGCTGTTGAATGGCTAATAGAGGCGGTAGAGCGTGCAGCAGCTGAGCAGCGTTACCATGTTGACAGTCTGAGCCAGGCTATCTCCACACATATATCCAAATGGCCTCTACGTCTGTTGACGCGCCTCATCGCAAGTTTCGGTTCGTTGATGAGCAGGCCGCCAGCCGTTGATATGGTTCATTACAGCCTGTCGTTGCGCTATGGCTGGTTGGTGAAGCCCGCAGCCCAAATAGCGGTTAGCATTGTTGAAGCGCAGGATATGAGCGCCGTTGACGCTCCATTATTAACGATGCTCTGCCATATTCCGACGATCGATCACTATGGCGAGCAGGATTTGCGCGACGTAGAAAGGGTTCTGCGAAGTAAGGTTGCTGAATGGCCAGAATTCAACTTTTTACTGTTTTGGCACCACGTCGCCAAAACACGTGAGGCTTGGGCGACACTGGGGGAAACAAAACAAGCCATATTCCTCTTCTCGCAGATGAGCTTTCTCGACCATTTATGGACGATGAACTCCGACAGTTTTGACGTCGCATGTAAGGATATTACTCATCGCGAATTGCTCGACGACAGAAAGATCGCATTGACGCTGGCTTTCTCACTGTACCGAGAGAACGATCGCCCTGAAGCATGGCTGAGACAAATCGAGCAAGAGTCTGAACATCAGGGGGAACTTAGAACGCTGCTTTCTAACATTATCAACCCTCCCCCAGACGAAATGCGTGATTTCAATCGACAGCAAGCTCATTGGCGAAAACAAGCAAATCAACAAGTAGCCTTGAGAGATAAGCAAAGACGGAAATGGAAAGAGCATCTGGACGCTAATGTAGATGCACTGCGTAACCCGGGTGAGCTAGGAAAAATGACGAATGATCAACATTATTTGTCTGAGCGATTGCGAGAGAGCCCCCATACTTCGGATCTATGGAGTGATGGCAATTGGCGGCTACTGATTCCAGAATTTGGAGAGCTGATTGCGTCAGCCTTTCGCGACGGGGCTGTTAACTTCTGGCGCCATTACTGTCCCCTGCTAAGATCTCAAGGGGCACCAGTAAACTCGACCCCCTATAGCGTCATATTCGGACTTATGGGCTTATCAATTGAGGCGCGCACAAAACCCTTCTCGCTCGAATCGCTCTCATCAGAAGAGGCGCAAAAAGCCACACGTTACGCGCTTCATGAGCTCAATGGTTTTCCGAGTTGGTTGCCAAGCCTTTACCAAGCGCATCCCCAAGCGGTGATCGATATCGTACTCGATGAGATTGATTACGAACTTGTTACTCAAGGCGTTAATGGTGCAGACCACTATGTGCTCTACGATGTCAGTTGGAGCGGCGAATGGATCTGGAATCAGCTAGCACCTCTGCTCTGTATGCGCCTGAAGACCACGCCCAAAAACACAGCCCAGCTACGCCATATGTTGAACATTATCCAAGGTTCAACTATGGAGAACAAAACACTTGCATCTCTCGCAGCTCGAAAAGCGAAAGCCTCCAAAAACCTATTAACAGCACCTTTGTGGTTTGCGATGTGGGTGGGGGTCGACCCATCGGTAGCTATCGCTACGCTCGGGGCACGGCTGTTGGAAATGAAGGTCGATGAGGACAGGATTACTTTTGCAATGCACTTCATCACTGCGCTCATCGGGAGCCGACGTGAGCGCCGCGCCGCGCGACCTGCGTACCGCAAAGTGGAGCACATGAAAGCTCTATATCTGCTAATTAACCGCTATATCAGGGAACAGGACGACCTTCATCGAGCGAACATGGGCGTATATTCTCCAGAGCTTCGAGACGATGCCCAAGATGCTCGCAATGCGTTGGTATCATTCATTCGCGAAACCCCTGGAAAAGAAGCCTTTTTCGCACTGATGGAAATTTCTCAGGCTCATCCTGCGACAACCGCGCGGCCTTGGATGGCATTCCAAGCCAAACAAAAAGCCACGCTGGATTCTGATTTACAGCCATGGTCGCCTAAGCAAGTTAGTGACTTCAATGATCGTCTTGAACGTACACCTGCCAACAGTCGAGATCTTTGGGATCTAGCGATAGATCGACTGCTCGATTTAAAACATGACCTTGAGGACGGGGACACCAGCATTGCGATCTTCCTCCAACCTAAACCGCAAGAAACCGAAATACGCAATTTTATTGGTCACTGGTGCCGTGAACGCTCATCTGGTCGATACAGCGTTCCACAAGAGGAGGAGTTTGCCGACGGGAAACGTGCAGACCTACGTTTCCATGGTCAGGGATTCGATGCTCAAGTGCCAATTGAATTAAAAATTGCGGACAAGTGGACGGGCCCTCATTTGCTGGAACGACTGGAAATTCAGCTCTGTGGAGATTACATGCGCGATTGCCGATCCACGTATGGAATCTTTCTGCTGACCTACCACGGTACAGAAGACAAACAGAATTGGGAGCTGCTTAATGGAAAAAGTGCCGTAGGGATTGAAGCTCTTGTTGATGAACTTCAAGCTCACTGGACGACACTCTCACCACAATTCCCAGGAGTCGAAGACATCAGAGTGATCGGAATCGACCTCACAAAGCGGAGCATCGACGCAAAAATGGCCGCCGCTAAACTTCCGGAAGGTTCCCGACGAACTCGCAAAGGCAAGAAGGCCGTCTAGCCATTAACATGTTTCTCGGCGACTGATGCCAACCCGAGGTCCATCCACCCCGCCTAACTAGCCGCCCGCTCCTCCCAAAGGCGAGGTTCCCTATTTAATACTTCGCCCAAGACACTATCAGCAGGCAAGTACGAAGGCCTCACACCAGCAGCGATACCGACGAAGACTAAGCACCCAGCGAAGCAACCTATCGCCTTCGGCCAAGGCAAGTAATATGCGCCCGGCTATCTGATGCAGCGAGAGCTTCTCGCGGAAGTAAATCCGCCCTATTTTTCCCAACATTTCCATACCGATACCCCTGTGTTCTCCTGCCCGCAAAGTGAGTAGAAGCAGTGAAAACCAAGGTCAGTTTTTAGTCAGCCGAACAACCTCTACAGGGCCATTTTTAGGCTCGCGGCAACAATCCATTCTCCCCCCACCGGTTCTGAGCTGAAATATTCCTAAATTACCATCTCTCCACGCAGGCATGAAAAGGACGATCTGTCGTATATCGCCGACATCCGTTAGCCATCAATTAGCTCTCGTAAGGAGGCGCAGGAACCGCGCTCAGACGACATTCTTGTTGCGTCGCTGAAATACGACAGCGGCGATATGCCACTTCTGTTGACCAAAACCTTGAAGGGCATCCAGTGGATGAGACTCAGCGCGTCATCTGCCAGTGACCAGGGCAAGATCTATAGACGGCTTGACGGCCAATAACCAGCACGACCAAAGCACGTAACCACTAACCGGGTATTATCTGTAATATTTGTTGAAGACATCACCGCGAAATCCATCACTAGTAAAAAAGGAATGTAGCCATGGAAGAAGCCGGTACGCAGTCATACGCCCAGCCCGTCAAGCAAGAGGCGCGGACAAGAGCACTAAAGCACGCTGTCAATCTTCTGACCAAATATCGTCAGAAAGCTGCAATTGCGCCTCCAAATTATGTCAGAGCTATAAGAGCCCATTGCGCCAAACTAAAATACTATCCTGAATACCCAGAAGCAGCTAAAAGCTGTCGAGACGAAGATGTTGAGTCATGGGAGAAATTTAGGAAATCGGTCGTTGGCCTGCTAAAGCCTGAAGACCTGACGATTGCCTATCTAGCAGGGCCGGAGCCTACCAATGACATTAATACACTTCTCAAGCTTGGGGTTAGGGCTGAAAATATATGGGCATTTGAAGTTAGCTCCAAGAGTTTTGAGAGCGCTATAAAGGACGTAAAAAACAAAGAAATACGAGGAATTAAGCTTATAAAAATGAAGATGGAGGACTACTTTGCGTCTACGCCGCGTAGATTTGACATTATATATTTTGATGCGTGCGCAACTTTTCCGAGCAACGACCAAAAAACACTTAAAATAGTATCATCAATTTTCAGGAACTCATCGCTCAGCTCTATTGGTGTTTTAATCACCAACTTCAGTGCGCCAGACTTATCTAACGACACCGACCTTGAGTGTTATTCTCACTTGATCGCTGCGAATCTCTATAGCAAGGGTACATTAGACAGAAGAAAAGGTCGTCAAATATACACTGGCGAAAGTGCCGAAGCTCATGGCTTTTATCTTTCCAAAGAAGTCATGCCTCCGGAACCCGGAGAGAAAAATAAGTATTTTTTCGATGAGGTAAAGAAAAATTTCGAATTTTATTACGGGTCTTTTATAACTCGACATATAATGGATGTGGCCGCAATAATAGCCCCAACGGAGCGATTGGCTAGCGGAAAGCTTTGGAGTTCTCTATTCATAGATCAAAAGGATGTAATCAGAAAGTCTAAGAAATGGCTGGCGCCAGCAAGTGAAGAGAATCATGATTATTCTTCCGATTATATTTTTGAAGGTGGGAATTTCTCGCTAGTAAAGGCCTTGGCGTATTTAGCTATTGAAGATCCCGGCTTAGAATATCCGGAAAATGTAAAAAAATTCATTTTGCGCTGGATAAGGCAGCTAGAAGGCAATGAAGATCAGCATAAAAGCATAGGTAATATACTTTCGTTTTACGGCTGCAAAGACAGTACGGAGTATTGGACTGAAAGCATGCTTGATATGAAGAGCTTTAACTACAGGGATAAAATGCCTCAGCTTTGCGACGTCGCGACCGAAGAGCTAACATTTTACCCGCTGTTCGCTCAATATTCATATCCTGCGCATTGCAATGTAAACCAAGCACGTCGTTTTACATACATTGCTGAAGGCAAGAAAAATCGAATGTTTCTAGATGTTTTACCCTTCGATGAGTGTAGGTACGTTTATGACTGGCTGTCATCCGCACATTTGGTTGCGGGCGACTTAGAGAAAATGTCTACACAACTCACCTTTAGATTCGCGCTCGACGCAATAGTCAAGAATATACACAGCTATAGTGATGATTTTTTATATGGTGCACATGCTGTCGGGCTTTGCGATGAATTCGACAGCGGTCAGTTGAAAGCAAGAATAAATTTAACAAATAAATAGTGCAGGAATTCTGAGCCGTGTGTGATGCTCAATAATCTTTGTAGGGATCTACTGATCGCGGGATAGCGTCATCCGACGATGAAAGGTTCGCCTAAGTCGGTGCCCGAAATCATTAGACTACTAACTTGTCCCTCTCATCGGATCGTCAAATGGAAACCTCTATTGCGGGGGAGCCGTATGGCGTTCCACTAACAATGCATCGTCGTACACCCTTGCTAACGGCAGTAATAGGTGTTTGACGGATACTAACTGAGTCTCGGTCAGCCAATCATCTGTGTCGTTCAGCAACTCGAGCATCGCGCGTAGCGCGTAGTCAGCCTCGCTAACGCTCGACCCTACAAGGCCAGAATCCAACCGCTGATTTACCATTCCAATAAGCTGAGTATGATTTTTAGGGGCGTCTTCCAAGCTGAGAGATCCGGCTATATAGCCTAAATAACCGCGGCTACCCGATGCTAACACCACGATAGCCCTGTACAAATTTTCGACATCGCCATGTCGAAGATAGGGGGCTTGTGAGCGACTGCCTGCAAAGAAAGACTGTAGATCCTTCACAGTACTTACTATGTCCTTCGAGATCAAGCCATGCTGAACTAGAGACTGCTTTCGAACATCCTTGGCGACAAAAATGTAATCAAGATAGCTGGAGAAATCATGATATTTTCTTAGTTTAAGCAATCGCTTTAAACGTCCGCCATATTCTCTCGAAAGAATGAAGCGCTTCACCTCGGGTAACAGCTCGTTGTTGAACCAGTCAAAAGCGTACTGGCAAGACCACCATCCTCTTGGAGAGAGCGCTCGATTTGAAACCAGATCATCAGGCTGCCAGAGCAAAGTCACTTCGTCATCAGATGAGAAACTATAACGTTTTGAAGAGCTGATCAGCGCATGGTAGCCCTCCTCGAATTGATCATTGGCTTGGCGATGCCAAGGCCTCAAAAGGCTAGGATGGCCATCAAACATATTCCATTGAGAGTTACCTTTTTCGTAATCATGCACCTCTGCAAAGGAGCAGACCTCGGCCCAAACGTCTTTGCGCAGGCATGCCAACGCGACCTTACGCGTTCCACTCCAGTCGACGAAGGGAAAATCGATGGCTGACCAATTGTTTTCTAAGGCTTTTAGCTCGTCACGCATGACCTCAGTTAAGAGGTCCGCAACATCGGCCAGCTCCTGCACGACGTCCTCTCCTAGATTCAGGCGGCAACTTGGCAGGTCAATCAGGTATTCGCTCTTTTCTCCTAGCATAGGGCCGACGATGAAAGCGCGGCCTGTATTCGTCAGCGGCGCTCCACTCGAAAAGAGGAACCTCTTCAAAAGCCAGTCATTGCCAACTGTGATCGTTACTCCTTTTAGGTCACCTTGATTGAAATCAAACGCGGCGGAGGTGCCGGTAGAATGTTGATCGGGGAGCATTACGCTGAATGAAAACCACGGACCACGGTAAAGCCAGTGCCGCCCATTATTGCTGACGCGCCGGAAAACACCGTCGATTGCGAAAGCGGAGGGATGACCTACCCCTCCTTCCTCGACGGTACGGGGGAAGCCTTGGTTATCTGCTACGGCGACAGAAGCACCGGATTCAGCGATGAACGCCTTCGCTGCCTCGGCAACTGCTGGTCGGGGGTCGAACACCGCCTTGCTTACCGTTTCGAAGAAATTAACCCGCTGCATCCAAATGTTACCGAACGCCTCGACGTGTGCTCCTGGAAAGAATTTTGAAATGATGTCTGGATGCGCCTGCACCTGCTGCGTTAGGCGATCTGAAACCCAAAGTTCCCCTTCGATTCCTACTGCCTTGAGCCGCTGCTTTTCGCTATGCCATCGACGGGCCAAGGGAGTTCCGATCTCCTGCTGCGCCAGTATCAACGTAAACGCCCGGGTACTCTTCGCCCAATCTTTGTTGAGAAAGGTTGATACTGTCTCAGAGAGACTAGTTACGTCGAAATTCTTCCAAGCCTTGCATTCGTAGACGTTTAGCCTTCCTGGAAATTGGTCATCATACGCAAAAAGGTCAATGCCACCCTGCCCCGAACCGCTAACGCCAAGGCGCTGACACCCGTGCAGTACTTGATCTTTGGTAAGCAACCACCAGCAAAGCTGTTCGAACGTCACCGCCGGCATCGCTGCAAAGTCTAGCAATACTTCACCGGCCGGAGAGACTTTACTGATAGGTTCAACTACAGCTTGCTTGGAAAGGTGTCCCGGCCAATCCTGTGGCAGATCATTACCATCTACTGACGAGCCGGAGTTGCAGGTGGCGATGCTTTCATTCTGAACGTCCAAATTCAGGTCTCCAGTGACATTCCCGGCCGAACCTTAGCCCGTTGGTGAAGACGATTACAATCAATTTTGAGTTAAGCGACTAACATTGGGTGCGACGCCTTTTTACCGAACTTCTATTTTGACGACTTCTAGTTTCCATGAGATTGCCCATGCTCATGGCGGTATATATCGAGCATGGGCGCGCACCTGCATAGCCCGCTTAGGATGCGCTCTGAACATAGGTGCCTCATATGCTGCCATTCAACTTAATTTGGTCAATTTTTATTAAAAGCATGACCAAATGCTTAGCTAGACGCGGGCACTGAAGCCGCTGCCGGCACAACACTAGGTTGGTGTCGAGCGAAAACATCATTAAAAGTCGCAGATTTAACAACCTTTCCTGGTTTAGGAGACACTGTCTCTCTGCCAACCAAAATAAGGCGTACACCTCGTTGCTGGAAGGTAGAATGCAACCAAGCAAATGCAAACGGAATAGTTGTCTTTGGACCGAGAGCGCCAACAGTCGTAGACTTGAGTCTATCTATCGCTAATCCCGGCTGAACAAGAATAATCTCGAACTCGATGGTTTTTGCCTTTTCAACGAGCTCGAAAAGTGACTTCTTAGCCGTAGGTATATCATCGGCCATTTTTATGCGGCTCATATGCCTGCGATCAATATGCTTTAACACATCTATCTTCGTTAACAACTGGCTTGTCCTGAGCGCCTGCGCCCAAAGTTCTTCCACATCTTTAGTTCTGAAGCCCGGAGAATATGAACCTGCCGCCTTACACAGATATAGTTCAATGATTACTAGACCATTCGATAGCTCTCTTGCGGCAATGAAGTCTGCAAGTTCACCTGCGTCATCGTCGCATAATGCAACCTTGAGAATGCCGCTTTTCACTCGAGCGATTAGCTGGTTTGCCACCAATCGGAATATGGATCTATCTTGGGAAGGTGCGTTTCCGATGTCATAGTTCATAGCTTTGAGCTGCGTGGCCGCTCCAGGTGCCCGCTTTGTTTTTTCAGGCTCAAATCCTGGCGGTTTCTCCATGCGTACATCACAATTTGACCAGTCTGTTGAAAACAAAAAATCCTGTAGGTAGGATAAATCGCTTCCGCCATTAGACAGCGATACAACCTGTTGGCCGAAGACGCATGTACCGTCTTTAAGAAAAATCAAGGGGGGATCTTTTGCTAACCACCGATCAAGACTAATAGTCTCGCTTGACGCTTCGATCATTACGTTTGGGTCGCACTCAAAATGTACGCCATAATTTTTTACCAATACAGAAATTATGGGGAAGGAACCTTGGACTATGTCTCCTTGGGCGCCTATCTTAAAGCTAATCTGTTCCTTTTGTGGATCAGATTCTATTTCATATATTGTAAAATCTGATAAAGGAATGCTTTTTGAACCAATAATTAGCTTAACAGAGTCAGTCCATGTCTTGGCCCCCCAGAATGCTCCCACACCCGCCCCCTTCGGCAACTTTGCGAAATTGAGCTCTGTGGGGATTGGTATACTTTCTAGTGCGCTATTGGTAACCTTTGCACTTCCATTTATCTTCACGGCAGTATTATTCATCCACCGCGCCAATTCATTAATCGCAATAGACTTGACGCCCCAAACCGCTCCGTTTGAACTTACACCCAGCAGCTCCTGATTCAGCAGATTAGGAAGTCCACTCTCTTTCGAGTAATCATAGAGCCGTCCCATCACGTGCCCTTGGCTAAAACCAAAGGACGTTGAGGCATCGAGTGTCTTTTCCACATCGGGCCCTGATGCAATCCGATAGCGCTCGATTAATGGAGATGGAAGCCTAGAGCGTAACCCTACGTTATAATAGTTGACTCCAGGTCGTCCCGAAAAAACACTCTTGAGCCTGTTTAGAGATAGTGGTCTAAATTGCTCAGCATCCTCATCTAGATTATCAATGAGCAGCCGAATATATCTCTTCGCTTCAGGGCTGGCGGTTACAAAGAGGAGTCTTGTTTTCTGTTTTTCGACCTTGGGCTCATAGGTAAGGATTAGCCCAGGAATGAGTGTAGGAACGGCCAATTGGTTAAGCCATGTTGCCTTCTGTTGGATCGCTAGAAACGCTACCTGAATTCGGCCTCCAAAGGCGACGTAAGTTCGATAACCAACGATGTTTGCATTTCCAATGTTATCCACCTTATCCCAATCAGTTTTTGCGCCTGCGGTGCAAGCAAAAACCTTCGCGTGCTCTCTTAATAATACGGCGCCTAACAATTCGGAAAGCGCCGCCTCTGGTATCTCGCCATCGTGGAGATAATCTATGAGTTCGGACTTCAGTTCTTCATGCTCAATCTTTTGTTGTAGTTTTTCTGCGAGGTCTTGGAGCGATTTCGGCGGTTTATCTTGGAGATGTTTAGGTAGCGCACTTTTCAGGATAATCAAATGACTATCTACATCTTCCCCATCTTGTACAAGCGTCCTGCTCACACGCCCGGCAATCTGAACGAAATGACCTAAATCAGGCAGCCGGGTGTGCACAGCTAAGACACGGAGAAAAGGAATATCGATGCCTTCAGCAAGCATATCAACTGCGACAACAATGCGGTAGTTTCCTGACTCTAGGCATTGAAGGGCTAATTTTAGGTTCGTCGTAGTCAACTTTGAATGAAGTAGCAAAACATCCTTGCCCTGATACACCGTTCCAGCCTTCAGGACATATAGAGCCGCCACTTCCACTGCCTGATGGACGTCACGACACTTTGCCAGAATTTTCGCCTGCGGGAACGTCGTTACTAGCTTCTCAAGTTGCTCGATGGCGGTGTCTGCAATAAGCTCGTCCGCTGTTTCCATGGGGGTAGTCTGATTCTTTTTTTTAGTGCCTTCTTCTAGTACCTTTATGCTTGCATCGGAAACCGACTTCTCACAGATTGCCTCTGCAAGGGAGTATGAGAATATGAGTTTCCCAGGAAGTCCGCGAGCGTCCCCCCGAAACGGCGTCGCCGTGAAAAGTACAACCTTCGCTTCTGGATTATTGGCAACGATCTTTGACCACGTTGCGGCTGATAGATGATGTCCTTCGTCGATCAGGATTAAACCGATTAGAGGCGCACCTTTGTCTGATTCTTGAACAGGCTCTTGGTAATATTTGGGAGCATATGATTGAAGGGAGTTCGGGTGCCCAACCACGACTTCGACACCGCAGGGTATTGCAGCATCACTTGATTGACCAACTCCCACCTTAGTTGACACCCGCTGCTTAGGACCGACTCCCAAGGCGGGTTTTAGAATATCGCGAGCGCAGGTCGACGTATACGGAATCAAACGACCTTCCTCTCCCTTATCGAAATAACCTGCAAAGCATCGCGCAAGTTGCTCACGCAAAACCTCAGAACCACAAACGACAAGTGTTTGCCTTCCCCTGTTGAGCAACTGGGAGGCCAACAACATTACTAAGGTCTTACCATAGCCTGTCGGCAGTTGTATCTGGGCTATATGGCCGCGACCTGCGCCTAGAAAATGTCCACGCAGCGCAAATAGAGCACCAAGTTGCCCCGGGCGCAGCATCGATTCGTTCGTTAAGAGCTCTTTCCACATAATGCCTGCTTAAAATGCGCAATCCTTCGCAAGGAGAACGTCTTCTGAATCATGAATGAATGTCTTGCATTTCTTTGGCGAGGTACTGAGCAACGGACAATTCGAACGCGACGATTCCACAGTTTGATGCACCCCTTTACGGTCAAAACATGAAACGTATCCAGGCGAATCTCAACCACCGCGCGATGCATATAAGAAGCCCAGCACCTGTGTGCGCAAAGGTAGCGACGGAGGTAGGGAAAAGCGGCGACCAAAAGGGTAGAGAGTTTTATCCGGGCTTGCTCCATGCTTATGTTTCTTATATTCGTGTGATCTCCCACGCTCCGTAGCGTATGGCCAATTGCCTTCGTTGAGCAAGTGGCTTCCTTCATTTCTTACTGACATCAGCTATTTATTGAGCTGTCTCTGCCTCTAATTTAGGACTCCTTGTATGCCCCCAGGAACGATATGTGAACTGACCCAATAATTTTGGACACATCAATCGGGCGCTGTGATGGCGCCCAGATCTGAGGTGTTTGGATATGCGTGAATCTTATTCGAGAGAGTTCAAGCTCAAGGCTGCCAGCATGGTGCTGGACGATGAGCCGTCTGTTCTCGAGGTCTGTTCCAGTTTGGATATTGTCCCTACAGCCTTGAGTCGTAGCATCCACCGGGTTCGTCAGGAGCGTCAGGGTTCAACATCGGCAGGTGCCAATACGATTACCTCCGATAAGCGTGATATCCAGGAACTCAAAGCTCTGCTCAAGTAAAAGAATCGGGATATCGAAATCCTAAAAACCCAGCGCTCTGCTGCTTTTGGACGCAAAAGATCGCTCTCACTGATCTGTGAGGATGGGCTGCGGCAAAGCATGAGCTTTAAAGGCGAATGCTGGACAACACTCCGATGGAGCGTTTCTTGGCAGCTTGAAATCAAAGTGGGTGCCCGAAACAGGCTATGAATCGAAACACGAGGCCTGAGCGGATGTGCAGCGTTACGCAGGTCGCCGCCGCTTTTGGAAAACTTGCAGCCGGGCGCGGGCTTTAAGGCTAACCAGCCCCTCGGCCGGCACCTGGCGCTGCCGGGCAAGCGATCGCTCTGCCATGCCCTGAGCCAAATGAGTAGTCTGCTGCCATACCGTGACAACTGCTTGGGCTACCGCTTCGAAGTCTGCCGGTAAGCGCAACGGACCGAACAGCAACATTAGCCCCCATTCTTCATCCAATTGTGAGCTGAATTAAGCCAAGAATGTTGCGCATTAAAAATTTCCCACGCAACAAAACTCACTTTGTGCTTACCGCAACACAGTGAAAGCAATTTATTAAAAAAGCGTAATAAATTCAGTAATTAATAAACCACCCCAACACCCTACTATGCCTATTATCACCCGCAGTAGATTCTGACTTTGGGTGGGTGGTACGCTTCTTTTAGAACCAGTGGCGTCTGTTGATGTGTTCGCTGCAATACACACATCTTCTCGCTACGCTCGCATCTGCTGCAATCCAATCCATCAAGGTTCCATCCATGGGCACGTCAGTCGTACCGAGTTGTTTGTTTGCTGCGATTGATGCGGTTTATCTGCCGGCTGGCTTGAAATGCTCGGAAGATATTTCTCCTGACGTTGAGGCTAGAGAGTATGGCGGTTGTCGATTCATGCTGGGTACTCGCCAGGTTGTGTTCCGTGTCGCCAAAACCACGCCGACCAAGATTGGTCAGTTCGTGACGCTGTGGAAACGACCCTGTGCAACGAGTGTGATTACTCCGCTGGATAGCAACGATAATATCGACTTCGTTGTGATCCACGCGACTGGCACCGAACAAAGTGGTCAGTTTGTATTTGACCGTGCAACGTTGCTGTCCCATGGCGTGATGTCCATAAATGGCGTCGGTGGCAAGCGTGCTTTACGTGTGTATCCGCCCTGGAGCCGACCTATTGCCAAGCAAGCGTTACAGACTCAGCGGTGGCAACTCCAGCATTTCGTGACAGTTGAACCCTCAGACCAGACTTCGTTACAGCACATAAAATCGTTGTTCAGGTCCTCGTTAAAGTGAGCGTATACCCTACTCCAGCCCCCTCTCTCATGACTGCTATTAATAACTCAACTAAATAGTCATTTAGTTGAGTTATTAATATACTCCTTCATTCCTTTCTCCCACTCTACAACTAAGAAAGGTCTGAAGTAGCCAGAAATTTACGCGTAAGTTTCAACTTTCGCCTTTTGCAAACCCGAATAACATCCGTGGCGAGTCCACTAGCAGCGCACGCATAAGCTCCGTCGAGCACTCCAGTGCTTGAAGTTGATCGATCACCGTATCGAAACCGACGCCTTCTTCATGTTGCGTGTGCGGCCAGTCGCTGCCCCACACCAAACGGCGACGGCCGAAGCTCTGCTCCAGCAGCGGTAACGCCATCCGGGCAAACTCGAGGTTCTGTTGTGGCGTACCTTCCAGTCGATAGATACCGGACACCTTCATCCACACTTGCCCGCTCAGCCCCAGTTCCAGCACCTCGGAAAAACCTGGCTGATCAAGGCCAAAACGCGCGTCCGGACGCCCCAAGTGATCGATGACGAGTTTGATCCCAAACGGCATCAGCTGACGAATCAGTTTCGGTAAATCCTCCACCTGGCGGTGCAACTCCACGTGCCAGTCCAGTTCAGCGATGTGGCCGAAGAAGTCCTTCCAGGCAGCATCGTGAAAGTCAGGCAAGGCTTTGCCCATGAGGTTCAAGCGAATGCCGACCACACCCAGCCGAGCCATGTCGTTCAACATGACGCGGCTGACACCTCGCTCCAGCACCACCACCCCTCGCAATCGTTCCGGCACCTGCCTCAGCGCCGCCAGCAGGTAGTTATTGTCGGTACCGAGAAAACTCGGCTGCACCAATACACCATGACTCAGGCCATGGGTTTGCAAGTGCTTCAGATACTGCGCAAGTGTGGCGTCGTAGCCAGGGGTATAGCGTCGTGCAGCGGCCAGGTTCAGCTCGCGGCTGAACACATGAGCGTGGGAGTCGATGCCGGTGATCGGCGCAGGACAGGTATCAGGCATGGATTTCATCTATCGAAGGTAATGGTCATCAGGCCCGGGCGGTCTCGTTGCCGTCGACCGTGGTTTGCACCGGTGCAGTCGAGGCCTCGAGACTGCGCCCACGGGTTTCCGGCAGGCAAAGTGCCGCGATCACCGCCACACCGTAGGCGACCCCTGCGTCGATGCCAATTGCAGACCCCAAGGACATGGAGTCGCTCATGTGGCCGACCAGGAACGGGAACACCGCGGAAAGTACTCGGCCAAAGTTGTAGCAGAAACCGACACCGGCGCCGCGCACGTCCGCTGGATACAACTCGTTGAACAGCGCACCAAGACTCGCCGGAATGCCAGCGGCGAAGAAGCCGAGCGGAAACCCCAGGAACAGCATCTGGGTATTGGTCAGCGGCAGGAAAACATAACACTGCACGGTGACGACACAGCACAACGCAAACAACACGATGTTTTTGCGACGGCCAATACGGTCGATCAAAAATCCGCTGACCACACAGCCACACCAGAAGGCGAAGATAATCACCGCCAGGTAGCCGCCAGAGTTCAGCACCGACAGGTTGCGCTCTGTCTTGAGGAACGTCGGCAGCCAGGTCATCACTGCGTGGTAGCCGCCGTGCGCGCCGAGGCCCAACAGGCCACCGAACAGCGTCACGCGGATGAGTTCAGGGCGGAAAATGCCGGCCAGGGATTTGAAGAAGCTTTGCGGGATGGCGTTTTCTTTTTGCAGGCGCTGGAAGCTGTCGGGCTCCTCGACGTTGCGACGTACCCAGATGATCAGGAACGACGGCAGCAATCCGACCAGGAACATCACACGCCAGGCCATGTCCTGCGGTACAAAGGAGTAAATCAGCGTAAACACCCCTACCGCCAGACCCCAACCTACGGCCCAGGCGCTTTGTACCGTTCCCATGACCTTGCCGCGATATTGAGGGTTGATTGTCTCAGCCATCAGCACTGCGCCGGCAGCCCATTCGCCACCGATGCCAAAACCCTGGAGCGCTTTGACGATCAAGAGCTGATTGAATCCCGTCACGAACGCGGACAGAAAGGTGAAGACCGAGAACCACAAAATCATCCACTGAAGTGTGCGTACCCGGCCGTAGCGGTCGGACAACGTCCCCCCTACCCAGCCACCAATGGCTGAAGTGACCAGGGTGACACCACTGATCAGCCCCGCGTCGCCCTTGGTCAGGGCGAACGCGGCGATCAACGCAGGAATCGCCAGGCCGAACATTTGTACCTCCAGCGCGTCGAGCGACCATCCGCCGAAGCAGGCCCAAAACGTCTTGCGCTCCCGAGGAGTGACTTGGCGATACCAGCTAAACATGATTCTTATCCTTATAGGTGGAACGTGAGGCAGCCGAGAGCGAACCGCGCCGCTACGAGGCCAGTCAGAACAAACAAAACGATCAAACCAGCGGCGACCGACTCGCCGCTGAACGAAACGCTACCCAGGCACGGGTCAGCGAATATCCACGCGGTAACGGAAGTGCTCGGCATGCCCGCGAGAACGACGCCACTCCAGCGGTGTGCCGGCGTAATCACGCGCCAGCCTCTCGATCACCACCACCGGGCTGTTGACCGGGACTTGCAGCAATCGCGCGTGCACGTCATTCACCGATTCAGCGGTCAGCGTTTCTTCGGCCGAGGCGACGACCTGACCGCAGACCTCTTCATAGATCGGATACAACAGCGGCCCTTTGCTACTCAGGTCGATCTCCAGCAGCGGCTGAAAGCGGTTGCGGGGCAACCAGATTTCTTCGGCGAGCACCGGCTGAACATCGAGCAGACGCACACGAACAATGCGGATCACCGGCGCGTCGAGTGGCAGCCCCAACGCCTGGGCCACCGCCGAGGGCGCGGCCACCGGTTCGATCGACAGGATGCGACTCTCTGGCACCCGGCGCTCGCCGGCAGCGGTTTGAAAACGGAAGAATCGGAACAGCGAAGATTGGAACTGAGGCCGGCGAATGAAAGTGCCTCGACCTTGCTGACGTTCCAGGATACCTTCACTGACCAATGCATCGACCGCTTTGCGCACGGTGCCAGTAGACAGTTGGTATTCCGCTGAAAGCGCAGCTTCGGTGGGAATCGCTTCCCCCGGACGCCAGCGATTGTTGGCGATCTGTTCAGCCAAATGGTCACGCAGGCGTTGGTAAAGCGGCAGGCGAACATCACTGGAAAGAGCATTCATCGACTTTATTCACCTTGTTATCTAGTCATATATATGAATATAGAGGTGAGTATTTCCCCATACCGCTTGGCTGTCAATAAGGGTCAAGGCATTTTGCTGACGAATAGCGGGGCCAAGCCGTAGCCAATCTGCGTCAGTTCGACTCGGAAATCCTCTCCGTTGTCTCCCCTGCCCCCCCGCAAATCTTGTCCATCAACGCTTGAGCCACACCGCTGCCCTGCTCAAGGATTTTGAGGGCGGCACTGATCGCGGATCACCAGAACGGCTACTGACGCATTGCCAGGATCGCTGACAACCGCGCAGTCAATTTTGTGTCTCATCGCCGCACCTTCACCCAAGCCATGAGCAACGCCGAGGACAGTACGCCGACGGTCATGAAAATATAGGCCGCTCCGGGGTTGCCGGTAAGGCCGATCAGGTAGCCGACAATCCATGAGCCCACAAAGGCACCTAATGCCCCGCAAGCGTTGATCAAACCAATTGCGCCACCGAAAACATTGGAGGGCAGAATTTCCGGGATCAGCGCAAAAAATGGTCCGTAAGGCGCGTACAAAGCCGCCCCGGCGATGCTCAGCAAAGCAAACGACAACCAGAAATGGCTCGGGCCAAGCAAGTAGGAGCAGAAAAATGCCAGCGCACCCAGCGCCAGAAGCGGCCAGACAAAATGTTTACGCTGCTGGGATTTATCTGACATCCAAGACACCGCAAGCATGGCGGCCACGGCCGCGACATAAGGCACAGCGCTCAACCAGCCTACCGTGACAATATCCGCAGCCGCGGCTTGTTTGATGATCGTCGGCAGCCACATGATGAATCCGTAAACCCCGATGCTCCACAGCGCGTGGACGCAGCACAGTTGGATCACCACCGGGCTGGTAAACGCCTGGCGGTAATTACGCACCACCTTCATGCCTTTCTGTTCGTTTGCCAGTGTCGCGGCCAGCTGGTTTTTTTCCTGCTGAGTCAGCCAGTCGACCTGCTCGGGCTTGTCCCGCGCCAGCCGCCACCAGATGAACGCCCACAACACTGCTGGCGCGCCTTCAATCACGAACATCTCGCGCCAGCCCCACGCGTGAATCAAATAGCCCGAGACCACCGACATCCAAAGTACGGTGACCGGATTGCCGAGAACCAGAAACGTATTGGCACGCGAGCGTTCCTTGCGGGTGAACCAGTTACTGATGAAAATCAGCATGGCGGGCATCACTGCGGCCTCGACGATGCCCAGCGACACCCTGATCACCATCAACATCGGAATATTGGTCACCAGCCCCGTGGCCATCGCGCAGATGCCCCACAAGATCAGGCTCCAGAACACCAATTTGCGCACACTGTATTTCTGCGCGTAGATAGCGCCCGGAACCTGAAAGAAAAAGTAGCCCAGAAAGAACAGGGCCCCGATCAACGAGGACATGCTTTTGGTGATACCCAGGTCCTGCTCGATGCCCGCAGCACTGGCAAAGCCATAATTGGCGCGATCCAGATACGCGAGGCTGTAGGTAATGAAAATTAGCGGAATCAGATACCGCCAACGCTTGGGTGCGAAGCTTTTGGTTTTGACGTGTTGACGATTTTCGTCGGTAGCCTGCCCGGCAATATCGACCAGCGACGCTACCTGCTCTTTGAGGTTGCTCATGGATGTCCCCTGTTATTGTTGTTGTTGTTTGCGGCGGGAGTAACATTCAAACGACGCTTGTCAGGCCTCCGTCGACGAAGATCGTTTGGCCGTTGATGAAGTCCGAGGCAGCGGATGCGAGAAATACGGCGGCACCACACAACTCCTCGACGCGCCCCCAACGGCCCGCAGGCGTGCGTTTGCACAGCCATTGGGAAAATTCCGGATTGTCTACCAGCGCCTGGTTCATCTGCGTCGCGAAATAGCCAGGTGCCAACCCATTGGCCTGAATACCGTGGCACGCCCATTCGGCGCACATGCCCTTGGTGAGCATCTTCACGGCACCTTTCGACGCCGCATAAGGAGCGATCGTCGGCCGGGCCAATTCGCTCTGAACCGAGCAGATATTGATGATCTTGCCGCGACGCCGGGCAATCATGTGCCGGGCGACTGCCTGGGACACATGGAAGACGCCGTCTAGATTGACCCGCATCAATTCGTGCCAATCGTTCGCGGCAAAATCTTCCAGCGGTGCCCGCCGCTGAATGCCGGCATTGTTCACCAGGATATCGATGGCTCCGGTCTGCGCCTCAAAGCTATTGATCACTTCGAAAACCTGAGCCTGATCGGTGACATCAAACACCGCGATCTCTGTGCTTACACCCTCGTCACGCAATTGACTTGCGATGAGTTGCGCTCTGTCACTATTACGATCATTGATCACCACAGTGGCGCCCGCAGCTCCCAAGCCCCTGGCTAGTTCAAGCCCGATGCCTTTGCCCGAACCGGTGATCAGGGCCCTGCGCCCGTTAAGCTGGAAGCTACTGGTATTGAATGACATGCTGTTCTCCACAAATGGCCATTTATGTTTTTTGGCCTTGCCGTCACTTCATCGCAGCCCAGCGGTCACGTCCAATCGTCATTAATGATATCGTGATCAAAATTCATGATAAGCGCGAAACAGCCCCTGAAAGCTCGGAGTATTCAGATGGAAATCAAACATTTGAGAGCATTTGTGACCTTGGCTCAGGAGCTTCACTTCGGTCGAGCCGCGCAACAACTGTCGATCGTTCAACCGGCGCTGAGCATGCAGATCAAGTTGCTCGAGGAAGAACTGGGGGTGCGCCTGTTCGAGCGCAGTCGGCACTCGGTCGCTTTGACCGAAGTGGGACTGATTTTCCTACCGGAGGCGCGCGCGACCTTGCATCAAGCGGCCCATGCAGCGGACGTGGCCAGGGCGTCAGGGCGCGGTGAAATAGGTCGCGTGCGTTTAGGTTTCGTCTCCTCGGTATTACCCGAATTGCTGCCCACCTTGATCCGCTCACTGCATCAACGATTCCCGCGGATTGAACTGGAACTCAAGGACATGCCGGGCCCGGATCAGACAGCGGCGCTGAAAAATGGCCAGCTCGATTTCGGCTTGATGCGTTTGCCGGCCGTGGCCCCGGGGATTCAAACCCTGGAAGTGCTGCGGGAGACCTTCATAGTGGCTTTGCACGGCGATCATCCTCTGGCTGTGTGCGGCACGCTGCACCCCACAGCGCTGGCAAACGTACCCGTTTTCGTCCTCGGCAGACGCTATGCACCCGGATTTTACGATGGCCTAATGCATGCCGTGAGCACCCACGGCGCGCAGCTGGAAATAGCATCGGAACTCGGCGAGTTCACCACCATGCTCGCGCTGGTTTCCGCCGGGCTCGGCGTCGGGTTACTGCCGGCTCGTGCCGGGCGTGCCCTGCCCGCCAACGTGATGTCCAAGCCCCTGGAGTTGGGCGATTACCGGGCAACGACCGGCCTTGCCTGGGTTGATCTGGACAGTCCGGTGAAGAACACCGTATTCAACCTGGTGAACGAGCTGTTGGCTGACCCCGCTGCCGAGCGTTTTCGCTAGCGAAAACAGCGGTTGCTCGCGCCGCGCCGCAGGCAAGTGCGCAAACTCCCCTGCCCTCACCGCAGACTAAGCGCCCATTAGCCGCCACTACTCACTGGGCAATAAGCCTTCGGTGAGCATCGATACTGCTTGCTCCGGCGAAGTCAGCGCGGTGTCTATGCAAAACGGCGCTTCGGCCCACGCTTCATATTCGTGATCCAACACAGATTGCCAGGTTGGTGGAATCAACCCGGGAATATCACCCAGCCTCGTTTCTATCCGGCGCCGATGTTCGTTTTTATCCGAGCAAATCACTTCAATATTTACCAACCGAACACCCGCTTTCGAGGCGGCTTCGCTCCACGCCATTCGGCTTTCGACGACTGGATTTACGCAATCAACGATGACCATACGGCCTAGACTAAGATTACTCAGGGCAAGTTCATTAGCGACCATGTAGCCACTGCGTCCCACGTCTTGCGCAAGAGCACCGGAGTTTCGAATCGCTTGTTCGATCGTATCGATCCGCAGGTAGAGGGCGCCTGTCGTAGCAACGAGGGCCTTGGCGATAGTGGTTTTTCCAGTGCCCGGAAGGCCGCTGAATACGATAAGCATTGTCTGTCCTTGGAAGAGTGCGAACACAATGTACCTTGTAACGTCGGTCATCAGATCACCGTTTAAGTTATGCCTCCCACAAGAAATCTGACACCTCCATCATTCCTCCACGGTTCCTCCCATAAAACCCGACATTCTTTGCGCACAATCAGCATCTCTAATGTCATCGCCGATTAAGCGGTGGGCGCTTGGATGACTAACTGACGGCCTGAAAAAGATACTCCAAAGGTATCTCAGCAACCCCATGCTTCAATCCCGGCCAGATCAGCCCCCTGCTTCAAATTCAAACCGAATGGCAAAATAAGGAGTGGCTATGTCTTTTAATATTGGGCTCAGCGGGCTGTTTGCGGCCAACAAACAGTTGGATGTCACTGGCAATAACATCGCCAACGTCGCCACCACCGGTTTCAAATCATCCCGTGCAGAATTTGCTGATATCTATGCGGCTGCCAAGTTGGGTACTGGACGTAACGCCATCGGTAATGGTGTGAACCTGTCCGCTGTGTCCCAGCAGTTCACTCAAGGCGATGTCAACGGCAGTGGCGGCACACTGGATATGGCGATCCAAGGCGGTGGTTTTTTTGTGCAGAAAGGCAGCGACGGCTCTCTGCAGTACACCCGTAACGGTGCCTTCAGCGCAGACAAAGATGGCTACATCACCAACAATACGGGCACCTCTCGCCTGCAAGGCTACGCCGCAGACGCCGACGGCAAGATCATCAAGGGCGGGTTGACCGACCTGCGGCTGAACCTGTCGAACCTGCCGCCAAAGGCTTCCAGCAAGGTGGACTCCACCAGCAACCTGAACGCGTCTGCGCCGGCGATCAACCAAGCCACCAAGCCGTTCGACCCAACCGACACCAGCAGCTTCACGACCCAATACAGCACCACCTTGTACGACACCCAAGGCAACTCGCACGCTATGGTGCAGTACATGGTGAAGACGGACGCCAACAAATGGATGTCTTACACGCTGATCGATGGACGCAATCCAGACGGCACGGCGATCAGTGGCCCCGCCGGTGTCGCGCCCAGCGGCTCACTGTTGACATTTGATACGTCGGGCACCCTTTCGACTATTACAGTACCGCCCTCCACCACGTCCAAGACCACCCTGACGATTACCGACTGGAAGCCGGGCGCGCTGGTCAATGGCGCATGGAAAGATAACGGCGCTGCCGCCAACCCGGGTGGCGTTGCGATCAACATGGGCAACATCACACAGTACAACTCTGCCAGCTATCGCAACCCGCCGATCACCGATGGTTACGCGACGGGGCAAATTACCGGCCTGAAAATCGACGGTAGCGGTGTGATGTTCGCCACGTTCAGCAACCAACAAAGTAAAGCGATCGGCCAGCTGTCGCTGGCCAGTTTCAACAACGAGCAAGGCCTGCAGCCGGCGGGTGGCACTGCCTGGAAGGAAACCTTCGCTTCTGGCCAGCCGGGTTATGACGTCCCTCAGGCCGGAACGCTGGGATCGATCGTCGCCAATGCTCTGGAGAACTCCAACGTTAACCTGACCACCGAGCTGGTGAACCTGATCAAGGCCCAGAGCAACTACCAGGCAAACGCCAAGACGATTTCGACCGAGAGCACCATCAACAAAACGTTGCTCCAGATGACGTGAGGCGTGGTCGGAAGTCCATTGTTTGCTCCACCCGATAGATCCTGACCCCGCACCACCGCCGCCAAGGAGATTTGGATGCTGCCTGCACTGTATGTCGCAAAAACCGGGCTTTCTGCCCAGGACACTAACCTGACCACTATTTCCAACAACCTGGCGAACGTCTCGACTACCGGCTTCAAACGTGATCGCGCCGAGTTTCAAGACCTTGTCTATCAGATCAAACGACAGCCAGGCGCACAGTCAACCCAGAACAGCGCACTGCCCTCTGGCCTGCAACTAGGCACCGGGGTGCATGTCGTCGGCACCCAGAAAAACTTCTCTGCCGGCAGCCTGCAAACGACCGGTCAACCTCTGGACCTGGCGCTGAACGGCCGTGGTTTTTTCCAGATACTGCAACCCGACGGCAGCCTTTCCTACACGAGGGACGGTACGTTCCACTTAAATGCAAACGGTCAGATCGTCACCGCGAATGGGTTCGCCCTGGAACCGGCGATCGTTGTCCCCAACAACGCCCAGACATTCACCGTGGGCCAGGACGGGACTGTATCGATCACTGTCGCCGGCAGCCCTGCCTCGCAGGTGATTGGCAATCTGCAGATAGCCGATTTCATTAATCCGGCAGGCTTGCAAGCACAAGGCGCCAACCTCTTTCTGGAAACCGCCGCCAGCGGGGCTCCTCAAGTCGGCACTCCAGGAGTCAATGGTATCGGCACAACATTGCAGAGCACCTTGGAAACCTCAAACGTGAGTACCGTTGAAGAGATGGTCAACATGATCACCACTCAACGAGCCTATGAAATGAACTCCAAAGTTGTCTCTACCGCAAAAGAGATGCTAGGCAACCTTACAAAGAGTCTTTGATTGAAACGTCACGGGGTTTCGTAGACGTCGCTACTGTGTGCGCGCTGTTTTTAATACTCGTCCCATATAATAAAAATTACAGCATCGTTAGGCTGGGCTGTTGTAGGAATAAGTTTCCTCTACTGCATACCTTACCGCGCAGGGCTGTAAAAATGATACATAAGTCATCACGAATTCTCATCGCCGATGAACAGCATTTCTTTCGCTTGCGAATTGAAAGGGTATTGAACCAATTGGGCTATCACCGGATTGCACCAGTGCAATCCATTACGGAATTACGGCGCTTGGTAGATTATGCGTATGCGCCGTTTGATGTACTGATTCTCAACGAGAAATTCAGCAACCAGAACAGCTTTGCCCCACTGGCTTTTTGCCTCGACTCCCCGCAGATTCTCTCTGCATTGATCTATGGCAGCGAAAAGCTGGTCGCCGGGTCGGTCATTCGTTGCGGTAAAGTCACCATTTGCGATGCGACTTTTGTCGATCGCGCGGAACTCCAATGGATAATCTCATCAACAGATAATTCCATTCCAGTGCAGGACACCGTCCGATATCCGTATTGAACGAAGTCACGCGGGAATCAAGCAGCCCCATTCAGGATAAGACCTCTCAGAACACGATCCGATCGTATCAATGCTCCGCTGCTACTGCGCACTGTATTTAATCAGCCGACCCTAAAGTTTATGAAAAAGGTGCCGTTGAATTAGATAGCAGTAGCCTGGTTCGATTCTCGACCCAGTACTAGCAGGAGAAAACCATGAATACCATAAAACCCGGTCTAATGGTGTTACTTACATTGCTTATTAGTCCTATCGTGATTAATCAGGCCAACGCAGAGGCCGTTACGACGGGCAAGATTAAGTTCAGCGGAGCAATCGTAGAAGCGGCGCAATGCCAACCCCTCCACTCCCCCTTCCACACCACCCTCCCCTCCGCGCTCGCCATCCAGTGCGAGCGCAGTGAAATGACGTCGCTGGTCACCGCAAGCATGGATACTGATGTGGTTGTCTGGCGGCACCTGAGTTCAACGGGAAAAGGTATTGTTCTCAGCCAAGATGCTTCGCATGACGCTTACCGAATCACCTTGAGTTACTTCTGAGCCTCGCGCTCTGTAGGCAGCGCCGCCCTCGAGGGCGGCGCGCAATTGAGGTCCATAACGCTCATGGACATGGCGAAGTCGATGGTTATTGCGGAGGCTGATAGAACGCAATGCTCGGCACGGCACTCTTGATCTTTTTCGGTGCAGGTGCAGGCTTGTCTGGCGTCGGAGTCACTGCGTTGCACTTCAGAGAAAGACTCTGATAGTTCTCCCCGGCTTTTTTCTCCGGCAAAGCAAACCTTACGCGGCACTGATTGTTATCCCAGCTAATCAGCAGCTCACCCGAAGTCTGCTCATCGCTCAGCAACGCGAGCACCCGTCCGCGTGGATCGGCAATACCCAGGCGCTGGCCGTCGTCATGATCCACCGTCGCACCGAAGGGCATCAGCTTGCCATCCGGACGGAACAGCTCGAACTGCACCCGGCGTCCACTGCTGGACTTGAACGTAGCCAATGCCGCAGCACCACGACGCGGCACCACTTGTTGCATGGCCGTGTCGATCTCGACGTCAGGACTCATCCCATTCGCGCTTAGGCCCAGCCAGTTCGCCCGGTATGGCGTAGCGTTGGGGACGACCGCGTAACCGTTGGCACCGGTTTTCACCCCCGAGTAGCTCGCCACCGGTACGTCCGCCATGCGCGGTTCGACCTTGACCAAGGCAAAGGTCTCGCTCAGCGGCTGGGCGAGGTTGACGCCTCCGGCATGGGCGACGATAGCGCCGTTGGCTTGCAGAGAAGTCGAGTGGTACTGATTGCCATAGCTGTAACCCAGCGTCATGTTGCCGACGGACGTGTTACTGCCCACCGATGCCGAGCCATTGCCGGTTCCGTCCGCTCCCCGGCCGGCGACCACCGAATAGTTCACGTCACGGTCACTGGGCAAAGTCCCGGTGACGCCCGTCTGCAGGCTGGTATCGCCGCCCTGCTGCCGGCTGCTGTTCATGAACACTTGCGGCGGCCTTTCCCCGCCACCTAACGGGAAGGACAGTGAAAGCGTGAGGGTGGTGTCGCTGTAGCGACTGTTATACACCGACGAGCTGACGTTCTGCGCGTGGGTCACACCCACGTTGTAGCTCAGGCTGCGCCAGGAGTTGCTATAGCCCGCCGAGTAGCTGCGTGAGCTTGAATTGTTCCAATAGCGGTCGTCCGATCCGTTGAGGTACACGCTGCCAAAGCGATTGTCCTTGCCCAGGTTCTGCGCCAGATAGACGTCCAGACGCGTTCGCGAGTACGCAGAAGAAGTCGACGAATAATCAGGAAACTCACTCGAATACCACGCATGCCCCTGTGCAGCGCTGCTGGCATAGACGTGGTCGGAGAGGCTTCGGAAATTTTCATTGAGGCTGCGCTGGGCATTGACCGACACGTTAGTGTTGGTGCTCTCGATGAATTTTGCATAGCGCAGGCGCAAGCGCTGGCCGGCCTTGCTCGTACCCTCAATGCTGCTGTGGGACTGGGTTCCGTCCAGGGACACTGCGCCGATACGCGTATTGATCCCAGCGCCCATGCTATAGGCCTGAAAGCCGGAAGCCGCCTGCAGACCGCTGGCCAAGGTCAGGTCGCTGGTCAGGCCATACATCATCGAGCCATTGGCAAATACCGGACGTTCACTGGAACCGTAATCCTGCTGGAACTCCCCCAGCGTTGCGTCATACAGCAGCCGCCCTTCACGCACCATCAAGGGTGGGCTGGAAAACGCCTGGCGCATCACCCGACGGCGGCCATCCGCCTCGATGATGGTCACCTCCAGGTCGCCGTTGGAACCGGACGGCGAGAGGTCGGTGATTTCAAAAGGCCCTGGCGAGACGTTTGCGCTGTAGATCAGATAATTGTTCTGGCGCACTTCAACGGTGGCGTTGGACTCGGCATTCCCTCGAATGACTGGCGCATAACCCTGTTCGCTATCCGGACTCATGCCTTCGTCGGAGGCCATCTGCACCCCGCGAAAACGTACCCCGTCGAACAGCGGCGAATTGGTGTAGGTCTCGCCTAGCCACAGTTGGCTTTTCAGTCCCGTGATGTCCCGCTGCAGGTAGGTGTTCTGGCTGGTGAACTTCGACGGTTGCCCGGTACTGGAAGTCTGGGAAGAGTTATTGCGCAGACGCCAGTCACCCACATTCAGCCCCATGCGCAGCCCCAGGTTGGTCGATTGCCGGCTTTCATTGCTGGAACTGTAGTCGTAGCGGCTATTGAGGTTGTAATTGACGAAGCCAAGGCTGACTCCGGAATCCCACACGGAAGGATCGACATAACCGCGGCGCTCGCGGGTCATCGCGGCCTGCGGCACGCTCAGGTTCAAGCGCAATCGCGGCGAATCGTAGACCGCACTGGCTTGATCAATCAGATCAGGCAGACGATAGCAGTCAGTGTCGGCCTTGAGCTTCCCCTCGCTGTGCAACGCCACGGTGTTGATGCCGACTTGCTTGAGCAGATCCTCGCTGAAACACGCCTCGACCTCGCCGGACTTGGGGTTCTCGGAAAAGACCACATCCTGGCGTCCGACCAGCGTGTTGTTTGCATAGATGTCGACCCGATAGATGCCCGGCAGTACGTCGCTGCCCATCAACAACGTTTTCACATCCGCAGACTGGCCCATGCCATACAGGAACGCGACGTTGTAACCCTCATGCCCCCGGCCGGGGGTGCGAGTGATATCTACCGCCGTAGCGTTGGCAATCAACTGAGTGTCGGCCTCCGGTACGGCCTTGACCAGGCCGTCGGCCGCGATAGCGTCGATCCAGAAACATAAGCATGTGCTCAACAGCATCAGACGCGGAGTGCCGATGCGAAGTCGCGAGCCGGTCATGTGTGATGTGAAAAACAAGCTAGGTATCGACATGATAGTTTCGAGAGATTCTGCTCAAAAAAAGGAACGCGCAGCCATATGACTCAGGCAATCAGCGCAAGCCTTAGCGCTATGTATGGGACAGATGCCAGGGAGGCGCTCGGGCGTGTGGTTAAGGCGTTGCGCGTTGAGCTTGAACGGGGGTGCCGCTGACAAGTTGTGCGTTGAAAGTGTCGACGCCGCCGTAATCGTTGACGGCCTTGAAGCTGAGGCGCGCCTGGGGCGAAATGCCAGCGTTCTTCAACGTCAGGTAATGGGTCTCTCCCGGCGCGATCATGAAGGGCGTGGAGAGTTTTTCCTGCTGCGCCATGGCACTCAGATCGACAGTATTGATCGGGACATGAAAAGCACTGGAATTGACGACTCTCAGCGCCGGTTTTCCGGCTTGCTGAACCAATTGCCAGGTCAAACCGGTAGCCGCATCGGCCGCCGTTCCGCTGATGCCCGCAGGACGATAGAACAGCTTGATGCGCTGACGAATCGCCAACTGCAGCGTATTCTCGCCTTCGACTTGCTCCGGAACTTCCTGAACATTGAGCCAGAGCACGGTCTCTTTATTGGTCGGCAAATCGCTCTTGCCTGCATAGAGTACGCGCAACAGTTGTTGGCCATTAGGTTGCATCTTGGCCAATGGCGGTGTTACTGCAAATGGTAGTTCACCACTATCACCGGGCGTATTGCTCTCGATCCACGACTGGACCAGCACTTTTGAACCTTCATTGCGAACAATGATAGAGGCTTCTTTATTCTTACCCTCAAATATCAGGCGAGTACCACTAAGGGAAATGGCAGCCTGCGCAGACAAACTGAAACCCAGGCACGCCGTCACCAGCATGACTTGGGCCGCGAGACTACGAAATATGAAAGTGGTCAAAAAACAATCCTCCGAAAAAAGACCTCAAGCAAGGTTCTGCAACCTCGCTTGAGACAAGCCGAGGGCTTAGTTGTAAGACAGGGTGTAGGCCACGGTTGCGTTGGCCGGACCCGCAGTTGCCGCGCCCGAGGACGTGTGGGTGTAGTAAGCCTTCAGCGGGATACTGCTGCTGCCACCGCTGATCGCACCGGTCAAGGTTGCGCTGCCTGAGGTGAAGTCAAGCGGTGCCGGAGTACTGGTACGCGTATCAACCAACATGATTTGTACGTTGGTCGCACCACCGCTCACCGCAATACCTTTGCCGGAGACTGCAGTCGGCGTCAGTTTCAGTTCGACGGTGGTTGCCGCCGAACCGCACTCCACACTCAAGTTCAGGTCTGTCGGCAGCGCGGTCAGGGTACCGCCGCCACTTGGATTGGCTTCAGTCCCCAGGGCGCTGACTGGAACAGTCCCGAGGTTGTAAGTCAGGTTGCCGCCCGCAGTGCCAGGGCCGTCACTATGAACAACACAACTATCGGCACTGATAGTGCCATTGAAAGTGATAGTGCCTGTAGCACCAACAGTAGGAGTAGAAGCCGCGTTGGCCATGGCCGAGAGCCCCATTGCCGAAATAACTGCAACGCTTAGAAAGAGCTTTTTCATATTCAGTGTCTGCTTTAATGGAGTATAGATATCGTCCGCCAATGGAAGTCCCACAGGCCTTTGCATATCGATCGATAGCCGTTACCGGCACCAACGAATACTAAGTAAAAGCAGAAAGATTTTATGTAGGACCAGTACGGAAGTTAAACTTGCGGCGCAAAATCGCAGCGGACTAACAGCGTTATTGATCCAGGTCAAGTTCCGTGCCCGAGGAGCCTCGGAAAGGCAACTAACGCCGAGAGCGACGCATAGCAGTCAGTCACCGCGATCAACCATCGCGCAGACGTTGTTGGGCTTGGCGCGCCAGCACGGCGATTTGAGCCATGGCGTCTTCGGGCGCCCTGGCATCTGCCAGGGATAACATCCGTTCCAGGAGATCATGCAATGATTCAGGGGGGCTGATCACACTGGTTTGCAGCGCATCGCACAATTGCTTCACGCCGGTGCTGCAAGCCCTTACACCGTTGGCGCGCACATCCTGTTCCAGGTCCATGCACAGCGCGGCCATGTGTTGCATATTGAATACGCCCAAGGCGCCACGCAATGCATGCAGTTCTGCCAGGATCGCGGCGGTATCGTCCGCGTCCCGGGCCCGACACAGGGTTGCCACCGATGCCTGGCAGGATTCGCGAAACACCCGCCGGATGTCATCAGGCACTGCGTCGCCAGCCAGGAGTTCACTGCCAGACCAGGCCTTGCCCCCCCACTCGGTGCCGGTCACTTCGGACAAGGCTTGGCCCAGGTCCCTGAGCGACAGCGGCTTGCTCAGCACGCGAGTCATGCCGACGTCTTCGCCGCGCGCGCGCTCCTGCGGTGTTACGTGCGCCGTGACCGCCAGCACCGGGAGTGCCGGCCATCGCTGGCGAACCTGCAAGGCAAGCTCATAGCCGTCCATCCCCGGCATCGACAGGTCGGTGAGCAAAACATCGAAAGGCTCCTGCTCCAGACAGGCCAGCGCTTTTGCCCCGCCCTCCACGGTAGTGGCGAGGCATCCGAGTCGCTTGAGCTGCTCCTCGAACAGTCGGCGGTTGACCGCGTTGTCTTCCGCAATCAATACCTTCAGCGGTTTGGCCAGTGCCGATATGCCCTGCTCCGCCTTCGCTAACGGTTGACCTTGCAAGCCATAGCGCAACGCCGCTGCCAGCCCGCGCAGACCGAACACCGACGCACTGAGGACGCGCCCGGCGGCCACGGGTTCGGCCGGGCCATCCTCCGTGCAATCGATGACCCAAGAAGACTTTTCCACCAGGCGGTTTTCGTCATCGGCATGCCAGGTCTGTCGTGAGCCCCACAGAATCAGGGTGTCGGCGCCCTCAAGCTGGTCATCTTGCAATTGTGCCGGGTGACCATAGGACTGGACCTGTAACCCCCAACTGCACAGAGCCCGGGTCAAATAGGTGCGACAATCAGGCGAGGCCGCCACCAACAGCACGCGTTCAGACTCGAAGCGCGGAAGATCCGGGTGGCCGGTCGCCGCTCCCAGAGGCAAGCGCAGGGTAAATCGACTGCCGTGACCATGCTCGCTTTGCACCACAAGGCTGCCGCCCATGGCCTGGGTCAAGCGCGAGCACAGTGCCAACCCCAATCCGGTGCCGCCATACCGACGGTTGATACTGGCGTCGGCCTGACTGAACGCACTGAACAGCCGCGCCTGTTGCTCGGCGGTCAGACCGATCCCACTGTCCTCGACCTCGATAGTCACGGTGCGGGCAACTTTATCCGCAGTCAGGCGCAGCAGTACCTGGCCCTTGTCCGTAAACTTGATGGCGTTGGACAGCAGGTTATGGATCACCTGCCCCATGCGCGTAGGATCACCGCGCATCGGCAACGAAACACTCTCCTCGAATTCGCCGAGCAACGTCAGGCCCTTGGCCCGCGCGACCGGCGCAAATATCATCAGCGCCCGAGACGCGATCTCCAGGGCATCGAACTCAAGGTCCTCCAGGCGTAACTCATTGGCTTCGATTCTGGAAAAATCCAGGACGTCGCTGATGATCGCCAGCAACGCATCGGAGGTTGTCTGGATGGTCTTGAGGCGGTCGCGTTGGCGCGAGTTGAGCGGCGAGTAGGCAAGCAATTCGAGGTTGCCCAGGATGGCGTTCAACGGCGTGCGGATTTCGTGGCTCATGGCCGCCAGGAACCCGGACTTGGCCGCATTGGCGGCGTCCGCGGCCTGGTGTGCTTCACGCAGTTGCTGCTCAAGACGTTTTTTCGCGGTCACGTCGGTGAACGCCGTCACCAGCACATCACGACCTTGGTAACGGGCCTGGGCGATGCTCACCGACAGGTCGATGTGTTGGCCATCGAGGGTGGAAACACCGAGGTCTTCCTGGCGAATGGTATGCACCGGAGGCGTGCCCGGCAGTGTCAGCCGTTGTTTGAAATGCCGGGCAAACAGTGCCGACAAGCTGGTTCCAGGGCGGGAGATATGCCGGGCCATGTCGATCATCGCCGGGCTGCGCAGCAACGGTTGTTCGTTGTCGACAGCAATCAGGCCCAGCCCTATCGGTGCGGTCTCCACCAGAATCCGGCTGAGTTGCTCGTTTTCAAACACCCGGCGCGACTGCGCCACGGCTGGCGCCAGCAACCGCCACTTGACCAGCAGCAATACCAGCCAGGTGGCCAGGATGATCAGGGCCGAGGTCAGTGCGGTGACGGCGATCTGCGGTGCAACACCTTTAGCGATCTGCTGCCACGACTGGGCGTACACCAGCGTCCAGGAGGTGTCTCCCAGCGGCCAGCCGCTGAGAACATGGCCTTGCAGATAGGTCGTTTGGCGGCTGCGCCCCAAGCCGTCAGCCAATGCCTGCTGGGCCTCGCTCAAGGTTTGAGGCCCACCCGCCTGCTGACAGGAAAAGATCGGCGAGCCATCGGCGCCCAGAATCATGCAACTGCCTTGCAGGCCGGTGTCCGGCAACTTGGCTGCCAGGCTGGACAGCGGCAGCTCGAACACCAGAGTGCCGAAAGAGTGCTGATCACGGCCGATCAGCGGTGCCGCCACCCGAATCGCCGAAGCGCCGGTGAGCGGGCTGTCATAGGGCGCCAGCCACTGAAATGCCGGCAGCCCCTTTGCACTATTCCGCGCAGGGTTGTCCGCTGCGAGCAGTGCGCGTCCGTTCTGGCGGGTCAGGGTTTCGAACAGGCTGTCGCGGGACGCCGCGATACGCGCCTGCCACTCTGCTCCGGGCCAGGGTGCAACCGCGAGGATGAGAACACTCTGTTCGGGGCTGTAGACGTAGGCGCTGAGATCACCGGCGTTTCGGGCCGCTATCACTGCGGTGGCGGGCGCCATCTGCTGCGCCAGATCGATGTAGCGCCAGGCCTGGGCGGGATCGTCCTGGTGGGTGCTGCCGAGCACCAGCAACGAAGGCGCGGCAGCGGACGCATTGACGCGTACCAGCTTGCCAGCTTCGATGTAGGCCTGCAGACGCTTGCTGTCCGGTGCCTCGGCACGCTCCCAGGCAAGCTCCATGTTCTGCACATTGTTGCGTAAAGTCGCCGTGGCACGCGCAGTGAAGTCCATCACGTGACGCACATCGACGGAGACTTCTTCGTTGGTCCGGGCAACGTAGGTCATCACCGAGGCAACCACTTCCAGTACCCCGGCCAGCAGCACCAACACGGTGATGGCAATGCCACCGCCCATGACCAACATAGTCTGATAGCGATGCAAGCGGGCCAGCACACCATCCTGGTCAAAGGTTGTGGTCATCGCTCGAACGTTCTCCCACTGCGCACTCATTTGCTGAAATATGGATCGCTGCTTTCAGACGCGGTAACGGCAAGCTCACGCGATAGCTGCGGTGCGCGCCAGATTGATCTCTGCCGCCAGTTCTGCCATCAGCCTGTCCACCTCCGCCAGCGCGGAAGCGGCCCCACACTTCAGCCCGTTCTCCGCATCGATCAGCTTGCGGCTCACCCCGCGCATCCGGTACACCCCGAGCATGCCGCGCAGGGAGTGTAACTCTGCGAGCATTTGCTGCACATCACCGTCGCGCCTGGCCTGGCGCAGCACGGCCAATGAGCTTTCGCAGGACTCCCAGAACATTTCGCGAATACTGTCCGGCATGACCTGCCCACCCAGTAGCCCACTGCCCTGACCGACCTCATAGTAAGTGCATTCGGTGCCCGTCACTTCCGACAGGGCCTGGGCCAGTGCATTCAGCGACAAGGGTTTGCCCAGCACGCGGAGCATGCCCGCCTTTTCGCAACGCCTGCGGTCCTGCATCGTGACATGGGCGGTGACCGCCAACACCGGCATATCGGGCCAGCGCTGCCGCACCCGACGTGCCAATTCATAACCATCGAGCAAGGGCATGGCCAGGTCGGTGAGCAGTGCGTCAAACGGTTGATCGTCCAGCCATGCCAGCGCCTGCTCGCCATTCGCAACCACCAACGGGGCACAGCCCAGCAGCTTGAGTTGCTCCCTGAACAGCTCGCGGTTCAATAGATTGTCTTCGACGACCAGCACCCGCAATGGCTTGACCAGCACTTTTCTGGCGTTTTGTGGCGCGGCCAACGCTTTGCCTTGCAGCGCATGACGCAAGCCTGCGACCAGCCCACGCAGCCCGAACATCGAAACACTCAACAGACGTCCAGCAACCAAGGGTTCCCGGGTTCCATCGATAGCACAATCGATGACCCACGACGACTCCTCCACAAGTCGATTTTCCTCAGCGGCGTGCCAGCTGTGCCGCTCCCCCCAGAGGATCAATATCGACGCCGTCGAAATTGCCTCTGATCCGACCTGGGAGGGATGGCTGTAGCAGGTGACACGCAGGCCCCACGCTTGCAACACGCCGCAGACATAGTCACAGGCGGAATGCGAGGCCACCACCAGCAATACGTGCTGGCCATTGAAGCGCGGCACCAATGGCACTTGCGTACACGCCCCCAGGGGCAGGCTCAGGATGAAACGGCTGCCCTGCCCCAGTTCGCTGACGACGGACAATGTGCCGTCCATGGCCTGCACCAGCCGCGAGCACAACGCCAGCCCCAACCCGGTACCGCCAAAGCGGCGATTGATAGACGCATCCGCTTGGCTAAAGGCCTGGAACATGCGCGCCAACTGCCCCGATGACAAGCCGATGCCGCTATCCTGGACCTCGATCAGCAACTGTGACCTGGACTCGTCCGTCAGCATGCGCAACAGGACCTGCCCGGACTCAGTGAACTTGATGGCATTGGATAGCAGGTTATAGATCACCTGCCCGAGGCGGGTCGGGTCTCCGCGCATCGGCTGCGTCGATGCCTGGCCCAATTCGCCCATCAATCGCAGGCCCTTGGCCGCCGCCACTGGAGCGAACATCATGAGCGCGCGGGACACCACCTCCAGCGCATCAAACTCGATGTGCTCCAGACACAGCTCGCCGGCCTCGACTTTAGAGAAGTCCAATACATCGCTGATAGTCGCCAGCAGGCCATCGGAGGAGGCGCGGATCACGTTCAGCCGATCGCGCTGCACGCAATCGAGGGCGGAATGGGACAGCAGCTCCAGATTGCCGAGGATAGCGTTGAGGGGGGTGCGGATCTCATGGCTCATGGCCGCGAGGAACGCCGATTTCGCGGCATTGGCCGAATCGGCGTGCTGGCGCGCTTCGCGCATCTGTTCTGTCACCCGGATCTTCGCCGTGATGTCAGCGAATGCCGTCACCAGCACCTCTCGCCCCTTGTGGCGTGCTCGCGCCATTCTCACCGACAAGTCGAGCCTGGAGTTATCGCGCAATGTGAAGCTCAACTCTTCATGGAACGCCTCAGGCGGTTTCCCTGGTTGCCCGCGGTATTCAAGCATCAACTCGTCATACCGTTTGATAAAGGCCGCCGACAAGGAGGCGCCCACAGGGGCTAAGCGTTCACCCGTTTCCAGCATCGTGGGGCTGCATAGCAGTACCTCGCCACTATCCAGGGCAATCACCCCCAATCCCACCGGCACGGTGTCGATCAAGATACGGTTGAGTTTTTCACTCTCGTGGACACTCCGCGCCCATTTCAATAACGGAGAAAAGACCCCTAGCCTAAGAGCAATCAGTAACAGCCACATCAACATCAGCGTTATCAGGGTCAACGCGCCCTCCATGCCCACTTGCCGGCCGATGATGATGCCGATACTGCGCGAGCTATAGGCATGCACCAGGACCCAATCGCTGTCCGCGACGATACCCGTGAGGCTGAACACCCCGTCGCCGTATCGCTCTTGCAGAGGCAAGTATGTGTTATCGACCAGATCATGCAGGTAGTCAGGCGCCAGGTCGCGAGAGTCATCGCACGGGTTGGTGGCACTGACCTGTACGTCGCCGTTGCGCGGCAGAATCAGCACAGTGCTGCACATGCCATAAAAATTGAATGGCGTGACCAGCACGCTCATGTCCTGTGTCGCCAGAATATTGCGGTTAACGATAAAGACCTGGCGTAACACTTCCAGATGCGTGCGCCAGCGCTCATGCACCCCCAATGAGAAAGTCAACAACACCATCAGCGTGGTGAACAGACCTCCTCCAAACAGCAGCAGTCGCTGAAAACGGCGATAGCGAGTCAAGACGTTTATTTGGGCGTTGGTCACAGCACTGGGCTCATCCTTTAGTAGGGGCATACTATGAACCGAGTCAGACTTTTTCAGGACGGCTGGAGACCCATTGCAGACAAGTACTAGCCCCATTACGCAACTTTTAGTACTTTGATGAATGAGGTCTTAGTGTCTTCCGTCGAAGAACAATCGAGTGCTACCGTGTCTGATTGGCGTAGTTATAAATTCCCGACGGTTTGAATCGATTGTTTCTCCACCTTCCACGAGTAAAGCGCGCGCATCATGAAGATCCGTATTCTGCTGGCCGATGATCACCCAGCCCTTTTGTCGGGCATCCAACATGATCTCGCAGCGATTCCGACCCTTGACGTCGTCGGTGTCGCCCGGGACTCTGGCGAACTGGTTGGGTTGTTGCAGCACCAATCCTGCGATGTCCTGGTTACCGACTACGCGATGCCTGGAGGTGCCTACGGCGATGGGTTGACCTTCATTTCTTATTTGCGCCGTTGTTTTCCCACCTTGAAGATTGTCGTATTCACCACATTGGATAGCCCCGCCATCGTTCAAGAACTGGCCAAGCTCGGGGTGGAATCGGTGCTGGGCAAGGTCAATGAAACCCGTCATCTGATATCGGCGATTCATGCTGTGCATGCAGGCGCGCGTTATTTCCCCTCCGAGATTTCACGGACGGGCTCTGCCGGTCACCATAGGAATGCGGATGAAGGCTTGGATCTGACAAAACGCGAGTTGGAAGTGGTCAGGCTGTACGTCGGCGGTCAGTCGATCAACGAAATTGCGGAACAACTGCACCGCTCAAAACAAACCATCAGCTCGCAAAAAACCAGCGCCATGCGCAAGTTGGGCATAGAGCGCGATGCCGACCTGTTTCGCTTCGCCTACGAAACCGGTATCGCCACGGCATCTACGCCTTCCAGCGAGACAGACGCGTCCCCGGAGTGATCTCTTGCTGGCGCGCCGCAGCCAGCGCATAGGCAATGAAGGCCTCGACTTCCATGGGGGCGCCCAGTCCATAACCTTGCCCCACCCGCCCGCCGAACTCCCGCAGTAAGTGGATCTGTTCGGCGCACTCGACGCCTTCTGCCACCACCTCCATCCCCAGGGTATTACCCAACTCCAGCGCCGCCCGCACCACGGCGCCCGCCGCTGGCTGATGCAGCATGCGGCGGACAAAGGAGCGGTCTATCTTGAGCTCGGTGAAAGGCAACTGTGTCAGTCGCTCCAGCGTAGAGGTACCGATGCCGAAGTCATCCATGCTGATCCCGAAGCCTTGAGCGCGCATCCGGTGGAGTTCATCGGCGAGGCTTTGCAGATCATCGATCGCCAGGTCTTCAGTGATCTCGATTTTCATCAAGCGCGGCGAAACCCGGCTTTCGTTCAGGCTGCGCTCAAGCTCGCGCAAGAGGCCTGGAATCGACAGCGTCGCCACCGAGGTGTTGACTGAAATCGGGCATGCCGCATCCGCTTCGACCAGCACCCACAATACCGCCTGGATCTGCCTGACCACCTGTTTGAACAGCCCGGGCTCGCCCCCCAGCCGGGTCAAGGCAGGTATGAACAGCGAGGGCGCAATTTCGCCGTGTTGTGGATGATCCCAGCGGGCCAGGGCTTCAGCGCCGACCAGGGCGCCGGTCAGCAGATCGTGCTGGGGTTGCAAGACCACGCGAAAAGCCTCACCGCCAGTAATGGCATGGATGAAGTCCTGGTCATTCAACCTAGGCTCAAGACTGTTTTTAATAAACATAGAGAAATACCAACTGCAGTAATGCAAGTTAAAAAAACCGTAAACCTTGTTGTGTGACCAAGAAAAGTTGGCGGGTGGCGACGCGACTAATTATTCAGGTCGTCATATGTTCGGACAATGAGACAAGTATCAAAAATATTCGTCATGGTGTTTTTAATTAATCGAGTTTTTCCTCGAAGTAATCGTCTGAGCGCATGGTGGTAACTAATCCCATCTCACGGGCAAAGCGAATCAGTTCAACGTCACGCTTGATGCCCAGTTTGCGCATGGCGCTGGTTTTTTGCGAACTGATGGTCTGCTTGCTTCGATTGAATTCGCTGGCAATTTCATTGACCGAGCGTCCAGACACATACAACCGAATGACTTCTGCCTCGCGCCTGGATAAACGCCGCGTCGTGCGGGTCTGGGCCGGGTTGAGATCGTTGCCGGGATGGGGTTTCGGCGAAAAATAAGTGGCCCCCGCGTAGAGTGCATGAATGGCAAATATCAGGTGGCTGATATGCTCCGATTTGTTTAATACCGAGTGTACGCCGAGCTTGATCAACTCGGTCAGCATGATCTGGCTGTCGATCATGGTGAACACGATGATCTTCAGGCTCGGGTAGCGCCGGCGCAGAAAAGAGAGCATGGTCATCCCATCACCAAACTCACCGCCAGGCATCACATAATCCGTGATCAGGATGTCGCATTGTTCCTTGGCGAGCAGCTCCATTATTTCAGTAGAGTTGTTGGCAGTTCCCACCACCTGCAGCGTATGAATGCTGGACAACTCATGTTGTATACCCGAGATTAATACTGGGTGATCGTCAGCAATAATGAGATTGATTTTCATGATATTCGCAACTAGTTGATGGTTAGGCCCAATCGTTATCAGAGGACTAATATAGTGGCCTGCCACCTTGCAGACTCTCGTACCCGTCTGCTTTTTTAGTGCAAACAAATAAGACTGGAACGAATGCAAGTCCTTCTATCTTCTGGCGTTAGTAAATTCACGATAAAGTTCAGGCTCGCTTCATATCTTTCTCTTGTTAATCTCGCAAACCACCGGAAAACCTTGGTTTGGCGATGACTTTGCGGAGCGAACCCATTGTGCAAAAGTGGAAAAATCCGGCCATGACATTCAAGTGCGCTAAAACAAAAATGATCTATATCCTGATTGCCATCAGTTGTTTTTCCATGCAATGGCAACAGGCCCAGGCGGCTGACTCGAGCGCCGCATCCGCACATGGCGATGCGCCCTGGCGCGTGCTTGTCAGCCCATTTGCGTGGGCACCTTCGATGTCCGGCCAGGCAACGCTCGGCGGTGTAAGTACCCACGTCGACGTGCCGTTTTCTGAAACCTTGAACAACTTGCGCTCGGTCGTCATGGGTAATCTCGACGTCACCAACCGCAGCCTCGGCTTCTATGTCGATGGAGTCCATGCCGATACTCATGAGTCCCACCGGGTGTTGGGCCAGAAGGCTGGACTCAACATCACGCAGACCACCATCGCGGCGGGGGTCTATTACCTCGCCTATGAGCAAGCGCTCGGCGGCACGACGATTTTCGGCGACCCGCGCGCCTGGCGCGTAGAACCGACTGCCGGGGTACGTTGGACCCGCCTGGCGAGCAAACTGGAGATCGACAGCATCGGCTTTGCTACCCGCAAGAAAGCGCAATGGAGCGATCCGTTCTTGGGCGTGCGGATGCTGACGGATCTTGATGAACGTTGGACGGCCTCCGGCGAAGTGGACGTCGGCGGCTTCGATACCGCGACGAAGAGCAGTTACAGCGCCCAGGGGTATTTGGGGTATCGGACCCACCTGTTCCAATACCCAACTACGCTGCGAGCGGGCTATCGAGTGTTATCACAGAAATATCAGACTCACGATTTCACCGGTAATACGTTCAAGTACGACGTTACCCAGCGCGGCCCGGCAATCGGCCTGTCCGTGCGTTTCTGATCAGCAGTTGAGGAGTCATACAATGAAGGGAGCACAGTTGCGTAAACCCATCACCCACGCGCTAGCCCTTGGCCTGGCAGGATTCATGCTGTGTCTGCCGGTCGCCCAGGCCTGCACGCGACTGACCTACCTGGGGGATAACCAGACGGTGATCACCGCGCGCTCCATGGACTGGAAAACCGATGTAGCGACCAACCTGTGGATCTTTCCCCAGGGTATGCAGCGTAATGGCGAAGTGGGCGCAGGTTCGATCAAGTGGACTTCGCGTTATGGGAGCGTGATTGCTTCGGGTTATGACATCGCCACCACCGACGGGGTCAACGAGGCAGGTTTGGTCGCCAACCTGCTGTGGCTGGTGGAGTCGGAATACCCAACGGCCAAAAGCACTAAGCCCGGACTGAGCATCGCCGCCTGGGCGCAATACGTGCTGGACAACTACGCCACGGTGGCTGAGGCCGTGGAGGCGCTGAAGAAAGAACCATTCACCCTGGTGACGTCCAAGGTTCCCGGGGACACTCGCTTGGCGACCCTGCATCTGTCCCTGTCCGATGCGTCGGGCGACAGCGCGATCATCGAGTACATCAAGGGAAAGCCGGTGATTCACCATGGTCGGGAGTTCCAGGTCATGACCAACTCACCGACCTTTGATCAACAGCTGGCCCTCAATGCCTATTGGAAATCCATCGGCGGGACAGTCATGTTGCCGGGCACCAACCGCGCGGCCGACCGCTTCGCCCGGGCGTCCTTTTATGTCAACGCGATTCCCAAGACCGAGAACCCGCAGGTGTCGCTGGCCAGTGTATTCAGCGTGATCAGGAACGTCTCCGTGCCCTACGGCATTTCCACGCCAGGGGAGCCGAACATCTCCTCCACCCGCTGGCGTTCGGTGGTGGATCATCAACGCAAGTTGTATTTCTTCGAATCGGCCCTGACGCCCAATACCTTCTGGGTCGATTTGAAAAAGATCGATTTTTCCCCCGGCACGGGCAACGTCATGAAACTGGAGCTGGGCAAGGATCAGTCGAATATCTTTTCCGGCGAAGTGTCGCGCGAGTTCAAAGTGACACCTCCGTTCAAGTTCGAAGGGGGTTAATCCCATCGTGCAGGACCTGGCTTGCCAGCGTTTTTAATACTTGTCCGATATACAGCAGCCAGATGCACTTTTAAACTAACTTGAACTTGCGTTCTCGCGTGGGGTTTTCAGCCGAACCATATTTAATCCATACCACGCATATCAGGCCAATTTCAGAGGGCATTTTGATGAAATATTCAGAGCCTAGACAAGCCAACCTTTTGAACTCTTGGGGTGTCCGTCTAGCTAAGTTGTGCAGTGCAGTCACGTTGATTCTGGGTGTGCTCTGGGTTTCCCCGGTATACGCGGAGATAGGCTCTTGTTCCGCATCGAGCTTTCAAGCGTCGGGGGGCTGGGATATCAAGCAGCCGGCGACATTTGGCAATGGTACGGTATTAGCTTCCATCACCATGAAATTGCCAATCACCTTGACGAATATCCGCGGCGGCGGAAACAGCACCACCGGTGCGGACTCCGTGTATTCATGGGGGATACAGACAAACGCCGGGGGCAGCTACCCGAATTACGACACAAGTACCAATTCGGTACCACTTTCCACCACGTCCGGTATCGGCGGCAGGATGACGATAACCTCACTGACGTCCAACATACTCACGAGAGTAATTAGTTATACGCCAGTCATACTTGCCCCCAATACGCTCGACGTCGCCTATGCTTATCTGCCAACCTCCACCAATTTCATTCGTTATAATGGCAGCGTTACCTATTATGCGCAGTATGAACTGGTCATCGTCGACGCGGCCAAATATGCGGCCAATGATACGACAACCACACTTCTGTCGCAGTACATGGCCGCCCAGCGCGGGCCACAACTTCTTGTGGGCATGTATGTTTACCCGGACTCGACGGGGACACAGAGCACAATCAATTGTTTTAGAGGTTCCAACTACGCGTTGAACTTGCCTCAGTTGCAATCAGCACTGCCCAAGGACCTGCCTACCTGCAAGTTCAGCGCCGGTGAACTGAATCAGACGGTCAAACTCAACTCCGCCACACAGTCGCAGATTGCCTCGCAAGGCAGTACACGCAGCGCGGGCACGGTGGGCGAAATGGCGTTTTCGATCACAGCCTCGGCTTGCGGCAAAGGCGCGGTTTATTCCACCTATTTCACCGATGCGCTTCACACCGGTAGTCAGCAGAACTATCTGCAGCCAAGTGCAGACAATAAAGTGGGGGTACGCCTCTACCACAGCAACGAGACAGCCCCGATCACATTCGGCCCTACGCCAACAGGCAGTACGCTGCCTTCGCAGGCACCGATTCAATATGGCAATTCCTCGGCTGCTGCGGGGGCCTCATATACCATGCCCTTTACAGCACAGTACGTGCGGATGCCGGGTGTCGATACCGCACCCGCTGGAGCGGTCACTGCAATGGCGACTGTCACGATCGTATATCCCTAGCCGCCAGCGTACCAAACAGCCAAACCTCATCCCTCAGCCATCACGAATTGCCGATGGCTGCTGGCGTTAGGATTGAGTCGAGTTGTCTAAATCAGCGGTGATGCTCAGAGCCGAAATCGATCCACCGACTGCGACAATTTCCCCGCCAACGCAGACAACTCGTCCGTCGTCGAGGCCGTCGTGCCGATCACCTGGCTGTTGCGCTGCGACATGCTGGCAATCATCTCCACTTGATGGGCAATTTCGTTACTGGCCAGGCTTTGCTCGCTGATGGTGCGGGAGATGTCGTTGACCAACTCGGTGGTGTTGAGGGTGGCCTGGAGAATCTCGCGGATGGCGCGCTCGACTTCGGCGGTCACGGCCATGCCCTTGTCCACTTGTGTGACGCCCTCCTCCATGCTGGTCACCGCTTCGCGGGTGTTTTGCTGGATACGGCCGACCATGCTGGCAATTTCCTGGGTCGAGGCGCTGGTGCGTCCGGCCAGGCTGCGCACTTCATCGGCGACTACCGCAAAACCGCGCCCCTGTTCACCGGCACGGGCGGCTTCGATCGCGGCATTCAGGGCCAGCAGATTGGTTTGATCGGCAATGCCCTTGATGACCTGGATAATGCTGAAGATTGCCTCGGACTCCTTGTCCAGCGTGCGGATGACGTGAGCCGACTGCTGCGCCGAACGGGCAATGCCAGCCATGTCACTGACCACTTGGTGGATCACCCGACCGCCGTCCTTGGCCAAGGCTTCTGCCTGGTTGGCCATGTTCAGTGCGCGCGCCGCATGTTGGGTGATTTCCTCGATACTGGCGGTCATTTCACTGGCCGCCGCCGCCATGGTGCTGGCGGCGCTACTTTGCTGCTGACTGCTGCCCGCCACCTCATGGCAACCCTGGCTCAACTGCTCGCTCATGCCATTGACGCCATGGGCATTGCTGCGCACCACTTCGATCATGCCGCGCAGGTCCCGCTGCATGGTGCCGAGGCTGCGTATCAGCGCGCTGGCCTCGTCCTTGCGCTGGGGCTCGACAATCGGTTCGCTCAAATTGCCACGGGCAATGCTGTCGGCGATGCGGCTTGCGGCCTGCAACGGCCCCATGATGCTCCGGGTAACCCAGCGGCCCTGCGCCAGGAGCAGCAGCAGGCTCGCAATCAACACCACGCCCAAGGTGAAGTTGGCGTTGCTGATGGTTTGTCGGGTGCCGATGCTGGTTTGCTGCGTATTGGTTTCGATCAGCTCGCTGAGGCTCGCCAGCTGACCTTCCAACTGGCTGAAGGCTGTATTGAAGGTCTCCAGTTCGCCGCGAGCGGCCTCCGGGTTGTCCAGCGCGAGTGCCACAATGCGTTCAGCGGCGCTGATATAGGTATCCAGGCTGGGTTTGATTTTTTCCAGGCTGGTCTTGAGCGTGTCGCCCAGCGGCAGCTTGAGGTTGTCCTCCAGCACCTGGCGAAAGTGCTCGGCATGCTCCTTGAGCGAGTTGCCGACCTCGGCCTTGGTGCTGGTGCTTTTACCCAACCCGACCAACATCGCCGACAACACATCGGCGCGCAGGGCGTCGTGCATCATGTCGGCTTCCATGTGGTTGCGCAGCACCGTCATGCTGATCTCGTTATCCTGCACGGCATCGGCCATCCGGACGTTTCCCAGGTAACCGGCCAGGCTCATGATCAAAGCGGTGAGCAACCCGGTCGCAATCAATAGCCATAAGCGTAATTTGATCGTCATGCTGGTCATCCCCGTAGCCTGGACAGCCGGTTGGGAACCCAACCGCTAGAGCGTCACTGATACTGTTATCGGCAGAGGCTCCCTGTTATTGAAGCTCAATTGCGCAGATCTGCGCAGATAAACTCAAAGCCCTCCCCGCCTTGTTTGCGCGGGGGCGGTTCTTTAAGCTGACCGACCTTTGCTTCACCCGGAACTGCCCATGCCTAAACGTATCGCCCGCCTTGCTTTGCTGCTAGGTCTGATCACGGCCGTCGGCCCCTTTGCCATCGATATCTACCTGCCAGCGCTGCCGACCCTGGGCGCCAGCCTGCAGGCCTCGCCGGCAGCGGTGCAGATGAGCCTCACGGTGTTCTTCATGATCATCGGCGTCTGCCAGCTGTTTTATGGCCCGATCAGTGATGTGTTCGGGCGCAAGCCGCCGATCTATGCCGGGTTGGTGATCTTCGCCGTGGGCAGTATCGGCTGCGCCCTGGCGCCGAGCATCGAAGTGCTGATTGGTTTTCGCGCCGTGCAGGCGTTCGGCGCATGCGCGGGGATGGTGATTCCGCGGGCGATTGTGCGTGACCTGTATACCGGCCATGAAGCGGCACGCCTGATGGCTTTGCTGATGTTGGTGATGAGTGTGTCGCCGATCCTCGCGCCATTGGCCGGTAGCCTGGTGATTGCGCTCTGGAGTTGGCGCGAGGTGTTTGCCGTGCTGGCGGTGGTGGCCGTGTTGTGCCTGGGCATGACCATCGTGCAATTGCCTGAAACCCACCCCGCCGAGCGCCGACTGGGCAAGACCCTGGGGCATGCATTCAGCAGTTATGGGGCGTTGTTGCGCGACCCGGTGTTCATCGGTTTATCGGTGGTGTGCGGGTTCGGCCTGGCAACGTTCTTTGTGTTTATCGGCAGCGCGCCGTTCGTATACATCGAGTACTTCGGGTTGACCCCGACCCAATTCAGCCTGTGCTTTGCGCTGAACGCGGCGTCATTTTTTGCCATGAGCCAGCTCACCGCCCGCCTGAGCGCACGCTTCGGGCTGGCGCCGCTGATTCGCTGGTCGGTGGTGGGCGTGGCGGCGGTCATGGTGGTGTTGGCCGCCACCACGCTGTGGGGCAATCACCTGGGCTTGATGATGACACTGCTGTTTATCGGTTTCGGGTTTCTCGGTTTGCTGTTACCGGCGGCCGGGGTGTTGTCCCTGGAGGATCATGGTGCGGTGGCGGGTTCCGCGTCGGCACTGCTCGGCGCGATCCAGATGATCACGGCCGCGGTCTCCATGACCCTGGTGGGAATCTTCGCCGATCACACCCCGGCGCCGATGTTGATTGGCATCGCCCTGTGTGCGGTCGCGGCGATGCTCACCACGTTGTGGACCTTGCGCCGTTTACCGGCGCACTTGCTGCCCGGCGCTCCGCCTTCCTCCTGAGCCATGCCCGAGGATGGAGCGCGGCGACCGCGCTCGCCGACGGCTACAGGTCAAACCGATCCACCGCGCGCCGGCGCTCATTGTCGTCGCGCATGTCATAGCTGGCGGTGGTCTGGATATTGGTGTGGTGCGCAAGTTTTTGTGCAATCGACAGATCATGTTCCTCGATCACCCGCGTGATGAAAGACCGCCGGAAATCATGGGGCATGATCGTCACCCCGACTTGCTGACCGCGCTGGCGGGCGATGTAGTAAATCGCATGCTTGGTGATGCGTTCGCGGGTGATGTGGCTACCCCGGCGGATGCGGTTGAACAGGAACGCATCGTCTGGCTCGCCTTCCTTGAGCTGTTCGCGCCGGAATTCGAGCCAGGCCTGTAATTTGGCGAAGGCCCAGCCCGGCGCGTACTTGATCAGTTCCTTGTTGCCCTTGCCGATCACGCGCAGGCTGCGCTCGCCAAAGTTGATCTGCGCGAGGTCGAGGTTGACCGACTCCGACTTGCGCATGCCTGAGCCATACAAGATGCCGATCACTGCAGCATCGCGCAGGCCCTGGGGGCGCGGATCGGCAGCGCATACGTCCATCATTTCGCGGATCAACGTGCGACGCAGATTGCGCCCCTGGCTCAGGCGTGTACCAGGCGCAGCCTTGACCGTGCGGATTTTCAGCAGGTGTTCCTGGCTGATCAGGCTCATGCGCCAGGCTTCGTTCATGACCCCGCGCACAGCGTTGACATACAGCGATGAGGTATTGGGCGCGTAGCCGTCCTCGCGCAAGGCCGCAACCAGCGCGATCACCTGTTCGGGTTGCAGCAGGTGCCAGTCGATCTCCTCAAGGTTGATGTCCTCGAAGCCCAGGCGGTCGGCGGCATCCTGCAGCACGTAACGCATGGTCAGTTGGCTGGAGGGCGCCAGGCGGGTGAGGTAGAGGGTCAGAGGGTTGCGGATAGACTCAGTCAAGGTAGATCAGCCTTTGGATTAAATACCTCGAGTAACCAATTGTTTATTCGAGGTATTTATTGAATTGGCGACGGCCGAGTCTAACGCACGATCGGCCCTGGCGCCAAATCACGGGGCGGTCTCTTCGTCCTCGGTCGGCTCCTGGGACGGGGTCTGCGCCTGGCCCCATTCAGCATCCTGTTTCTGCATCAGCGCGAACCAGTGCTGACGCATGAACGTCAGGTAGGCCTCCGGCGCCTTGGCAAAGTCTTTCTCGTCGCTGTAGCAACCCGGCAAAGGCAACTCGGTGCCCTGCTCCTTGTACTGGCTGACCAACGCTTGTTGCCCGGCGACGCTGCAATCCCTGGGCAGCGGCATGCCACGCAGTGCCCCGGCCTCTTCGTCCCACCAGGCGGCGCCGACCCGGTCGACCCCGCGCAGGCGGTACTTCTGCGCCTTGCCGACATGCATGATCAGTTTGAATTCATTAGGGCTGACATCACTGGTGCAGGTGCGCGTGTAACCCACCGTAGCCTGGGTGGTGCCGTCGCCGGCAAGGTCGGTGACTTTGGTCGCCGCCATGTCGAAGCGCAGCGCGGCATCGAATTCACAGTGCTGCACGTCGTCGTAGAGCATCCACATGCGCTTGGGGCGGTCACCGTCGATCAGATACTGGGCCGCGTAGACAAACGCCGACTGGGTGCCGTCATCCTCGCGTTCGCTGATTTGCTCGGCCAACACCAGCAGGTTCTTGCCCTGGCGGTCGTCCCAGGTGTAGGCGGCAACTTGCTTGCCGCGCACTTCAACCCCTTCCGGCAGTTGGGCCACCGTGGTCAGCGCCACTGCGTCATCGGCGCATGCGGTGGTGACGCAGGCTGCGCTCATCAACAATCCCATCAACACCGGCCGCCATTGGCCGCCTAAACGCTGCACGCTATTCATCCGAGTACCCTGGCAAGAGATGGCTTACTTTACCGGCACTTGAGGCGCAATGCAGAGAAGATTCTTCAATAAACACACGTAGCAGACACTGCCGCCACGCACCACGCAGATCCGCGCCTACTCAGTGGAGCCCGGCGTCATGCAAAACGTTCCTATTACGCTAAATAAACAACACCCTCAGAGCCTTAGTTGTGTAGCTGAACCCTAGCTGTCTACCTGTCAAATAAACGAGTTTTTCATACGGCTTTCATATTCGTTGAACATTTTTACGCTTAATCTTGGCCATAGGACTTGAGAACGAGCCGCACTGTGCCGACTAACTTGTTGATTCCCCTTTACCTTTGTGGTTTTTGGTCTTTACTCTCTGCTACACATGGAAGACCTCAATACCCCACCAGGATGGTCGGATGAACTCCCCAATTCCACACTAGGTTTAACCAGACACCCGCCTTTTCGGCCAGTGGCTGTTGTCTTCACGCTCCAAGTTGCTCAAACCCCGAGGTTATGAATCTTTGAAACCCTACCCTATTCATTGTGTGTCGATCGTTATCCCGGTCTACAACGAACAAGAAAGCCTGCCTGAATTGCTGCGTCGCACGACGGCAGCTTGCAAGCAACTGGCCTACGAATACGAAATCATCCTGGTGGATGACGGTAGCCGCGACAAATCCGCACAATTACTTGAAGACGCTGCCGCCGAAGACGGCAGCAATGTGGTCGCGGTGATCCTCAATCGCAACTATGGCCAGCATGCGGCGATCATGGCCGGTTTCGAGCAGTGCCGGGGCGATGTGGTGATTACCCTCGACGCCGACCTGCAGAACCCGCCGGAAGAAATCCCGCGCCTGGTGGAACAAGCCGCGCTGGGCTACGACGTGGTTGCCACCGTGCGCAACAACCGCCAGGACTCGGCCTTCCGCCGCTGGCCGTCGCGCCTGATCAACCTGGCCGTGCAGCGTTCGACCGGCGTTGCCATGAGTGACTACGGCTGCATGCTGCGCGCGTACCGCCGCACCATCGTCGACGCCATGCTCGCCTGCCGCGAACGCAGCACGTTTATTCCGATCCTGGCCAACGGTTTTGCCCGTCACACGACTGAAATCCTCGTGCACCATGCTGAGCGCGAACACGGCGAATCCAAATACAGCGCCATGCGCCTGATCAGCCTGATGTTCGACCTGCTGACCTGCATGACCACCACCCCGCTGCGCCTGCTGTCCATCGTCGGCTTCAGCCTGGCGGGCCTGGGCGTGCTGTTCGCCGTTGCGCTGATCGTCCTGCGCCTGGCCTTCGGCGCCCAATGGGCCGGCGGCGGTACGTTCGTGCTGTTCGCGGTGCTGTTCGTGTTCACCGGCGGCCAGTTCATCGGCATGGGCCTCTTGGGTGAATACCTGGGCCGCATGTACAGCGATGTCCGCGCCCGCCCTCGGTTCTTTATTGAAAAAGTGCTGCGCAACCAACCGGCAGCACCGGCACCCGTGGTCGTCGTTGACGGCATGGTGTCCTCCCATACCACCACTACTTCCCCTTCCGATCAGGTTTCGTCATGAATTCAAAAGCTGTTGTCTTCGCTTACCACGATATTGGCTGTGCTGGCATTGAAGCCCTGCTGACTGCCGGTTACGACATTGCTGCCGTGTTCACCCATGCCGATGACCCCAAGGAAAACAATTTCTACGGTTCCGTCGCGCAACTGTGCGCCCGCAAAGGCATTCCGGTGCATGCACCGGAAGACGCCAACCACCCGCTGTGGATCGAGCGCATCGCCAAGCTCAACCCGGATTTCATCTTCTCCTTCTACTACCGCAACCTGCTGAGCGAACCCCTGCTGTCCACCGCCCGCAAAGGCGCGTTCAACCTGCACGGCTCGCTGCTGCCGAAATACCGTGGCCGCGCGCCCGCCAACTGGGTGCTGGTCAAAGGCGAAACCGAAACTGGCGTGACCCTGCACCGCATGGTCAAGCGTGCCGATGCCGGCGCGATCCTGGCCCAGCAGAAAGTCGCGATCGAGCGTTCCGACACCGGCCTGACCCTGCACGCCAAACTGCGTGACGCCGCCAGCAGCCTGCTGCGCGACGCCTTGCCGCAACTGGCCGCGGGCAAACTGGCGGAAACCGCCCAGGACGAAAGCAAGGCCACTTATTTCGGCCGCCGCACTCCAGCGGATGGCAAGTTGGAATGGCAAAAACCGGCTGAAGAACTGTTCAACCTGGTACGCGCCGTGACGCAACCGTACCCGGGCGCTTTCTGCGCCGTGGGCGAGCACAAGCTGATCGTGTGGCAAGCCGAAGTGGTCCAGGGCAACGAAGGCCTGGCGCCTGGCCGCGTGATCAGCGTCAACCCGCTGCGCATCGCGTGCGGTGAAGACTCGCTGGTGATCAAGTTCGGTCAGCGCAACGACAACGGTCTGTACCTGACCGGCCCGTCCCTGGCCAACGAATTGGGCCTGGTAGACGGTTCCGTCCTGCGCGGCGCCGAGTCCGGCCGCAAGCCACGTCGCACCCGTGTGCTGATCCTGGGCGTGAACGGCTTTATCGGTAACCACCTGTCCGAACGCCTGCTGCGTGACGACCGTTACGAAGTCTACGGCCTGGACATCGGCTCCGACGCCATCGAGCGCCTGCGCAGCCACCCGAACTTCCATTACGTGGAAGGCGATATCAGCATCCACACCGAGTGGATCGAGTACCACATCAAGAAGTGCGACGTGGTCCTGCCGCTGGTGGCCATCGCCACCCCGATCGAATATACCCGCAACCCGCTGCGCGTGTTCGAGCTGGACTTCGAAGAGAACCTCAAGCTGGTGCGCTACTGCGTCAAGTACAACAAGCGCGTGATCTTCCCGTCGACTTCTGAAGTCTATGGCATGTGCCAGGACCAGTACTTCGACGAAGACACCTCCAACCTGGTGGTCGGCCCGGTCAACAAGCAACGCTGGATCTACTCGGTCTCCAAGCAACTGCTGGACCGCGTGATCTGGGCCTACGGCGCCAAGGGCCTGAAGTTCACCCTGTTCCGTCCATTCAACTGGATGGGCCCGCGTCTGGACCGCCTGGACTCGGCACGTATCGGCAGCTCCCGTGCGATCACCCAGTTGATCCTGAACCTGGTGGAAGGTACGCCGATCCGCCTGTTCGACGGTGGCGAGCAGAAACGCTGCTTCACCGACATCGCCGACGGCATCGAAGCCCTGGCGCGCATCATCGATAACGACAACGATGTGTGCAACGGCCAGATCATCAACATCGGCAACCCGGAAAACGAAGCGAGCATCCGCCAGTTGGGCGAAGAACTGCTGCGTCAGTTCGAAGCTCACCCGCTGCGCAGCAACTTCCCGCCGTTCGCCGGTTTCCGCGACGTGGAAAGCAAGGCGTTCTACGGCACCGGCTACCAGGACGTGGCTCACCGCAAACCAAGCATCGAAAACGCCAAGCGCCTGCTGAACTGGGAGCCGACCGTGGAGATGAGCGAAACCATCGGCAACACCCTGGATTTCTTCCTGCGTGAAGCCATGCTCGAAATCTCGGACAAGCGCTGATGCAGGCAGGTCTTCGCATTGATGTCGACACCTACCGCGGCACCCGCGAAGGCGTGCCACGGTTGCTCGAGTCCCTGGATGAAGCCGGGGTAAAAGCAACGTTCTTCTTCAGTGTCGGGCCGGACAATATGGGGCGCCACTTGTGGCGCCTGATCCGCCCGCAATTTCTGTGGAAGATGCTGCGTTCCAACGCCGCCGGCCTGTATGGCTGGGATATCTTGCTCGCCGGCACCGCCTGGCCGGGCAAGCCGATCGGCCGCGACCTGGGGCACTTGATGCGCCAGGCCAAGGCCGCCGGGCATGAAGTCGGCCTGCACGCCTGGGATCACCATGGCTGGCAGGCCAACGCCGGACGTTGGAGCGACGCACAGTTGATCGAGCAGGTCCGACGCGGTGTGGACACCTTGAGCGACATCCTCGGTGAACGTATCGACTGTTCAGCGGCCGCCGGTTGGCGCGCCGATGAACGCGTGGTGCAAGCCAAGCAAGCCTTCAACTTTCGCTACAACAGCGATTGCCGGGGCACCAGCCTGTTTCGTCCGACCCTGGCCGATGGCAGCGCGGGCACCCCACAGATTCCGGTAGACCTGCCGACCTTCGACGAAGTCGTCGGGCCGGTGGTGGCTGCCAAGGATTTCAACGGGTTCATTCTCGACCGCTTCGCAGAGTCGAAGCTGAACGTCTACACGATCCACGCAGAAGTAGAAGGGATTCTGATGGCCAACGATTTTCGCCAGTTGCTCGCCCAGGCAGGGCAGCGCGGCATCCATTTCAAACCGCTGGGCGATCTGCTCCCGGCGGACGTCTCCACCCTGCCCCAGCAACAACTGGTGCGCGGCGCCCTGAGCGGCCGTGAGGGTTGGCTCGGAGTGCAGCAGGCATGATCCGCCGTTGGGCGCTGCCCCTGCTGCTGTTGGCATTCGGCGCATTTTATCTGTTACCCCTGGCCACCCATGGCCTGTGGATTCCGGATGAAACCCGCTATGCACAGATCAGCCAGGAAATGCTGCTGACCGGCAAATGGGCGTCGCCGCATTTCATGGGCATTCGTTATTTCGAAAAACCGGCTGCCGGTTACTGGATGATCGCGCTGGGCCAGGCGATCTTCGGGCAAAACCTGTTCGGCGTGCGCTTTGCGTCGGCCTTGAGCACCGGGCTCAGCATTCTGCTGGTGTACCTGGTGTCGCGCCGGTTGTGGAATGACCCGCACAAGAGCCTGGTCAGCACAGTGCTGTACATGAGCTTTGTCAGCGTCGTGGCGCTGGGCGGTTATGCCAACCTGGACCCGCAGTTCACCTTCTGGGTCAACCTGACCGGCGTGGCGCTGTGGTTTTGCTTCGACAGCACCACCCGCAACGGTCGCGTCGGGTCCTGGGCGCTGCTTGGGGTTGCCTGTGGCATGGGTTTCATGACCAAAGGCTTCCTCGCCTGGCTGCTGCCGGTGCTGATCGCCCTGCCCTACGCGATCTGGCAGAAGCGCTTGCGCGAGCTGCTCGGTTACGGCCTGGTCGCCGTCGCCGTGGCGATTGTCATCAGCCTGCCCTGGGCGCTTGCGGTGCAGAGTCAGGAGCCGGATTTCTGGAACTTCTTCTTTTGGCATGAGCATATCCAACGCTTTGCCGGCGCAGACGCGCAGCACGCCGAGCCATTCTGGTACTACCTGCCGCTGCTGGTCGCATTCAGCCTGCCGTGGGTGGCGCTGTTGCCGTCCACCGTCAAGCAGGCCTGGCAGCAGAAGCGCGCGCCCGGCACCGCATTCCTGCTGTTGTGGCTGCTGATGCCGCTGGCACTGTTCAGCCTGGCCAAAGGCAAGCTGCCGTCCTACATCATGCCGTGCCTGCTGCCGCTGGCGTTGCTCATGGGGAACGCGCTCACCGACAAACTGGCCCAGGCGCGTGACCGTGCCTTGCGCATCAACGGCTGGCTGAACCTGATCCTCGGTGTCGTGGCCTTGCTCGCACTGACGTGGTTCCAACTGAAAAAACCGCTGTACGAACACGGCCAGGAAACCCTCAGCCTGGTGCTGGTATTCACCGGCCTGTTCGGCTGGATCATCGCCAACCTGTTGCAGGTTGCACGCCCACTGAAACTGTGGGCCGCGCCGGCGCTGGGCAGCTGGTTGCTGTTGGCATTGGCCCCGGCCGCGCTGCCCCATTCGGTGGTGTACAACAAGACGCCGGATCAATTCATCATCGACCACCTGCAGGAACTGCAACCGACATCCGCCCTGCTCAGCAATGACCTCGGCGCGGCATCGGCCTTGGCCTGGCGCCTGCAACGCACCGACATCACCCTCTATAACACCATCGGCGAAGTGAAATACGGCCTCGCCTACCCGGACGCCGCCCAGCGCAAGGTCGACATGACCCAGGTCCAGCAATGGATGAACGAGGCCCGCCGGCAAGGCTCTGTGGGCGTGGTGATGCGCGTCAAGGGTGACGAGGAGATCGCCGAAGTGAACCTGCTGCCCCCGGACGGCAAGCGCTATGAGCAAGGCAATATCGTGATCCTGATTTTCCCGCGGGTTGCGCCATGATCACCCTGTTCCTGTTATTGGCCGCCTGCCTGCTCACTTGCATGGGCCAGGTCGCTCAGAAGTTCGCCGTGGAAAGCTGGCGCGACCAGCCTGACGGTTGGGCCCTGAAACTGCGCTCTGCCTGGTTGTGGGCCGCGCTGTTGTGCCTGGGTTTTGGCTTGTTGGTCTGGCTGCTGGTGCTGCAGCGCCTTGAAGTCGGGATTGCCTACCCGATGCTCAGCCTCAATTTCGTCTTGGTCACGTTAATGGCGCGCTTCGTATTCAAGGAGCACATCGACACCCGGCATTGGCTGGGTGTGGCGCTGGTGATTGCCGGCGTCGTGCTGCTGGGGCGCCAGGTATGAGCCGGGCTCGCGGGTTTGCCTTCGCCCTGGGCAGTGTCGGCCTGGTCAGCGCCGCCCAGTTGGGGATGCGCTGGAGCATGACGCGCCTGCCCCTGCCGGACGAATGGCTCGGCGCATTCAGCAGCAACGCCATCGACCTGGGCGCCCTCGGCGTGGTGAGCCTGGCAATCCTCGCTTATGCGCTGTCGATGCTGTGCTGGCTCTGTGCGCTCAAGGATTTGCCCCTGGGCCGCGCCTATTCGCTGCTCAGCATCAGCTACGCGCTGGTCTACCTGTTGGCCGCCAGCCTGCCGGTGTTCAACGAACATTTTTCGCTTTCAAAAACCCTGGGGGTGGCCTTGGTCATCCTCGGTGTACTGGTTATTAACTCTCGTCGTGCTAGCACAGCAAGCCCCAGGAATGCCCCATGAAAATCAGTGTATTTGGTAGTGGTTACGTCGGTCTGGTACAGGCCACTGTATTGGCCGAAGTCGGTCACGATGTCATCTGCATGGACGTTGATCAACACAAGGTCAGGCAATTGCAGCAGGGCCATGTGAGCATTTTCGAGCCAGGGTTGGCGGCGATGGTCAAGGAGAACCTTGAAAGCGGACGACTGAGCTTCACCTTCGATGAAAAGCTCGCCGTCGAACATGGCGAAGTGCTGTTTATCGCGGTAGGTACGCCGTCGGATGAAGACGGTTCGGCGGACTTGAAATACGTGCTGTCGGTCGGCGATGCGGTTGCCCGCCATCGCGTTGAGCCGGTGATCCTCGTGGAAAAATCCACTGTACCCGTCGGCACCGGCGACACCTTGCGCGCCCATATCGAAAAGGCCCTGCACGGGACCGGCCGGCACCTGGAGTTCGATATCGTCTCCAACCCGGAATTCCTCAAGGAAGGTTCGGCGGTTGCCGACTGCCGCCGCCCGGACCGCATCATCATCGGCTGCGAGCGTGAAGCAGTGCGCGAAGTCATGCGCGACCTGTACGCGCCCTTCAACCGCAACCACGATCGCATCATCTTCATGGACCTGCGCAGCGCCGAACTGACCAAGTACGCCGCCAACTGCATGCTGGCCACCAAGATCAGCTTCATCAACCAGATCGCCGAACTGGCCGAACACCTGGGGGCGGACATCGAAGCGATACGCCTGGGCATCGGCGCCGACTCGCGCATCGGCTATCACTTCATCTACCCAGGCTGCGGCTACGGCGGCTCGTGCTTCCCCAAGGACATGCGCGCCCTGATCCACAGCGCCAAGCAGGCCCATTGCTCGAGCGACCTGCTCGAAGCCGTCGAAGCGATCAACCAGCGCCAGAAGAGCAAGCTGTTTGAGCGCGTCAACGCCTTCTTCAAGGGCGACCTGCGCGGCAAGACCTTCGCCCTGTGGGGCCTGGCCTTCAAGCCCAACACCGACGACATGCGCGATGCCCCGAGCCGCGTGTTGATGGAAGCGCTGTGGGCAGCCGGCGCCAATGTGCGCGCGTTTGACCCCGAAGCCATGCAGGAAACCCTGCGGATCTACGGCGACGACCCACGGCTGATGCTGATGGGCACTCCGGAATCCACCCTGAGCGGCGCCGATGCGCTGATCATCTGCACGGAATGGCAGCAGTTCAAGGCACCGGACTTCGACCTGATCCACCAACGCCTGAACACTCCGGTGATCTTCGATGGGCGCAACCTGTACGACGGCGAGCGCCTGGCGCGCAAAGGCTTCCAGTACTTCCCGATGGGCCGTGGCGACTCCTGCCAGTTGCCGATTCCCCAGCAACAGTGGGTGCCGCAAGCAGGGGAAGCCTGACAAGTGAAAGATCAAATGCCCCAGCTGATGAACGCAGCGATCCGGCGCCAGTCGCTGGGGTTGGCGCTGCTGGCGTTGCTGTTATTCATCGCCGGTAACTGGCACCAGGCAATCATCGGGTTTGACTCGCGCTTCGTGGTATTCGCCCAGGAGATGCTGCGCCATGGGCCGAGCTTCTTCCCCACGACCTACGGGCAACCGTATGCCGATTACCTGGCGACCTCGACGCTGATGACGTGGCTGCTGTCCTTGCCCCTGGGCCAGGTCAACAGCTTCACGGCCTGGTTGCCGACGTCCATCGCTTCGGCGCTGATCGTCATGCTGGTGTATCGCCTGACGGCGCCCTACTCCCAGCGTTGGGGCCTGCTGAGTGTTGCGCTGCTGTTGCTCAGCAGCACGTTTATCAGCGAAACCCGCGCTGTGTCGCTGGACCAGATGCTCGCGGCCGTGGCCCTGACGGTGTTCTACCTGGGTTATGCACATGATCACTTCGGCGCCGCCAAGCGCTTGCATTGGCTGTACCTGCTGTTGATCGTGGGCTTTGCGATCCGTGGGCCGATTGGCCTGGTGATTCCCACAGGCGTGCTGTGCAGCTACTTCCTGATCAACCGTCAATGGCGCCAACTGTTCAGCTTCGGCCTGTTGGCCCTGGCACTGCTGGGGGCCTGCGTCGGCCTGCTGTTGCTGCTGGCCAAGCTCAGTGGCGGCGAAGCGTTCATGCAGGACGTGATCCGCATGCAGTTCCTCGGGCGGATGGATGGCAGTGAAGGCTCCAGCGGTGCGTTGTATTACTTCAGCAGTTCCCTGGGCAACTACGCGCTGGCTTACCCGCTGGCGTTGCTGGTGCTGCTGGCGATAGCGCTGGGCGGCCGACGCGCACCTGATCCGGCGTTGCAGTTGGTGCTGTACTGCGCCGCGGCGGGCTTGCTGGTGATGCTCGGCTTGTCGGTGCCCCAGGCGAAGAAAGCGCGTTACGTGCTGCCGATGCTGCCGATGGCGGCCATTATTGCGGCGTATCCGTTTCAAGTCGCCCACGGCCGGTTGTTCGGCTGGCTGCGCGGTTTGATGCTGAGCCTGTGGACCGTGTTACCTGCGTTGCTGATCGCCGGGCTCTGGATGGCGCGCCCGCGTTACCCGGAGCAGTTGGCGCACATCGGCTGGGTGTTGGGCGTGCTTGGCGTGCTTCAAGTGCTGGCGTTGGTGGCAGTGTTCCAGGCACGCCTGCGCATGCTGGCGCCGGCGCTGACCGCCGTGCTGGCGGTATGGACCACCTATATTTGGGTGGTCGAGCCACTGGAGCGTAGCCTCTATGACACGCGTACCTTCAGCCTGCAAGTCCAGGCCCAGGTCCACCAGCAACCGGCGCCCGTCGTGCTGCATGCGCTGGGCAAAGATGCCAAAGCCATCAAGTTCATCGTCAACCTCGATTGCGACCGAGTGCCGTTGTTCACACAGCAGCCCGCCGACCTGGCGACGTTGCAAGGCCCGGCGTGGCTGGTCATGAGCCAGGACGACTTCGAAGCGTTGCAAGACCCGCGATTGCGCTCGATCACACCGACGCTCACCGGCACATTCGACAAGAATCCCTACGTGCTGCTGCACTTGGACAAGCCCCTCCAACCTTGACTGCGCCGGCGGCAGCCGGCCAGTTGAGTCCATTATTTTTGTATTTAACCTGCATTAATATGCATTGGCGACCTTGCATCGCGCTCGGCACACTACGCAGGTTCCTCCCCCAAATGCAGGAACTTTCAAGGGCTTTTCCGGGAAACCAGACAAGCCTTTTTTTTGCCCGCTGTTTATGGAAGTTGTCGATGCTCGCTCGCTGGTTACCCGCCGCCATCAATACCCGCCCTGCCGAATGGAGCCGTGCCGCGATCGGCATGGCCTTGGGCACTCTGCTCAGCGTATGGCTCTGCGCCCAAGTGTTTGGCATGGAGGTCGCCCTGCACCTGCTCGGCCCGCTGGGCGCGTCGGCCGTGCTGCTGTTTGCCGTTTCATCCGGCGCCCTGGCCCAGCCGTGGTCGATCATCGGCAGCTACCTGTGTGCGGCCGTGGTCGCGCTGTTAGTCGCGCGGGTCCTGGGGCGCACCTTGGGCAGCGCCTGCCTGGCTGCGGGCATGACTGTGATCCTGATCTGCTGGCTGCGCTGCCTGCACCCGCCCGCGGGAGGCCTGGCGATGACGCTGGTACTGGCCGATCCGGCCTCGGCGGCGCTCGGCTGGCAGGAACTGCCGGTGGTGATGCTCGGCGCCGGAGCGTTATTGACCTGTGCACTGGCCTACAACAATGCCACCCGCACGCGCTATCCCAAAGGTGCCAGCGAGTCGCCGACAGCAATCTTTAAGGATGCCAGGGCCGCACGCGATCCGGCGATTACCGCCGCCGACCTGAAGCTGGCATTGGCCGAGATGGAACAGTTCTACGATGTGGAACCCAATGAACTGGAACAGTTGATCCACGCCGCAGAAACCCACGCGCGCCGCCGCAGTATCGGTGAGGTACTGGCAAGCCGTGTCAATTGAGCCCGTGCATGGCGCACGACGAGTGGCGTGTCCACAGAGTTGCGACGCAGTACACGGCGGCTAAAGTTCTAACTATGTCAGTGGTTCACTTGAGGTCTGGAACGCCGTAACCCAGTAGCGAAGACATGCAGAGTCTGGCTGAGGGTTACGGTATGAACGAATGTCTGCAACACCTGCTTCGCACCCCGTTATTTGCTGCTCGAGAACGTCACCACCTCCCCCTCAGGGCCTACATGGACCTGACCATCAGGCGTATGCACGCCATTTTCAATGCCGGAGTGATCAACAATGACATGTGGCTCGGCCAACCGGACGAATCACATTTCAGGGCGCTGTGCGAACAGATCGGCGTGATCGGCGCCTACGATTACGCACTGTATTCCTCGCTGGTCGACCACATGATTGCCGCCAACGCCTTACTGACCCAGGGCAGCCCGGAGCAAGTGGCGCGCTACCGCGATGAAGTCATTCAGATGCGCGCTGTGTATGCCTTTGGCTGCACTGAAATCGCCAGCGGCACCGACGTGCGTAACCTCAAGACGACCGTTACCTACGATCCTGCCCGGCACTGCCTGGTGCTCGACTCACCGTGCGCCGGCGCCTGTAAATACTGGATCGGCAACAGTTTGTATGCTGCCCAGGTGGCGATGGTACTCGCGCGATTGCAGGTCAATGGCGAAGACCAGGGGCACCACTGGTTTCGCGTGGTGATTCGCGACGCGGAGAACGGCCCGTTGCGCCCGGGTGTCAAGGTCATGGCTTGCGACCCCAAGGGCGGCATTCACGCCAATCAGGTCGGCGGTTTGCGCTTTTGCCAGATGCAGCTGGACACCGACGCCTTGTTGCAACGCCACGCCAGGTTTACCCGCAACGGCCAGTTCGTCAGCGACCTGCCCAAAAACGAACGTTTTATCAATGCACTGGAGACATTCCTTCAGGAGCGCCTGCTGTTGATGGCCGCCTCGCGCCTTGGTGCAGGATTGAGCGCGCACCTGGCCTATCAATTCGCCCGCCACCGCCTGACACAGGCCGGCCCGCTACTGGGCAACCCGCTGTTTCGCCAGCGCTTGTACAACGTCCAGCTCAAGGCATTGGCCCTCAAGTATCTTGAGCAAGCCATCCTCGAACGCTTCGAAGCGCAATGGCCGCAGACCGAACGGCGTAAAGACCTGCACATTCTCGCGGCATTAAGCAAATGCATCGGCACCTGGATGGGCCTGGAAGTGATCGCCCAGTGCCGTGAGTTGTGTGGTTCACAAGGGTTTCACCACTACAACCAGATCGTCACCCTGCGCATGGACTTCGAGATCAGCCCGACATTCGCCGGGGACAACAGCGTGATGGCCTACCAAGTGATCAAGGATGCGCTGTCCCGTCCGCGATTTGACCGGGTCGCGCCCTGTAACCCGGGCCAGGCAATCGAGCGGAGCATTGTCCGGCAGTGCCGAGACGCCGGTGATTTTTCCCACCCGCAAGCGGTGGGGCTGACTTACGCCCGCGCCCTCGATCTGATCATTCAGGCGCTCGAAGGCCAGCCGCTCGAACCGGGCCTGCTGCGCGACTTGATCGCAGTGTTTGTCGCCTATTTGCACCGCTGGGGGCTCGCTCACGATGACGAACCGTGCGCCAGCATTGCGCGCATTGCCTGGCTCGGCGACTGGCTGAAGCCGCCTGACGAACTGGTCGACGCGCCTATCGCGAAAGCCGACTACATCCAGCAGTTCACCCGCGCATTGTATGAGGATCAATAACCATGAACCCTCAAGGCAAACCCGACTTCCGCGACCCCGACACGGTTCGCGATCCCTACCCGGCCTACGCGTTTCTACGCACCCATCATCCCGTGTATTGGAGTTCCCAGCACAAGGCGTGGATGCTGACTCGCTTCGATGACGTCTTCAAAGCGCAAAGCGACGCCGCGCGCTACTCCTCGGATCGGATACGTCAGTTGGTAAACGCGCAACTGCCACCCGAAAAACGCGCGATGTACGAGCCCTTTATTGAAAAAGCATCGCGCTGGATGTACGCCCAGGATGGCAAAGTCCATGAGGCCAGCCGCCATCTGCTCGGCCGCGCATTCACGCCGCGCTCGATTGAAGCGCTGCGGGCAGACATCCAGGCGGTTACCGATGAACTCCTCGCCACAGTGGGCCCTTCCGCCGAACTGATGAGCCGCCTGTTCAATCAGGTGCCGGCCAGAGTGCTGGCGATGCTCTACGGCATCCCCAAAAAAGATGCGCTCAAGCTGCGGCGCTGGACCGATGTGATCCTGATGTTTCTGGTCGGCAACCTTGACCCGGCGAATACTCCCGGCGCCGCCGCGCAAGGCCTGGAGGAGATGTACGCCTACTTCGGCAACCTGATCGAGCGACGCCGACAGGCCCCGCGTGACGACTTGGTCAGCCGTGTCATCGCCGCCGCCGGCCCCGACACGAGCACAGATGATCTGCTGGCCCAGGTGGCCTTTGTTCTGGTGGCTGGCTACACCACCAGCGCCGATATGCTGGGCATCGGCCTGTGGTACTTGTTGACCAACCCTGCCCAGTTGAACGCACTGCTGGCCGATGGTTCGTTGATGAAACCCGCGATCGAAGAAATGCTGCGCATTGATCCGTCGGGGCAGTTCAGCCATCGCGTCGTGACGCAAGATATCGAGCTCAGAGGCCAGACCCTGCGCAAAGGCGATCTGGTGTACCTGATACGTGCCGCTGCCAACCGCGACCCGGAGCACTTCGCCGACCCGGACCGCTTCAACATTCAACGCGCGAAAAACGACCACCTGGCCTTTGGCCGTGGCGTGCATTTCTGTCTGGGCCCGGCGCTGTTCCGGCTGGAGGCCGAGGTGGTGTTCAGCAGCCTGCTCAAGCGCTTCCCGAACCTGCGCCTGCAGGAGAAAAAGCCGCCGGTGTGGCGTACCAGTAACCTGCAGTTCCGCGGCTTGAAGACCCTCCACGTCGAACTTGAACCGATTCCAAAGGGCGCATCGATCCAGCGCTGCTTTTCCGCCGCCCCCTGGGAGAAAAATGGCGGTTACTGCCGTGCCTTGCGCGTCGGTGAAACCATCGTCACCAGTGGCACGGTAGCCTTCGACGAGCAGGGCAACCCCTACGCCAGCGACGATGTGTACTTACAGACCCGTCGCTGCCTGGAAATCATCGAAGCGGCGCTTAAACGGCTGGGCACCGATCGCACCCGAGTGATTGCCACACGCATGTACACCACCAACGTGAAGTGGTGGCCGCAAATCGCCCAAGCGCATAAGGAGTTTTTCGAGGGCTGCGAACCGACCACCATGTTGTTGGGCGTCAAGGCGCTGATAACCCCGGACTACCTGGTGGAAATCGAAGCCCAGGCACAGGCACCGGAGGCCAGGCCATGAGCCCCGAGCAGGCACGCCGGGAAGTGCGTGATGCGGTGGTGATGGATGTCAGCGACCTGACCCTGGCCACACCGGGGCAGCCGGTGGCCGTGAGGCTGTACCGGCCGGCCCGTCCTGCGCCGGCCGCGGTGCTGATGTATTTCCACGGCGGCGGCTGGGTCACAGGCGACCTCGATACCCACGACAGCTTTTGCCGGGTGATGGCGGAGTGGGCCGGCTGCGCCGTGGTGGCGGTGGACTACCCGAGGCCACCGGAACAACGCTTCCCCGCCGCGGTAAAAAGCTGTTATGCCGCCACGGTCTGGATCGCCCGCCACGGTGCCAGCCTGGGCTTGGACACTCGGCGTATCGCTGTGGCGGGCGGTGGCTCGGGCGGCGGGCTTGCCGCGGTGATCGGCCAAATGGCCAGGGACCTGGGCGAGGCGCACATCGGTTTTCAATTACTGCTCTACCCGCTTCTCGACTGCCTGGCGCGCAATCGTTCCCGACATGACTTCGCCACAGGCTTCGGGCTGACGGCCGAATTGCTGGAGTGGTACGTGAGCCACTACGTACCCGCCGATACGCCGCGGGCGCATCCTTGGCTTTCACCCGCCCGCGATCCGTGCCTGCAGGGCTTGCCTGCGGCCTTGATCATCACCGCCGGCTGCGATCCGCTGCGCGATGAAGGGCGCGCCTTCGCGCGACGCTTGAAAACCGCCGGGGTGCCGGTGCGGCACAAAGAGTACCCAGGCATGCGCCACGGGTTTATCAACCACCCCGCTGCCGAGCCTGCGGCCAGGCGGGCCGTGCTGCTCTGCGCCGAGGCTCTGGCCGGCTATTTTCATCCTTCGGCGGCCTGATCGCCGGTTCTGCATAAATGCAAAAACGACCTGCATGATTCCGGGTTGTACTGGGCAAATTTGCACTGGTACGATCGCGGGAGCGTTCGTCCCCGAACATATTGATAAAGAACAATAAAAGCAGGGAGTTACAGATGACTGCTCAGGTTTCATCCGAGGCAAGCCACGCCGACAGGCTTCAGCAAGAGGTTCTGGCCGACGTTCGCAACCATATTGGCCACCTTACCCTCAATCGCCCCGCCGGCTTGAACGCCATCACCCTGAACATGGTTCGCAGCCTGACCGAACAGTTACAGGCCTGGGCAGACGATCCCCAGGTGTACGCCGTGGTCCTACGCGGTGCCGGTGAAAAAGCCTTCTGCGCCGGCGGCGATATTCGCTCGCTTTACGACAGCTTCAAGAACGGCGACAGCCTGCACCAGGATTTCTTCGTCGAGGAATACGCCCTCGACCTGTCCATCCACCATTACCGCAAACCGATACTGGCCCTGATGGACGGTTTTGTCCTCGGCGGCGGCATGGGCCTGGTGCAAGGCGCGGATCTGCGCGTGGTCACCGAACGCAGCCGCCTGGCGATGCCGGAAGTGGCGATCGGTTACTTCCCCGACGTCGGCGGCAGCTACTTCCTGCCGCGCATTCCTGGCGAACTGGGCATTTATCTGGGCGTTACCGGCGTGCAGATTCGCGCGGCCGATGCGTTGTACTGCGGGCTGGCGGACTGGTACCTGGACAGCACCAAGCTGGCCGACCTCGACCAGAAACTCGATCAACTGCAATGGCAAGACTCCCCTCTCAAGGACCTGCAAGGCGTGTTGGCCAAGCTGGCCGTGCAACAACTGCCGGACGCCCCGCTTGCCGCCTTGCGCCCCGCCATCGATCATTTCTTTGCCTTGCCGGACGTGCCGAGCATTGTCGAACAACTGCAGCAAGTGACCGTCGCCAACAGCCATGAATGGGCGCTGACCACGGCCAACCTGATGCAAACCCGTTCGCCGCTGGCCATGGCCGTGACCCTGGAAATGCTGCGGCGCGGGCGCCGTTTGCGGCTGGAGCAGTGTTTCGCCCTGGAACTGCATCTGGATCGCCAGTGGTTCGAGCGTGGCGACCTGATTGAAGGCGTCCGCGCCCTGATCATCGACAAGGACAAGAGCCCGCGCTGGAACCCGTCGACGCTCCATGGACTGGACCCGAGCCACGTGGAAAGCTTCTTCCACAACTTCACGCAGGTTGCGAGATAAGCCATGCAAGATATTGAATATACTGAAGAACAGATCATGATTCGCGACATGGCGCGCGACTTTGCCCGTGGCGAAATCGCCCCTCACGCCCAGGCCTGGGAAAAAGCCGGCTGGATCGATGATGCCCTGGTGGCGAAGATGGGCGAACTGGGCCTGCTGGGCATGGTGGTGCCGGAAGAATGGGGCGGCACCTATGTCGATTACGTGGCATATGCCTTGGCCGTGGAAGAGATTTCCGCCGGCGACGGTGCCACAGGCGCCCTGATGAGTATCCATAATTCAGTGGGTTGCGGGCCAATCCTCAACTACGGCACACCTGAACAGAAACAAACCTGGCTGGCCGACCTCGCCAGCGGCCAGGCCATCGGCTGCTTCTGCCTGACCGAACCGCAGGCCGGCTCCGAAGCCCACAACCTGCGTACCCGTGCCGAACTGCGCGACGGCCAGTGGGTGATCAATGGCGCCAAGCAGTTTGTCAGCAACGGCAAGCGCGCCAAGTTGGCGATTGTGTTTGCGGTGACCGATCCGGAACTGGGCAAGCGCGGCATTTCTGCCTTCCTGGTGCCGACCGACACGCCGGGGTTCGTGGTCGACCGTACCGAACACAAAATGGGCATCCGCGCCTCGGACACCTGTGCCGTCACCCTCAACCAATGCAGCGTGCCTGAGGCCAACCTGCTGGGTGAGCGCGGCAAAGGCCTGGCGATTGCGCTGTCCAACCTGGAAGGCGGGCGCATCGGCATTGCCGCTCAAGCCCTGGGCATCGCCCGTGCTGCGTTTGAAGCGGCGCTGGCGTATGCCCGTGACCGCGTGCAGTTCGACAAGGCCATCATCGAGCACCAGAGCGTGGCCAACCTGCTGGCCGACATGCAAACCCGGCTCAATGCCGCACGTTTACTGATCCTGCACGCCGCACGCCTGCGCAGTGCGGGCAAGCCGTGCCTTTCGGAAGCGTCCCAGGCCAAGCTGTTCGCCTCGGAAATGGCCGAAAAGGTCTGCTCCTCGGCCATGCAGATTCATGGCGGGTATGGGTATCTGGAGGATTATCCGGTGGAGCGCTACTACCGCGATGCGCGGATCACGCAGATCTACGAGGGCACCAGCGAAATTCAGCGGATGGTGATTGCACGGGAGCTGAAGAACTACCAGCTCTGACTGACACGCCACACCCCCCCTGTGGGAGCGTCCCACAGGGGGGGTGTGGCGTTTATAAGCTGCTTACTGATCTTTGAATTCAGGCGCGCGCTTGGCCACGAATGCCGCCATGCCTTCCTTCTGATCCTGCGTCGCAAACGCCGCATGGAATACTCGACGCTCAAAGCGCACGCCTTCCGACAGGCTCACTTCAAACGCCCGGTTCACGCTTTCCTTGACCATCATGCTGATCGGCACCGACTTGCCGGCAATCAGCGTGGCGACTTTCAGCGCCTCTTCGAGCAGTTCATCGGCCGGGACAATACGCGCCACGACCCCACAACGCTCGGCTTCCACCGCATCGATAAAGCGCCCGGTCAGGCACATTTCCATGGCTTTGGCCTTGCCCACGGCGCGGGTCAGGCGCTGGGTGCCGCCCATGCCCGGCAGCACGCCAAGGTTGATTTCCGGCTGGCCGAACTTGGCGCCGTCGCCCGCCAGAATGAAGTCGCACATCAGCGCCAGCTCACAGCCGCCGCCCAGGGCGAAGCCGTTGACGGCCGCGATGATCGGCTTGCGACGGTTGGCCACGCGATCGGCTTCGCTGAACAGGTCGTCGATATAGATCCGCGGGTAGGTCAGCTCGGCCATTTCCTTGATGTCGGCGCCGGCGGCGAAGGCTTTTTTCGAGCCGGTCAGCACGATGCAGCCGATTTCAGGGTTGCGTTCCAGGGTGTCCAGCGCCTGATTCAACTCGTTGATCAGTTGTGCGTTCAACGCGTTCAGGGCTTGCGGGCGGTTGAGGGTGATCAACCCGACACGGCCCTGCACGTCGAGCAAAATAGTTTCGTAACTCATATAGTGGCTCCTTAAAGATTGCGTGAGATGACCATGCGCTGAATATCGCTGGTGCCTTCGTAAATCTGGCAGACCCGCACATCGCGGTAGATCCGCTCCAAGGGGAAGTCGCTCAGGTAACCGTAACCGCCCAAGGTTTGCAAGGCGGCAGAGCAGACTTTCTCGGCCATTTCCGAGGCGAACAGCTTGGCCATGGACGCCTCGACCAGCGCCGGTTTGCCGCTGTCGCGCAGGGCGGCGGCGTAATGCACCATTTGCCGCGCGACGGCGATTTGCGTGGCCATGTCCGCCAGGCGGAAGGCCACGGCCTGGTGTTCGATCAAGGGTTTGCCAAAACTTTCGCGCTCGCGGGCATAGTCGCGCGCCGCTTCAAAGGCGGCGCGGGCCATGCCCACCGATTGCGAGGCAATGCCGACACGCCCGCCTTCGAGGTTGGCCAGGGCGATGCGGTAGCCTTCGCCCTCCTCCCCCAGACGATTGGCGAGCGGCACCTTGACGTCTTCGAACAGGATCTGGCAAGTGTCCGACGCATGCTGGCCCAGCTTGTCCTCGACCCGCGCCACCGTGTAGCCCGGCGAATCCGTCGGCACGATAAACGCGCTGATGCCGCGCTTGCCCGCCGCCGGGTCGGTGACGGCAAACACAATCACGATGCCGGCGTTTTGCCCGGAGGTGATGAATTGTTTGCAGCCGTTCAACACATAGTGGTCGCCTTCGCGGCGCGCACGGGTTTTCAGGCTGCTGGCATCGGAACCGGCCTGCGGCTCGGTCAACGCGAAGGCGCCGAGCATCGCGCCGCTGGCCAGGGGCTTGAGGAACTGCTCTTTCTGCTGATCGTTGCCGAACGTGAGGATCGGCACGCAGCCCACCGAGTTGTGTACGCTCATGATGGTCGAGCAGGCCCCGTCACCGGCGGCGATTTCTTCCAGGGCCATGGCGTAGGCCAGGTAGCCGGTGTCGCAACCGCCCCACTGTTCCGGCACCAGCATGCCGAAGAAGCCCAGTTCGGCCATTTCGCCGATGGCCTCCTTGGGAAAGCGGTGCTCGCGGTCCCACTCGGCCGCGAACGGTTTCAGGCGTTCCTGGGCGAATTGTCGGGCCGCGTCGCTGATTTGCAGTTGTTCGTCATTGGGCAGCATGTTCAATCCTTAATACAGGCATTCGACCGCCATGGCCGTGGCTTCACCGCCGCCGATGCAGATGGCGGCGACGCCACGCTTGAGGCCTTTCTGGCGCAGGGCCGACAGCAGCGTCACCAGAATCCGCGCGCCTGAGGCGCCGATCGGGTGGCCCAGGGCACAGGCGCCGCCATGAATGTTGACCTTGTCGTGGGGGATCTCCAGCTTGCTCATGGTGATCAGGCTGACCACGGCAAAGGCTTCGTTGATTTCGAACAGGTCCACGTCGCCCAGGTTCCAGCCGGTCTTGCTCATCAACTTGCGGATCGCCCCCACCGGCGCCTCCGGAAACAGGCCCGGCTCATCGGCAAACGCCGCATGCCCACGGATAACCGCCAAGGGTTGCAGCCCGCGCTTGTGCGCCTCGGACTGCCGCATCAGGAGCAAGGCCGCCGCACCGTCGGAAATCGAACTGGAGTTGGCCGCAGTCACTGTGCCCCCTTCACGGAACGCCGGTTTCAGACTGGCGATCTTTTCCGGCTTGGCTTTGGGCGGTTGCTCATCATGCAGGATGGTTTTTTGCTCCTTGCCCACTGTGACCTGCACCGGGACGATCTCGGCCGCGAAGCTGCCATTGCTGATCGCCGCTTGTGCGCGGCTCAGGGATGCAATGGCAAACGCATCCTGGGCCTCGCGGGTAAAGCCGTTATGTTGTGCGCAGTCCTCGGCAAAGGTGCCCATCAGGCGGCCTTTGTCGTAAGCGTCTTCCAGGCCGTCGAGGAACATATGGTCGAGCACGCGGCCGTGGCCCATGCGATAGCCACTGCGTGCGCGGTCCAGCAGGTACGGCGCGTTGGACATGCTTTCCATGCCGCCGGCAATCACCACATCAACGCTGCCGGCCAGCAGCGAGTCATGGGCAAGCATCGTCGCCTCCATGCCCGAGCCGCACATTTTGTTGAGGGTGGTGCAGCGGGTGGCCTTGTCCAGCCCGGCGCCAAGCGCGGCCTGGCGTGCCGGGGCCTGGCCGAGGCCGGCCGGCAGTACACAGCCGAACAGCACCTCATCCACGGCATCGCTGGCGATGCCGGCACGCTCGACGGCGGCGCGAATCGCCGCGGAGCCCAGCTGCGGCGCGGTCAGGCCTTTGAGATCGCCCTGGAACCCTCCCATGGGGGTGCGTGCGGCGCTGACAATTACGATGGGGTCACTCATGACGCTTCCTCTCTTACTTGGCTGCCATGCGCAAGGCGCCGTCGAGACGGATCACCTCGCCATTGAGCATGCTGTTTTCAATAATGTGCCGAACCAACGCGGCGTATTCGCTCGGTTTGCCCAGGCGTGGCGGGAACGGCACGCCAGCGGCCAGGGAATCGCGGACTTCCGGGGTCATGCCAGCCATCATCGGGGTTTCGAAAATGCCGGGGGCGATGGTCATCACCCGAATGCCGAAGCGCGCCAATTCGCGTGCGGCGGGCAGGGTCAGGCTGGCGATCGCACCTTTGGACGCAGCATACGCCGCCTGGCCGATCTGCCCGTCAAACGCCGCTACCGACGCGGTATTGATGATCACGCCGCGCTCACCGTCGGCGTCTGCCTGGGTTTCTGCGATGGCCGCAGCGGCCAGGCGCAGCAGGTTGAAGCTGCCGATCAGGTTGACGTTGATCACCTGGGCAAAGCTGGCCAGGCCATGGGGGCCGTTCTTGCCGAGGATCTTCTCGCCACGTACCACACCGGCGCAGTTCACCAGCCCGTGCAAGCCCCCAAAGGCCGCAACGGTGGCCTGCACGGCGGCTTCGGCAGCGGCTTCCTGGCTGATGTCCGCCACCGCGCTGCGGGCGTTGTCGCCCAGTTGTTTGGCCTTGGCCGCGACGGCATCGGCGTTCAGGTCCACCAGCATCACCTTGGCGCCGGCGGCGACCAGCATGTCAGCGGTGGCTGCGCCGAGGCCCGACGCGCCGCCGCTGACCAGAAAAACCTTGTTTGCAATCTGCATCGTTGTTTCCTTGAAAAGTGGATCAGGCCAACACGGCTTGCGCCTTGGCGATTTCCTGATTACGCAAAATGAAGCGCTGCAGCTTGCCGCTCGGGGTCTTGGGCAAGTCGCTGACAAATTCGATTTCCCGCGGGTAGGCATGCGCGGCCAGGCGCTGGCGTACATGCAGGCGCAATTCCTCGGCCAGCTCGGGGGTGGCGCGGAACTGCTCGTTGATCACCACGAAGGCTTTCACCAGTTCGGTGCGTTCCGCGTCGGGCTTGCCGACGACCGCCGCTTCCACCACCGCCGGGTGTTCGACCAGCGCGCTTTCCACATCGAACGGGCCGACGCGGTAGCCGGAAGTGGTGATCACATCGTCACTGCGCCCGACGAAGCTGATGCTGCCGTCAGGGTTCAGTTCGACGGTGTCGCCGCTGAGGTAGTACTTGCCGACAAACGCCTTGGTCCGCACGCCGTCATAGCCGGCGAACCAACACATCGGCGATTGCTCGCGGTCGACGGCGAGAATCCCTGGCTGGCCGGCGGGCAATTCCTGGTGATCGTCGTCCAGCACCACGATGCGATGCCCTGGCGAGGCAAAACCCGCCGAACCGACATGCACCGGGTGTTCCAGGCCGTGGTGATTGCACAGCACCATACCCAACTCGGTCTGGCCGTAGTGGTCATGGATGGTCACCCCCAGGTTGTCGGCAAACCAGCGGATCACTTCCGGGTTCAGCGGCTCGCCGGCGCTGCTGACAATACGCAGCTTGCCCTTGATCGAGCGGGCGAATTGCTCGCCGCCGGCAATCAACAGGCGATACGCGGTCGGCGAGCCGGTCAGGTTGGTGATCCCGTATTTATTGATCACCCGGCAGGTGCTTTCGAGGGTGAACGGGCCATCGTAGAAAGTAATCGGGTGGCCCATGGACAACGGTCCGGTCACACCGAAATAGATGCCATAGGCCCAGCCCGGGTCGGCAACGTTCCAGAATGCGTCTTCGGGGCGCAGGTCCACCGCGTCGCGGGTGTAGCTCTGGAACGCAACAATGGCCTTGAGCGGCACCGACAGCGCTTTCGACGGGCCGGTGGTGCCCGAGGTGAACATCAGCAGGAACGGGTCGTCAGCGCCCAGCAGCACCGGCTCGCAGTGGTTGGAACAGGTGGCCAGCTCGGCCCAGAAGCTGAAATCACCGCGTACCAGGCCTTCGCCCTTGGCGCCAGTGACCGTGACGATCGTCGGGCAGCCTTCCACTTGCGCGAGCTTGGGCCGGTTCACCGCATCGGTGACCACCACGGCCGCGCCGGAACTGTTCAGGCGATGCTCAATGGCCTTGGGGCCGAAGGCGGTGAACAACGGTTGATAGACGGCGCCGATGCGCCAGGTCGCAAGGACCACCACCAGTAATTCGGCGGTGCGTGGCAACAGGCCGGCCACCTTGTCGCCGCGTTTGACGCCCTGGGCCAACAGGAAATTGGCGAAGCGTGCAGCCTGGTCTTGCAAGTCGCTGAAGGTGGATGTGGCACTGCGCCCATCCTTGCCTTCCCAGAACAGCGCAATGCGCCCTGGTAACGCATGTCGGTCGCAGCATTCCACGCAGGCATTGAGGCCTTGCAGGTTACCGGCCAAGGCGCTGTCGACGGTGTGTTGGTAATCAAACTCGGTAGTGGCAGCCAAATAGTCACGCATCGCTTCAAATCCTTCAGTATTTTTATTTTCAGGACGTTTTTTCGGACGAGAGCCGCGGAAATAGTCGCTCTAGAGCGCTGCAGCAGCAATGGTCAAAGCCACCAACATGCCTGACTGGTTTGGCCAATGCCGCTTGATCATAGACCCCGCCGATCAAGCGGTCGGCCCAAGCGATTGGACGCGCCGGCCGCCAGCTTCTAACCTGATGGCCTGCGCCACCGAAGAAGCCCCTCCCGATGATCGTTCGCCCCAAACCCAACCTGCTGGGCATTCTGTTTTCGCTCAAGGGCTCGATCGCCAAGCGCATCGCCCTGCGCAGCCTGCTGGTCACGTTGCTGGCCTCGGTCATCGTGCTGGTGGAAACCCTGCACCCGGCGTATTTCTCCAAGGTCAATGCCACGCCGTTCACCTTGCTCGGGCTGTCGCTGTCGATCTTCATGAGTTTTCGCAACAACGCTTGCTACGACCGCTGGTGGGAAGGCCGCAAGCAACTCGGGCAGATGACCATCGAAGTGCGCTCACTGATCCGTGAAACCCAGGTATTCAGCGACCCGCTGGAGCGGGCCGGCCTGCTGCGCGGCCTGTGCGGCTTTGCCCATGGATTGATCGCGCGCCTGCGCCTGGAAGATGAGGCGCGAGCGGTGAAGCCCTGGATCGACGTCGAATCAGGCCACCCCAACCTCCCGGACCAGGTCCTGCAACAGCTCGGCGCGCGGTTTTCCGGGCTGGCCGAACGGGGCGTGATCAGTGAATGGCGCTACACCCAGCTGGAAACCCGACTGGTCAGCCTGACCCAGGTGCAGGCAGCGTGCGAGCGGATCAAAAGCACACCGCTGCCCTTCCCCTACACCCTGCTGCTGCACCGCACCATTTACCTGTTCTGCATTCTGTTGCCGTTTGCCATGGCCGAACCGCTGGGCTGGCTGACACCGGTGTTCACCGCAATCGTCAGCTACACCTTCTTTGGCCTCGACGAAATCGGCGACGACCTGGAGGACCCCTTCGGCTTCGATGAGAACGACCTGCCCTGCAACGCGATCGTGCGGACCCTGGAGCGCGAGATCCTGGCGGCCCTCGGCGAAACGGCCTTGCCGCCTGCCCTGGAGCCGGTGGAATACGTGCTGACCTGATACAGGTTTGACACTCGCCGTGGTCTGACCGAAGCTGAGAGCTTTGCCCTAGCTGCCTAAGCTCTCGGACGCCTGCATGTCAAAGTCACGCCGTTACTCCATCATCGGCCTGTGCGCCCTGTTGTTGATTGTGCTGATCACCTGGTATTTCTCCCGTTCCACCCCGGTGGCCGTGCCGCCCGCCATTGCCCATGGCTACGCGAAAGCCTTGAAACAGGCGCGCAACGGCGAACCGGGCGCCGCCCGCGTGCTGTACCAGCAACTGGCCCGGCCGGACTTGTCCGACGAGCGTCGTGTGGCCTTGCACGCCGAGCTGCCCAATTACCCCAGCCCCCAGGCACTGAAGCTCGCCGACAAGGACCTGGCCGATGACTCGCCGCAGGTGCGTGAAGCGGCGATTCACAGCATCGTCGGCCTGGTGCCCACGGGCCAGCGCACGCTGCTGCTCGGGCCATTGCTCGACGATCCGCAACAAGACGTGCGCTTTGCCGCCGCCAACGCATTGCTCGGCCTCTCGCCCGACACCCTCGGCCTGTATTTCGGGCCCTTGCAGCAGGTACTCGATGAGTTCGTGAAGAAGCTCAAGGCGCAACCTGAAACCGCCGAAGGTTGGCTCCAACTGGCGCGCCTGTACATCCACAGCGCGCTGCTGCCGGAGGCGCAGAACGCCCTGGAGCAAGCGATGCGCCTGCAGCCGGACAACCTGCAAGCCGTGGTTGCGCAAATCGAACTGCTGGATAAACAGGGCAAGACCGACGAGTCCCGCCAACTGCTCGCCCGCCAGCTCGCGGCGCACCCCGAATCCGCGTACCTGCAACACGCCCTGGGCATGTGGTTGCTGCACCATGGCGAGCGTGCTTACGCCTTGCTCGGCCTGTCCAAGGCAGTGGAACTGGAACCGAGCAATCAGGATTACCGTTACGACCTGGCCACCACCCTGCACGCTCAGGAAGAACTCGAAGCCGCCCAGCGCCAGTTGGAAGAAATCATCCAGCGCCACCCGGCCAATCGCAAGGCGCGAGTGCTGCTGGTCAGCTACTGGAAAGAAAGCGGTCAATTGCAGAACGTTCAGGTGCTGCTGGCGCAGTTGGAGCAACAAAACCCGGATGATCCGGCGCTGCAACAGGGCCTGTAGGCGCGCCGCATCGCCGCCCAGGCGCTGACATTGCGCGCAAAAGACGAAAAGGTGGAACCCCGCTCATACGCCAGGGTCAAGAAGGTATAGCGCGCTCGAACGAACGCGCACCCCTTACTCGTATGTGACCTGAGGGCACTTCTTGTCTATGTCCAACGCGCTGTTATCCGAAAAGGCGGCCACCGGTATCGAAGGTCTTGATGACATTCTTTGCGGCGGTTTGTCCCGCAGCCATCTGTTTCTGCTCGAAGGCGAACCAGGGACCGGCAAAACCACCGTCGCCCTGCACTTCCTGAAGGCAGGGGCAGAAAATGGTGAACGCTCGCTCTATATCACCTTGTCCGAAACCGAACGTGAATTGCGCCAGGGCGCAAAATCCCACGGCTGGGATCTGGATGACAATATCCATATTTTCGAGCTGACCCCGCCGGAAAGCCTGCTCAATGCCGAACAGCAGCAAAGCCTGTTGTACTCTTCCGACCTGGAACTGGGCGAGGCCACGCGGCAGATCTTTGAAGTGGTGGAACGGGTCAAGCCGACCCGCGTGGTGGTCGACAGCCTCTCCGAAATCCGCCTGCTGGCGCAAAGTTCCCTGCGTTATCGACGACAGATCCTGGCGATCAAGCACTATTTCGTGCGCTACGACGCCACGGTGTTGCTGCTCGACGACCTGACCACCGAATCCCTCGACAAAACCGTACACAGCGTCGCCCACGGGGTGATTCGCCTGGAAGAACTGACGCCCAATTACGGCGCCGAACGCCGTCGCGTGCGGGTCGTGAAGTACCGCGGCCAAAAGTACCGCGGCGGCTTCCACGATTTCACCATCATGGGCGATGGCGTGCATGTGTTCCCGCGGCTGGTGGCGGCCGAGCATCGCGGCGGCTATGTGCGCGAGACCCTGAGCAGCGGCATTCGCGAACTGGATGCCTTGATGGGCGGCGGAGTCGAGACCGGCTCCAGCAGCCTGATCCTCGGCCCCGCCGGCACCGGCAAGTCGCTGATCTCGATGGTGTTTGCCGCCGCCGCCGTGGCGCGGGGCGAAAAAGCCGCGCTGTTCATCTTCGATGAGGAACTGGGCCTGCTCTTCGAGCGCATGAAAAACATGGGCATCGACCTCGCCGCGCTGCAAGCCACCGGCAACCTGCTGATCGAACAAGTCGACGCGGCCGAGTTGACCCCCGGCGAGTTCTCGCACCGCGTGCGGCGCTGCGTGGATGAGCGCGGGATCAAGACTGTGGTGATCGACAGCATCAACGGCTATCAGGCCGCCATGCCGGAAGAAAATGCGCTGATCCTGCACATGCACGAACTGCTGCTGTATCTCAACCGCCGCGGCGCCGCCACGTTCATGACCGTCGCCCAGCACGGCCTGGTCGGTGACATGCAGGCGCCCGTCGACATTACCTACCTCGCCGACACGGTCATTCTGCTGCGCTATTTCGAAGCGCTGGGCAAGGTGCGCCGCGCCATTTCAATCATCAAGAAACGCACCGGTGCCCATGAATCGACCATTCGCGAGTACCGCATCAGCAGCCAGGGCATGACTGTCGGCGAGCCGCTCGATAATTTCCAGGGCGTACTGCGCGGTATCCCCACGTACATGGGCGCCGGCTCTCCTCTGCTCAAGGATGAGGGCCAGTGACGAGCCTATCCCCCGTCTCCGAGCGCGCCATCGTACTTGCGCCGATGGGCCGCGACGGCGCGTTGGCGCTGATGATGCTCAACGAGGCCGGGTACAACGGCGTGATCGCCACGGGCCTGACGGCCTTGTGCAACGCACTGGAAGAAGGAGCCGGCCTGCTGATTATTGCTGCCGAAGCCTTGCGCGGCGTCGATCTGGAGCCGCTGCTCGAGTATTTGCACCAACAGCCTGCGTGGTCGGACTTGCCCATCGTATTGATGACCCATCACGGCGGCGCCGAGCAGAACGGTTCCTCGCACCTGAGCGGGTTATTGGGCAATGTCACCTTCCTCGAGCGGCCTTTCCATCCTGTGACGTTGATCAGCCTGGTTACGGCGGCACTGCGCGGACGACGCCGACAATACGATGCGCGCGACCGGCTGATCGACCTGAGCGAAAGCGAACTGCGCTTGCAACGCACGCTGGAGACGCTCGAGCAGCAAGTAGAAGAACGCACGGCGCAGCTGCGCAGCAATGAAGAAGCACTGCGTCAATCGCAGAAGATGGAGGCCGTCGGCCAGTTGACCGGCGGCATCGCCCATGACTTCAACAACATGCTCACCGGCATCATCGGCAGCCTGGAGTTACTGCGCAGGCGCGTCTCCCGCGGCAAGCTGGACGACCTGGACAGCCTGATCGACCTGGGCGTCACCTCCGCCAACCGGGCCGCCGGCCTTACCCACCGCCTGCTCGCGTTCTCCCGGCGGCAGTCGCTGGATTCAAAACCCGTCGAGATCAACCAACTGGTGACCTCCATGGGCGAACTGTTGCAACGCAGCATCAATGAAAGCATTGCGCTGGACATGCGCCTCAGCGACCCGCTCTGGACCGCCGAAGCCGACCCCAACCAGTTGGAAAGCGCGCTGCTCAACCTGGTGATCAACGCACGCGATGCCATGCCGAACGGCGGCAACCTCACCGTGGAAACCAGCAACCGCCATCTCGACAGCGTGTTCACCGCCGCCTACGGCACATTGCAACCCGGTGACTACGTTGAATTGAGCGTCAGCGACAGCGGCTGCGGTATCCCGGAAAGTTTAATGGGGCGCGTCTTCGATCCTTTCTTCACCACCAAACCGATCGGCCAGGGCACCGGCCTCGGCCTGTCGATGATTTACGGCTTTGCACGGCAATCCGGTGGCCATGTGACGATCCACAGCGAAGTCGGAAAAGGCACTACCGTCAGCCTGTTCCTGCCGCGTTTCGTCGGTAAAATGGTCGTGGCCGAAGCGGCGAACCCCGCGCGGCTGCCCTTTGCCAATGCCGGTGAAACAGTGTTGATCGTCGAGGACGACCCGGCGGTACGGGTGCTGGTCAGCGCGGTGCTCAAGGAACTGGGCTATGCCTTTGTCGAGGCCGGCGATGCCAACACCGCACTGCCGATCATCGAGTCCGACCAGCGCATTGACCTGATGATCAGCGATGTCGGGCTGCCGGGCATGAACGGCCGGCAACTGGCGGAAATCGGCCGGCAGATTCGGCCGGAACTCAAGGTCCTATTTATCACCGGCTATGCCGAACACGCGGCGGTGCGCGGTGGTTTTCTGGACCCTGGGATGCAGTTGATTACCAAGCCGTTCACGTTTGATCTCTTGACGGCGAAAGTCAGGGAAATGATCCGCGCAGCCGCCAGCCAAGCGGAGGCAATCGGCAACAAGGTGCAATAAAGCCACGGTTCGAAAATGGAATCGGTCAAGGGGCTTGGGTACGAAGGATTACCACTGGGACCTGGAATTTTCACCCAGTGGACCTCAATCCTGATGATAGAGCCGCCACCCATGACGATTTCCAACAGCCTTGCCCACGCTTTTCCCCTGCACTCTTCCATTGCCAGCGACACGCTGGAGCCAGTCGAGCAGGTAGCTGTAGAGCCTGACCGCGAAAGCCCCCACCTCTCTGCCCCTGGCAATTCCCCCCGGGCCAGGGGCGACAGTGCGTTGGCGCAGAACTACGGCAAGGCATTGCAGGGCTTCAGCGGCGTTCCCGCCCACGACAACGCGATCATGGTGGATATTCCGCCGGATTCAACATTTGGCCAGTGGTGGAAGTTACTAGGCAATGCCGCTCGGTCGCCGGAGTTCCTCGACTGGCGGCTCACGGTCAGAGCCCTGCCCGACTCGATCAAAATCCTGCCGCAAAGTGGTCAAGTCACCTACCGTGTAACCCCAGATGTTTCGCTCAATGCGCCCTTACAGTTGCGTGCGAGCGAGGACAAGCGCTGGTCGGCGGTACGAGGGCCGTTAATGGATGCCGGAGGGGTCATCTCCGACAGGAACAGGCCGTTTCCCCTTCCGTCGTCCGAGAGCGCCAACCGTGCGCCGGCCTGGCTGGTTGGGCAGTTCTACAAAGAGCCGACGCGAATCGCCCCTTCCGAACTCCAGCAACGCGCCGCCGAGCTGGAGCGCGATAAAACCTTTGCCCCACTTGACCCCGCTGTATTCCCTGGGCTCCAGGAAACGCGCAGCGAGGACGCACTCGAGCAGCAGCAGACGCTGCTGGGGAACATCAACAACCGGCACCAAGCGACTGTGTTGTTGAAGCATCTGGGGACAGTGCTTGCCTCAGGCAGCCTTCAGCTGTCGCAGGTCCCCGCGTATCTGCGTGAAACCACCTTCGAATTGAACCCCCACTCCTCATACGAACGGGATCGAGGTGTGCAGCAAGGAGGCGTGGCTAACCTGGCTGATTTTCTTGAATACCACGGCTTTGAAAAACCCGGCACCGCACAGGAAGTGGAGAACCTCAGGCGATTCCTCCTCACCCCCACACCGCGAAGCCCCGTCCATGGTAACTACGGCGGCGCCCTGTCCTGGCCGCAGCCGATTGACACGGACACCCAGCGCCAACTGTTGGCGTTCTTGCAGCACGGCAATGTGGGTGACCTGAACCTGGGGAGCAACCGCAATGTGTTGGAAGCGTTGATGCAAGGTGTAGCAGTCGAAGCCCACGAGCTTCGCAACCCACGGCAACTGCTCGACCGCATCATCCAGTCGCCCAAGGGCCAGGCGCTGGGGGCGGCCATCCAGGCCAAGTTCAACACACTGTCGGTCAAAGGCAGCGTCAATGATTGGTTAATGGCGGCCTTGAACCTGAATTACACCGATGCATTCACCCAGGCAACCTTGCCCCAGAAGCACATTTCAGGCTTTGACCTGGCCGGCCAGCAGCTTAAAGGCAAACCTTTATCAGAGACGGCCCAGCGTGTGGCCGACCATTTGTACTACGTCACGAAAGAGGCTTCGTCACCGGAAAAAGCCAATATCCAGGCCAACCTGAAACTGGCCTCCAAGGCGCCAGAGTTGCTGGTCAAGGATATCCCGGCCACGGTCACTCACGGCTCCCCCGCCCACGTCAGCTTCAGTACGGCGGTGGCGCGCATAGAGGCTGAGACGCCGGGCCGGGCATCCACCATGAGTTACGGCGAGGTCATGTTGTACGCGGATATCGCTCCAGTGTCCCAGGCTCAGCGTCAGATCGAATATGTCGCCCAGCATGACGCGCTCAAGGAATGGGGCCTGACCAACAGCATCGTCACGAGTGTGACGTCGCCTGCAGATATGCAAACCATCGCCGACGCCTTTAACCAACAGGTCGGCGAACTGCGAACAGCTTCCGAAGCACAGCGCACACCCGCGCCGGCGTCTCGCAAGGAGATGGCCCTGGCCGAACTGCGCGAAGTTTTGGGCGATGACGCGCGCCTGGAACTGAAGTGCATCGTACTGGACACTTACGATAAAGATCGACCCGGGCCCTATTCGATATTGGACTTGTACATGGAGAACATGCTGCACAACCCGCCCAATGTGCCCTACCACCCGGCCCGGCACAACAACGCGTCACACCCCAATCAATGGGTGATCGAGCCTTACACACCACCGCGCAGGGGCCCCGGACGCTCTGCTGCCAACACGCCCAACTTCACCCTCGAGGAGGTCTTGAGCAAGACGCAAAACCTGAAAAATATCAGCAGGGAATTCGTCAGTGAGTTCCAACAGTTTGGTCGCGCCCTCGACAGCAGCGTCGCCACGCAGGTCAAGCACCTGATCGCCCAGTTGCCGCTGGAGGACCGGCAGAATATCGAATACGGAAGCCTTTCGATCTTCAAGGAGTTCAAGGGCGAACATCAGCTCAGCGGTATCGTCCGGGTCCCGGCTGCCGACGGCAACCCTGTGCTATTGAAAGTGATGCGCGACGGGATTGCCCATACCTATGAACTGAATGTCCAGAAGAACACGCTCACCAAACGCGGGGACCTCGGCGATTTCCAGCCCGGTTATCAGCCTGGGGCTCATATAGAAGACGGAAAACCGCGCGATAACAACACGCCGTATACCGACATGGTCCCCGTCACACTGTCCATTCCCGATGAAGGTTCCCCGCTGGTACGGCAACAGCTGCTACAAGAAAACACCGACACCGCCGGGCCGTTGAACAGTTTCGCCAGCCCCCGGAGCGCGGCCATCGGTGCCACGGTGGCCAAGGTCAGCAGCGTATGGGGCGCGCTGGAGGCCGAGGCTCGAGGGGTGACGACGGTTGAGTCCGAGGTACCCTTTTACAAAAAGTTAAATGAGTTGCTTCTTAACCTGATCCCATTACGGTCAGCCATCAAGCATTTTACGGAGGGCAACCTCGGCGAAGGGATCATCGACTTATCACTCGACCTGTTTGGCATCATGACCGTTGGAGCCTCCACCGCAGGGAAACTGGCTAAAGTTGCAACGAAAACCCTGTCTGCCGGTAGCAAGGCCTTGCATATAGGAAAGACCCTGGGGTTGAGCGCGATCAGCCTGGTTAATCCGTTGGACGGCGCGGCGGATTTACTGCGCGCTACCGGTCGCGGCGTGGCAAGCGTCGGTAAACGCGTCATCACCGACACGATTCAAGACATCCGGCACCTACGCGGCACCCACACTGGCTACGACCTGGTCGCCGCGAGCAAACAATACGACGCAGCAGCGATGGGTACCTTCAAGACGTCCGGCGAGACCTTGCAAGGTGCCGCGGTTCTTCAGGACGGTAAATGGTATGCCTTTGATACGACGACCCGACGCCCGTTTGGCAAAGCACTGGACGATTTCCAGCCGTCAATACGAGGCGGTACTCAGGAGCTTCATGCGTGGCAAAACACGCAACGCGCGCTCTCGCCGGAGTCGATTCAAATTCGAAAAGACTGGGGAAAGCTACTGGACCGTTACCAGGGCGATGGGGTGACGCCCAGCGCTGCGTTTAAGAGTGGCTATGAGGACGGCGCGCCGGAACTGATTAAAGGCTATGCCAAGGGCATGAAATCAGAAGACGTGATGAAGCTGGCGCTACGCCCGGACAAAACAGCAAAAGAGGTGGGCACCTTGGTCCGCCAGCAGGAAAGGCTGGCTGTCCAGCACGGGCTCAACGGCACACAGCATTTCAACACCCACGTAAATGCCGTCGGAGGAACGTTCACCCCCGTACCTCAGACCATCTACCTTAGCCACGTCAACCACCTTTCCGATGGGCAGTGCGCCGCTCTCTCGCGTACGTTCGCATCGGCCAAGGCGCAAGGAAAAGAACGCGTATTTATTGACAACCTGTACGTTGCCGCCGCCAATCCGCGGGCTGAGGGGTCGCGAGTATTTGCTCGCACATTAGACGATGTGCAAAAAAGCATCAGTATACCGACCATGTTTCACGCCGGTAACCCACAGCGCCAGGTAACGTATCAGGACATGATTACGGAACTGGCCAATGCGCCTGGGGGCAAGACCGTGATGATCGACTCTCCCGGCCATGCGATGGTGGCCGGGTCCGTGCCGGATGGCGACGGTAAGAAGTTCTTTTTTTACGACCCGAATGTTGGAGTGGCCGAGTTTTCAAGCGAGGCCATGATGAGGCGTGGTCTCGAAAAAATATTCAATGACAAGAAGCTGCCGGTCCAATACAAAACTTATAGCAATGACCCCAAAAAACTTGAATTCAAGATCAGCGACCATCACGAGTCGTGGATAAGCACCGCGAGTCTTCATGACAGACCGGTCAAACGGCTTTATGAAGAATCCATCCCGACGACGGTTACTCACCTGAAGCCCCCCGCCCCGACCCACCACATCGCTATGTCGGATTACAAGGACGTCACCGTCACTGACCCGACCGCAATCATCAGCACCAGTGGCATCAGTGATTGTACGGCCCTGGCGGTGCTTACCGACTTGAAAGAGGGTGTCTACCAGAAACGAACATTAATGCACTTCCAAGGCGGCGTGCCGACGACAGAACAACAGCGCGTGCTGAAACAACTGGAGGGATCGTTAGACCAGACAAGCAAAGTGATTTATGTGGGCGGCGATTATGTCCGGACCATTCCGGGATTAGGCATCGCTCTGAAACAAGGTGACGCCGGTGAACAAGTGCTGTTCAACATCGCAAACAAATACCCGGCGTCCACTACGATCGCAACGGCCAACCGTATTGACATAAAACCCGATGGATCGTTTGAGCTCTTCGAGGGAACCAACCCCGCACGGGTACTTGATTCACATGCAAAGGACGAGGTGCTTGCCTGGTAATCCTGACCGGCCAGGGGCATCAGCGGTTGTTGGACTGACACATTCAGGTGTCACGCCAACAACCGCAGGATATGTTCTTGCAGCGTATCCAGGTCGAACGGCTTGGCCAGGATCGGCGCCTTGCGTGTGATCGGGCTGTCGCAGTCACGAATTTCCTGCGGGTAGCCACTGATAAAAATCACCTTCAGCTCCGGGCGCAACTTCACCGCCGGCTCGGCGATCTGCACGCCGGTGACGCCGCCAGGCAGGCGATAGTCCGTCACCATGAGGTCCAGGTGCGGTTTACTGGCGAGGATTTCAAAAGCCTGCTCCCCATTGATCGCCTTCAATACCCGATAGCCCAGGCCTTTGAGGTATTCATCCAGGACAAACATAATCGATTCGTCGTCCTCGACGATCAGAACGACATCTTGTGCATCTTCACTCATGGGAAGCCTTTGTCCGGTCAATTGCTGCACTTACGACCATGCAGTCACGCAGAGGTTGCGTCGAAGTGACGATTGTTTTCACGCCGACGCGTCCAGGGGCAGGCACACCCGGAACAGGGCGCCCTCGCCTATCTGGCTCTCCACCTCAATGGTACCGCCATGGGCCGCGACGATCTGTTCGGAAATAAACAGCCCGAGGCCCAGACCGGCGGCCACATGGCTGGCGGACACGCGCTCGAACTGCTGGAAAATGCGCTTCTGATTGTCGGCGCTGATGCCGATCCCGTGGTCCCGCACCTCCAGCCGTGCTTCGCCGTGTTCGCTGTACACCCGCACGCCCACCGGGCTCTTGGCCCCATAGCGCAAGGCGTTGGTCAGCAGGTTGGACACCACTTGCTCGATGCGGAATTCATCCCAGCTGCCCTCCACCGGACCTTCCGCCTCCAGTTGCATGGACGACTCGGCGGCGGCCACTTGCGGCGCGAAGTTTTCCAGCAGGTTGCGCACCAGTTGCGTGAGGTCGAAGCGCGCCGGACGAATCGACAGTTTGCCGGTGCGGATGCGCGACACGTCGAGCATGTCTTCGATCAGCCGGATCAGGCTCTGGATCTGCCGCTCATCGCGGTCGACCATGGCGCGCATCTTCTCCAGGGTGAACGCGGCGGCGTTGTCCCGGGCCAGGTGCATCTTGCGCAGTTGGGTTTCGAGAATCAGCCCGTTGAGTGGCGTGCGGACTTCGTGGGCGACGATCGACATGAAGTCATCGCGCATGCGTACCGCCTGCTCCAACTCTGCCTGAGTGGCCTGCAGGCGTGTCAGCAGCAACTCCTGTTCGCGGCGGCTGCGCTCCAGCGCTTCCACCTGCTGCTTCATCGCCTTGCTCTGGCGGTACAGGTCGACGAACACATTGACCTTGCTCTTCACCGCATGGATATCCAGCGGCTTGTGCAGGAAGTCCACGGCCCCGCTTTCATAACCCTTGAAGGCATAGTTGAGTTCGCGGCCGGCGGCGCTGACGAATACGATCGGGATGTTCTTGGTCTTTTCGGTGCCGCGCATCAGCTCGGCCAACTCGAAACCGTTCATGCCAGGCATCTGCACATCGAGGATCGCCATGGCGAACTCGTGCTCCAGCAACAGGGACAAGGCCTCGTCGGCGCTCAAGGCCTTGAAGACCTGGCGGTCCTCGCGCTTGATCAGCGCTTCGAGGGCCAGCAGGTTTTCCGGCAGATCATCGACGATCAGCAGTTTGGCCTGGATAGTACTTAACATGGGGAAGATTCCAGGGAAGCCAGCAATGAGGCAATGCGGCTCAAGGTCAGAATATGGTCAGGCGTGTGCAGGGCCAGCGCCGCCCGCGGCATCACGGCAATCCGTGCTTCGTCGGGGTCCTGTACGACAGTGATACCGCCCGATTGCTTGACGTGGGCCAGCCCTTGGGCGCCGTCCTGGTTCGCACCGGTCAGCAGTATGGCCAGCAGGCGCTTGCCGTAGACATCGCCGGCCGAGGCGAACAGGTAATCGATGGCGGGCCGGGAATGGTGTACCCGGTCTTCCTGGCTCAAAGACAGGCTGCGGTCATGCTCCACCGACAAATGATAGCCGGGGCTGGCGAAGTACAAGGTGCCCGGTTGGATCACTTCCTTGTCCTGCCCTTCGCGTACCGGAATCTGCAAACGCCGCGCAAACACTTCCGCCAACTGGCTACGGCGCTCGTCCGGCAGGTGCAGCACGGCAATGATCGGCAGCCCGAAGGCCTGCGGCAGATCGCTAAAAATACTCAGCAACGCCTCAACGCCGCCGGCGGACGCGCCGACGACGATGGCTTCTATCCCACACATGGGGTTGGCGGCAGCGTCGTTCATGATTTCCGGTAGATCCGTTCCTGTTTGACCAAGGGCTCGAAATGCTTGTTGTAGGCGGAAAAATCCAGGGTTTCCTTGCTGCCCAGCACCAGGAAGCCACGATGACACAGCGACTCATGGAACAATCCAAAGGCCCGATCCTGCAATTTTTTATTGAAGTAAATCAATACATTGCGACATGAAATTAATTGAGTTTCTGAGAAAACACTGTCGGTTGCCAAGCTGTGATCGGCGAACGTGACATTCTCGCGCAACGTCTTGTCGAAGATCGCATGATCGTAAGCCGCCGTGTAGTAATCGGCAAAGGAACGCTGCCCACCGGCCTGCTGGTAGTTGGCGGTATAGGCACGCACATTCTCCAGGGAAAAAATTCCCTGCTTGGCTTTATCCAGCGATGCCGGGTTGATGTCGGTGGCGTAGATGATGGTGCGTTCCAACAGCCCTTCTTCGCGCAGCAGGATCGCCATGGAGTACACCTCCTCCCCGGTGCTGCAACCGGCGATCCAGATCTTGATCGACGGATACGTCTTGAGCAGCGGCACCACTTCCTGGCGGATCGCGAGGAAGTGCGACGGGTCGCGAAACATCTCGCTGACCGGAATCGTCAAAAACTGCAGCAATTGCATGAACGCTGCCGGATCGTGCAGGACGCGCTCCTGCAACGCCGAAATCGTCGCGCATTCAAACTGGCGCAGGGCGTGGGCCACACGGCGTTTGACCGACGCACCGGAGTAGTCGCGAAAGTCATAGCTGTACTTGAGGTAGATCGCCTCAATCAGCAGGCGCAGCTCAATATCACTGCTTTTTTCCAAAAAACTGCGTTCCACTTAAATACGTTCCATCTTCGGTAACCAGACGCGAATCAGCGAGAACAGGCGATCCAGGTCAATCGGCTTGGCCAGGTAATCGTTGGAGCCGGCCGCCAGGCAACGCTCCTGATCGTCCTTCATGGCCTTGGCCGTCACGGCGATGATCGGCAGCTTCTTCCAGCGCGGGTCCTGGCGGATCAGGGCGGTGGCCTCGTAACCGTCCATTTCCGGCATCATCACGTCCATCAGCACCAGGTCGATATCATCGACTTCATTGAGCCTGGCGATGGCTTCATGGCCGTTACGCCCGATCACCACCACGGCGCCTTTGTGCTCCAGGGCGCTGGTCAGGGCGAAGATGTTGCGCACATCGTCGTCCACCAACAGGATCTTGCGCCCTTCGAAGACCTTGTCGCGGCTGCGCGCGGTCTTGAGCATCTTCTGGCGTTCATGGGACAGCTGCGATTCGACTTTGTGCAAAAAGAGTGTGACTTCGTCGAGCAGGCGCTCCGGCGAACGGGCGCCCTTGATGATGATCGAGCGCGAATACTTGCGCAGCTCGGCCTCTTCGTCGCGGGTCAGGTTGCGCCCGGTGTAGACGATCACCGGCGGGAACGAGCAGATATCCTCGGTGGCCATGCGCTTGAGCAGCTCGTTGCCGAGCATGTCGGGCAACTTGAGGTCGATGATCATGCAGTCGTAGATGTTCGTGCGCAGCAGGTCGAGGGCTTCCTGGGCAAAGCCGACGGCGGTGATCTCGATGTCATCGTCGCCGATCAGGCGGGCAATGCTCTCGCGCTGCAGGTCATCGTCTTCCACCAGCAGCACGCGCTTGACCTTCTGGGTCAGCTTGGCTTCCAGGCGCGTGAATATATCCTTGAGCTCTTCGCGGGTGGTGGGTTTCACCGCGTAACCGATGGCGCCCATGTGCATGGCGGCTTCGACGCGGTCTTCCACGGAGATCACATGCACCGGGATGTGGCGGGTACTGGCGTGTTCCTTGAGGCGTTGCAGCACCGTCAGCCCGGAATGGTCCGGCAGGCGCATGTCGAGCAGGATCGCGTCGGGGATGTACTCCTCGGCCAGGCTGTAACCCTCATCCGCGCCATGGGCCACCAGGCAGTGGTAGCCCAACTCATGGGCGAGGTCGAACAGGATGCGCGCGAAGTTCGGTTCGTCTTCCACCACCAGGATGCAGCGCGTAGCGAACGGCGCTTTCTCGCGGTCGTCGGCAAAGCGCGGGATCTGTGTGGCATCGGCCACCGGCAGCGGCGAGACCGCGATGGGCTTGGGCGCCGGGGCGGCAATCACCTGGCGCGGTTGCTCGATAGGCGCAGCGTCTTCCTCGCGTTCGACGTACTGCTCCGGGATGACCAGGGTGAACGTGCTGCCCTGGCCGGGTTCGCTGGTGACGCTGATATAGCCGCCGAGCAACGCGGCCAGGTCGCGGGAAATCGACAACCCCAGGCCGGTGCCGCCATACCGGCGATTGGTGGTGCCATCGGCCTGACGGAAGGCTTCGAAGATGCTCTCCTGCTGGTCCGGGGCGATGCCTATCCCGGAATCGCGCACGGTAAAGGCGACGCCCTCCCCCGGCGCGCGGGACACCGACAGGCTGACCTGGCCCTGCTCGGTGAACTTGACCGCGTTGGACAGCAGGTTCTTGAGAATCTGCTCCAGGCGCTGGCGATCGGTAAAGAGCATGGTCGGCGTACCTTCCTGCACCTGCACCTGGAACCCCAGCTTGCGATCGGCCGCCAGCGGCTCGAACATCCCGCGCAGGCCATCGACCAGGCGCGCCACGCTGGAGTTTTCCGGGCGCATTTCCAGCTTGCCGGCTTCGACCTTGGAGATATCGAGGATGTCGTTGATCAGGTTGAGCAGGTCATTGCCGGCGGAATAGATCGACTCGGCAAACTTGACTTGCTCGGCGCTGAGGTTTTCCTGAGGGTTCTCCGCCAGCAACTTGGCCAGGATCAGCGAGCTGTTCAGCGGCGTGCGCAGTTCGTGGGACATGTTGGCGAGGAATTCTGATTTGTACTTGCTCGAGCGTTGCAACTCGTCAGCGCGGTCTTCCAGCTCAAGCTGGGCCTGGTTGAGCTCGACGTTCTTGCGGTCCATGGCATCGCGCTGCTCGGCCAGGGTAAGCGTCTGCTCGGCCAATTGCTCGTTGGTCTGCTCGAGTTCCGCCTGTTGCGTTTCCAGGTGGGCCTGGGACTCCTTGAGGATGCGCGATTGCTCTTCCAACTCTTCGTTGGCGGTCTTGAGCTCTTCCTGCTGCACTTGCAGCTCTTCGTTGAGCTGCTGGGTCTCGGCCAGCACTTCCTGCAAGCGCTGGCGATAGCGGGCGGCTTCGATGGAGGTACCGATATTGCCGGCGATGAGTTCCAGCAGTTCGATGTCGCGCTCCTGCAGCGGGCGCAGGAAACCCAGTTCGATCACGCCGTTGATCCGGTCGTCATCGCTGGTCGGCACCACCAGCACGCTGCGGGTCGTGCCCTCGCCCAGGCCGGAACTCACTTTGAAGTAATCCACCGGCACGTCGTCCAGGCGAATCAGGCGACCGAGCTGGGCGGCCTGCCCTACGATGCCTTCGTCGCTGTAGATCGCCTGCTCCTGCTGCTCCTGCTCGCGGGAGAAACCATAGGTGGCCACGCGCTTGAGGCCGCCGTGCTCTTCGCGCACATACAGCGCCGCCACCACCGAGCCCATGTACTGGGCAAAGAACTGCAGGATATTGCGTCCCAACATGTTCAGGGTCAGTTGACCGAGCACCTGTTCGGCCAGTTCGGTCTGGCCATTACGCAGCCAAGCTTGTTGCTCCAGACGCAATGCGATCTTCTGTTGCGACGCGAAGTTCGCACTGTAACTATCTGAAAGTGATAGTAAATTTTTACGACCAATGTAAGCCAGAAAGCCGCTCAGCCCCAGCACGAACACCAAGTACAGGGCGACGCTGATGAGGGTGGTACGGGTGACTTCCGCGTTGCGGGTAATCCGGAACTGTTGCTCCATCGCCACCGCGTCGTCGTACTCATTGCGAATCTCATCGGTCAGACGTTTACCCCGGCCGGCTTTCACCGCGCTGCGGTAGTCGCCGTTCTCGCGCTGCATATCAATCATCGACTGGGCGTAGTTGTTCCACTCCAGTTGCAGGCTTTCCAGGCGCTTGAGGCGATCTACCTGCTGCGGGTTGTCCGCCACCAGCTCCTGCAAATTGTGTAAGTCGGCAATGATCCGCGGCTTGGCCACTTCATAGGGGTCGAGGAAATGCTCGTCGCCGGTGATCAGGAAACCGCGCATGCCGGTTTCCAGGTCAACCGTCAGCTTGGACGTTTCGTTGAGGTTATTGATGACCCGGTCGGTGTGCTCTACCCACTGGATCACCGACAACAAATAAGTGATCAGGCACACAAAAAACACCGCACTGAGCACACCCACACCGAGGGGCAGTGCGACGTTGCGGCTCAACAGTGTACGAAAGCTCTTTTCATCGACGGTCGACGCGGGAGTCATGGGCATGCCTTTGCCAAATGCGGAAAAACCGGGAGTTTGCCCCAAAGTTGCGGTTGAACGCTATTTTTCTGCCATGAACCGCTGCAACCCGAAACGGCGCAATCGGGCAACGGCACCCTGAACGCCGCCCACATCCCGTCGCAGTTTCAGTTGCTCACACTCCGCCCGTGCTGAACCGGAACCTGGTTGATCAGCCTTTCCACAGACTAAAGCGTCTTGGGAATAAGGAAACTCCGCGAGAAAGGCGCTCACCTTCTGTTTAACAAAACGGTGCTCGTATGACTATTTCCTTGCAAACCCTCCCCAGCGTTTCATTGATGCCGCTCTCCACGCCACCCGCAATACCCGCCGCTACACCGCCGACGTTGACACCCGTCCCCAGCCACGACTCGCCTGCGCCAACGGTGCAGCCGCCAGCCAGCGTCACCGTCGCGCAAAGCGCTAGCCTCAAGGCGAAGCTGGGGCATTATCACAACCTCAAAACACTTGCCGACAAACTCAATGAAATCGCCCTGCGGCTTGGGCCTGACGCCTCCACCCCGGCCGTGCAGGCAGCCCTCAAGACCACGCCGATGGACGTTCACCCCGACTCGGTTTATCACAGCGAAGTCGGCGGCAGCACCAGCGTGGATAGCTTTATCAATCGCCAGGGAGGATTGCTTTCACCCTATAGCCATTTATCCCTGACCGGGCTGTCGGACGCCATGGCCGCCCGATCCCAGGCGCACCCGTTGGGTAACCTGGGCGGCGCCCTCAGCTGGCCGGTGCCCTTGAGCGCCGATGAGCAACAACGCTTGCACACCCGCACCCAGGATTACACCGACCCTCTTGGGCAAAAACAGCCGCTCAAGCACACCACTGGCGGAGTACTGGAGTTCCTGCGGCATCGAACCCCTCTCGCGGCCGAAGCGCTGACGAGCCCGGGCGCGACGTTGAACGCCCTTGTCAGTTCGCCAGAAGCACAATCATTGGGCCACGCGCTTCAGGAACAGATGCAGGGCATTGCCACCGATAGCAGCAGCCTCGATTACCTGCTCGCGGCCGTGATACTGCAGCTGGACCCAGAGTCCATCACCGCCCCCCAACGCAACAACGTGGCCGGCTTCGACCTGGCCGACGACTCACTCAGGGGCAAGTCGGCCACCCAGATCGTCGATGCCCTGCGCCAACACCTGGTGGCTCAGGGTAAAACCAGCCCAGAACTGGCTGGCGCAGCCGCCCACCTGCTGCTGGCGGGTCGTGCGCCGGTATTTCTGGTCAAAGACATTCCCGACAGCGTGACCTTTGGCAGCCCGGCCTGGGTCAACCTCGCAATCGCCGCGACGATGGTCGACGCGCACATACCCGGCCGGGTCGCCAATATGAGCTTCGCCGCGGTCATGCTGGAAGCCGAACACGCCAGCGGCGCAGACGTGAACATGACGAACACCGCTCAACGCAACGCCTTGATCGATTGGGGCACGGCCAATGGCCTGCTGGAGAAAAAAGCCGAGCATCTGTACGCGTCCGATGAACTGAACAACCTGGTGACTCGCTTCAGCGAACGCCAGTCCGTGATGCTGGCCGCCTCAGAGGCCTTCGACAAAGACATCCCGTCCCGTAAAGCGATGGCATTGGCCGAGCTGAAACAACGCTTTCCCGACAAGGAGGCGCTGTTCGAAGAACCCTTGATTCGCGTCACCCATATGCCGGGCGGGGATATCCGGCGTAGAAATCAGGTGCCGGGCGTGCACTCGCTGCTGGATGTCGCGATGATGGACGTTGGACCCGACGCGGTCTACGGCTCCCGTGACAGCCGTATCCCCGTGGGGGCGTTGAACGCCAATCCCGAGTTTGGGGTGGCCACGGCGTTCGAGTCGCAATTCAAGCAGGTGATCGAGGAAAAGAAGAACGCCGTCGGCACGTATATCAAGCACTTGATCAGCCAGTTGCCGGCAGACGACCGAAAAAACTTTGAATATGGCAACGTCACTTTTTATCAAAATCACGCCCATAAACTTGGGCTGGGTTTGTTCAGTGACAAAACCGAGCTGCCCAAAGGCGAAGAACTACTGGTAAGGATCGAGCGCGGTGGGGTGACCACGGCCTATGAGATCGACTTCAATGCCGGCGCTATCCGCAGTATTCCGCAGTGGCAGGCACAGCCTGGCTCTTCAAGGAAGGCGAATATCGTCTCCGAAACAAAGGTGTTCACCCCCAGCGCCGGTCAAACCACGCTTGACACAGAACAGACACCGCCTGGCGATTCACCCAGCGATACCTTCGCCTCGCCCCGCGTCCAACTGATCGCCGATGCCTTCGTTGAACATATCAACCTCGATGATCCGGCAATCAAGCAACAGGCGCGTGGCCTCACCACCGACGACAATATTCGGAACCGGTCCGACATGATTGAAAACTTCCTGTTGGACCTGGTCCCTTTGCGCTCCGCGATCAACCACTTCCGCAACGGCAACATTGCTGAAGGCTTGATCGATCTGAGCCTGGACGCGTTCGGCATCGTGACGGCGGGTGTGGGTGCGGCCGGAAAAGTGGTCAAGATCGCAGGGACCACCGTTTCGGCCGCGACCAAGGTGGCACGGTCGGCCAAAGTCATCGGCATGGCCACGTTCGGCGCATTCAACCCGCTGAGCGGCGCAGGCGACCTGGCGGTTGGCGGGGCTCGCCTGGCCGGTGGCGGGCTCAAGTTCCTCGGCGCCAAAGGCGCGCAAGGTGTGAACGCATTGCGTGGCGCGTCGGGCCGTTACGACCTGCTCAAAGCCGCCAGCAACGAGCATGGCGTCGTCGCCACAGGCACCGTGAAGATCGGCGAACACAGTATTGACGGTGCCGCGGTGCTGAAAAATGGCCAGTGGTATGCCTTCGACGCGGAAAAAATGCGCGCCTACGGCGGGCCACTCCAGGGCTTCGCACCCACCACGGTGTCGGCGAAGGGGCAGATCAACCAGAGCTTCACCGACTGGCTCTACAAGAAACTGGCGGGCGAAATACAGTCGCCGGAGGGCCCGCCGACCGTACTCGGTCAATATGCACCCAAAGAGTTCGAAAACGAGTTGAAACGCGCGCAACGCCCCGAGAAGGTTTCCGACTTCAACGCCGGCTATGCGAACGGTGACCCGCACAAGGTGCCGGGTTTCTCATCAGACTCGACGATTCTCGAGCTTCAGATGCTGATCTCCCGTGGGTGGCTGGGCGCCGAAGACGTCGGCACGCTGGTCAAACAGATCGAACGCAAGAAAGTCAGACTGATCCAGGAAGGCTTTACCCTGTTCCAGCGGGATATCCACGCCGTCGGCGGCACCTTGACCCCGATGCCCCAGGAGTTTTACCTCAGCCAAGTCAATCTGGCTTCACCAGGCGAATGTGCGGGTATCGCCAATACCCTGGCACTGTCCATGCAATCGGGCCAAGAGACGACCTACCTGGGCAATATGTTCAAGGCGGCCGCCGATCCACAGGACCCTGTGGCGACGCAGTTCATCCGCACCCTCAGGTCGTTTCATGAAGCAGTCAAACACGTGGATACCTTTCATATGGGCAAGCAGCCCAGGCAGATTCCCTATCATCAGATCGCCACCGAGCTGACCGATGCGAGCCCGCCAAGGAGCCTGAGGATTGCAACGAAGGATCACGCCCTGCTGGCCGGCGTCATGGTGCGTGACGACAAACCCGTCTGGTTCTACTTCGATCCGAATTTCGGGATGGCCCAATTTGACTCGGCCGAGGCCATGAAAAATGGCCTGGAACGTACCCTGAATCGCGGCACCAGCCCGTTTCAGCATCGGGCTTACGGTACGAATCCGGGCACGCCTGAGTATCAAGTGAGTTATTTTGAGTCCGGTGACATGCAGTTCTACCGCGATTCCGCACAGGTCCACCGTATCGCGTCGGTCCCGTTGTAGTTTTTCCGCCCCTGACGCGACATTCTCCGGCGCGAAGCTCACAATGCCAGCAATTTTTCGGAACTTGCTGGCCTTGTCGCTACTCACTAGTGGATTGCCTTTAGACCTGTCGCGCCCAGCACCTTCACTTTTTCAGGAATGTTCACTATGTCGGCACCCACCTCAACCATTCTCGTAGTCGAAGACGACTCAATTGTGCGTATGCTGATCGTCGATGTACTCGAAGAGTTGGGGTTCGGTGTGCTGGAGGCTGAAGACGCCAAATCGGCGCTTGAATTCGTAGAGGACACAAATAAAGTCATTGATCTGATGATGACCGATGTCGGCCTGCCGGATATGAATGGCCGGGACTTGGCCACCCAGGCGCGTAAACTGCGCCCGCAACTGCCGGTCCTGTTTGCCAGTGGTTATCCCGAGAGCATCGAGGTTCAGCCGGGCATGCAATCGATCGCCAAGCCGTTCTCCATCGATCAATTGCGCAATAAGGTTAAGCAAATGCTTGACGCAGCCTGACGTTGCGTTTTTGTCCAGTGCCGCCCACAGGGGCGGCATTTTTACGTCAAGCTGTATGTCATACCGGGATTAACGTGACGTTCGGCCAATAAAGTTGGAAACTCGCCGCTTTGCCACACCATTCAATAGTACTCCTCACAAGCCCTCTGGAAGGACGCAACAACATGATTGGAAAACCGACGCGCCTGCTGTTGGCGAGCCTCTCGATACTCATGAGCTCTGGCGCCTGGGCCGACTTCACGGCCACCCCCTCTGAGGCTCGGGCAATCGCCAAGGAAGCCTATTTGTATGGTTACCCGGTCGTGGAAATGTACAAAACGCTCTACACCCAGGCGGTCGACAAGGGCGGCGTCAACTTCAAGGCGCCGTTCAACCATATTGGCAACACCGCCCAGGTCTTCACCCCCAAAGACACCACACTGGCCACGCCAAACCCCGACACGCCCTACTCCTTCGTCTGGATGGACCTGCGTAGCGAGCCGCTGGTGCTGACGCTGCCCAAGATCGAAGACAACCGCTATTACTCGGTGCAACTGGTCGACCTCTATACGCATAACTTCGCGTACCTGGGCACGCGCAGCACCGGCAACAATGGCGGCCACTACATGATCGCCGGGCCCGACTGGAAAGGTCAGCAGCCGGTCGATGTGGATCGTGTGGTGTATAGCGAAAGTAACCTCGCTTATGCGCTGTACCGCACACAGTTGTTTGATGAAAAGGACCTGAACAAGGTCAAGCAGATCCAGAATGGCTACAAAGTGCAGTCGCTCAGCAGCTATGTGAAACAGGCCGCCCCGGCCAAGGCGCCGAAGATCGATTGGCCCAAACCGCTGGCCAACATGACCGAAGGCCCGCAACTGTTCCGCTACTTGAACTTCATGCTCGCCTTCGCTGCCCCCCAGGACAGCGAGAAAGACCAACTCGCACGCTTTGCCACCATCGGCATCGCACCGGGTGCGCCGTTCAAGGTCAACCAGTTGAGCGCCGAACAGCGTAAAGCACTGGAAGACGGGATCGCCGACGCCAAGGCTGAGTTCGCGGCGTTCAAAAAAGACAAACTCGACACCCAGCAGGTCGCCATAGGCGACCTGTTCGGCAACCGCGATCACCTGAAAAACAACGACCTGTACCGCTATGCCGGTGCCGAAGTGGGGCTTTTCGGCAACTCTGCCGATGAAGCCACCTACTTCAATTACGTCGTCGACAGTGAAGGCAAGCCCGCCAACGGCGCGCGCCATAGCTACACCGTCCACTTCGCCAAGGACCAACTGCCGCCGGCCGACGCCTTCTGGTCACTGACCCTGTACAACGCCAAGACCAAGTTGCTGGTGCCCAACCACAAAAAGCGCTATGTGATCAATTCGCGGATGTTGCCCAACCTCAAACTGGACGCCGATGGCGGCCTGACCCTGGCGCTGCAACACCACGAACCGCCAAAAGCCGAACAGAGCAACTGGTTGCCGGCACCGCCCGGCCCGTTCTACGCGGTGTTGCGCCTGTACCTGCCCAAACCCGAGGCGAACAACGGCCAGTGGAAGCTGCCGCCGCTGACGCCACTGAAGTGATACGGTCGGCGACTTACCGCTTTTTCAGTTTCAGATACGACTGATGCAAATCCGACGCCCAACCGTCGATCACGCTTTTCACGTCATTGGGCGTCATCACCTGCGAGTCGTTTTCCAGCGGCTTGCCGGTGCCCTTGCGTACTACCTCGGCAACCACCTTGCCGTTGGCGCCGTCGAGAAACTGCGCCTCGGTGCCCAGCACCGTGTCCTGGTCGCGGATGCCGGTGCCGGTACTCACCGCAGCGGCCACCAGGGCGACCGGCACGAACTCATAAGGTTTCAGGCCCTGGGTTTTGCTGCTGACTGCCGTAATCGCCGCACGCACCACTAACACTCCGGCGCCGGGCCCTTGGGCAAGGGGCAATGACTTGCCGACTTCGCGCTTGAGGGCCTGGTTGAAGTAGTCATTGATGCCACGCAACGTGCTCTCAGGAATTTTCGCGGTGGCTTGGGGCCTGGGGTAAAACTGCGTCGGTTCGATATACACCGCGTTGTAGCGGCTCATATCCAGTTTCGGATCGACCCAACGCAGCACCTCGACGCCCGAAGGCGACTTGGCCGGCTTGAGACGGCTGTAATCGGACAGGAATCCTGAATACTCATCCGGTTGCGTGACTTGGCTGGCACAGCCCACCATCCCGATCGTGGCGATGCAGAGCGTGCTGATCATTAGCCTTAGTTTCATCATCGAACTCCTTGGCAGTCATCATCAGAACGTTGAGCTGTAGGTATAGCCAATCCTTGGAAAAAGCGCTGAAAAGCTCAGCCGCGCTCGCGCGGGATCAGGCTCTGCAACTGTGCGGCCAGGAAGTTCGCGTTGAAGGCGAAGGTGTCCGGGTCTTTCAAACCGTTGGTTTTCTTCCACAACCAGTCGTTTTTGTCCGCCGGCAGCACCAGTGAAACACTGCCGTGCCGTGCCGCCGTCAGGCCCATGACCGACACCGAAATCAAGCCGCCGACGCCCATCACGTCCGGCACGAACTCCACATTCTTGCCGGTGATCTGCACGGTGAGTTTTTCGCTCTTGAACGGCGATGTCTCCACCGGAACGCTCGGGCCGCTGGCGACATACGCTTCACGGTGGACTTCAAGCAAACCAGCGGTATTGACCGGTTCCAGCCATTGTTCGATCTGCTGGAACAGCTCGCCGAGCTTTAGCGCCCAGCGCGCCGATTGCACCTCGAACTGCTGTTTTTTGTGCGCTTCGCTATCGGCGTAATGACGAAGCATCTCGCCCAGTTGCTGTACATCATCCATTGCGGTTTTCCTCGGGTGAGCCGTAGTGCGAACCGCGATCATGGCAGATGCGGCAACTCACCGTATGATTAACGCCTGCGAAACAGCGGGCGCGGCTCGATCACGCTACGCCCGTACTGCACGCTCATCCCCGCCAGCCCTTTCAGGGCGTCTTCAGCCGACTTGTCCGCGCGCACCGCAAACGCATCGAACCCGCACTGGCGCATGTGGCTGAGCTGATCGCGTAGCACATCGCCAATCGCCCGCAACTCGCCTCGCCAGCCCATACGCGTGCGCAACAGATAGGCCTGGCTATAGGCGCGGCCGTCACGAAAGCTGGGGAAATCCAGGGCAATCAGCGGCAGCGTGGCGAGCCAGGGCTGCAGCTGTTCGACCTCATCATCCGGGCCCAGCCACACGCCATGCCCCGGCGCATAGGACGCCAGCGGCAGGATCAGCGCAGCGCCCTCCGGCACCTCGTCACGCACCAACACCCACGGATCATCCGCCACCAGACGCGCCTGCCCCTGCTCAAGCTTCAACAGATTGTTCATGCCGGCTGCTCCGCGTACACCTGCTCCTTGAACGGCTCCAGGCCAATGCGCTGCACGGTATCGACAAAGCGCTCTTCGCTTTCGCGGTAGCGCACGAAGGTATTGATCACGCGCTCGATCACATCCGGAATCTCGGCGGCGCTGAACGACGGGCCGATCACTTTGCCCAGTGAACTGTGTTTGCCCTGGGCCCCGCCGAGGGTGATCTGATACCACTCACTGCCATTCTTATCGACGCCCAGGATGCCGATATTGCCGATGTGGTGATGGCCGCAGGCATTGATGCAGCCGGAGATGTTCAGGCTGATGTCACCCAGGTCGTGCAGGTAGTCGAGGTTATCGAAGCGCTGCTGGATCGCCTGAGCGATGGGGATCGACTTGGCATTGGCCAGGGCGCAGAAGTCACCGCCGGGGCAGGCGATGATGTCGGTCAACAGGCCGATATTCGCCGCACCCAGGCCGTGTTCGCAGGCCAGGCGCCACACGGCATGCAGATGCTCCTTGGGCACATCCGGCAACACGATGTTCTGTTCATGGGCGATACGGATTTCGCCAAAACCGAACCGCTCCGCCCACTCAGCCACGGCCTCCATTTGCGGGGCGCTGACGTCGCCGGGCGGCGCGCTGATGCCGGGCTTGGTGGACAACACCACGCTGGCGTAGCCCGCGACTTTATGCGGCATGACGTTACGGCTGACCCAGCGCGCAAAGCCCGGGTTGTCGGCCAGTTCGGTGCCGTAGGCCAGGCTGGTATCGCTGAGCGACGCATACGCCGGCGGTACGAAGGCCGACGCCACGCGCGCGTATTCGGCATCGGTCAACTGCGCCGGGCCATCGCGCAGGTACTGCCATTCTTCCTCCACCTCCTGGGAAAACGCGTCGATCCCCAGCGCCTTGACCAGGATCTTGATGCGCGCCTTGTACTTGTTGTCCCGCCGGCCATGCCGGTTGTACACGCGCAACACCGCCTCGACGTAGGACAGCAGGTGCCGCCACGGCAAGCCCTCGCGAATCTGCAAGCCGAGGATCGGCGTGCGGCCCAGGCCGCCGCCCACCATCACGCGCAGCAGCATCTCGCCTTGGTCATCACGGTAAAGGTACAGGCCGATGTCATGCATCATGATCGCCGCGCGGTCTTCGCGGGCCGAGCAGATGGCGATCTTGAACTTGCGCGGCAGGAACAGGAATTCCGGGTTGATGGTCGACCACTGGCGCAGAATCTCCGCCAACGGGCGCGGGTCCAGCAGCTCGTCGGCCGCGACCCCGGCAAAGGCTTCGGTGGTGATATTGCGCACGCAGTTACCGGAGGTCTGGATCGCATGCATGTCCACCTGGGCCAGGCGTTCGAGGATGTCGGGCACCTGGTGCAGCTCGATCCAGTTGAACTGCAGGTTCTGCCGGGTGGTGAAGTGGCCGTAGCCACGGTCGTAGTCGCGGGCGATGCTGGCCAGGGTACGCATCTGTTCGGCGCTCAAGGTGCCGTAGGGAATCGCCACCCGCAGCATGTAGGCATGCTTTTGCAGGTACAGGCCGTTCTGCAGGCGCAAGGGCAGAAACTCTTCTTCGCTCAATTCGCCGGCGATAAAACGCTCGACCTGATCACGAAATTGCGCCACGCGCTCGAACACCAGCGCCCGGTCGTATGCATCGTACTGGTACATATCACCGCCTCATCAGGGTTGGCCGCGTCCCAGGGCGCGGCTTCTAGGGGGGCGACTATGCGCCTGCGGCGCAGGGCATTAAAGATTCAGGTGCAGGCTTAAAAAGCGGATCAGATGGGCTATAAGCCGTGCTTTCACGCCGAATAAACTGATCCGTAGTAATCAGCTTTTTCTGAGTCTGTTTTGTTTTAGCCACACTTCCTACAGTGCCTGCCACTTGGAACCGTGGGAGGACTGAGCATGAGCACAGCAACAATCGGACAGGCCTATAACTACAAGGTCGTCCGCCAATTCGTGATCGCCACCATCGTCTGGGGCGTGGTGGGCATGGCCATGGGCGTGTGGATCGCTTCGCAGCTGGTCTGGCCGGAAATGAACCTCGATTTGCCCTGGACGACTTTTGGCCGACTGCGACCGTTGCACACCAGCCTGGTGATCTTCGGGTTCGCCGGCAGCGCGCAGTTCGCCGCCAGTTATTACGCGGTACAGCGCACCTGCCAGGTGCGGCTGTTTTCCGACAAGCTCGCCGCATTTACCTTCTGGGGTTGGCAATCGGTCATCGTGATCATGTTGATCAGCCTGCCGTTGGGCTACACCACCACCAAGGAATACGCCGAGATCGAATTCTCCGGCGCGGTATGGATGACGGTGGTGTGGGTGGCCTACGCCATTGTGTTTTTCACCACCGTAGTACGCCGCCAGACCCGGCACATCTACGTGGGCAACTGGTTTTTCGGCGCGTTCATCCTGGTGATCGCCATGCTGCATGTGGTCAACCACCTGGCGATTCCGGTGGACTGGTTCAAGTCCTACCCGGTGTATTCCGGCGCCACCGATGCGATGGTGCAATGGTGGTACGGGCATAACGCCGTGGGCTTTTTCCTGACCACCGGCTTCCTGGGGATGATGTACTACTTCGTGCCGAAACAAGTCGGACGGCCGGTGTATTCCTATCGCCTGTCCATCGTGCATTTCTGGGCGCTGATCACCTTGTACATCTGGGCCGGTCCGCACCACTTGCATTACACGGCGCTGCCGGACTGGGCGCAGTCGCTGGGCATGGCGATGTCGCTGATCCTGCTCGCGCCGAGCTGGGGCGGCATGATCAACGGCATGATGACCTTGTCGGGCGCCTGGCATAAGTTGCGCAGCGACCCGATCCTGCGCTTTTTGGTGTTGTCGCTGGCGTTCTACGGCATGTCGACGTTCGAAGGGCCGATGATGGCGATCAAGACCGTCAACGCCCTCTCCCACTACACTGACTGGACTATCGGCCACGTCCATGCCGGCGCGTTGGGCTGGGTGGCGATGATCACCTTCGGCTCGCTGTACCACATGATCCCGAAAGTCTTCGGCCGCCAGCAGATGCACAGCGTGACGCTGATCAACCTGCACTTCTGGCTGGCGACCATCGGCACCGTGCTGTACATCGCCTCGATGTGGGTCAACGGCATTACCCAGGGCCTGATGTGGCGTGCGATCAACGATGACGGCACCCTCACCTACTCGTTTGTCGAGGCCTTGCAGGCCAGCCATCCGGGGTTTGTGGTGCGCTTTGCCGGTGGCGTGTTGTTTCTCAGCGGCATGCTGCTGATGGCCTACAACACCTGGCGCACGGTGCGGGTTGCCGACTTGCGGGTCGCGCAGCTTGACGCGAGGATCGTCTGATGTGGAGCTTTCTGATGGTGGTGTGCCTGTATGGCGCGGTGGAGTACTGTTTGCGCGGTCAATCCGAGGAGACGCTGGATGAGGCCAGTTTGATTCCGTTCGCCGACGACCCGGAGGTGGCGCGCCGGGTGGAGCTGGCCACCGGCAAACAGATCCACGCGGTGGCAGCGGAGCAAGCCAGGCCGGGCTGGGGCAATCTGGATATGTGAAACTGCTCCGCTGATTTGGCGCGCAACTGCGTATGACTATTCGGCGGCCGATGGGTAAGGTGATGCGATATTTCTTGTCAGGAGCATCGCATGCACACCATCGGCCTGATCGGCGGCATGAGCTGGGAGTCCAGCGCCGAGTACTACCGCATCATCAACCAGCGCGTGCGCGACCAGCTCGGTCCGCTGCGTTCGGCGCAACTGCTGATGTACAGCGTGGACTTCGGCCCGGTGGAACAGGCCCAGCATGCCGGACGCTGGGACGACGCCGCGCTGATCCTCGAGGATGCTGCGCGCCGCCTGCAAGCAGGGGGGGCCGAGTGCGTGGTGCTGTGTACCAACACCATGCATTTGGTGGCGCCGCGGATCGAAGCGGCGGTGTCGATTCCCTTTCTGCATATTGCCGATGCCGCAGGTGCCGCGGCCGTCGCCGCCGGCACCCTGACCGTGGGTTTACTCGGCACCGCGTTCACCATGGAACAGGACTTTCTCACCTCGCGCCTGGCCGCCCACGGCCTGAACGTGCTGGTGCCCGATGCGAACGAGCGCCAGGCCGTCCACCGGATCATCTATGAGGAATTGTGCGTCGGCGTGATCAGCGAGGCGTCACGCCAGGTCTATCAGCGCGTGATCGCATCCCTGGCCGCACGCGGCGCCCAGGCAATCATCCTGGGCTGCACGGAAATCGGCCTGCTGATCAAACCCGAACACAGCAACCTGCCGCTGCTCGACACCACGGTGCTGCATGCGCAGGCAGCGGTGGCGTTCGCGTTACGGGACTAAGCCGAGGTTCTTGACCCCGCCGCGCGGCGCCACAGCCGCGCAACATCCGCCGCTCTCTCACGCAACAAGCGCGGTGCCTCGCTGCAGGCCTGCTCCAGGCTCATCGGCCCGGACGGCAAGGCGAAGGCTGCATCCACGCCGTGGGCGTACATCTGCTCGTAGCCTTCACCCAGCGTGCCGGCGATCACGATCACCGGGACCTGGTGCCGCTGGGCGATGCGCGCCACGCCGAAGGGTGTTTTACCGCGCAACGTCTGGGCGTCGAAACGACCTTCACCGGTGATCACCAGGTCGGCGCCGCGTATCGCTTCGTCGAGGCCGACCAGTTCGGCGACCACCTCCACCCCCGCACGGAACTGCGCCCCGAGGAAGGCCTTGGCGGCGAACCCCAGTCCACCGGCGGCGCCACTGCCGGGTTCGTCGCGCACGTCATTGGGCAAGACCTTGGCGCAGTGGTCGGCAAAATGGCCGAGGGCCGCGTCGAGTTGTTCGACCTGCTGCGGATCGGCGCCTTTTTGCGGGCCGAAAATCGCCGAGGCGCCATGGGGGCCGCACAACGGGTTATTCACGTCGGCGGCGATTTCAAAGCGCACCTGGGCCAGGCGCGGGTCGAGTTGTTCCAGGCTGATCCGCGCCAGGCGGGCCAAAGCCAGGCCGCCCGGTGCCAGAGGGTGACCCTCGGCATCGAACAACTGCACGCCGAGTGCCTGCATCGCGCCTGCGCCGCCATCGTTGGTGGCACTGCCGCCAATCGCCAGGATGATGCGCCGGGCACCGGCGTCCAGGGCCGCGCGGATCAGTTCGCCGGTGCCGAAGGTGGTCGTGGAGCACGCGTCGCGCTGCCCCGGTGCCACCAATTGCAGGCCGCTGGCTTCGGCCATTTCGATGAGTGCGGTGTGGCTGTCGGCCAGCCAGCCCCAATGCGCGTCAACCGTAGCGCCCAAGGGGCCTTTCACCGACTGGTGCCGCAGTTCGCCCTGGCAGGCGGCGAGTACCGACTCCACCGTGCCTTCACCACCGTCCGCCATCGGGCACTGGACCACGTGTGCATCCGGCCAGACCTGCGCCAAGCCTTCGGCAATGGCCTGGGCGACGCCTTCGGCACTCAGGCTGTCCTTGAACGAATCGGGGGCGATGATGATTTTCATGGGCGTTCTCCGGTTTTTATGCCGCCCATGCTGCCAGTTGGCAGCGGCAATGACGCTGGTCCGATGCACAAGTGCGAACCCGGCTTGTTGGTCATTCCGACAAAACCTGGGGCAGCAGCTGGACGCCAAGGTACAGCGCGAGCATGCCATCCAGCGTCAACGGGTCGACCCCGCTGAGTTCGGCAATGCGCTCCATGCGGTAGCGCAGGCTGTTGCGGTGAATGCCCAGCGCATCGGCGCATGCCTGGCTTTGCCCGTCGTGTTCGCACCAACTGCGCAAGGTCGCCTGCAGTTGGCCGTTGTTGTCCTTGGCCAGCACTTTTCGCAGCGGGTTGAGCAATTCGTCCAGGGCATCATCGTTGCGATGCCGCCAGAGCATCACCGGCAGGCGATAGCGGTTGAGGGTCAGCAGCCGTGAATGCGGCAGGACATCGCGGCCGTAGGCCAGCAGGTCGCCCACGCGTCGATAACAACGACGCAACCCCGCCAAGCCATCGGCTTGCCCGCCCACCGCCACCCGCAGAATCGTCCAGCCCAGGCCTTCGAGCTTTTCCAGCAGGCGCGGATTGTCCACCGGCACCGCCGCCGGCCTGCACCATAGCAGCGAATACTGCGCGGAGCTGACGCACCAGCTGTCCGGATAGCGCGACGTCAACCAGGCGCTCAGCGCTTCCGCCGTCTGCCCCGCCCCCAACTCGAACAGATACGGCGTGCGCGCCATTTGCGGCTTGAGCCCCAGTTGCTGCGCCTCATCCACCAGGCGTGGCGAGTCGCCAGTGTCGGCCAGCAGCAACGCCAACAGATCGTCGCAGCGCTGGCGTCGCCATTGTTGCTCGGCTTGCTGATGCCGGTGGCTGACCAGCATTTCTGCGGTCATGCGTACCAGTTCGGCATACGTGCGCAGCCCCTCCGGCTCGCCGGTAATGCCGAGCACGCCGATCAGGCGCTGGTCGTGCATCAACGGCAGGTTGATGCCCGGTTGCACGCCCTTGAGGTGCTTGGCGGTCTGCCCGTCGATCTCCACCACGCGGCCGTTGGCCAACACCAGTTGCGCGCCTTCATGCCGCGTGTTGATGCGCTCCGGCTCGCCGCTGCCGAGGATCAGGCCCTGGCTGTCCATGACGTTGACGTTATGCGGCAGGATCGCCATGGTGCGATCGACGATATCCTGCGCCAGGTCATGATCCAGCTCGAACATGGGGCTAATTTCCTTGAAAGCGGCGGTTGTTCATCGGCACAGCGCAAAGGATGCTTCACTGTGCGCGAGCACAAAGACAGCACCCCGCCAGGTGGCCGAGACTCATGGGGCGATCAACGTTACCCTCGCATCGCAAAAAATCATAATAAAGAGAGACTCCCATGTCACAGAGCGCCGTTGCACCACTGGCCACCGATGACGATAAAAACGCCATCTACAAGCGCATTACCCTGCGCCTGATCCCCTTCATTTTTATCTGCTACCTGTTCAACTACCTTGACCGGGTGAACGTTGGCTTTGCCAAGTTGCAGATGCTCGATGCGTTGAAGTTCAGCGAAACCGTGTACGGCCTGGGTGCCGGGATCTTCTTTATCGGCTACGTGCTGTGTGGCGTGCCGAGCAACCTGGCGCTGACCAAGTTCGGTCCGCGGCGCTGGATTGCCTTGATGATGATCGTCTGGGGCACGCTGTCTACCTGCCTGCTGTTCGTCACCACGCCGACGCATTTCTATACGTTGCGCCTGTTGACCGGTGCCGCCGAAGCCGGCTTCTTCCCCGGTGTGGTGCTGTATCTCTCGCAGTGGTTCCCGACGTTCCGCCGTGGGCGGATCATGGCGTTGTTCATGTCGGCGATTCCGGTGTCCGGCCTGTTGGGCAGCCCGTTTTCCGGCTGGATACTCAACCACTTCGGCGCCGGCCAAGGCGGGCTCGCCGGCTGGCAGTGGATGTTCCTGTTGCAAGGCATCCCGACCGTAATCCTGGGCGCCCTCGCCTATTTCCTGCTCAGCGACAGTTTTGCCAACGCCAAATGGCTCCAACCGCATGAGCGCGCAATGCTGGAAGCCGACCACGCGACTGACCTGGCGAACAAGCCGAAAACCACCACCGATTCCCTCGCCGAAGTGTTCAAGAACCCGGCGATCTGGGCGTTCGGCTTGATCTATTTCTGCATTCAGAGCGGCGTCTACGCGATCAACTTCTGGTTGCCGTCGATCATCAAGAACCTGGGTTTCAGCGATAACCTGGTGATCGGCTGGCTCAGCGCGATCCCCTACCTGCTGGCCGCGGTGTTCATGTTGCTGGTGGGCCGCTCCGCCGACTTGCGCAAGGAGCGGCGCTGGCATTTGGTAGTGCCGATGTTGATGGGCGCGCTGGGCCTGGTGATCGCGGTGAATTTCGCCACCACCCCGGCCATCGCCATTCTCGGCCTGACCATCGCCACCATGGGCGCCCTCACCGGCCTGCCGATGTTCTGGCCGGTGCCCACCGCCATGCTCAGTGCGGGCGCGGCGGCAGGTGGCCTGGCGTTGATCAACTCGATGGGCCAGATGGCCGGCTTCCTCAGCCCGTACATCGTCGGCTTTGTGAAGGATGCCACCGGGTCCACGGATATCGCGCTGTACCTGCTGGCGGCGGTGATCGTCGGCGGCAGTGTGTTGGCACTGCGTATGACCCGCACCCTCAAAGTCTGACAGTTGGAGCAGGCTTGCTCCTACTCTGGGTTGGGGATTTACAACTGGCCGCCGCCGTCGATATCGATCACGGCGCCGGTCATAAAGCCATTTTCCATGGCCAGCACAAACCCCGCCGCCACTTCGTCGGCCTGCCCGACACGACCTACTGGCAATGCGCCCTCCACCTTGGCAAACATCGCCAGGCGCTGCGTGTCGTCCAACCCGGCATACGCCGGCGTGTCGATCACGCCAGGGCTGATCACATTCACCCGACGCGGTGCCAGCTCCTTGGCCAATTGCTTGCCCAGCGCTTCGGTGGCGGCATTGATACCGGTCTTGATGAACTGACCGGGCGCCAATTTGCGCCCCAGTTGACCGGAGGTCAGGCTGATGCTGCCGTGCTCGTCGAGGAACGGCAGCGCCCGTTGAATCGCACGCAACGAACCCCAGAGTTTAACGTTGAAATTATCCTGGGCTTCGTCCAGGTCGGTGTCGATCAGGTTCTTGGCGCGCACCGACGGGCCGGCGGTATAGACCAGATGATCAAAGTGCCCCACGGCTTCGAACAGGCGTTGCAGGGACGCGCTGTCGGTGACGTCCACCGGTTCGCTGCGCACGCCGTTATCGACGCCGGAGGACACACGCCGTCCGGCCAGCACCACCTGCGCGCCACGCGCGGCTGCCGCCTTGGCCACTGCCGCGCCAATGCCGCTGCTGCCGCCGATAACGATGACAGTTTTACCGCTGAGGGAATGGGTCATGGGGAAAGATCCTGGGTCAAAAAATGAGCGTTCATCTTCCCAGCTTGGCAATCAGCGAAAAATCCCGGTAAAACGACAAGATATTTAAAGGATTTTTACAAATGAGCTCGATTCTCGACCTGGAAGTCTTCGTGCGCAGCGCCGACACCGGCAGCCTGTCGGCGGCCGCGCGCAGCCTCAGCCTCACGCCGGCCGCCGCGAGTATTGCGCTCAAACGCCTGGAAACCCGCCTGGGCATACGGCTGCTGGCGCGCTCCACCCGCAGCATGCGCCTGACCGAGGAAGGCCGGCGCTATCTGGACAGCGTGCGTGTGGCCCTGGAAGCCCTGTCCGAGGGTGAACAGGCGATCAAGCAACAAGGCCAAAGCCTCAGCGGTTGGCTGCAATTGGCCGCGCCTTCGGATTTCGGGCGCAACGTGCTGCTGGGCTGGCTGGATGAGTTCAAGCTGGAGCACCCGAACATCCGCGTTCAACTGTTGCTGAACGACAGTAACGCCGACCTGTTCCGCGAAACTGTCGACATCGCCCTGCGCTTCGGTGTACCCCGTGACTCCAGCCTGGTGGCGTTGCCAGTGGTGCCGGACCACCGCCGCATCGCCTGCGCCAGCCCCGCCTACCTCGCGCGCCATGGCGCACCGAGCACGCCGGCAGAACTGGCGCAACACAATACGCTGCGCTACATGCGCCAGGGGCGGGCCAACAACACCTGGTACTTCCGCCAAGGCGCCGAGCTGCAGGAAGTCGAGGTGACGGGCGACTATTTGAGCGATGACGGCGAAATCGTGCGGCGCTGGGCATTGGCCGGGCATGGCATCGCCTATAAAGCCAACCTGGATATCGCCAGCGACATCCAGGCCGGGCGCCTGGTGCCGCTGTTGACCGACTGGCAGGGCGAACCCACGCCCTTCAATCTGATGTGCCCCCATCGCCTGCAAGTGTCGGAACGGGTGAAAGTGTTGCATCGCTTCCTCCAGACACGTTGCCGGACGCTGCTGAGCGTATGAAGAAACACGCCCAGGGCTTGTCCCAGAGCCTGCGAGTCTGGTATTGCATGGCACACGTTTTCCTGATTTGAGGAGCTTTGCATGATTTATCGCACGTTGGGCCAATCCGGGTTGAAGGTCAGCGCCTTGACCCTGGGCACCATGATGTTTGGCGAACAGACCAACACCGAAGACTCGTTGCGCATCATCGACAAGGCCTGGGACCAGGGCATCAACTTCATCGACACCGCCGACGTTTATACAGGCGGACGTTCGGAAGAGCTGGTCGGTGAAGCCATCGCCCGCCAGCGTCAGGATTGGGTGGTGGCGTCCAAGGTCGGCTTTGGCCCACCGGACGGTTTGCCCAACCGCAGCGGTTTGAGCCGCAAGCGTATTTTCAATGCACTGGAAGCCAGCCTGACCCGCCTCGACACCGACTACCTGGATATCTACTACCTGCACCGCGAAGACCACAACACCCCGCTGGAGGTCAGCGTATCGGCGATCGGCGACCTGATTCGCCAGGGCAAGATCCGTTACTGGGGCCTGTCCAACTACCGCGGCTGGCGCATTGCCGAAGTGATTCGCGTGGCCGAGCGCCTGGGCGTGGACAAGCCGGTAATCAGCCAGCCGCTGTACAACATCGTCAATCGCCAGGCCGAGATCGAACAGATCACCGCCGCAGCCGCCTATGGCTTGGGCGTGGTGCCTTACAGCCCACTGGCCCGTGGCGTACTCAGCGGAAAATACGCACCCGATGCCACGCCCGAGGCCGGCAGCCGCGCCGCGCGGCAGGACAAGCGCATTCTGGAAACCGAATGGCGAGTCGAGTCGCTGCACATTGCCCAGCAGATCCAGCAATACGCCCAAGAACGTGGCGTGGGGATTGTCGAATTCGCAATCGCCTGGGTACTGAATAACGCGGCCGTCAGCTCTGCGATTGTCGGCCCGCGCACCGAAGCGCAGTGGGATGCGTACACCGGCGCACTGGATGTGAAGCTCACGGCTGAGGACGAGGCCTTTATCGACTCGCTGGTGACGCCGGGGCACTCGTCCACCCCGGGCTTCAATGATGTCGGTCACTTTGTGTCGGGGCGCATGGCACGCACGTAACCCCCCGGAAAATCGCAGTTCACTGCCCTTCTGCCGAGGGCAGTGAGCAAAACCTGGATGAAACGCCCCAAAACAGAGCCACCCTCTGACGCCAAAAGCACTATATTCCCCTGCTGAAATCCCCCCTCTTTTGTATCCAACGGTTTTCGCGAGGACAGCGTGTCTAAAGGTGTTGTGTTATCGGTCTTGGCTTCGGTGTTGTTTGCCGTGATGTATTACTTCACGTCGCTGCTGACGCCCTTGAGTGGCCTGGAGATTTTCGGCTGGCGCATGTTACTCACCGTGCCGTGCATGACGGTGTTCATGCTCATCAGCGGCGAATGGCGACGGGTATGGGACGTGCTGCGGATGCTGGCGGCCAGGCCGCGACTGATCGGCGGCATCGTGGTGTCCTCGGCGCTGCTCGGCGTGCAATTGTGGCTGTTCATGTGGGCGCCGCTGAATGGGCGCAGTCTGGATGTGTCGGTGGGCTATTTCCTGCTGCCGCTGACCATGGTGCTGACCGGACGCCTGGTGTACGGCGAACGCTTGTCGCGGCTGCAACAGATCGCGGTGTTTTTTGCAGCCCTTGGGGTGCTTAACGAACTGTATCAGGCCGGTGGTTTTTCCTGGGCCACGCTGGTGGTGATCATCGGCTACCCGGTCTATTTCGTGGTGCGCAAATACCTGACCACCGACCATTTGGGCGGGCTGTGGCTGGACATGGCGCTGATGCTGCCGGTGGCCTGGTGGTTTGTGCAAAGCGGCGAACAGGGCTTTGCGGTGATGGCGGCCCATCCGAAACTGTACGCATTGATCCCGATGCTGGGCGTCATCAGTGCCTCGGCGCTGGTGAGCTATATCATTGCCAGCCGCTTGCTCGCATTCAGCCTGTTCGGGTTGCTCAGTTATGTGGAGCCGGTCCTGCTGCTGGGGGTGGCGTTGCTGCTGGGTGAAGGTATCAAGACGGGCGAATGGCTGACCTACATCCCGATCTGGCTGGCGGTGATGGTGCTGGTGTACGAAGGCTTCAAGCACCTGGTGCGCCAACGCAGGGCATAAGCGCGAGAGCGTGGGGGGCATCCATGCCCTCCTGCTCAGGGCTGCGCCGCCATTCAGCGGGTTTGCACCTGGACTGTTGGCTGAACAGGCGTGCCGAATTGCTTTTCCAACATGTCGGCCAAGGCGTTCAGTCGCTCGCGCCCTGAGCCGTAGAACGGGATGTCGCTCTGCACTTGATTGCCTACCTCTTCCAGGGAGGCATCCATCACTTCTTTCTTGACGCCAAACAGATTGCCCAGTCGATTGCCCTGGTTCAGCTCGAGCAACGTGCCTGTGACCGGGTTCTTGGCGATTTTTTCGATAGAATAAGCCACGTCTTCAGGAACGCCCAACGCCTCCAGCGCCGTCCCCAGGCCATGGCCTGGGTTTCTGAGCTGCTTGAGGAATTCGCCGTAGAGCCCATTCAGATCATTGGCGCCCACATTGCTCAGGATCAGATTGCCGACATCCGCTTTGTATTCCTGAGGCGTCATCAGTACGAGCGGGTCGTTATTGTTCAGCCCGTTACGCACTAAGTAGAGACCATCCTTGCTACCGCCATGCAGGTTGCCGTAAGCGTCATAATTGTAAATCACCTTATTGCCATCCTCGCGTGTCCCGATGTAGGTGGCCTTGCCATCCGGCGACAGGCTGTGGAGGCGCGTGTCGGTCAGGCCGTTGACGGGCACCGGCGGGGTGCTGGCGTCTTTGTCCAGACGCGTAAAGATGTCCCCCTTCTCATACCCATAACTGCCGACCACCGCATTGATATCGCCCGCGGCAAATTTCCCCAGCACCTGCTTGACCCGCTCCACTTGCTTTGGCGCCGCGTCACTGGAGAAGTGTGCGGCAAGCTGGTCCACCTTCTTTGGATCGCTGAGCGCCGCCTTGAGCGAGGCTGTCATTTCTTCACGGGTGTTGAATGCGTGAAACGACTGACCTTCTTGCTCCGGCAAATACATCAGAAAGTTCGGCCCTTCGGCGGTCGCCGGCGTGCGCTTGGCCATGACGATGTCTTTGGCTTGCGCGCCATCGACGGCAAAGGTCGACACCTGCACACCGGGGGCTCCCGGTTTGCCAGGCCTTACGACGGCAGTCGCCAGCGCTCGCCCGCCGGCACTCAGCGAACCGTCGCGGAACTCTGACTGTATGCGGTCCATGTAGTTTTGAAACGCCTGGTCGACTGGGTCCGAGTCGCTGGTCGAGCGGATGCGGCGAGTGGACACTGCGGGCTCGTTTTGCGCGTAAGGGGTAAGCGGATGTTGGCTTGCATAGGATGTATTGATCATAAAATGTATCCCGACGTGACTACTGAAGTTCGGCATCCCTGCATCAAGGCACAGGAGGTTTCCTGCGGCCCTGCCATCTTTGTGGACGCGGCTCGAAATACGGTTCCTCACACCTGGCGTACAAAAAAACCCGGCAGAGGCGACCTCGACCGGGCTTGTTGTGACGAGAAGGTGATCAGTCGGTGTTCAGTACACCGCGGCGCACCTGGTCACGCTCGATGGACTCGAACAGCGCCTTGAAATTGCCCTCGCCGAAGCCATCATCGCCCTTGCGCTGGATGAATTCGAAGAACACCGGACCCATCAGGGTTTCCGAGAAAATCTGCAACAGCAGGCGTTTGTCACCTTCAATGGACGAACCGTCGAGCAGGATGCCGCGCGCTTGCAGTTGGTCCACCGGCTCGCCATGGTTCGGCAGGCGACCTTCGAGCATTTCATAGTAGGTATCCGGCGGCGCGGTCATGAAGCGCATGCCGATCTTCTTCAATGCGTCCCAGGTCTTGACCAGGTCGTCGGTGAGGAACGCCACGTGCTGGATGCCTTCACCGTTGAACTGCATCAGGAACTCTTCGATCTGCCCGGCGCCCTTGGACGACTCTTCGTTGAGCGGGATGCGGATCATGCCGTCCGGGGCGCTCATGGCCTTGGAGGTCAGGCCGGTGTACTCGCCCTTGATATCGAAATAGCGCGCTTCACGGAAGTTGAACAGTTTCTCGTAGAAGTTGGCCCAGTAGGCCATGCGCCCGCGATACACGTTGTGGGTCAGGTGATCGATGACCTTGAGGCCGGCACCGACCGGGTTGCGCTCTACGCCTTCGAGGTAGACGAAATCGATGTCGTAGATCGAACTGCCTTCACCGAAACGGTCGATCAGGTACAACGGCGCGCCGCCGATGCCCTTGATCGCCGGCAGGTTCAGCTCCATCGGCCCGGTGTCGATATGGATCGGCTGGGCGCCCAGTTCCAAGGCGCGGTTGTAGGCCTTTTGCGAGTCCTTCACACGGAACGCCATGCCACACACCGATGGGCCGTGCTCGGCCGCGAAGTAGGAGGCGATGCTGTTGGGTTCGTTGTTGAGAATCAGGTTGATCTCACCCTGGCGATACAGGTCAACGTTCTTGGAACGGTGGGTCGCGACTTTGCTGAAGCCCATGATCTGGAAGATCGGCTCCAGGGTGCCTGGGGTGGGTGATGCGAATTCGATGAACTCAAAGCCCATCAGGCCCATTGGGTTTTCGTATTGGTCAGCCATTTTCGGCGCCTCTTCATTCTTGGGATGAACGGATGTCAATTGCCAGCAAGGATGAAGTGGGAGGGAGGCGCACACGAGAGACCTCGCACGCTGCGGGCGAGGAAGTCACCGAAGATGAGGGGGGAGCCGAGTAGCTTCATGGGTACATCAGTCTCTGACGGCTGAGGCTTGCGTGAGCGCAAGTCCATATTCTTGTATGCGTAAATCGATTCTACACAGCGTAACAGTGTTTGTCCGCACTCTTATCAAATCCCCATTGGCCTGCTCGGAGCAAGGGGTTTGTTGCACAGGTAGATACCGAGCAGGATCACCGCGCCGCCCAACAGCATCGGCAGAGTCAGTCGCTCATCCAGCAACACCGCGCCGCAAATGACGGCGGTCAGCGGATTCAGCGCGATAAACACACCGGCGCGGGTCGCGCCGATTCGGCGGATGCCGTCGTACCAGCCGATATACGCCAGCGCCGAGCCCAGCACCCCGAGGTACAACAGGCTGAACAGTTGCGGCCAATGCACGGCGGCCAGCGCATTCAGGCTGATCCTGCCACTGATGAGGGTGGTGGCCGTCAGCATTACTGTCCCCAGCAGAATCGACCACGTGACTGTTTGCAACGCGCCCAGGCTGTGATTGAGCTCACGGGAACACAATGAGTACACGCCCCACCCCACCACGCAGCCGAAGATCAGTAAATCGCCGACCCACGCGTTGGCTGCGGCCTGCAGCAGTTGGGGATTGCGGCTGACAATCACCGTGCCCGCGCCGACCAGGCACAAGGCAATCCCCAGCCACTTGGCCGCGCCCAGGCGCTCCTTGAACAGCCACCATGAAGCCACGCCGATCACTGCGGGGTTTAGGGCCACGATCAAGGAGGCTCGCGATGCATTGATGTAATGCAGGCCGTAAAAGAAGCACAGGTTGTAGAAAAAGATGCCGAAAAAACCCAGCACGGCCAGGCGCACCCATTGCCTGGCGTCAGGGCGAGTCAGGCGCACGCGTGCGCAGGCCATGAACAGCAACAGTGCAACGCTCGCCGATAGAAAACGCAGGGTCGCGGCCAGCAGCGGGTCAAGGTCGGCCGCCAGGTAGCGGCCGGCCACAAAGGTCCCGCCCCAGATCATGGTCACAGCGGTGAGCTTCAGATAAGTCGAGCGGTCGGGGGAAGATGTCATCGGCGGGTTGCTCTGTGGCCTGTAGGATTGGCGTATCCTCCAGCTAATGATCATTCATCGTAAAATGAGTAAATACTCATGACCCTCACGCAATTGGAAATATTCTCGCGGGTCGCCGAACTGCAAGGTTTCACCAGTGCGGCCCTTCGCCTGGGGATCAGTCAGTCTGCCGTGTCCCATGCGATCAAAGCCCTGGAGCAAGAGCTGGGGGTGGAGTTGTTTCGACGCCATCAGTCCCCAATCGAGCTCAGCGACATCGGCCGGCAACTGCTGATGCGCGCCCGCACGTTGCTCGGCGTGGCCGACACCTTGCAGCAGGAAGCCTGCGACGCGCGCGGGATGAAACGCGGTACGCTGCGCATCGGCTCTTTCGGCCCCACCTCATCCAATCGCCTGCTGCCGCGCATTCTTAAGCGCTATCGGCTGCAGCATCCGGGCATTGAAGTGCATGTCGACGAAGGCCCGGATCGCCAAGTGATCCAATGGCTGGATGAGCGGCGTATCGACGTCGGGTTTGTGGTACTGGAGCACGAGCGATTCGATACGTTTGCGCTGTTCAAAGACCAGATGGTCGCCCTTTTGCCCGCCGCCCACCCCTTGGCCGAACGCCCTTGCGTGGCACTGAAGGCGCTGTGCACCGACCCGTTCATCCTCACCGAAGCCGGCTCGCTGGAACTGGTCTCGCGACTGTTCGACAGCGCCCGGTTGACCCCGAATGTGCGTTATCGCTGTTCGCAATTGCTCAGCACCCTGGAGGCGGTGAGTCGCGGCGACGGCGTCAGCGTGGTGGCGCAGGCGTCGCTGCCCGAAACGCCGGATGCGCGCTACACCGTGCGCCCGCTGTCGCCGCCGGTCAGCCGCGAAGTTGGCCTGGCGGTGCTGGATCAACGCCAGTCGACGCCGGCGACCCTGGCCTTTATTCAAGTTGCACAAAGCGTGGATTTCTCTGCCGCGGCGAGCTTAATTGAGCCCGGCCATCTATCATCGAGTTAATCCTGCGCCTTGCGGCGTTCCGCCTCCCACCACAGACCGTTCGCCCCATGCCCCTGACCGTCAACGGCCCGCAAAAACGCGCCACCCGCTACCTGATCAGCGCACTCAGCGCGCTGCTGCCAATCGGCCTGGGCATACTCATCCTGCACTGGCAGGCTGAACGCACGCTGCAACAAAGTACCGCGCAGATGGCCCAGGAAGCGGTGCGCCAGTTCGACCTGATGCTCGACAACACCGCCCTCGCCGCCCAGGCCTTGCTGCCACTGGCCGGCCAGCCCTGTGACAGCGGCGTGCAGCTGGCACTGCGCGAGCAAGTCACGCGCCGGCCGTTTGTACGGGCAACCACCTTGTCCTGGCAGAAAAACATCTATTGCAGCTCTTTGTTCGGCGGTGGTTATGAATCGCAGGTCAACCCGGGCGATTATGTCGATGGGCGCTTGTGGTTGATGGATGGCAACCCGGTCACACCGGATACCGCGCTGCTGGTATACCGCCTGGTCGACGGCGATCAAGGCGCCTTTGCGTCGATTGACGGCTACCACCTGACCAACGCCCTACGCCTGATCAGCCGCCACGCAGAGCTGGTCCTGCAGGTAGGGCCGCACTGGATGGGCGCTGACGGCAAGGTGCAGGACACGGCGCTACCGGTATTTGCCGTGGCCCATCACCATCTGGTGTCGCCGCGTTATCACTACAGTGTCGACGCCGGCATGCCGGCCGGGGAAACCTGGCGATATATGCAGGAGCGTTACCCGGCGCTGTTCAGCCTGGTGGTGTTCTTCGGTGTACTGGCGGGCGTGCTGGCTCACTGGCTGCAGAAACGCTCGTCGGCCCCGACCCACGAGCTGCAACGGGCCCTGGGCGCCAATGAGTTCGTCGCCTATTTCCAGCCGGTGGTACGCGGCGATACGCGCGAGTGGGCCGGCTGCGAAGTCTTGATGCGCTGGAACCACCCCAAGGAAGGCCTGGTGCGGCCGGACCTGTTCATTCCGCTGGCCGAGGATTGCGGCCTGATCGTACCCATGACGCGCGCGCTGCTGCGCCAGACGGCAGCGCAACTGGCGCCGCATGCCGAGCGTTTTCCCCGTGGTTTCCATATCGGCGTGAATATCACCGCGCGTCATTGCCAGGACTTGGCCCTGGTGCAGGACTGTCGCGAGTTTCTCGCGGCCTTCCCGCCTGGCCAGGTAACCTTGGTGCTGGAACTGACCGAGCGCGAGCTGATCAACCCTACGGACATCACCCGCCGCCTGTTCGATGCGCTGCATGAACTGGGCGTGATGATTGCAATCGATGACTTCGGTACCGGTCACTCCAGCCTGGCCTACTTGCGCAACTTCAATGTCGACTACTTGAAGATCGATCAAAGCTTTGTCGCCATGATCGGTGTAGATGCACTCTCGCGGCATATTCTGGACAGCATCATAGAGCTGTCCGGCAAGCTCGACTTGGGCATCGTTGCCGAAGGCGTGGAAACAATCGAGCAATGTGAATACCTGGCGGCACAAGGCGTGGATTTCCTGCAGGGTTACCTGTTCGGGCGCCCGCTGCCCTGCGATGAGTTCATTAAATCCCTGATCAGCCATTGAATAGCCATCTACCGCGCCGATGAAAGAGTGTTAATTAGCTAAAGACATGATTTACTCGTGACGGATTAACTACTACAATTTTTCATACCTGTGCAGAACTCGCAGGAAGGCTTCTTTCTTGAGTCGCCTTACAGCTCTTGGCTTATAGCGTTATCTGCAGTTGATATCAGCCAAATACACTATTGGAGTAAAGATTTTGTCCAGACTCGCCGAATTTCGCGCAGCAGAAAAAGCCCTTCAAGAGCAGCTTGCCCAGCTGGAATCCCTGAAGAACGACGCTGGCCTGAAGAAAGAAATCGAATTCGAAGAAAAGCTGCAAGCGTTGATGAAGAGCTATGGCAAGGGCCTGCGCGATATCATTTCCATCCTTGACCCTAACCCAGGCAAGGCCGCAGCGGTCGCCACCGCACCAAAACAGCGTCGCGCACGCGTGGTCAAGGTTTACCAGAACCCGCACACCGGCGAACTGATCGAGACCAAAGGCGGCAACCACCGCGGCCTGAAAGCCTGGAAAGAACAGTACGGTGCTGCCACTGTAGATTCCTGGCTTCGCGGCTGATCGACAACGCACTTGCAAAGAGCCCCGCAACAGCGGGGCTTTTTTTGTTTAAACGTTCGAATGCGAACTTAAATAACATTTCACTTTGTTCAAAAACGCTTACCGTGGGGCCTTTTCAAAGTTTCAGGCTGTCGCGCACCGAACGGACTTCATCCTTGCTCGCTTCGTATGCTTGCGTCTGGCCTGCGTATGAAAAAACAAAGGCTTTATCGGTATCAACAGCGCCCACCAATGTTTGCGAGAGTACGTGGCGGCCGTTCTCGGTAATCACACAAGTAGTTTCCAGCGCCTCAAGACGACTCAATGTTGTAGGATGCATCTTGCTGCACACACTTTGATAGCCGCCCTGGGCAAAGTCTTTCTGGATGGACTTGCGCATTTCCAGTAACACGCCCTCAAGATTGACGGCATGCCCGGCCTCGATCGGCGTGCCCGTCAACTCCATGACCATCACTGTCGCGCCATTTTCATCATTCTTGATTGCCCGTTGCCGAGACACCGGTTGAGTGTTGGCGGGCGTCTCCCCGGCAGGCTCCACTTCCTCGATTTGCCAGCCGCTGGGCCAGTGAATTTCCGGTTCGGCCGCCAGCGCCATAGGGCTACCCAATAACAAACACAACGTGCTCAACAACGCTGTACGACATTCGCTCATTACAAAAACATCCCAGGTTCAAGCGCCGAAGTTTGCGGCCCAGCCCCTGCGGCTCGCAAGGCCTGCGTGGGCTTTTTCATTTGGCGCGGCGGGCGGGCCTTGCGTATCATGGCCCAGCCGCACGAATGCTTGCCGCAAGCCAAGGGAACGCACCGCTCATCTCACGCCGCGTTTGCCCCATTTTTTTCTGGAGGGCCCATGAGCCTGCACGATCTGAACACTTTCCCGGGCGTCACCGCCCAGCCTGACACCGCCACGTCGAACTTCGTGTTCAACCACACCATGCTGCGGGTCAAGGACATCACCAAATCCCTGGATTTCTACACCCGCGTCCTCGGGTTCTCGCTGCTCGAAAAGCGCGACTTCCCGGAAGCCGAATTCAGCCTGTACTTCCTCGCACTGGTGGACAAGGCCCGGATCCCCGCAGACGCCACCGAGCGTACCCAGTGGATGAACTCGATCCCAGGCATCCTGGAACTGACCCACAACCACGGCACCGAAAACGACGCCGACTTCGCCTACCATAACGGCAACACCGACCCACGCGGCTTTGGCCATATCTGCATTTCGGTGCCGGATATCGTGGCCGCGTGCGAGCGCTTCGAAGCCCTCGGCTGCGACTTCCAGAAGCGCCTGAGCGATGGCCGCATGAAAAGCCTGGCGTTCATCAAGGACCCGGACGCTTACTGGGTTGAGATCATTCAGCCCACGCCGCTGTAAAAATCCGACGCCATCAAAATGTCCGATGCCACGCCTAGCGTGAGGACATGAGACGCCAAGAAAACCTACACGGCGCAGCCCTCCGCTCACTGAAGCACTGGCGCTTTGGTGGGCTGGGGGCCATATGGGTGTGCAGCGGTTGCACGCGTGGGCATGTCAGAACCAGGCCCCGGCAATCGCAATGACACGACCCAGGCCGGCGGACGTCATCGCGCAATCCCCAAGCGTGCCACGAATGGCGTGTTACGCAGACTCTCCATAACGGAAGAATTCTATGAAGGCCCGCAATGCAGGACGCATCAGTCGCCGGGAAGGATAGTAGATATAAAAGCCATCGAAGGGTGGACACCATTCTTCCATGACGGAAATCAGCCTGCCTGCGCGGACATCGGCCAAAACGCTTTCCTCAAACAAAAAAGCCAGCCCAATGCCGTCGAGGGCGGCCTGCCTCATCAGTTCCTGCTGTGGCAGGATCAGATTGCCGTTCACCCCGACACTGATGGCATGCCCGTCGCGCTCCAATTCCCAGCGGTAGATACGGCCACTCTGGAACCTGCGGCGGATGCAGTTGTGTGCGGCCAGGTCGCGGGGGTGCAGAGGCTTGGGATGCCCGGCGAAGTAAGCCGGGGCCCCAACGATCATGCCGCGCCGTGCCCCACCAGCGCGTACCGCGATCATGTCGATCTCCAGGCTCTCCCCGAGCCTGATCCCGGCGTCACACCCTTCCTCGACTATGTTCTCAAACGTATCCGAAACGCGAATGTCGAGCTCAATCGCAGGATAGAGCGCCACGAATGCCGGCAGTCGACGCATGATGACTTCCTGGACAGCGAGGAGCGGCATCGTGATCCGTAAGGGACCAGAAGGCGCAACAGCATCCTCCGTAACTTCCGCGAACCCGGTTTCGATTTCGGCGAGAGGGCCTGTGACCCGTGCCAGAAGGCGTTCGCCCTCCTCTGTCGGGCGTGTCGAGCGTGTGGTCCTTGCCAATAGGCGCAGCCCCAAGGCGCCCTCTAACGTGGAGACCGCATGGCTGACCGCAGAAGGCGCGATGCCGAGTTGATCGGCCGCCGCGCGAAAGCTGCCTGTCTTGGCGACGGCGACGAAAACGACGAGTTGGGAGAGCTGTGTTCTGTCCATTGTTCTAAATTTTAGATCAACACAATCTCGCTTGCACGGGTTATCAGTGCTAGTCGCTCGCTCTACCCTGTTCGTATTCCGGCTAACTTCACAGAGGAACACGTTATGGAACATCGCAAATTAGGCAAAATCGACGTCTCGGCCATCGGTTTGGGCTGCATGGGACTGAGCCAGGCCTATGGCGTCCAAGATGAAACCAGTTCAATCCAGACACTGCATCGTGCAGTCGAACTTGGCGTAACCTTCTTCGATACTGCCGAGGTTTATGGTCCGTATCGCAACGAGATACTTCTGGGCAAGGCGCTCAAGCCGTATCGGGAACGCGTGGTCATCGCGACGAAGTTTGGCTTCATCTACAACCGGGATCGGAACGATTTCGGTGAAATCACCGGAACGGATGGCCGTCCCGAAAATGCCCGGGCCGTCGCGCACGCTTCGCTGAAGCGCCTCGATACCGACGTCATCGATCTCTACTATCTGCACCGTGTCGACCCAGCGGTGCCCATCGAAGAAAGTGTCGGAGCAATGGCCGAACTGGTCACCGAGGGCAAGGTTCGCGCGATCGGCCTTTCCGAAGTCTCTGCCGAGACATTGCGCCGAGCCCACGCCATCCACCCGATCACCGCGTTACAGAGCGAATATTCTCTGTGGACGCGTGATGTCGAAACCAATGGCGTTCTCGACACTTGCCGCGAGCTGGGCATTTCCTTCGTGCCGTTCAGCCCGCTCGGCCGCGGCTTCCTGACCGGCAAGGCGCCCGTTACCGCCACGCTGGAAGCGGGAGATTTCCGACACAATCTGCCGCGCTTCCAGCCTGGGCACGTCGAGGCAAACCGCAGGTTGGTGAGCGTGATCGAAGAAATCGCCGCCGCAAAAGGAGTGAGCGCTGCGCAAGTCGCCCTGGCTTGGGTGCTGGCCCAGGGCAACGACATCATTCCGATCCCCGGTGCGAAACGCCTCGAACATCTGGAGCAGAACGTCGCCGCGACCCGCCTGAAATTGACCGAAGAGGAATGCACCTGGCTCGAAGCGACGTTCTCGCCCGAAAACATCTCGGGCAACCGATACCCGGCAGCGTTTGAGGTGATGTCTCAGAAATAAAACCCGCACTGAAGGTGCAGACCTTGTGTATCGGGCAGTGGCGTGGCCCAGCAAAATACGCTACCGAAACCATCCTGAAATAAAAAACCCCATGTTTACACACGGGGTTTTTTATTTACGGCGCGGACTTCAGGCCGGCGCCGAGGTCCGGATCAGGTGATCGAACGCGCTCAGCGAAGCCTTGGCGCCCTCGCCCACCGCAATCACGATCTGCTTGTACGGCACAGTGGTCACGTCACCGGCAGCGAATACACCCGGCAGTGACGTTTCGCCACGCGCATCGACAATAATCTCGCCCCGGGGCGACAGTTCGACGGTGCCTTTGAGCCAATCGGTGTTGGGCAACAAACCGATCTGCACAAAGATGCCTTCCAGGCCGATGGTCGTGAACTCACCATTGTCGCGATTCTTGTACACCAGGCCGGTGACTTTCTGGCCATCGCCTTTAACTTCACTGGTCAGTGCGCTGGTGATCACGTCGACATTCGGCAGGCTGAACAGCTTGCGTTGCAACACAGCATCAGCCCGCAGCTTGCTGTCGAACTCGAGCAAGGTAACGTGGCTGACGATGCCGGCCAGGTCGATGGCCGCTTCGACGCCGGAGTTACCGCCACCAATCACCGCTACGCGCTTGCCCTTGAACAGCGGGCCATCACAGTGCGGGCAAAAGCACACGCCCTTGGCCTTGTATTCCTGCTCGCCCGGAACGCCCATTTCACGCCAGCGGGCGCCGGTAGCCAGGATCACCGTCTTCGACTTGAGCGTCGCACCGCTTTCAAAACGGATTTCGTGCAAGTCACCGGCATTTTTCGCCGGCACCAGGCTGCTGGCACGCTGCAGGTTCATGATGTCCACGTCGTACTGACGCACATGAGCTTCAAGCGCGCTGGCCAGTTTCGGCCCTTCGGTTTCCTGTACCGAGATAAAGTTCTCGATGGACATGGTGTCCAGCACCTGGCCGCCAAAACGCTCGGCCGCCACACCGGTACGGATACCTTTGCGCGCAGCGTAGATAGCCGCCGCCGAACCGGCCGGGCCACCGCCGACCACCAGCACATCGAATGCCGCTTTGGCACTGATCTTCTCGGCGGCTTTTTCGATACCGCTGGTGTCGAGCTTGGCGAGGATTTCTTCCAGGCCCATGCGGCCCTGGCCGAAGTTCACACCGTTGAGGTAGACACTTGGCACAGCCATGACCTGGCGCTCATCGACTTCGGCCTGGAACAGCGCGCCGTCGATGGCCACATGCTTGATGTTCGGGTTCAGCACGGCCATCAGGTTCAGCGCCTGGACCACGTCCGGGCAGTTCTGGCATGACAGCGAGAAGTAAGTCTCGAAGCTGAACTCGCCTTTGAGCGCGCGAATCTGTTCAATCACTTCGACACTGGCCTTCGACGGGTGGCCACCGACTTGCAGCAGGGCCAACACCAACGAAGTGAATTCATGCCCCATGGGGATGCCGGCAAAACGCAGGCTGATCTCGGCACCCGGGCGATTGATGGAAAACGAGGGCTTGCGCGCATCGTCACCCTCGGTTTTCAGGGTAATCAGCGTGGTGAGGCTGGTTACGTCCTGCAAAAGTGCAAGCATTTCCTGGGATTTCGCGCCGTCATCGAGGGAGGCGACGATCTCAATCGGCTGGGTGACCCGTTCCAGGTATGACTTCAACTGAGCTTTAAGATTGGCGTCCAACATACGGGCGATTCCTTTGAATTTGGTAAAAAAAACGCCCGAGCGAATCTCGCCCGGGCGTTTTTGAGGGCGGTTGCAGCTTACTTAGGTGCGGAATCCCGCCCTTGATGTGTCACAGACTTAGATCTTGCCGACCAGGTCCAGGGACGGAGCCAAGGTGGCTTCGCCTTCTTTCCACTTGGCTGGGCACACTTCGCCTGGGTGGGCAGCGACGTACTGAGCGGCTTTGATTTTGCGCAGCAGCTCGGAAGCGTCACGACCAACACCGCCGTCGTTCAGTTCAACGATCTTGATCTGACCTTCTGGGTTGATCACGAAAGTACCGCGGTCTGCCAGGCCGGCTTCTTCGATCAGCACGTCGAAGTTGCGGGAGATGGTCAGGGTTGGGTCGCCGATCATGGTGTACTGGATCTTGCCGATGGCTGGCGAGGTGTTGTGCCAGGCAGCGTGGGCAAAGTGGGTGTCGGTGGAAACGCTGTAGATTTCGACGCCCAGCTTCTGGAATTCGGCGTAGTTGTCAGCCAGGTCTTCCAGCTCGGTCGGGCAAACGAAGGTGAAGTCGGCCGGGTAGAAGAACACTACGGACCATTTTCCTTTCAGGTCAGCGTCAGACACGTCTACGAAGTTGCCGTTTTTGTAGGCGGTCGCTTTGAACGGTTTTACTTGGCTGTTGATGATAGGCATCGTTGACTCTCCGTCAGGGGTTGGTAAGTTGATGAAGTGAATCCTACCCACTCTCTTGGCCGATGGCTCATTGGCAAACCTGATGCTCGCGATTGGCTTTCTCTATCAGCCGACAGTATTAATAGAAGAAACCTCAAATCAGCGGCGCAGTTGCCAGGGTCATGCCTAGAAAGGGTGTCGCTTCAACATAGCGCATGGCGGATTTCATGTCGTTCCAGCCGACGTAACTCATCAACGACTTCAAATCCCAACCACTGCGATGGGCCCACGTGGCAAAGCCTCGACGCAGGGAGTGGCTGGTGTAGTGCTCGGCCGGAATGCCCGCACGCTCCAGGGCCTGGCGCAACAGCGGGATCACGCTGTTGGGGTGCAACCCTGCCTCGCCCAGGTTGCCCCAGCGGTCAATCCCGCGAAACACCGGGCCGCGGACCAGCGCCGAAGCGCTGAGCCATTCACTGTAAGCCTGCACCGGGCACAGCCGCAGCAATGCCGGGGTTTGGTAGGTCTTGCCGAGGTTGTCGCGGTCGCTTTTGCTGCGTGGCAGGTACAGGCTGATGCCGGCCCCGGGCACGGCCTGGACGTTCTCGATGCTCAATCGGCACAACTCATCACTGCGAAAGCCGCGCCAGAAGCCGAGCAGGATCAATGCACTGTCGCGTTTGGCGCGCAACAGCCGGGCGGGGTCCTGGGCTTCGCTCGCTGCGCGCGCCTCCCCTTCCAGGCACGCAACCACCTGTTCCAGATGCTTGAGCTGCAACGGCTGCGCCTGCTTCTCCCGCGCCGGGTGTACGGCGCGAATTCCCTTGAGCACCTGGCGCACGACCGGCGCCTTGGTCGGGTCGGGAAAACCCTGGCTCGTATGCCATTGCGCCAATGCCGAAAGGCGCAACTTCAAGGTATTCACCGCCAACACCCCGGCATGGGCCACGAGGTAACGCGCCACGCTGTCGCTGGTGGCGGGCAGGAATCCGCCCCAACTCACCTCGAAGTGCTCGATGGCTGCGCGATAGCTGCGGCGCGTGTTATCGCGGGTAGCGGCGTTGAGGTAACGATCCAGATCGCTCATGAAAGCCTTTTCGTACTGCTGATAGGGCGCACTCACGGTGAAAACCGCGCTGACACGGGATAATACGTCAATATCCCATCTGTTAGATCATGATTTTTAACTCGTTTTTATTCATGATATGATATGTAAATACATACCATGTACCACAGTACTAAATCGACGGAGACCCCATGGCTCGTGGCGGCATAAACAAAGCAGTCGTTCAAACGGCACGCTTGGCGATCCTCGCCCGCGGCGAAAACCCCAGCATCGATGCGGTACGCATCGAAATGGGCAATACCGGCTCGAAAACCACGATTCATCGCTACTTGAAGGAACTGGACGAGAGCGAAACGCGGCAGACCATCACCGAAGCGCCCATCGACGATGAACTCGGCGAACTGGTGGCACGGCTTGCCCAGCGCCTGAAAGAGAAAGCCCAAGAGCCCATCGACCTGGCCCTGGCGCAATTCGAACAACAGAAAACCGCCCTGCTCGCCCAGCTCGAAACGCTGCAAGCAGCCCACAACCAACTGCAACAGCAATTCGATATCCAGGCCGCGGCCCTTGCCGAAGAAAGCGCAGCCCTGCAAACCGCCAGCACCAGCCTGCAGACCGAACAAACCCGTAACGCCGGGTTGAGCCAGGCATGCAGTGACTACGAGCTGCGCATCAGCGACAAGGACGAACAGATTCGCTCGCTGGAAGACAAACACCTGCACGCTCGGGATGCCCTGGAGCATTACCGCAACGCCATCAAAGAGCAGCGCGAACAGGAGCAGCGACGCCACGAAGGCCAGGTGCAACAGGTCCAGGCGGAACTGCGCCAGGCCCAGCAGAGCGCCATGGTGCGCCAGGACGAGATCACCCAGTTGCACCGCGACAACGAGCGCCTGCTGATCGAACATCGGGTGACGGTGAAGGAGTTGGCGGCACTGCAGGAGCAAGTGCGCAAGGACCAGGCGCAGCAACTCAACCTGAGCGAACAGTTGAAGCAGATCGACAGCGAACGCACCCTGCTCCAGGAACGCCTGCGGGTCGCGGTGCAAGACAGTCAGTCACGCCAAGCCGCGCTGAGCGAATTCCAGCAGGCCAACAAGGCGCTGGAACTGGACCTGATCAAGGCTCAGGCCAGCATCGAGGCGTTGCGCCTGACAGCCGCCGTTGCAGCGACCGCCGAGGCAACGCCCAGCACCTGATCAGTCGGCCACGGGCGTTCGCATGGTGACGAACTCTTCGGCCGCCGTCGGGTGTACGCCAATGGTTTCATCAAAATGCTGCTTGGTCGCGCCCGCCTTGAGCGCGATCGCCAAGCCCTGCACGATTTCCCCGGCGTCCGGGCCGACCATATGGCAACCCAGGACCCTGTCGGTGTCGGCGTCGACCACCAGTTTCATCAGGGTTTTTTCCTGGCAGCCGGTCAATGTCAGCTTCATCGGCCGGAAACGGCTTTCGAAAACCTTCACCTTATAGCCTTTGCCCTTCGCATCTTCCTCGCTCAGACCGACCGTACCGATGTTCGGCAGGCTGAACACGGCCGTCGGGATCATCGCGTAGTCCACCGGGCGATACTGCTCCGGCTTGAACAAGCGACGCGCCACGGCCATGCCTTCGGCCAGGGCCACTGGGGTCAACTGCACGCGACCGATCACATCGCCAATCGCCAGGATCGACGATTCGGCGGTCTGGTACAGGTCATCCACTTCGACAAAACCGCGCTTATCCAGTTTGACCCCGGTGGTTTCCAGGCCCAGGTTATCCAGCATCGGCCGACGGCCGGTGGCGTAGAACACGCAGTCTGTTTCCAGCACGCGCCCGTCTTTGAGGGTGGCCTTGAGGCTGCCGTCAGCTTGCTTGTCGATCCGTTCGATATCGGCATTGAACTGCAGATCCAGGCCACGCTTGGTCAACTCTTCCTGCAGATGCTTGCGCACCGCGCCGTCAAAACCGCGCAAGAACAGGTCGCCGCGATACAGCAAAGACGTCTGCGCACCCAAACCATGGAAAATTCCGGCGAACTCAACGGCGATATAGCCACCGCCAACCACCAGCACGCGCTTGGGCAGCGTTTTGAGGAAGAACGCTTCATTGGAACCGATCGCGTGCTCATGCCCCGGTATCTGCGGAATCTGCGGCCAGCCGCCGGTCGCGATCAGGATGTGCCTGGCCGTGAAGCGCTCGCCATTGATTTCCACCTGATGCGGGTCGACCAGTCGCGCATGCCCTTCATGCAGGGTCACACCGCTGTTGACCAGCAGGTTGCGATAGATGCCGTTGAGGCGGTTGATCTCGCGGTCCTTGTTGGCGATCAGGGTCGCCCAGTCAAAGTTCGCCGCCCCCAGGGACCAGCCGAAACCGCTGGCCTGCTCGAAGTCTTCGGCAAAATGCGCGCCGTAGACCAGCAGTTTCTTCGGCACGCAGCCGACGTTCACACACGTGCCGCCCAGGTAGCGGCTTTCCGCCACGGCCACCTTGGCGCCAAAACCGGCGGCAAAGCGCGCAGCACGAACACCGCCGGAACCGGCGCCAATCACATACAGGTCAAAATCGTAGGCCATTTCACTCTCCTCGGCAGGCAATCAGCATACCGACTTAGTTGGGGGCGAAAAACGAAAAAGCCACCCGAAGGTGGCTTTCTCTTACAACAGGCGGGCAACCGTGAATCAGTAAGCCTTGCCAGTCTTGTAGAAGTGCTCGTAGCAGAAGTTGGTCGCTTCGATGTAGCCTTCGGCGCCACCGCAGTCAAAACGACGACCCTTGAACTTGTACGCGATCACGCAACCGTCTTTGGCCTGCTTCAACAGGGCGTCGGTAATCTGGATCTCGCCACCCTTACCCGGCTCGGTTTCTTCGATCAGCTTGAAGATATCCGGGGTCAGGATGTAACGACCGATGATCGCCAGGTTCGACGGAGCATCTTCAGGCGCTGGTTTCTCGACCATGTCGCGCACGCGGATCAGGCCATCGCCGATGTCGTCGCCGGCGATCACGCCGTACTTGTTGGTTTCTTGAGGATCGACCTCTTGAACCGCGACGATGGTGCAACGGTACTTCTGGTACAGCTTGACCATCTGGGTCAGTACGCCGTCGCCTTCCAGGTTCACACACAGGTCGTCGGCCAGTACCACGGCGAACGGTTCGTCACCGATCAGCGGACGGCCGGTCAGGATGGCGTGGCCGAGGCCTTTCATCTGGGTCTGACGGGTGTAGGAGAACGAGCACTCGTCGAGCAGCTTGCGGATACCGACCAGGTATTTTTCCTTGTCGGTGCCTTTGATCTGGTTTTCCAGCTCGTAGCTGATGTCGAAGTGGTCTTCCAGCGCGCGCTTACCACGGCCGGTAACGATAGAGATTTCATTCAAACCGGCATCCAGTGCCTCTTCGACGCCGTACTGAATCAGTGGCTTGTTCACCACCGGCAGCATCTCTTTGGGCATGGCCTTGGTCGCTGGCAAGAAGCGAGTGCCGTAACCGGCTGCTGGGAACAAGCATTTCTTGATCATATGGGTCCTTACAAAGGGCTGTGCGTACGGAATTCGGCGCAGTCTAATCAGGCCGCAGTCACCTTACAATGGGTCCTGCTGGCGTTGCGATGTCATCATAGAGAAAAAATGTCGGCGTAAGTTCCGCCAATCCTACAAAGAGCTTCACCAATACCCCGACAAAAACAGCGTAGCCCTGTGGCTTGAAAAGGGCTGCAACCCTTTTAGCACGCTTTGGCGCCGCAAACATTGACCTGGAATAACTTGGGCGGTGGCGCGACAATTGGCGCTATCATTACGCCCTTGAACCAGACCACGAGATTGTTAATAGATGTCAGAACCCAAAGGCGTGAACGGCTACCTGATCACAAAGCGAGCGGACGGTTGGCACCTGATCAACTTCCACGGCGACAGCGTCGCTGGCGCATTCGCGACCGAGAGCCAGGCAACTGCGGTTGCAGAAGTGTTTGTGGATGAAGCGGGCCACGCATCGAGCAAGCGACCGAAGGGCAAGTAAGCCTTGGAAGCTGCGTAAAAAAGCCCCGGTGAACGGGGCTTTTTTGTATCTTTTGTATAACACTGGAATAGGCTTACACCTGACTTTCAGAACGAGACATGTCTATACGTAGATGGCAGTTCGCTATAGTCTCGTCGAAACGCCCCACGACAGTGTCAGCGCGCCCTCCAACACCCTCGATGATGAACACACATGAACAAGATTCTGGCACTCACTGCAGTATTGGCGCTCGCCGGCTGCACGACCACGTCTGATGTCTACCTGAAAAACGGCGAACAAGGCCTGACCATCGACTGCTCGGGCGAAGCCAATTCCTGGGCCAGTTGCTACGAAAAGGCCGACGCCTCTTGTGCGGGCACCGGCTACCGTATCGTCGGTACCGAAGGCACGCCTTCGCTCAAGGAAAGTGAAAAGACCCTGGGCCAGGACGTGGGCAACTTCAAAAGCCGCAGTGTGGTGGTGGTCTGCAAGTAAGCGTTACGTCTACAGCTGGATATCGGCAAACTTGATACCCAGGCCACGGACGGTCTCCACCAGGTCATCCAGGCGCGAGAAAGATTCGACTTCATCCTGATCGTCCACCAGGAAAAAACTGCGACCGCCGCTTTTCTTGAAGAATACGATCCATTCCCCGAGGTCAGCCGGGTTCTGGATGATGTGAGTGGCCGATATCTGACCTTCGGCCTGGCGAGCCCTGACGTGTTCACGCTTCATGAAAGACTTCCCAAAAAAGACACATGCCGCACAAACCGAGGGTTTGCGCGGCATTTTTGCGTTGATTGGGCGTGAGTCTAACGGATGCCCTGCCCAATCAACACGCCTTCTACGGTTTGACCGTAGAGATTGACCCCATCGTTGGCGTGGAATTTGACCCGGGTTTTCTCCACGGAACCGTCAACCAGCCGCGGGTCCTGCGGTCGCTCGTGGCTGTTGACGTAGGCCGCTACGTCCCAGGCTTGCTGGTCGCTCAGGCTGCCACCCTTGCCCAGCGGCATGTTGTGCTTGATGAAGGACGCCGCAGTATTGATACGGTGCATGCCGGCGCCCCAATTGTAGGAGTCCTTCCCCCACAACGGTGGCATCACGTAACTGTTACCGACCTTCTGGCCCTGCCCTTCGGGGCCATGGCAGACGGCGCATTGCCCTTTGTAAACCTGCGCGCCCCCGGACAGGTCATAACCCTTGGCCGGTTGGGCCACGTCGGGATACCCACGGCCTGGTAACTCCACGCCCAACGGTGCTTTGCTGGCCAGCCAGTAGGCGTACACCGAGAGCGCGGTAATTTCGCGACTATCAGCGGTCGGCGGCGTACCGCCGTTCATGCTGAATTGGAAACACCCCTGCAACCGCTCGGCAAAGGTGTTGACCTTGTCGTTCTTCTTTCGATAGGCCGGATACATCGGGTAGGCGCCCCACAGCGGCGCCGAGTTGGCCAGGCGGCCCTGATCCAGGTGGCAATTGCTGCAGTTGAGCCCGTTACCGACGAATGTCGGCGCCAGGCGTTTGGTATCCACGAACAACGCGTAGCCCTCCTTGACCAGCTTGCCGTAGGCATTGTCAGGCAGCTCGCTCTCTTGGGGCGGCTGGAATTGACTGACAGCCGCATGGCCGGCAGAAGGCTGCAACTGCGACTGGTCTTCCATGGCGATCGTAGCGGCGTGGGCGGACGGCAGACCCAACAGTCCTAGAACTAAAACAAACGGGCTCATGGCTTGGCCTCCAGTTTCAGTGAGGCGAAATACTGGGCCACGCCCTGTACTTCATCCGGCGTCAGGGATTTTGCGATGTGGCCCATCAGGTCATTCGGGTCGTTGTGACGGGTGCCGTTTTGCCAGGCCGTCAACTGTGCTGCCAGGTAGGTGGCAGGCTGACCGGCAAGAGGCGGGAACGTGTCGCCGACACCCGTACCGGCAGGACCATGGCAACTTGCACATGCCGGAATCTGCCGCTCCCAGGCGCCCTGCTGGGCGAGCTTTTGCGCAGCACCGATAGGCATCTCGCTGCGATGGATCGGTTGCGGGACGGCGCCTGGCATCGCCGCCAGCGCCTGGCTGACAGCGTCGATCTCGGCGTCAGTGAGGGCATTCGCCAAGGGTTGCATCACCGGGTTGGCACGCGTGCCGCGCTTGAAGTCTTCCAACTGTTTACGCACATACAGGGCCGGCAACCCCGCCAACCTGGGGAAGCCCGCGGCGGCGAGCCCCGCGCCATCGGCACCATGGCAGGCTACGCAGGGCATGGCGCCCGGCTGCGAGCCGCCCTCGGTGAATATCTTCTTCCCATCCAGCGCGTGGGCATTGCCCAGCAGCAACATCAGCGCACTGCCTATCAGTACTCGTTCCAGAGACATCATCACGGCTCCATTTTTTATAGTTATATATTTAGGCGTTTATGTCATAAGCCTACAAATGGTAGGAGAACCTTCCCGTCACGACAACTGCGAAAACGCGCGCAAAAAAAAGCCTGACACCGCAATGGCAGGTCAGGCTTTTTTATCGGATTCAAACGGACCGTGTAAACGCGCGGCCTCAGCCGGAAATGCAGTCCTCCCCGGCCTTCTTCACATCGCCTGGGCGGATCGGCACATTGGACATGCTCTCGTAGAGCTTGATGCTGCTGCCACTGGAGCGCTCGTCAATCTCGAAAATAGCCGACGGGTCAGCGGAGAATTTCTGCGGAACAATCACCTGCACGCCGTCTTTATGCGGCTCGATCTGCGGCGGCCGGCGGGTAGTCGACAATTTGCGTACCACACAGGCGGCATATTCCTGCGGTTTTTTCCCTGAAATGACCGCCAAGGTCGGGGGGGTCTGCTTGATATCTGCAACCGAAGCACACCCACCTATCGCCAAGGCCAGAACCAACACACTCCACTTCATATAAAACCTCCGATAAAGACCCTAGGACAGCGGGGATGGTAATTTTCTCCCGCCCACGTAGGATTTATCCCTGATAACTCGGTAAATAACTGTTTTAAATTGTCGAAGTCGTCGACGACGGCCCGATAATAAACGCGCTGGGGCTGATAAACTCTATCTTAACCTACGTATCGTTCTGATTTTTCAGAAAAAGCCCTTCTGGAGACACCCGCCCATGAAATTCATCCACCAGCGTGAGCACCTCAACGAGGGAGATATTGTCGTCATCGAATGCTCACAGACTTGTAATATTCGTCTGATGAGCGATGCGAATTTTCGCAGTTTCAAGAATGGCGGTCGTCACACCTACCACGGCGGCGCGTTCGACAAGTTCCCGGCAAAAATCACCGCACCGAGCACCGGTTTCTGGAACATCACCCTGGACGTTGTGACGCGCCGCGCCATCAGCGTTACCCGCAAACCTGCGCTGTCCCACAAGATCCGCATCGTTCGTCGCACCAACAGCAAATTGAGCTGACCCGAACACTCGACAGGAAAAAAGCTGTGACCACGACCAAATACGTCATCAAGTACAAACTCAACGGCGAACGCCGCTTTGAGTTTGCCCAACTGCACAGCAACAGCGTCGAAGAAGCCAAGCTAGTACTGGCGAAGATTCACGACGCCAGCGATGAAATCACTGACATCAACGTGAGCAAGGCGCTGTAAGCCCATGCCCGGCCCGACCGTCGACCTGTTCGCCGACGACGCCCTGCAACAACCCGCAGGGCGTGAGCAGATTGGCGAACAGTCCCACGTTCTGAGGGGCTATGCCCTGCCCTGGATTGAGCATCTTCTGCCAGCGTTGCGCTGCGTGCTGGCTCAGTCGCCGTTTCGGCAAATGGTCACGCCCGGTGGTTTCACCATGTCGGCCGCGCTGAGCAGTTGCGGAGAACTGGGTTGGACCACCGATCCCAGCGGCTACCGCTACACCGCGCTTGACCCGCGCAGTGGCCACCCCTGGCCAGCCATGCCCGAAACGTTGCGCCAACTGGCGGCACACGCGGCGGCCGACGCCGGGTTCAGCGATTTTGTGCCCGATGCCTGCCTGATCAACCGTTATGTGCCGGGGGCGAAGATGTCGTTGCACCAGGACAAGAACGAACGCTGCTATACCGCGCCGGTGGTTTCCGTGTCGCTGGGGCTGCCGGCGATCTTCCTGTTCGGCGGCCATGCACGCAGCGACAAGCCGCAAAAAATCTCGTTGTTCCATGGCGATGTGGTGGTGTGGGGCGGGGTTGATCGTCTGCGCTTCCACGGAGTCATGCCGGTCAAGGACGGCACGCATCCGGTCATGGGCCCGCAACGCATCAACCTGACCTTTCGCACCGCCGGCTGATTTGACCGCAAGCTTCAGAGTGCCAGGCCGCCGCGACACGACTAATCTGGCCGTGACCCGTCATGAGAGCAGGCAATGAATAACGAACATGACCCGCGCTGGGCAGCGATCCTCGCCCGTGATCCTCAGGCCGACGCGCTGTTCGTCTATGGGGTAAAAACCACCGGTGTGTATTGCCGTCCCAGCAGTGCCTCGCGCTTGCCGCGCCCGGAAAACGTCGAATTCTTTGAGACACCTCAACAGGCCGAGGCGGCAGGCTATCGCCCAAGCAAACGCGCGACCGGTGACCAGACGCAACGCGCGGCACGCCACGCCGAACTGGTGGCCAACGCTTGTCGGCAGATCGAACACGCCGAAACCCCGCCCAGCCTCGACCAACTGGCACAGCAAGCCGGCCTGAGTGCGTTCCATTTCCACCGCGTGTTCAAGTCTGTCACCGGCCTCACCCCCAAGGGCTATGCTAGCGCCCAGCGCTCACGCAAAGTGCGCAAGGGGCTCAAAGGTCGCAACACAGTCACCGACGCGCTGTATGACGCCGGCTTCAATTCCAACAGCCGCTTCTATGAATCGGCGGACCAACTGCTTGGCATGAAGCCAAGCGATTACAAAGCCGGCGGCACGAATACTCACATCCATTTTGCCGTCGGCCAATGTTCCCTCGGCGCGATTCTGGTGGCGCAAAGTCATCGCGGCGTGTGCGCGATTCTGCTGGGCGACGAGCCGGACACGCTGGTGCGCGATCTGCAGGACCAATTCCCCAACGCCGAATTGCTGGGCGCGGACCCGGCCTTCGAACAGTTGGTCGCCCAGGTGGTGGGGTTTATAGAAGCCCCGGCCCTGGGCCTGGACTTACCCTTGGACCTGCGCGGCACGGCCTTTCAGGAACGGGTATGGCAGGCCTTGCGCGACATCCCGGTGGGCAGCACCGCCAGCTACGCGCAGATCGCCGAACGGATTGGCGCGCCCACCGCCTTTCGGGCCGTGGCCCAGGCCTGTGGCGCCAATCGCCTCGCAGTGGCGATTCCCTGCCACCGCGTGGTGCGCAGTAATGGCGAGTTGTCGGGCTACCGATGGGGTGTGGAGCGCAAGCGCCAGTTGCTGGAACGCGAGCGCGATCGCTAAAACAGCCCGCGCCACTACACGAAACCCAGGCTGCGTCCAGTGAATAAAACAGACTGGCCGGATGCCAAGGGCCCTGCTAAAACAGCGAAAACTCTTACCAACGCTGGAGACGCATCCCATGAGCACCTGGCCAGACACGCGCATTCTCGATCTGCTGGGCATCGATGTCCCGATTATCCAGGCGCCCATGGCCGGTGCGACCACCGCGCAAATGGTCATCGCCGCCAGCGAGGCCGGCGCGCTCGGTTCGATGCCGGCGGCGGCGCTGAGTATCGAGCAATTGCGCGATGCGTTGAGCACTATCCGTCAGGCCAGTACGCGGCCGATCAACGTGAACTTCTTTTGCCATCAACCGCCCGAGGCGGACGACGCCCGTGATCGGCGCTGGAAAGACCTGCTGCAACCCTACTACCGCGAACTGGGCGCCGACTTTGATGCTCCGACGCCGGTGACCAACCGTGCGCCGTTCAACGAAGCGGCTTGTGAAGTGGTGGAAGCGTTCCGTCCCGAGGTGGTCAGTTTCCATTTCGGCTTGCCGGAAAAGTCCTTACTGGACCGCGTCAAAGCGACCGGCGCCAAGGTACTTTCATCGGCCACAACCGTCGAAGAAGCGATTTGGCTGGAACAGCATGGCTGCGACGCGATCATCGCCATGGGCCTTGAAGCCGGCGGCCACCGCGGTATGTTTCTCAGCGACGACCTCAACAGCCAGATCGGCTTGATGGCGCTGGTGCCGCAGATCGTCGACGCCGTGAGCGTGCCAGTGATCGCCGCCGGCGGTATCGCTGACGCACGCGGCATCGCAGCCGCCTTTGCCTTGGGTGCTTCGGCGGTGCAGATCGGTACCGCTTACCTGTTGACCCCCGAAGCCACGGTCAGCCCCTCGCACCACCACGCATTGCGTCACGCCCAGGCCAGCGAAACCGCGCTGACCAACCTGTTCACCGGCCGACCGGCACGCGGCATCGTCAACCGGGTGATGCGAGAACTCGGCGCGATCAACCCGCTGGCCCCGGCCTTCCCCAGGGCCGGCGGTGCGTTGCTGCCACTCAAGGCCAAGGATGAAGCCGGCTTCAGCAACCTGTGGGCGGGCCAGGCGGTGGGCCTGCGGCATCCGTTCGCAACCCGCGAGCTGACCACCTGGCTGGCAGAACAAGCCTTGAGCCGGCTGTCTCGGTAGCGCAAGTCAGATCAGTATCGGCTCTGCGGGTGGAAGGCCGCTGAGCCGACGTTCGTGCAGCGGCGTCAACACAGTAAACCGCTGTTGGCGCAACGCACAGATGCCATATACGACTCGGGCAAAGTGTTCGTTGCTGTCGTCGTAGGGCTGGCTCGCCATGATCAGCGCGAAACAGCATTCGGCCTGGCGCTCCGGGGCCATCTTGCGGATCAATCCCAACCCTATCCCCAGCAACGCCCGGCTACTGGTCATGGTCAGTCGCTCATAACCGGAGCTGCGCTGGTGATGACACTCGCGCTGCTGGCCCCGGGCTAGCTGTTCATACAGCGCGTCCAGTTCAGCGGCGGTGTATAAATCCACCGTCGCCTGCTCGCCTGACACATGAAGTTCCAGTTGTTGTTTAAATAACAGTCGCCACGCATCGTCGTCGATTCCGGCCCGCACCGCGACCCAGTCGACACAATCGACCAGCGCGTTTTGCGCGCTCGCGAGCGTGCTTGGCAAACCGGCCTGCAGGGCTTCGAGGTGGATCAATGCCTGGTTGACCAAGTCTGCCTCCTCAGCCATCACGCCCTCCATCAGTTCTCGATAGCCGCCCCGCGGTTCGTTACGCCATGCCTGAAGGAAGCCCAGCATCAAGGCCCGCAACTCACCGATCGCCTGCACGCCAATGGTGCGCCGCAATAGCCCTTCCGCCTCGTCGACCAGGCCGCTGAGGTTGCTGACTTGCGCCAGCAGTTCAGACTGATTGAAGGTCGCCGGTTCATTGAGCGATAGCGATGCATTGATCGGCAACTGGTGAAAGACCTGGGCCCAGACACGCTCCAACTGCTCGCGAACCCCGCAGACGAAATCCAGGGGAAACGACAGCACGCTGTAATCGCCGCTATTGACGAAGGGGCTCCAACTGATGCCCAGCGCAAACGCCCCGTCAACCTCCAGGCTTGCGTTGGCAAAGTCCGGATAAAACTTGTAAATCACCAACGCGCCCTCCAAGGCCGGCAACCCGCGCACGCAGTCCTCCCAGCCTTTCAACGTACCGAAATAGCCGCGACCGTTCATTGAGGCATCGAGGTCGCCCAGGCTGAAATCGACCATCGCGGTGTCCGTCGCATCCCGAATCGACAACGCAAAATGCGTTTGCGGGCGCTGATCGCCGAGTTCGGAGAAAATCAGCACGCCGACGGCCTGTGTCTCCCAGCGCTGACTGCGCAAAAAGTCGGAACAGCTTTTCGCCTCGGCATAACCGCAGGTGGCGGTTGCCTGGAGGTAACCTTTGAGTTCGGCGCCTTTGCCCCGGTCGTCGAAGGATTTTTCCATGCGCTGGCGCAGGTCGATCAACCAGAATGGCGTGGAGACAAAAGTCTCGGACTCACTGGTCTGTTTCAACTTTATCGGGACGTCGTAGTCTATGGGCGCATTCAGAATCGGCGCGACAGTCCGACCGCCGAGCGTCGACTGCTTGAGCAATATACGCAACTTGGCATTGGCGCTGGGCAGGTCGGCCCCCAGGTCGACCATCGCCAATAGCACCCCCAGCTTGCACTCATGGATGTAGTGGGCGTAGTCCTCGGGACGATCGGTATTTTGCGCCAACGCATACGTAAGGCCGACATCACCGACATTGGCGATGAAGCGCGCCATGCCGGAAAGCAGCAGCGCGCCCAACCCACTCAGAGGCCCGACGGCCGCCGTCACCAGGCCGGACACCGCACGGGCGACACTTTTAAACATCGCCAGTTTTACCCGGCGCCGCTCTTCGTCGGACGAAAACACTGCGTAGTCGACCTGCCCCTTGATATCTGCGATGGCCGCCAATTGCAATTGCGCGTTGATGTGCTGGGTATCACGAAAGGACACCGGCTCCGGGGCGAAACGCCGGTAATGGTAGCCATAGCGTTTTTTTTGCGGAAAAAAATCCTGAGGCACCAGGTTCATTTTCTGCGGGAAAGGGGAATGTTCCGCGACAAATCGCATCAACACCTCCGAGGGTTGCCCGGCGGTGGTGCTTGGTGCCCAGACCGCCCACTTGAGCTCGGTGAAGTTGAGGGATATCAGCAATGCCTTCTGTGAGTTGAATTTGAGCACAATCGCATTGGGCACCACCGCTTCATTGAATAGCAGCAGTCGCGGTTTCAACTCGCCTTTCAAGTAGCGGAACGCACACCCTCGCAAGTCTTCGTCGGCTGCATCGACTTGCGCGAGGTAGCGTGCGACCCGCACCCTGGCGAGGGCGTCACAGGTTTCGCCGAACAGTTTCTGGTAGTCGTCGCTGGCGGCCAGCGCATCGATATCCGCCAGGAAGTCAGCCAGCAACACGTCACGCATCCCGGTCAATGTCGCGACTTGCGACGCTGGCAAGGCTTGCCCCTGCACATGCACGGCACTGAGTTTTTCCTGGAAGTACGCACGCCGTTGCGGCTCACCCAACAGCACTTGTTCAAAGGAAAAGTACTTGTAGCGTGGCGGCACGAATGCACTCACGCCAGGAGAATATGTGGGGTGGCCTATCAGGTATTTGAACTTGAATTGGCGTTCTTTTTTGAACAATTGCTGGGTGTCTTGAGACAAACCGGACTTCTTCAGGCAGCGATCGATCAACGATTCGATATAGTCTTTGGCGATCTTGTTATTGCCCACGCTCTCCCTCAGCCCATCCCATTTTTGCCAGGCCTGGGTCGTGGTTGCCTCGGGCGTCGGGGGCGCGGTGGGGGCCTTCCAGCCGGTACGTTCGCGGGGCTGAATGCTGACCGCTATAAACAGCCGCGCGGCATCGCAGCGCACGAACCATTGATTGGGCCGCTCGCTCTGCAGCCGGATGCCGCCGTCTTCCTGCAAGACGCCGCAGTTGACCCAGGGGCAGCGGTAACTCATGTAGACGCTGAGATAGTAGTGCCAATCCGCAGCGGCGCGGCGCGAGGCCGGAACCTCGATGATGTAGCGCTCCTCATCGGCCTGATAAGGCATTGCGCTCAGGGTCACCTCGATCACTTCGTCGGCCTTCAGCGCTTGGTCGGCGAGGAGGACGGCACGGGGCGTCCAGCGCGGGAAAATGCTGAAATCGGCGTCGAGTACCGCCTCGCCGAACGGCTTGACCCACAGCGTGTTTTTGCCGGGCTCATCGGAATAACGAATGTGATCACCGCTGCGTGCGCCAATACGCATCCCCGGCCAACTGGTGCCAATCGCCCTGGGCCATTGCCCGGCCCCCAGGGAAATCAGCGGGAGATCGAACCAGATATCCGCAAGCAGGCGCTTACTGGCCCCCCACACGGAGAACAGCACCACCTCGGTCTTGAGCAAAGGCCGTGTCGCGATCGCCAGGCCACGCTCTTCCCACTCGACACTCTGGGCCTGGCCTGACACTCGCAGGCTGTCGAGAAAGTATCGATGGGCCGTCAAGCGTTGGGCCAATGCCCCGTAAAACTTGGGAAACAGGACATTGACCTGCACGCTGTCAGTCGATTGGTTTTTTCCGACACTCGCGCGCCAGGTGAAGCGCTTGTCGAGGATTTTCCACAGGGGCATTTCCTGGCGCTCGACAATCAACGCAGGACTTCCCGGCTCGGCCCCCTCCTCCAGGATCGAAAACTCCACCGGTATCAACGATTGCGTGGTGATCAGCGCCTTGGCCTGCGGTTCCAGTGCCGAAGCGCTGAGTACGCGGTCCAGCCAGGCTTTCACGGCGGCCTCGCTGGTAAGGTTGTTCGGTGCACCGACGTTGATATAGGCATATTCCCTTTGCATGGCACTTGCTCCTTTGCCGGCTAAAGGAGCTGCACTATCAACGGGTTCCCGTGCATTGGCTGTCAGGAGGCGGGCCGTTGCCGCCGGGAAATGTCAGCGCGGGGCCGGCGGATTCCCCTTGCCATTTTTTCGCTATATACCTATACATACACCGCTTGACCGCCCCCCATGGTCCGGCAGCGCTCAATACTGGCTTTTTTCCTTCTCATACGGAGCTATCCATGACCTTCAGCCTCCCACGCTTGATTCGCCCCGGCCTGGCGGCCGTCATTGCGCTTGTCACCGCCGCTGCGGTCCACGCCGATGAAGTCCAGGTGGCCGTCGCCGCCAACTTCACCGCACCGATCCAGGCGATTGCCGCCGATTTCGAGAAGGACACCGGTCACAAGCTGATCGCCGCCTACGGTGCCACCGGGCAGTTCTATACCCAGATCAAGAACGGCGCGCCGTTCGAAGTGTTCCTCAGCGCCGACGACACCACCCCGCAAAAACTCGAAACCGAAGGCGATACCGTCAAGGGTTCGCGCTTTACCTACGCGGTCGGCACCCTGGCGCTGTGGTCGGCGAAGGAAGGTTATGTCGATGCCAAGGGCGATGTGCTCAAGCAGAACGCGTTCAAGCACCTGTCCATCGCCAACCCGAAAGCCGCGCCCTACGGGCTGGCCGCCACCCAAGTGCTGGCCAAGGAAGGCTTGACCGAGAAGCTCAAGGACAAGCTCGTCGAGGGCCAGAACATCACCCAGGCCTATCAGTTTGTCTCCACCGGCAATGCCGAGTTGGGGTTTGTGGCCTTGTCGCAGATCTACAAAGACGGCAAAGTCACCAGCGGTTCGGCGTGGATCGTCCCGGCGTCCATGCATGACCCGATCAAACAGGATGCGGTGATCCTCAACAAGGGCAAAGACAGCGCCGCAGCCAAGGCGCTGGTCGAGTACCTGAAAGGGCCGAAAGCCGCTGCCGTTATCAAGTCCTACGGTTACGAGCTCTAAATGCCGCTATCGAGTGCCGATTTTTCCGCAATCTGGTTGACCATCAAACTGGCGTCACTGACCACGGTGATCCTGCTGGTCATCGGCACTCCGATTGCCCTGTGGCTGTCGCGCACGCGCTCCTGGTGGCGCGGGCCTATCGGCGCGGTGGTCGCCCTGCCGCTGGTGCTGCCGCCCACGGTCATCGGCTTCTATCTGCTGCTGACGATGGGGCCGCACGGTTACTTCGGCCAGTTCACCCAATGGCTGGGCCTGGGCACCCTGACCTTCAGTTTCGCCGGGCTGGTGATCGGCTCGGTGATCTATTCCATGCCGTTCGTGGTGCAGCCGTTGCAAAACGCCTTCTCCGCCATCGGCACACGCCCCTTGGAAGTGGCCGCGACCTTGCGCGCCAACCCCTGGGACACGTTCTTCAGCGTGATCCTGCCCCTGGCCCGCCCGGGGTTTATCACCGCGTCGATTCTCGGCTTTGCGCATACCGTCGGCGAGTTCGGCGTGGTGCTGATGATCGGCGGCAATATCCCGGACAAGACCCGGGTCGTCTCGGTGCAGATCTACGACCACGTCGAAGCCATGGAATACGCCCAGGCGCACTGGCTGGCCGGCGCCATGGTGGTGTTCGCGTTCCTCGTGTTGCTGGCGCTCTACTCCAGCCGTAAAACCAAGATGGGCTGGAGCTGATGCCGATGATCGATGTACGCCTGCACCTCACGTATTCCGCCTTTGCCCTGAAAGTGGACCTGCAACTGCCCGGTCGCGGCGTCACCGCGCTGTATGGGCATTCCGGCTCCGGCAAGACCACCTGCCTGCGCTGCATTGCCGGGCTGGAACGTGCCGAGGACGGTTTTGTCCAGGTCAACGACGAAGTCTGGCAAGACAGCCGCAACGGGCTGTTCGTACCGCCGCATAAACGTGCGCTGGGCTATGTGTTCCAGGAAGCGAGCCTGTTCCCCCATCTGTCGGTGCGCGCCAATCTGGAATTCGGCCTCAAGCGCATCCCGCGTGCGCAACGTCGCGTCGACATGGCCCACGCCACCGAACTGTTGGGCATCGGCCACTTGCTTGAGCGGCATCCGCAGCACTTGTCCGGCGGCGAGCGCCAGCGCATCGGTATCGCCCGCGCGCTACTGACCAGCCCGCGCCTGTTATTGATGGACGAACCGCTGGCGGCACTCGACAGCCAACGCAAAGGTGAAATCCTGCCGTACCTGGAACGCCTGCACGACGAACTGGACATTCCGGTGCTCTACGTCAGCCACGCCCAGGACGAGGTGGCGCGCCTGGCCGATCACATCGTGTTGTTGCGCGACGGCCAGGCCCTGGCCAGCGGCCCCATCGGTGAAACCCTGGCGCGGCTGGATTTGCCCTTGGCCTTGGGCGACGACGCCGGTGTGGTGATCAACGGCACGGTAAGCGCTTACGACGTGCACTATCAATTGCTGACCCTGCAACTGCCCGGCAGTGCCTTGCAGATGCGCGTCGCCCATACGCCGCTGGCCTTGGGCAAAGCCCTGCGGGTCAAGGTGCAGGCGCGGGACGTGAGCCTCAACTTACAGGCCGAAGCCCACAGCAGCATCCTCAACCGCCTGCCGGTGACGGTCACCCAGGAGATTGCGGCGGACAACAGCGCCCATGTGCTGGTGCGCCTGGATGCCGGCGGCACGCCGTTGCTGGCACGGATCACACGCTTCTCCCGCGACCAGTTGCAACTGCACCCCGGCCAGACGCTGTGGGCACAGATCAAGGCGGTGGCGGTGCTGGCGTAGCCGCGAAACCTTGTGGCCGCAGCGTCTTGCGTTGCAGTCAATCAGACAGACCGGCCTGATCTGTTTGTAACCTGCCGTCCGCCGACCTGCCCCGCGACCTGCAAGGACATTACCTACGCAACGGGAGTGTCACACCTCGAGTTTTTTACAGGCGATCGAGTCCTCTCATACTTTGGTCTGGCATGACGCTGGCTGGAGGCTGGAAGCTGCCTGAGGTCATTGCGCCAGACATCAAAGCGCCTTACGGTAGTGGCCGCATAATCTCACCGAGGAACCCGGCCCGATGCTGCCTTCGTCCCAAAAGCCCTACGCCAACGTCGTACTCGCCCGTCAACAGCAATGGCGGGGTCGTGTCGGCATGATGCTGGTGGCCAGCCTGTCTGTGCTGGCGGGCATGACCGATGCCATTGGTTTCATGGCCAGCGGCGACTTTGTCTCATTCATGAGCGGCAACACCACGCGCCTGGCGGTGGCGATCAGCGAAGGTGACCCGGGCCTGACCGGGCGCCTGCTGTTGCTGGTCGCGACCTTCGTGGTCGGCAACGCCTTGGGTATCGTGGTCAGCCGCATGAGCGGCCGTCACGCCCTGCCCCTGCTGCTGTGCATCGCGGCGCTGCTCTGCGGCGGCGCGCTGTGGCCGTTCGCCGATATGCTGCCCGCCTTGCTCGCGGCAATTGTGGCGATGGGCATGCTCAATGCCGCCGTCGAAGAGGTCAACGGCTTGCCGGTGGGGCTTACCTACGTCACCGGCGCGCTGTCACGCTTTGGTCGCGGGTTGGGACGCTGGCTGCTGGGGGAGCGTCGCAACGGGTGGCGCGTGCAGTTGGTCCCCTGGACGGGGATGTTCATCGGGGCGGTGATCGGGGCGTTGCTCGAGCACCGCATGGGCTTGGGTGCGCTGCTGGTCAGCGGGGCGCTGGCTGCGGTTTTGGGCCTGGTGTCACTGAAGATCCCCCGGCGCTGGCACTTGGGTTATATGCCGCGCTGATGATCAGGGAGGCTCGCCCGACGTGACGGCCTCGACATCCGTGTACTGGTAAAGAGCTATTACGTCGAGCGAGCGGGGGAATCATAGGATAATGCCCTGCAACTGTCCCGCCGGGCATTTCCTAAAATCACTACGGCAACGGATTACAGACAAGTCGCAAGTGCGGCCAAACGGCGCTTGGCGACCATGGAGTCTTCGGCGGTGTAGTAATCGACAGAGGAACCGGCTCCTGCGCTGCGCACGTCGGCAAAGTAATCGCCGCCGGTGGTGTACACCGTGAAACCGCCCGCCCCGATCGGCTCCTTGAAGCCGCCGGCGTCGACACCAAACACCGCCTCGTCCTGCCAGCCGAACTGGATACATTGGGCAACCACCAGCGCAGCCTTGTCCGACGCCAAGGTCTTGTAGGGCGTGCCGGTGCGTGCCGCGTTCATTTTCGAGCCCGCGCAGCCGGCCAGTGCTGCCAGTACCAATGCGCCAATTACCAGTTTCCGCATGCCATCGCTCCTTGGAAAAAAACGCGACTCTACCATTAGCAGGCGACACTCACGGATTATTACGTCACCCTGTCGCCTACTTGCGAGTTCGCTTCTACCTGGAAAACCGATGACACCCAATGCCGAACGCTACAACCCATCCACCGACTATGCCGACAAGCTGATCAGCCGCATCGGCCAGACGCCCACGTGGATCGCCAAGCGCATTGGCGTGACGGACAAGCGCATTCGCTACATTCTCGACGGCGAGCGCACGGTGAAAGGCGAAAGTACGCCGATCCAGATGACCTACACCGAGCAGTTCGCGCTGGAGTGCCTGGCGGCCGAGGCCAAGGCGAAAAAGAAGGCGACGCCGCCCACCGAATGAATTTAGTTTCACTGTGACAGGAGAACGCGCCACCGATAATGGCCGGGCTCATTTTTAGAAGTCTCCTTCAGCCCGCCCTCCCGCGGGCTTTTTTTCGCCGGTGTGTTTAGAACCACCAGCGAAACAGGTAGAACAACGCCATGCTCAACAGCACGGTGAGCAGCACATTGCGCGTCCAGACCATCAGCGCCACCGCGCAGATCCCGGCCAGCAGGTAGGGGTTGGCCGGGCTCAGGTTGAGCCGGTGGTCGGCAAAGAAAATGATCGGCCCGCAAATCGCCGTGAGCATGCCCGGTACCGCGAACCCGAGAAACTCCCGCGCACCGCGGGTGAGCCGCACGGGCAGGCGCGGTTCGATAAACAGGTAGCGGTTAAAAAATACGATCAAGCCCATTGCAACAATCATCACAAAAATCATGCCTGCCCGACTCCCAGTCGTTTGCAGGCATACCCTGCACTCATGCCCAACACACCCGATACCACCACGGCCGACTCCCACTGCAGGAAGCTCAAGCCGACCGAGCACAACAGCGCCACCGCCACGCACACCACGGTGGGCACATCGCGCACCACGGGCGTGATCAACGCGATAAAGGTCGCAACAATCGAGAACTCCAGGCCCAGGTGTTCGAGCCCAGGAATGCTCTTGCCCAGGACAATGCCGGCGAGGGTGAACAGGTTCCAGGCAATATAGAACGTCAGGCCAACACCCAGTGCGTACCAGCGGTTGAAGGTTTCGCGGTCGTACTGGCTGACCAGGGCGAAGAACTCATCGGTCATCAGGAAACCCAGGCTCATGCGCCAGCGCGGTTTGAGCACGGACAATGTGGGGCGCAGATGCATGCCGTACAGCAGATGTTGTGAGGTCAGCAGCAAAGTCGTGAGCAAGATGGAGATCAGGCTGGCGCCGCTCTTGACCATGCCGATGGCCACCAGTTGCGCGGCACCGGCAAACACGATGGCGGAAAGCCCCTGGGCTTCGAGCGGAGAAAAGTGCGCTTCGATGGCCATTGAGCCAGCCAGCAAGCCCCAGGGCGCGCACGCCAGGGATAACGGAATGACAGCAATCGCGCCACGGGCGAAGGCGTAGTGAGGTAAAGCAGTAGGCATGGGAACCGCTCATCGACAGACAGTCGACAAGCATGCCAGCGCAATATGCAGGTTGTCTTGAACGATCTTGCTCAGGCGAGCCTTACCGACACCAGTTCCACCGAGTCCCGCGCTTCGCGCAGTTCATAGGCGTCCTGGTTGAGACGGTGGATGGTATTGAGCAAGCGCTGGCGCAGCACTTCATCGCCGAGTTTTTCGACGGCACGCATCAGATCGAACGCCGCGGTTTCGTTATTTTCCGCGACGGAATCGAGGGTCTTGCGCAGATTGCGAGTGGCACGGGTCACGCGTGGTATTCCTTCATCAGCTATGGGCAGGCACTTTAGGACATTTGTGTTTCATTTTAATTTCAATCACTTGTGGCGTGTTTCCAGACATTTGATCCATATCAATTGAAACAGGATTTGACTGAAATATATGGAAATACGTATATTCGGATATACCTATACGAGCAGGCCTTGACCGTGTCAGTCCCTTTCTCACCTCCAACCCTATTCAAATGCCTGGCCGATGCCACTCGCGTGCGAATGACCTTGCTGATCCTGCGCGAAGGCGAACTTTGCGTGTGCGAACTGATCCACGCACTTGACGACAGCCAGCCGAAAATCTCCCGCCACCTCGCGCAACTGCGCAACTGCGGGTTGCTGCAGGATCGTCGCCAAGGGCAATGGATCTACTACCGCATCAATCCGGCACTGCCCGACTGGGTGACTCACGTGCTGGACACCACCCTGCAAGCCAACCAGCCATGGTTGCAAAACGACGCGCTGCGTCTTGATGCAATGGGCGACAGACCACAACGAGCCAGCACCTGCTGTTGAGCCATCGGAGCGTTTATTCATGCTTGTCGCAATTGCGATTTTTATCTTCACCATCATCCTGGTCATCTGGCAGCCCAAAGGCCTGGGTGTCGGTTGGAGCGCGACCCTGGGCGCGATCCTCGCACTGGCCTGCGGCGTGATCAGCCTGGCGGACATCCCGGTGGTGTGGCACATCATCTGGAATGCCACCGGCACCTTTGTCGCGCTGATCGTCATCAGCCTGTTGCTGGACGAGGCCGGGTTCTTTGCCTGGGCTGCGCTGCATGTGGCCCGTTGGGGCCGTGGTCGCGGCCGGCGGTTGTTTGCCTACATGGTGCTGCTGGGCGCGTTGGTGTCGGCGCTGTTTGCCAATGACGGCGCGGCACTGATCCTCACGCCGATTGTGATGTCGATGCTGCTGGCGTTGCGTTTTTCTCCGGCGGCGACCCTGGCGTTCGTCATGGGCGCGGGGTTTATCGCCGACACGGCGAGCCTGCCGCTGGTGGTGTCGAACCTGGTGAACATTGTCTCGGCGGACTATTTCAAGATCGGCTTCAATGAATACGCAGCGGTGATGGTGCCGGTGAACCTGGTCAGCGTCGCCGCCACCCTGGCGGTGCTGTTGTGGTTTTTCCGCCGCGATATTCCGCAGACCTACGACCCGGCGGACCTGGCGGACCCGGCCAGCGCCATTCACGACCGCGCCACTTTTCGCGCCGGCTGGTGGGTGCTGGGTATCCTGCTGATCGGCTGCTTTGCCCTGGAACCGTTGGGGATTCCCATCAGCGCGATCTCTGCGGTGTGCGCGGTGTTGCTGCTGGTGATCGCCGCCAAAGGCCACAAGATCTCCACGCGCAAAGTGCTCAAGGAAGCGCCCTGGCAGATCGTGATCTTTTCCCTGGGCATGTACCTGGTGGTCTACGGGCTGCGCAACGCCGGGCTGACCACTTACCTGGCGACCTGGCTCGACACCTTCGCCGCCTACGGCGTATGGGGCGCGGCGATGGGCACCGGGGTGCTGACGGCATTGTTGTCCTCGGCAATGAACAACCTGCCGACCGTGTTGATCGGTGCGCTGTCCATCGAATCCAGCCATGCCGCGGGCGTGGTCAAGGACGCGATGATCTACGCCAACGTGATCGGCAGCGACCTCGGCCCGAAAATCACCCCCATCGGCAGCCTGGCCACCCTGCTGTGGCTGCATATCCTGGCGCGCAAAGGCATCACCATCACTTGGGGTTACTACTTCAAGGTCGGCATCGTCCTGACCTTGCCGGTGTTGCTGATCACTCTCGCCGCCCTCGCCTTGCGTCTTAGCCTCTGAAGGACATACGCCAATGAAAGTCTTGTTCATGTGTACCGCCAACAGCTGCCGGAGCATTTTGTCCGAAGCGATGTTCAACCACCTGGCGCCAGAAGGGTTTGAGGCGGTCAGCTCCGGCAGCTTCCCCAAGGGCCAGGTGCTGCCCCGCAGCCTGAGCACCTTGCAGGCGGCGGGCATCCGCACACAGGGCTTGTACAGCAAGGGCAACGACGCCTTTGAAGGCAGCCCGCCGGATGTGGTGATCACGGTGTGCGACAAGGCCGCCGGTGAAGCCTGCCCAGTGTATTTCGGCCCGGCGCTGAAGGCGCACTGGGGGTTGGCAGACCCTTCGGATGTCGACGGCGACGAGGCGAGCATCCAAGCCGCATTCGACGCCACGCTGCGCACCATCGCCACACGCTGCCGGGCGTTTTTCGCGCTGCCCTTTGCCGACCTCAACCCTGGCGAACTGAAAGCCGAACTCGAGCGCATTGCGCTGTTGCAGGCGGAGTAACCATGAGTACCCTGCCCAATCTGGACGCGTCGTTAATCACCTCCGGCCCGCTCGATTCGAGTCGGCCGCCGCGCATTCTGCTGCTCTACGGCTCAACCCGCGAACGCTCGTTCAGCCGCCTGCTGGTGGAAGAGGCCGCGCGCCTCTTGCAGCACTTGGGCGCACAAACGCGCATTTTCGACCCGAGCGGCTTGCCATTACCCGATGATGCCCCGCGTGAGCATCCGAAGGTGCAGGAGCTGTTGGAACTGATGCAATGGTCGGAAGGCCAGGTCTGGTGTTCCCCTGAACGACACGGTTCGATGTCGGCGGTGTTCAAAGCGCAAATCGACTGGGTGCCGTTGTCCCTGGGCGCGGTCCGCCCGACCCAGGGCAAAACCCTGGCGGTGATGCAAGTGTGCGGCGGTTCCCAGTCCTTCAACACGGTCAACCAACTGCGCGTACTCGGGCGTTGGATGCGTATGTTCACCATCCCCAATCAATCCTCGGTGCCCAAGGCGTTCATGGAGTTCGATGATCAGGACCGCATGAAACCCTCGGCGCTCTATGATCGCGTTGTCGACGTGATGGAGGAACTGGTGAAGTTCACCGTGCTGCTGCGTGATCGTCCGGATTTGGTCGACCGCTACTCGGAGCGCAGGGAAAGCGCCGAAGAACTGTCGCAACGGGTCAATCAACGGTCGATCTGAGCCTGGCTGACGGCGTATGCTCACGTCCATCCCATGACTGAGCCGACCCCATGAGCACCCTGCAACACGCCTGGCTGGGCGACTACGAAATCAACAGCGTCCACTGCTCCGGCCTGACCTTTGCCCGCCACAGCCACGACGAATGCGTGATCGGCGTGAACCTGATGGGCGAAGAAAACGTGTGGCTGGACCGCCGCGAATTCGTGGCTGGGCCAGGCGCCATCACCTTGTACAACCCCGGGCAGATTCAGGGCGGCGGTGCGGCGGAAGGCGCGCCGTGGCAGTTTGTCAGCCTGTACGTCAGCGCCGAGCAATTGGCCGCCGACCTGGGGTTGGCGCATGTCGAATTCGATCGATCGTTGTGTTTCCAGCCGGATCTGGCGCGGCGCCTGGCGGCTGTGGCAAAAGGCGCATCGAGCGGCGACGTTCTGGTCCGCGAGCTGAACGAAGACGCCCTGGTTGTGCTGCTGGGAGAAGTGGTCCGCCTCAGCGGCGTGCGCTTGCCCGGCAACGCGGCAGCCGGCAAAAGCCTGATCGGCCGCGCCCAGGAATTGCTCGCCGCACAGTTGCATCAATCGCTGCCCCTGGACCACCTCGGCGAGGCGCTGGGGTTGTCCAAGTTCCACCTGCTGCGCACCTTTCAAAAAGAGACCGGGCTCAGCCCTCGCCAGTGGGCCATGCAATTGCGCACGCGCCGCGCCAAAGGCCTGTTGCGCAATGGGATGGCGGCCGGCGAGGTCGCCCATCAGCTCGGTTTTGCCGACCAGAGCCACCTCAACCGGCACTTCCGCGCCGCCTATGGCCTCACGCCTGGCCGCTATCAGAGTGTGGCGAAACGCTGAACAGCACAATCTGGTCCAAGACAACGCGTGCGTGCGCCAGCACACTGCCCGCCATCACTTGATGGAGCATAGGGATGCTGGCGATCTTCTTTTACGCACTGGTATTCGGTTTTGTGTTTTGCCTGTCCCCCGGCGCAGTGCTGGCGGAGACCTTGCGCCGTGGTTTGCAACACGGTTTCACCCCGGCGTTGCTGGTGCAGGTCGGTTCGCTGGTCGGCGATGCGGTGTGGGCCGTGATCGGCCTGACCGGCATCGCGCTGTTGATCCAGCATGACGCCGTGCGCGTGCCGCTGACCCTCCTCTGCGCGCTCTATCTCGCCTGGCTCGGCGTGCGCAGCCTGCTCGACGCCTGGCGTTTGCCCGCAGCCGACAGCGCACCGGCCGGCTCCGGCACGAATGCGCTGGCGGTGGGCGCAGCCATTTCGCTGGCCAACCCGAAGAACATTGTGTACTGGGGGGCATTGGGCAGTGCGTTGTCGGGCATCGTCGGGGCTACGCCCAGCCACACGCAGACGCTGATGTTTTTCGGCGGTTTCATGCTGGCCTCGGTGCTGTCGTGTTTTCTGACGGCCGCACTGGTCAATCTGCTGCGCAAGAACGCCTCGCCGACCTGGCAACGCATCAGTTACGCGGCATGCGGTGTAGTCTTGATCTATCTCGCCGTTCTCGCCGCGCAAGGCATATGAAGTTATATATGCCCGGTAACTTGTGAATATGTTTTATCTGAATAGACTCTGAACACTTGGCATTTTAATTAATCATGCGTTGACATTCCGCAACTGGCTGAGTAGATTGCCCCTGCCCGCAACTGGGGCCTTTTTTAAACCTCACAAAAGAAGCCAATGGACACAGTATCTAGTCGCTGTCCGAGCACCGCGTTGGCGGGCATCGGGCGCCCAACCCAGAAGATGACAGGACTTGCCTCTCCGGTCCGGTAAGCTGCGCTAGAGCTTGTGCTCCACCGTAACTGCCTCGCCGGTCGCCCGTCCGGTCCCGAGGTGTGTTATGACCTTCCAAACCTTTGTTGTAAAAGATGTACGAACGCTGGCCGCGACCCTGCGGGCCAAGCTGTGCCGAGCGCCCGCAGGCGTTTGTGTTGCCCGCCCGGCCTTTGCCGTACCCTCCCCTCGAATGCGCCCGGCCCATCCGCTGGCGCGCTGGCGTGCCTGCCCGACGACTGGCCGACTGCAGCAGCATTGGGCTCACGCCGCCCCTCAAGACCCACAGAGACGTAACGTTTCCAACCTGGCTGAAGCCCGCCTGATGCCCGCTCTTTACCTGGGCACTCGCGCCGCTTGACCGCTTGGAAACAGCAACTTTCTGATCAATACCCTGGAGTTCTTTTATGAACCTTTCCAGTAGTAGCCCGCTGCGCGCGCAGTAACTAACGCGCACTTAGCGGGCCCATTGAAAGTTATTCAACACCTTATTTGAACCGATCGCGAAGTCCGCGGCTCGGCATGCTTTCGCTCGCCTGTCATCAGGTCAGTACCGGGTATGTTTTGTCGAGAACTGGCGACAGGAGTACACACCATGAGCGCCGTAAAAAAACCGCCACAGCCCAACAAAAACCGCACCGACGCCGACGCTCGGCTATCAATGCGGGCCGCCCGCGAAGCCCATAACGGCCTGTCGGCCACCCTGGCCAATGTGCGAGCCACTCTGGATGGCCTGACCGAGTTGGATGCCACTGCACGCCTGCAACAGCAAGGCCATAACGAAGTCGCCCATGACAAGCCGCCTCACGCATTCATCCAGTTCCTGCAGGCGCTGAACAATCCGTTTATCTATGTGCTGCTGACGCTGGGCGCGATCAGCTTCGTCACCGATTACTGGTTGCCGTTGCAGGCCGGTGAAGAAGTCGACCTGACCAAAGTCATCATCATCATGACCATGGTCCTGCTCAGCAGCCTGCTGCGGTTCTGGCAGGAGCACCGTTCGGCCAAATCCGCCGAAACGCTCAAAGCCATGGTCCGCACCACCGCCACCGTACTACGCCGCGAACAGGTCGGCGCCCAGCCAACCCTGCGCGAAGTGCCGATGCGCGAACTGGTGGCCGGCGATATCGTGCAGCTGTCGGCCGGCGACATGATCCCGGCGGACATCCGCCTGATCGAGTCGCGTGACCTGTTCATCAGCCAGGCGGTGCTGACCGGCGAAGCCTTGCCCGTGGAAAAATACGACACGCTGGGGGACGTGACGCAAAAGTCCGCCAGTACCCTTGCCGCCGACCAGGGCAACTTGCTCGACTTGCCGAACATCTGCTTCATGGGCACCAACGTGGTCAGCGGCCGCGCCAAAGCCGTGGTGGTGGCCACCGGACCGCGCACCTACTTCGGCTCGCTGGCCAAGGCGATTGTCGGCTCCCGGGCGCAGACCGCGTTTGATCGCGGCGTGAACAGCGTCAGCTGGCTGCTGATCCGCTTCATGCTGGTGATGGTGCCGATCGTGTTCTTCCTCAACGGCTTCTCCAAGGGTGACTGGGGCGATGCCTTCCTGTTTGCCCTGGCGGTCGCCGTCGGCCTGACCCCGGAAATGCTGCCGATGATTGTCAGCGCCAACCTGGCCAAGGGCGCCACCGCCATGGCCAAGCGCAAAGTGGTGGTCAAGCGCCTCAACGCGATCCAGAACTTCGGCTCGATGGACGTGCTGTGTACCGACAAGACCGGCACCCTGACCCAGGACAAGATCATCCTCGAGCACCACGTCAACGCCTTTGGCCAGCGTGACGACGCGGTGCTGTCGCTGGCCTGGCTCAACAGCTATCACCAAAGCGGCATGAAGAACCTGATGGACCAGGCCGTGGTGCAGTTCTCGGCACAAAACCCCAAGTTCCAGGCGCCGTTTGCCTACAGCAAGGTCGATGAATTGCCGTTCGACTTTGTACGCCGTCGCCTGTCAATTGTGGTCAAGGACGCCGCCGGCGACCATCTGCTGGTGTGCAAGGGTGCCGTGGAAGAGATGCTGAGCATTGCCACCCACGTGATCGAAGCCGGCGCCGCGGTGCCGCTGGATCAGCGGCGTCGCGAGGCGTTGCTGGCGATTGCCAATGACTACAACGAAGACGGCTTTCGCGTGTTGGTGGTGGCCACCCGCAATATCCCGAACGCGTTGGCGCGCCGGCAGTACACCACCGCCGATGAGCGCAACCTGGTGATCCAGGGGTTCCTGACCTTCCTTGATCCACCGAAGGAAACCGCAGGCCCGGCGATTGCGGCGCTGCAACAGATCGGCGTAGCGGTAAAAGTGCTGACCGGCGACAACGCGGTGGTCACCAGCAAGATCTGCCGCCAGGTCGGCCTCGACCCAGGCCAGCCGCTGCTCGGCGTGGACATCGAAGCAATGGACGATGCGACCCTGCTGCGCCGCGTGGAAGAGCGCACGGTGTTTGCCAAGCTGACACCGCTGCAGAAGTCGCGGGTGCTCAAGGCCCTGCAAGCCAACGGCCACACTGTCGGTTTCCTCGGTGACGGTATCAACGATGCGCCGGCGCTGCGCGATGCCGACGTGGGGATCTCGGTGGACAGCGGCACCGACATCGCCAAGGAATCGGCCGACATCATCCTGCTGGAAAAGAGCCTGATGGTGCTGGAAGAAGGCGTGCTCAAGGGCCGCGAAACCTTCGGCAATATCATGAAGTACCTGAACATGACCGCCAGCTCCAACTTCGGCAACGTGTTCTCGGTGCTGGTGGCCAGTGCGTTCATTCCGTTCATGCCGATGCTGGCGATCCACCTGCTGCTGCAGAACCTGATGTACGACATCTCCCAACTGGCCTTGCCGTGGGACAAGATGGACAAGGAATACCTGGCCAAGCCACGCAAGTGGGACGCGAAGAACATCGGCCGCTTCATGCTGTGGATCGGGCCAACCTCGTCGATCTTCGACATCACCACCTTTGCGCTGATGTGGTACGTGTTCGCCGCCAACAGCGTGGAGATGCAGACCCTGTTCCAGTCCGGCTGGTTCATCGAGGGCCTGCTCTCGCAAACCCTGGTGGTGCATATGCTGCGCACCCGCAAGATCCCGTTCTTCCAGAGCACCGCGGCATGGCCGGTGTTGCTGATGACCGGTGTGGTGATCGCCCTGGGGATCTATGTGCCGTTCTCGCCGCTCGGCACCCTGGTGGGCCTGCAACCGCTGCCGCTGGCGTACTTCCCATGGCTGGCAGGCACCTTGCTCAGCTACTGCTGCGTGGCTCAACTGATGAAGACGATCTACATCCGCCGCTTCAAGCAGTGGTACTGATCACTCCCGCCGTTCAGACGGTGGCGGTCGCTCGGCTGCCACCGTGCATTACAAGGATTTCAAGCATGCGCGTGTTGATCTGTGCAGGTCGTCATTACGCCGACACCCAACGTTCCCGCCACGTGCTGGACGCTTACCACCGCCTGCGCCCGGTGCAGGTATTGATCCACGGCGGCAACCAGTTCCTCGGCAGCGAGATCGAGGAGTGGGCGCGGGAAATCGGCATCGACGTGGTGCGTTATCCGCCCAATTGGCAACGCCACGGCAAGCAGGCGGAACGCCAGCGCAACCATTTCATGCTGACCGACAGCCGCCCTGATGTGGTCATCGCCCTGCCCGGTGGCGATGACACGTCAGAGCTGGTCTGTCAGGCCAAAGCCAGCGGCATTTCGGTGCTGACCGTAGAAAGCTGAATTCAAGCGAGGCACAACATGTACAAAAAACACCGCCAACCCTCTGAAAGGGTTACCCGCTATCGAGGCGCTCGCCATACCCTCTTGTTGTTACCGCCAGCCAAACGGCGGGCGTTACGGCGCAACCTGATGTTTATCGGGCTTACACTCAGCGTCGTCCTGCTCATCAGCTTACTCTCGAAGGCCTTCGCGGCAGGGGGCGCTTATGCAGTCGACGACGGCGCGATCAATACGCCGGGCGAATGCAACGTCGACGCCTGGTACAGCGCCCACCGACACGACGGCGGCACGCACAATGAGACACTGTCGCCTGCCTGCACCTTCGAGGCCCTGCCCGCCGTGCAATGGGGCGCGGCATTGTCACGGGCCAACCGCGAGACGCAAGTGAGCCCGCAAGTGAAGGCGCAGGTAATGTCACGTCAGGACCTGCGCCTGGAGATAGCCGTGTCCGCCAGCGCCCACGTTGCCCTGGACCGGCGACATGCGTTTGATGGCGCGGACTTCAACGTGCCGTTGACGTGGCAACCGCTGGAGCCCCTGCGACTGAACCTGAATGCCGGCTGGACCCACGCGTATGATGACGGCGAGCAAAACCAGCGTCTCACATGGGGCGCCGGCGCCGAATATCGGGTAGCGCACTCGTTGACGCTGATTGTCGAGCGCTACGGCCAAAAAGGCGCTGAGCAGGCCTGGCAAGCGGGGCCGCGGTTCCACCTTGGGCCGTTGATCGACGTCGATGTGGTGGTTGGGCGCAGCCTGGTCGCTGAACGCGCGCAATGGTTGACCACCGGCGCCACGTTGCGTTTCTAGGCGTCACGCCTTCGCAGGGATGGCGTCCTCTGGCGGAACCCGATGACCGCGAGGTGGGCACGCCTTATGATGGCGCCATCGCGCCGCCCAGACAGAGAGAAAGCCCGTGAACCGTATCGAACAGATCGCCCTGATGGCGACCTACAACCAGTGGATGAACCGTAAAGTCTACGACGCGGCCGCGAAGCTGACGGACGCCGAACTACGGATGGACCGCCGCGCATTTTTCGGCTCGATCCTCGGCACGCTGAACCACCTGACACTGGGCGACACCGTGTGGCTCAAACGCTTTGCCCAGCACCCCGCCAGCCATGCGGCGCTGGCACCGTTAAGCGGCATTGCCGCCCCCACCGATCTCAAGCAACTGGCCTTCGCCGACCTGCACGAACTGGCCACCCACCGCACCTGGCTGGATCGACTGATCATCGACTGGGCGCAAAGCCTGCGCGAGCCTGACCTCGACCTGCGCCTGCATTACCACAACATGCGCGGGGTCGCGGCAGACAAGCCGTTCTTCGGCCTGCTGGTGCATTTTTTCAATCATCAGACCCACCACCGGGGCCAGCTGACGACACTGCTGACCCAGGCCGGACACGATGTGGGCGATACCGACCTGCTCGCGCTGATCGACTGAACTCAGCGGGCGCTGAACTCGGCGTAAGCCTGCAACAATCGTGGAAAATCCTCCGGCCCGGGCAATTGTGCAAAGTGCTCGACCGCCGGCGTCGTGGCCCAAGGCAATTTCTCGCTGGTCCAGGTTTCCATGAACGGCGGATAATCCTCGGCATTCTCCAGCATCGTCGCACGCACATTGACGAACTCATCGATGCCATGGGGCCGTGTAAACAGCCAGCTCATGCAATGGGGGCAAAAGTAATGGCGGTCCACGCCATGGATGCCGCCGATCACCGGGCAACCCTGGGTCACGGTGAACGCGCTGGCGGGAATCAGCGCACTGAGGGAGAACGCGCTGGCGGTCATCTTCTGACAACCGGTGCAATGGCAAGCCATGGTGATCACGGGGGGCTGGCTCACACTGAAGCGCACGCGGTTACAACGGCAACTGCCTTCACGTGGCAGGTTTTCGACGCTCATCACTCACTCCTTTTTATGACTGGACTTGAGGCAGAGTAACGTCGAGCCTTGCTGTTGAGAAGGGCCAGGCCCGTAAACCGAACGCTGCGACCAGCGCGGGGTCGTAATTGTAGGTGTCGGGATCAATCGCAGCCCGCCCTCCCCGCGTGCATTGTGGATCTGCAGATGCGCGTACCCCCAAGAAGGAGACGCTTACATGGTCATTCACTTCAAAGTCGCCGGGCACTTAGCCTGCGGCCATCACGGCAGCAGCCTCCCCTCCAGCGCCGAGCTGAACCGCGTCAAATGCCGAACCTGCCGCAACACCGAGGCCTACAAGGAAGCGCGCCGCACCCAGCGCAACGCCGCCCGCCGAGCTTCGCGCGCAGCCAAGACCCACACCTCCAGCGACTGGCGCAGCGCCTGGGCGCAACACTTAACCGACCTGCCAGGGTTGCAGCGCCTGCCACGCGGCTTCAGTGGTCAGCCCTTCGTGTAATCCCAAACAGCAGAAGCCCCGGTTGCGCCGGGGCTTGGTTCTGCTGAATCAATCACTCAGTCATCATTGATTGGACCCCGGCCTGCCACGCGCCTTGCGCACCGACAGCGTGGCCGCATAGGCCAGCGCCTGCTCGCGGGAATCGAAGGACGCCAACCGGTCCTGAGCCGTACACACCCGCCACGGCCCGAAATTGACCTGCACGATGTCATACCCATTCAGATGCAGCTTCTTGAGTGTTGGAGCGCTCATAGTCACCTCGCTTTTCCTGAGATTTCCAAGCGTTGCACGGCCTACCTTACACCTGCATCCAGCGCCGTTGCGGACCGCATGTCGCAGCGGCTTATGCCCAAGGCCGCCACTGCTGAGTCGTCCACTCTGAAGCAGCGTGACGGCGTATTGCCGCACCTGTCATTTATGAGGCGTATTCGCCGGCCCTGGGAATCTTCGGCTTGTGCTCAAAAGCCGATGTAGATCACTGATCTATCGAGCTTTTTCATCCCGGTGTTTGTGCAAGAAAGGCAACCTCCGACCTTGCGCCCTGACGCCCGGATCTATATATTCCCAACCCTGCTGCACCGCGCTGCCGCCCGAATGGCGAAACTGGTAGACGCATGGGACTTAAAATCCCCCGCTCGTAAGGGCGTGCCGGTTCGATTCCGGCTTCGGGCACCATAGATATCAAGGGCTTGCATGATGAACTTCATGCGAGCCCTTATCTTTTTTGTTCCGCAATTTTCAGACCTGGTCCGCAACTCTCCATTCCCCGGCGTCCTGCCGACCGAACACCAACGCCTATTTTGAAACACTCCTCACATACGCCGGGCACACCCACAGCGCGATCAATCCTTGATCGCCGTCACCGGTGATGGCGAGAATTCGTTGAGCACTCGGTGACGGATGGTCCAGGCCACGGCGATCTGTCCGTCCAGACCTGCACCACGGGCCTCACGCCAAAGGGGGCGCGCCAAGATGTCCCGGTCTGTTCCGGTTGCAGTCAGACTTTTCTCCCTACGAAAATACCCCGCACAACGGCGGAGATTAGAGGTGAACAGCAGCTTGGTTTACGTGGGCGCGCGGTGCAGTACCAAGATGAATATTGGCAATACAGCTATTGCGACAACGAGTTCCCGCACCGTTATTATTTGACAGCCTCTAGATGGGGCACATCGCTATCATCTGCGCCAAATTACGCATAGCAGAAGGAACGCGTTAATCGTGTTGAGACCCGCCAAAACTACCAATCGCCACGGATGGGTTTGGGTCTACAGAAAAATCAGACACCTTGGATTCTCTCGTTTTACTGCTTTTTACAGGGTCAGCCTCTACGTTCTACGAGGAGATACCGGAACTTTCAGGTTCAAGTATGGCTGGCAAAAATTCCGCTTCCGCCGTTAATTACGGATGGCGCCGGGCTTAAAGGTTCACGCCCGACACGTGCCCTCATGCGAACTTAAAATCCCCCGCCCGTAAGGGCGTGACGGTTCGATTCCGGCTTCGGGTACCATGGATATCAAGGGCGTGCATGATGAACTTCATGCAGGCCCTTAATGTTTGCGCTCCGCAATTTTAGGCCTTGCTCCGCAACTCCCCTCTCCCTGCGTCCTGCCGACCAAACACAACCCCCTCATTGACGCATCGACTCGCAACTCCGCTCTCCGGTCGGCGTGCTTGAGCGCATTGATGACCTAGACGCTTGGTCACGCTGGCGAAGGCATAATGCCCCGCCTACCCACCGCTTGCCGTAGCAGAGCGGTACCGGGTTACCAGATGCAGTGGTGTTCTTGAGGCCGCAGGCCTAGGGGCTGAGCATCCAGCGCAATCTTCCACACAGCACATGAACGATGCCCGACACACCGTTATCAATATCCGTATGTCGTTCCCTCGTTGGTTTGGCAAGACTGTAGCCCAAGGTATGCTGCCGGACCAAAAAGCCGTGGCTGATCAGCGCTGATTGATTTCAATCTTCTGTGTGGGATCGGGGCTGTATTTTTGGCGCGTCAACTGCGGATCACCCTTGGCCAGACAGAAGAAGTAAATCTCAGCCTCACCGCAACCGCCGTGTAATGCACATTCACTGGCCTGCATGTGATCAAGCAGGATTTCTCGGCCTTGGGACTCGCAGAATGTGTTCGCCTCTTTGAGCGCCTGCCCCTTCGCGGACGCAGGTCCGCCAAAAGGTACCCGGGTTGAAATCGTGTACGTATCAGGCCCGACCTTCATCGGCCCACTGTCCGCACAGCCCGCGAGAATTAGCGCAGACAAAACCGTCAGCCAAGCTTTCATTGTGGTCCTCCCCAGGAAAGTGTCGACTGTACCCCCCGCCTGGCCAGGCATCCAGCGTGGACGGAATGCCAGTAACCAACAATGCTCTCAGCGTAGTAGCGTTGTGCCTATCTGAAATGCCAAGGAACGGTAATGCCACATCGCCTCGCGAAGTTGAAAGCTGCACTCAATCAGACACCAAACGACTCTTACGAGCAGTTTCAGCTTCTGAGAGATGGTCTCCTAGCGTCCCTGGTGGATTGGCCTGTACAGAAATGGGATGTAGCTGATGAGCATTTACCAACAGACCAATGCGCCTCTCAAAACTCAAGAGACTGGCTCAACGCATTGACAATTGTACTGGGCCAAGAGCTCCCTGCGAACAAGTTAGAAGCGACTCCTGAGCGGCTGAAAAGTATCTTGATGTTGACGCCGATGATTTCAATTTAAAACAAGAAGTCGCCGAGCAGAATGCTCTCAACCCTCACGCGCAAGGCTACGAACGAGATGCTTGCCAGCACCGTCGGGCCCGGCACGCGAAATAGCCACTCCAAGCTCCCAACCCGCCGGCCACCAACATCTGCAGCGGCCATTGATCGAGCGGTTGGAACTGCAGCGCACGGGCCACGCCTAACAGATAGCGCGTGATGAAAATCCCCAGGATTACCAACAGCGGCACCCAGCTCCCACGCACTATCAGTCGAGCCGAACTGTCATCCCACTTCACGAAACCGCCATCCATTATCCGCGAAGCGATCATGCAGACGGCGACAAGCCCCACGAGCCAACACCCAATTGCGGCGATCCAATACCGGGTGTACTGAAAAACTCCCAACAGGGACAACATGAGCATGCCAATGGGCAACAGCAAGGCGAGGCTGAATCGCACCCGTCGTGTGCGTGTTTGCATCAGCCCCAACGCGCAGAGCACAAAAAACAAACCGAAGACCCATCGCGGCGTGTAGCTGAGGATTTCCATCACAGTCAGTTGCGCAACCTTGGCATTGGCAGTCGCGGGCGTTGTCGGTTGTCCGGATAGCGGGATTTCGTCATCAGGCGCAATGAACGCAACGAGCGTGGACAACAAGCGCTCATGCACCGCTTGGCGATCCACACCGGCCTTGTCCACACAGAGCGGAACGTCATTGACCTTGGCGTCATGATGGCAAACGGAGAGAAAAACAAAGTGCCCCTCTCCGCCTTCCAACAACAATGTTTTTACGTAAGGAATCGCGGCCGCATAACGGGCACCCTGACTGTTCCAAAGCAAAAAATCATCGTGGAGAGCCCCCACCACCAGCGCTGGAACTCGCGAGCCCGCCATGGATTGCTCAAGTAATGCTGGCCCTAGGGCGGGGTCCAGCAGAACGATTTTCCTGACCCTGGAGTCGCGATAGTTACCGTTGAACAATGAGATAAATGAACTTGGCGCGCGCTTGATGTCGTGGGCGTAAGAACACGAACGGTCGCCCTCTGCTTGCCCGGTACCGCAATACTGCGCGAACGCCTGAAGGTCAAAGCGTGCTCCCACCAGCAATGCAGCCGTCTGGCCACCGGCGGAGTGGCCAATGACGATGGCATCGTCCCAGGAGACTTGTTTTTGAAAGGGGCTCAGCTTTTTCAGCGCATCCAATACGCGCGACACATCCAGGGCCCGCTCCCACACCATACCGGTCGCTCGGAAGGTCTGTGTCTGCTCCCCGTAGACCCGGGACTCACCGAAATGATTGAGACCTATGACGATATATCCCTTGGCTGCCAAGCCGTCACCGATCCAGGCGTAATCGTCTGACGCGCCCATACTGCCATGCGAAACGACGATGACCTTGTGAGCAACCGCTGACTCATCAAGGCACAGCCCCGACGTTTCTGGGGAACATACGCCTTCGGGATACCAGATAGCCACGCGTATTGGCCGCGCTGCATCTGGTGCGCCAAGATCCATCACGACGTCTCGAACCTGACCGTTGCATACCATCGACAACAGTGACAGTACAGAAACAGCCAGCAGATATAGCCACCGCGTCAGCATATCCATCCTTGATATCAAAAACGCTGTCAGCTCTAACCGGTAAAGCAAGCGCAGGCTTAGTACTCGATTGAGGTGCGTGACATATTTTGCCCATCGTCTCGTTACGAAATGACGATGCAAATCTTACCGTCACCAATCATCGGGGGATGACCGAGGCGCTTTGCTCCCCGCAATTCCCCCTCTCCCCCGGCTTCCTGCCGAATCTACTACCATGCTGCTTACTCTACGCAGGCACACCGAGGCAAAACTCAGACCCGCGATCCTCCTCACCCCCTAAAAAATCGCCGCTAACCAGTTCGTCCTTGGACTTTGTAGCGCAAGGTTCTGAACTTACCGCCCAATACATCTATTACAAACAAATACCCCACGACAATCACATTATTCTTCCGTGCATTTTTCTTGCGCCTGACCGCTTCGGCTCGAGAGATGAAACCCACCCCGCCGCACCGGCCCACCTGTTCTTTAGTGAAGTTGAGAGTCATCCCTATTTGACTCACAAATCCTGCAGCCAGGTGGAAAACTTAGTTACGCGAAGTATTAGCATTTACATCATTACACTCAGACCTAAATACCGATAAATAGGCACTTTTATAACTCATCGCACCTTGCTTTAATTAAGGCAGACGCCTTACCCTCCAACCCCGATAAAAAGCGCAACCAGTACTAAGTAGTGGCGCGTCTTGCCGCGCGAGACGAGTATCAATTTCAATTAGAGAAATACACATGAATCATCAACAGATCTCTGAACAATCTGAAGACGAGGGATATAGTCAAGTCGCCCGCGCGGCGGCAGCCTCGCGATGCACTTGGATGAGCGTCATCGTCAATATCGCGCTGTCGTGCACACAGATTGTCGTAGGCGTGATGTCAAAATCCCAGGGGCTTGTAGCCGATGGTATTCACTCGCTATCAGACTTGATCGCCGATTTCGTAGTGCTGTTCGCCAGCCACAAAAGCAAGGAGGACGCCGACGAAGGTCACCCCTATGGGCATCTGCGTTTCGAGACCGCCGCATCCATGGTATTGGGCATACTGTTGTTGATCGTGGGCGTGGGCATGATCGGTTCTGCAGTGTTCAAGCTTGAAACCCCTGAATCGATTCCAACGGTACACATTGCGGCCTTATGGGTTGCCATCGCAGCGCTGGTGGCCAAAGAGCTGCTGTTTCGCTTTATGCTGCGGGTGGCCAAAAAAGTTAAGTCTAGTCTGTTGGTTGCCAATGCCTGGCACGCAAGGTCCGACGCCGCCTCCTCCTTGGTTGTCGGCATAGGTATTGTGGGCAATCTGGCGGGCTACCCGATTCTTGACCCGATTGCTGCGCTGGTTGTTGGAGGCATGATCGCCAAGATGGGTTGGAGTTTCACTTGGGATTCATTGCACGACCTGATGGACCGATCGGCTGATGAGCAGGAAGTCGAAACTATCCGCAATACGCTTAAAAATACCCCCGGCATTAAAGGTGTACATGATCTACGCACTCGAAAAATGGGGGACATGATCATCGTCGACGCTCACATCGAAGTGGATGCCTCAATTACCGTTGAGGAAGGTCATGCCATTGCAGTTTGCGCAAGGGAAAATGTGATGCAGATTCATCGTGTTTTGAATCTTATGACGCATGTAGATCCCTGGCACCGCCCCGACCTTGATCATTAACCTGGTGCGACGCCGGCAACACGATCCGCCGACAGGGATAGTGCAAAAGCAACTCGCCAAGCATCACAGACATATCACGAAATTTTCACATAACACTTGAATGCCCAAGTACCGAAACAAACTTAAGTCTGCGAAATACTCTCAATTATTTTTATTCATGAGCGCTTTAACTAGAACGCTTAAATATTGAAATAACATGCCGATAGCATTAACTCAAACCACCGTCACTTAAGGGGATTCACATGGCATCGGCAATCACTGGGTCGACACAGATCGCGCAACCGCAACCCGTAGCAATCAAACCTCAAGTCCGGCCAGCCATGCCGGCGGACAGCGACGGCGATCATGACGGTAGCACTGCAAGCAAAGTCGAACAGCCCAAAGCAACTTCAGGATCGGTAGGTACACGAGTCAACACGACTGCGTAACGGTCAGCTGACCCAAGAGGAGGGACAACCCCCTCTGCGTCTTTGAAGGTTTTCCATTTGGCCCGTGCGCGGGCCTTTTTTGTGAGCCAACGCATGGCTCAACCAATCCGTGAGCCAGGTGTTTATCGATCAACCCGGCCACCTCTGACGGGTGGGTAAAGCCCTGGCGGTTGGCCTGTCTATTTCGGCCGCTGCACGAGCTAGCAGATCATCCGTGCTGGCGACTGAACGGGTTGGCGGCACATCGCCAAAGCCTGGCCATCCGAGATGAAACTTCTGAGCCTTAATGCTGAGACACTCGGTTTTGAGATTCGTACTACCCCCAACCCCATGCTTTCTCACGGCACTAAACAAGCGCAAGTTCGCGTCATCGACAGGAGCAGAACCGAGTGTATTGGCTGGGGTGGCTACCAGGGGCGCCGGAGTGAATTATTACTTTTTCAACAACAATGCTTTCCAGTCTTTGGGATTTATCAAAATCGCCATAGGCATAAACTAGACCCAGCTTCCAAACAAAGCGACGAAGCGCGAATCCATAGGGTCCAAGCAAACCACCCACCCGCGCCTCGTAGAGCCTTCGGCCATAGCCAATCCGACTGAAGACGTAAATCGTTTGCATCGTTGGGACACTGAAAAAATGAAACTGTTTAAAATGTTGATTGCTGCTTCTTTTGTAATGCTGGGTAGCCAGATGGCGTTTGCCGATGAGCCTGCCGTTGAGCAATACAGCTACAGCTCGCACCTCGACATCGCCAAAGTGGTTCACATGGACTCCATCCCTGACAATGTCTGTGCCGTAGTCCCTGTCCAGATGACCTACCTGGACCACCAAGGTCACGAACACGTCATGCAATACAGTGTCATGGCTAACGGTTGCTCCAACAGCTAACAGAGTCCCGACAAAGCCTGCCTGATGGCAGGCTTGTTAAAACGCCCCACTGGGGCAAGCTGGGGGAAGTTCCCAGCACTATTTCCCGCCCTCTGCATCGGTGATGCAGACTAACCCCGCCCAGTGCGGGGTTTTTTATGCGCCGACAAAACCAAGCCAAACCCAAGGAGCGCCAACTGCTGAAGCGGCGCTGCTCGATGAAAAGGCCTGGAACACGTCCAGGCCTTTTTCGAGTCGAACAACACTCGATTGCGTTCTATCAGCCAGATTGATCGGGTGTCACGTCATCCCGAGGTTGAGCCTGCTCTAAGTTACGGTCTCCGGTATCCTCCAACGCCATCCGCCTATTCGATACGACGGTATCCAAGTTGTTGACATGGATCGCCTTGTTCCACCTGACTGAACTTACATCGTATTTAGCGGCAAGTGCTTTGACCTGCACCAAACAAACTAACGGCGAAGTCTCTTCACGGCTGCCGCCTTCGGCAATAATTGCAAATTTCCACGCATCAAGATCCATCATCTGTTGGGCTCTGACGCGTCGGACCTTCTTGTGGTCGCTCTTTATATAATGTATCTCGTAATCTGCCTGCATAAGTACCTGGCATTGTCTTTGATTATCACTCTTGCGTTGAATGTGCCGCGACGGAGCCCCTCAGCTTTTGAAGTGACAATCAAGCCAGTGGTCCAGCTCAGAGGCGGAATGGCGTTCGCGCGCGGGCACGTGGGCCAGGCTTTCCGCGACTTGGAGTCTATTTTCCGGGCTCGTGTCATAGCCTCTGGTTATTAAGAAGATCTCAATATACTCGAATGGACTAATGACTTTATTGTCGCCCACGAGAACCGCTTTTACATTGGCTTTTTCGTGAAACTGGTTTTTATACGTATATTCCAATTGGCTCACCTTTTTAAGAGGGAATTTATTTCCCTACTTCAAATATGATCCTGTTTTTTCGGATTGACTCCAAAGTCAGCTATTTTATTTTTTAATGGTGAGTGATTTAACAGTCAAAAATGTAACGTTCTTTATATGGCTCTTCAGCGCACAAAAACAGGAGTCCCGCGTGGCGCTGTCGTCGATAGTCGGGAAGTTCGATATACCCAATCAACAACGACCTATTGAGGCACTCTCCAGTATCCGGCACACTCCCGCGACTCTTGGAAAAAGGAATTCACCGATGCCATTCTCATTGGAAGAAAGAACAGCGTTGCTCGCACTCAAGGGGGTAGGCCCCACGGTGATTACCCGGCTTGAACAGATGGGCATTGAATCGCTGGACACACTCAGCCAATCCAACGTGGGGGACATCCTCGCCCAAGCCTCCGCGGCATTGGGCTCGACGTGCTGGAAGAACAGCCCACAAGCGCGCGCTGCCATCACTGCGGCCGTGGCGCTTGCGAGACGCAACCCGCAGCGGTAAACGCGTTCAATCGCCTCCCGCAGGGGTTGCTTGCTGACTACCTGCGCGGTCTAGCGTGGCTTCATCGCAGACAGCACGATTGATTCAACGAGACGCCGAGCAGCGACGAACTTGTGTTCGCTTGGCGTATTCCACTCGTTGTAGAGCACCGGGCCTTTGTCACTCACCCAGACATCGCCATCTTTCAGAATGCGGAACGCCCAGATTTCTGGCCACGCCTCTCTCCCCTGCTCGTCCAGCGTGTGCTTGCGAAGCACCACGCGACCAAAGGTGCCGCTGCCCTCATTGGCATAGAGCAGATTCGCTCTGATCAGGCCGAAATGGCCTTCAAGCTGGAAGTAACCTTCTGGCGGAACGGTAAAGCTCACGCCAAAACGGCTGTGCGTAGATGTGAAGAGTTCAGAAAGACGCGTTCGCAGGCCTTCAGTGTACTTGGCGACTTGCTCGATATCCTGGACGACAGGTCCGATACCGTTCAGCGACTCTTCAGCATATGCATCAAACAACATGGTCGGGTTTCCTTTATGGCTGGATGAGCGTCGTGTCGGGTTGCCCTCAACCCGTGTGCCAACCTGCACCCAACCAGTTTGGCGGCTCGGTGCCGGTCATCACTTGATCTGCGCTAAAGCATCGGCGAACTGCTGACCACCCGCAACGCCAACCCTTCATACGCGTCCAGGGTAATGGTGAACGCCCCTTCGGCCGTCAGATCGCCCTCGACCCGTTCATTGATGATGTCCACCACCGGCCCCGGCGCGATATTGGGCAGGTGCAGGGTTTCGGTGATCGGCGTGCTGCCGAAGTTCAACGCGGTGATTTGTGTGCCTTTACCGGCCGGCAGTTCGTGGACCATGACCAACAAGCCAGGATGTTCGACGTCCGGCACCAGGATCTGGCGACTGGCCGCGATGTCATAGGCACGGCGCACAGCGAGGATTTTCTGCAACTGGGAGGCGAACGAGTCCGGGTCCTGCAATTGGCGGTTGAGGCTGCCGTACAGGGTTTTCGAACGCGGCATCTGCCCCGCCGAAAGCTCGGCCTGCGGGTTCAGGTCCACCAGGTCGTAGGCGCCGCGGTGTATCCAGCGGGTATCGCCATCGGCCATCAGGTGCGCGACGTCATCCGCCGCCAACGGCAATGCCCCGACCAGGTCCCAGCCGGACAAGGCGAACACGCCGGGCTGCATGGCGTTGTACATCACCAGGAGCAAATGGATCTGGCGAATCTGCTCGACATCGGCCGGCGTGATCGTCGCAAGGTCACGAATGCCGAGGGCTGCCGTGATGATGCTGGCGGTGGTGCAGGACACGCCATTGGTGACGAACTTGAGGTTGTACGGCGCATGTTCGCCGGCCAGGCGCTCGTACATCTGCTCGCGGATATGCTCGCGCAGGATGTTGCCGGGAAATGTCTGACCCTGGTAGAGGAAACTGTCATGGGCATGCAGGGTCCAGAAATGCACGAGTTCCAGGGTCAGTTCGTCGTGGTTTTGCAAGGCATGGATCAGCGAGCCGGGGTCGATGCCGAGGTTGTGCATCTGGCGCAGCATCAGGCGCAGGAACTCGGTGTCGCCCATCAGCAACGCATGCTGATAGGCCGGACGCGTGATGAAGTCGTAGGAGAGATCAGCACCGCCGTGGGACATCGACGCGATGTCGTCCAGCGTCAGGTTCAGTTCCTGGAAGCTGAAACCGCCGGCCTTGCGAATCGCGCCGCCAAGCAATTGATTACCGGTGATCGACAGCGGATGGCTTTCCGACCAGGCCGTGCCGTCGAGCTTGCGCTCCACTCCGAGGAAACCGTTGGCGTCCAGGCGCAGGATCTTGGCGCCCATCACATCGATCGCGTGCAGCGCATCGCCAATGATCATCTGCTGCGCGGCGAAGGATGGATCGAGCCAGTTAAGCGACGGCTGGCCCTCCTTGAAGTAATGCAGGTAGACCCAGCGCCGCGGCTTGCCATCGACGCCGATGACCACCGGGGTGGTGCTCCAGTCGGTTTCCTTCACGCCAGGCTCGAAGAAAATCACCCGCTGCAACTGGCCGACGATGTAGTGTTTATCGCGCAGCGCGTCCACCTGCAGCGGGCTGAGGTTCTGGGCATCGCGCCCGTCGGCGACCTCCGGCAGCAACGGCCAGTCTTCCTCGCGGATTTCCACCATGTGGTAGAGCCCCGGGTAGTCCTCGTAGGCCATCTCGGCCAGACGGAAATCCGCGCCCTTGCCGGTGTGCGAGGGGATCACATCGTCGATGATCACCGCATTGTGAGCCGCCGCCATGCGTGTCAGCGCCTGCAACTGCGCCTCGGTGCCCAACTGCGGGTCGATGTCGAAGCTGATGCGGTCGAAATTGCCATCGATGGTCGGCGTGTGTTCCGTCCCGGCCAAGCCGCCGGACTTTTTCAGCGGACCGTTGTGAATACCCTGGATACCGATCTTCGACAAGGCATGCCACAGCGCCTCATCGCCCAGCGCTTCGAGCACCGTGCCGTTTTCACGGGTGACAATCGACGCCGGGTACGCGGTGAACCACACCGACGACAAGGCCGAAGCGTCACGCGGCCGGGTATGTGCATACGGCTGTTGCCACAGGCGCCCTTGCCCCGAATAGAGCTTGGCGCGCTGGCGCGCCGCGTGCAGCATCGACTGTTGCACCAGCCAGTTCACATGATCGTTGTCAGCCGCCGTCATAAGCCCATTACCTGTCGTCGTGAAAAGGTTACTCGTAAGCATAGGAGCGGCGAGCGGGGCTATTCGTTGCATCGCAATGCCGGCGGTTAGCCCAACTGGCGGTACTGCCTCGGGGTAAATCCCGTCGACGCCTTGAACTGGCGGCTGAACGCACTGTGGTCGGTGTAACCGCACTGCAGCGCGACGTCGGTGATCGGCAGGTCGCGGTGCAGCAAGCGATGGGCGTGCTCCAGGCGCACTTTCTGGATCATCTGCCGCGGCGTCAGGTGGAACACGCGCTTGCAGTAGCGCTCCAGCTGCGCCACCGAGATCCCGGCGATACGCGTCAGTTCGCCCAAGGTCACGCGCCGATTGAAGTGCGTGCGAATGTGCGCGTCCACGGCGGCCAGGCGTTGGTAGGCGGGGTGGGTTTCGCTGGCCGATTGCAGGTCGACGGAAATGCCGGCCAGGCCGATGATCTGCCCGACGTGGTTGTACAGCGGCCACTTGTGGGTCAGGCACCAGCCCGGTTCGCGGCTCCCGTAGAGATGCAACTCGAGCTGATCCTCCAATACAAACCCCTGCTCCAGCACGCGCCGGTCCTGCTCGGTATAACCCGGCCCCAATTGCGCGGGGAACACCTCGGCGCTGGTTTTGCCGAGCAACGGTTGCAGTTGCTTGAGCCCGCAACGCTGCACCAGGGTGCGGTTGGCGAGCACATAGCGGGCGTCGAGATCCTTGATGAAAATCGCGGCATTGGGGATCACGTCGAGCATCGGCAGCAGTTGCATGACGCCGGCCAATAACTGCTCGATGCTCTGCGGGCGATTCGCCTCGCGCCCTTGGCACAGGGCTGCAAACGCACTCTGCAACATCACTCCGCCCCCCTCTTTGCGCCTCGACGTCCAGCAGATTGCCCCATGCACGGGATGCTGTCGAGCGTAGAAAACTGTGCTGAATTCGTCATCCAACCCGGCGCAAAACATCAATCGTCGCAGCGCTGACGCGTTCACGATATGGCCACTGCATGCCTATCCCATCGGCCAGGCTCACCCCTGAACGGAGCGTGTCATGAAACGACTGCACGTCATCGACTCTCACACCGGCGGCGAACCCACGCGCCTGGTGATGGACGGATTCCCCGCACTGGCCGGCAACAGCATCGCCGCGCAACTCGACAACCTGCGCACCCACCACGACGCATGGCGCCGCGCCTGCCTGCTGGAACCGCGTGGCAACGATGTGCTGGTGGGCGCCTTGTATTGCGCGCCGGTCACACCGGGCGCCACCTGCGGCGTGATCTTCTTCAACAACGCAGGCTACCTCGGCATGTGCGGCCACGGCACGATCGGCCTGGTTGCCTCGCTGCACTATCTGGGGCGCATCGAGCCAGGCGTACACACCGTCGACACGCCCGTCGGGCCGGTGGCGGCCACACTCCATGCAGACGGCGCCGTGACCCTGCGCAACGTGCCCGCCTACCGTTTTCGCCAACGGGTAGCGGTGGAAGTGCCGGGGCATGGCGTGGTCCATGGCGATATCGCCTGGGGCGGCAACTGGTTCTTCCTGGTGTCGGAGCACGGCCAGGCGCTGCAGATGGATAACGTCGACGCCCTGACCGACTACACCTGGGCGATGCTCAAGGCCCTCGAACGCCAAGGCATCTATGGCGAAGACGGCGCACTGATCGATCATATCGAGTTGTTCGCCGATGATGCCCATGCCGATAGCCGCAACTTTGTCATGTGCCCGGGCAAAGCCTACGACCGCTCGCCCTGCGGCACCGGCACCAGCGCCAAGCTCGCCTGCCTGGCCGCCGATGACAAACTCGCGCCGGGTGAAACCTGGGTACAAGCCAGCATCACCGGCAGCCAGTTCGAAGGCCGCTATGAATGGGACGGCGAACGCGTGCGCCCGTACATCACCGGTCGCGCCTACATGACCGCCGACAGCACCCTGCTGATCGATGCGCAGGACCCTTTCGCCTGGGGCATCTGAGCCCTGCATGGTTTGACTGAATATTCCAAGGAGTTAGCCCCATGAGCGACACCATCTTCACCGGCTGCATTCCCGCACTGATGACCCCGTGTACCGCCGCGCGCAAGCCGGATTTCGACGCCCTGGTCGCCAAGGGCCGCGAATTGATCGATATCGGCATGAGCGCCGTGGTCTATTGCGGCTCCATGGGCGATTGGCCGTTGCTCACCGAAGCCCAGCGCCAGGAGGGCGTGGCGCGCCTGGCCGCCGCCGGCGTGCCGACCATCGTCGGCACCGGCGCGGTCAACAGCCGTGAAGCGGTGTCCCACGCGGCGCATGCAGCCAAGGTCGGCGCCCAGGGGTTGATGGTGATTCCCCGCGTGCTGTCCCGTGGCGCTTCGGCCACCGCGCAAAAGGCCCACTTCGGCGCGATCCTCGACGCTGCGCCCCACCTGCCGGCGGTGATCTACAACAGCCCCTACTATGGCTTCGCCACCCGCGCCGAGCTGTTTTTCGAGCTGCGCCGCGAGCACCCGAACCTGATCGGCTTCAAAGAGTTCGGCGGCGCCGCCGACCTGCGCTACGCCGCCGAACACATCACCTCCCAGGACGATAACGTGAGTTTGATGGTCGGCGTCGATACCCAGGTGGTACACGGCTTCGTCAACTGCAACGCGACCGGCGCTATCACCGGCGTCGGCAACGCCCTACCTCGGGAAGTGCTGCAACTGGTGGCGCTGAGCAAGCAAGCCGCCAAGGGCGACGCCAAGGCACGTCGCCAGGCCCTTGAGCTGGAGGCCGCGCTGGCGGTGCTGTCGTCCTTCGACGAAGGCTGCGATCTGGTGCTGTATTACAAGCACCTGATGGTGCTCAATGGCGACCACGGCTACGCCCTGCACTTCAACGAAAGCGACCAACTCAGCGCGGCCCAGCGTCGTTATGCCGAAAGCCAGTACGCGCTGTTCCGCCAGTGGTACGCGAACTGGTCGGCGGAACAGAATGTCGCTTGAATCCACAAGCGCCGACATCGCCGTGGTCGGCGCGGGCATCATCGGCGTCGCCTGCGCCTTGCAGTTGGCACGTCAAGGGCGCCAGGTCGTCGTCATCGACGCGCAGCCCCCCGGCATGGGCGCCTCCTATGGCAACGCCGGCCATCTGGCGAGCGAACAAGTGTTCCCTATCGCCGACCTGTCGATCCTCAAGCGCTTGCCCACGATGCTGATGGACCCCATGGGCCCGCTGCGCCTGGACTGGAAATACCTGCCCCGTGCCCTGCCCTGGTTTGCGCGTTTGCTGCTCAACCTGCGCCCGGCCAGCTACCGGCGCACGGTCGCCGGCATTCGCGCACTGAACGAAGGCAGCCTGGGCGCATGGCAGCGCCTGCTGCAAGGCATCGACCGGCCGGAGCTGCTGCGCGAAGACGGCTCGTTGCTGGTGTTCGAGCGCGCGGATTCGCGAGGGGCCATCGACGCGCTGCAGCAACGCATGGCGCAGCAAGGCGTGCCGGTGGCGTTCTGGTCGGCTGACACCATTCGCAAGACCGCGCCGCAGTTGAGCGAGCACATCCAGGGCGGGCTGTTCTTTGCGGGCACCGGGCACTTTCTCGACCCCTATCAAGTGGTGTGCGAACTGGTGAACGCCGCCACAGCCAACGGCGTGCAATTTCTCACCCGCCAGGTGCTGAGCGGGCAAGTCGACGCCCATGGCGTCACGCTGACCACCGATCAAGGCCCATTGGCCGCACGCCAGGTGCTGATCGCCTGCGGAGCCCACTCGGCGAAACTCACCGCCGCCTTGACCGGCAAGCACGTCCCCCTCGACACCGAACGCGGCTACCACCTGATGCTGCCCCACGAACATGAACGCCTGCCCTTCGCCGTCACCTCCCTGGAGCGCAAGTTCATCATGACGCCCATGCGCGGCGGCCTGCGCCTGGCCGGCACCGTGGAATTCGCCGGCCTGGAGCGCCCGGCGAATATGCAACGCGCCTGGCAGCTGCATCGCCTGAGCAAAGGGCTGTTCCGGCAAGACCTCAATGCGCAGGACGCCACGCCGTGGATGGGCTTCCGGCCCTCCCTGCCGGACTCGCTGCCGATCATCGATCGGGTCTTCGACGGCAAGGTGTTGCTTGCGTTCGGGCATCAGCATCTGGGGTTGACGCAGGCGGCGGTGACTGCGGAGCTCATCGCGCAACTGGCTTCGACGCGGCCGCGGCTGTCGGGTTTGCCGGAGTTGGAGGGGTATCGGTTGGCGCGGTTCTGAAACGTATGATGAGAATCAGCATCCGTGATCATGACTCGTCACACGAAAAATCCAACAACCTCCACGCTACTTGACCAACCTCTTTTCCTTCGACGGCCTGTAGCCGAAATACGAGCTATAACACTTGCTGAAATGACTCGGCGAAACAAACCCGCACGCCACCAGCACCTCCACCTGCGACAACTCAGTGTGTTGCAACAGCCGGCGCGCCTCGGTCACCCGCAGTTCCATGTAATAGCGCTGCGGCGTGGTGCCCAATTGTTCCTTGAACAGCCGTTCGAGCTGGCGGCGGGAGCGGCCGGCGTAGACGGCGAGCTGGTCGAGCTCCAAGGGTTCTTCGAGGTTGGCGTCCATCAGTTTCACCACCTCGCGTAACGGCGCGCTGACGCAGATGTTTTCCGTCGGTTTGATGCGCCGGTAGCGGGACTCCTCAAAGGCCAGGATATCTTCGATACCTTCGACCAAGGCCTTGTCGTGCAGGCCCTTGATCCAATCCAGCGCCATGTGGAAAGCGCCGGACGGACTCGAGGCGGTCAGGCGGTCGCGGTCGATGACGTACGGTTCGCTGGTGACGTGGGCCGCCTTGGACACTTCCGCCAGTGCCGGGCGATGTTCGGGGTGGATGGCGCAGCGGTAGCCCTGCAACAGGCCGGCGCGGCCGAGGAACCAGGCGCCGTTCCACAAGCCGGCCAGGCTGACGCCCTGCTCGGCGGCATTGCGCAGCAGGTGGATGAAGTCGTCGCTGGCCTTGAGTTCGGTGCGAAAGCCGCCGCAGATCACCAACAACTCCAGCGTTTGCAGGGCCGCCACGTCGAGGCGTGCATCCGGGCGGATCACCAAGCCCAGGTCGCTGATGACTTCGCCGTCGCCCCAGCCGAACGTGCGCGATGCGAACAACTCGGGGCGCAACAGGTTGGCGGTGACGAAGGTGTCGAGGGTCTGGGTGAAGGCCGGCAGGGAGAAGTGTTCGAGCAGCAGGAAGCCAACGCGGGTGGCTGACGCCGGCTGGCCGGGTATTTCATTGAGGTAGCGCAGGTTCTTGCCTTTCATGCCACCGCTGAATTGACGTCTTTCCATCGAGGGTCGGCCCTCTCTTATTGTTGAGGCTGTGGGCGCCATCTTAGGGGGAAATGCTGCGGCTGTCTCAGGTGGCGCGCCGTACCCTCAAGACATGGCTCACCTGCTGATCTTGATAAACCCAGCCCTCTCCAACCCCCCAGGCCAAAGCGTTGCGCGCGCATCTGATACGGTTTTTTCTTTACTATCTGCGCCTGTATCGAAATGTCATCGAGGCGGACAATAGGGCCACTCCCGACACCCTTGTCGAGCGCGACAGGAATGTTCCTGCCGCCCCCTTCCCTTCGGAGGCCTTATGACCAAGATGGCAATTTTCCTGTTTGGCTTTTTGGTGCTGACAATTGGCATCGGTCTGCTGGCGACCATCTCGCCCGTTTGACGTCAGCGCAGCCCGGCACTCAACGCGAAAACAGCCTCGGGTACAGCGACAGCACCAGCAAACTGGCCATCGACACATTGGCTCAAGCCTTTCACAAAGCTTTCACAGGTGAACGCCTAGTGTTGTTTCAGCTCCTAGAGAAACACCTTTTAGCCCGCTCTCCCCATCGCGGGCTTTTCTTTGCCTGTGATTTAAGCCGGGCAAAAAAAAGGCAAGCCACGCCTCATCAAGATGAATAGCGTGGCTTGCCCCAATAAGCCGTTACTTAACGCAGACCGGGACCGCCCGGACCGCCATGGCCACCGCCCTGACCGTGGCCACCACCACCACCACCACCACCCGGCGGCATGAATATCCAGCAGCCCGACAGGGACGATAACAACGCGACAATCAGTGCCGCCTTAGTTAGATTGCTCAACTTCATCACAACACTCTCTAGTCACAAGCTTTAATGCTCGATGGATAAGACCGTTCAAAATGAAGTGCGTCACGCCTATCGTGTAACTTGATGGTATTGAATGTATTGGAAAGGCTACAAATACCTGGTCGCTATAGGCTGATAGCGGTGCGACTCACTGAGGGCGAAGATCGGGAGTCTTGGGCGTTTTGATGTCCCAGACGTTAGCGTCTCGATGAAGCTGTTCCCACGCACGAACTTTTAGACGAGCCCCGTTAAAAACGCGCACATAGTTTTCATATTTTATCTTCGCCGCAGCCTGAGGCGACAATGTCGCAAACACCGGATCCAGGATGTTAGAAACACTCTTATAGTCTTGGGCGGCCATTAATTTTCCGGGGGTAACGGTCATTCCGGCACCTGGAAGAGCCTCGAACTTGTTGCGCCCGAAAATAACGGTATCAGAGCCCCAAAGAATCCGGTCCTGATATTTATCTAGAAATGCAGTCCATTCTTCAGTCGATGGCATTGCTGAGCCAGGATGAAGAATCGTTTCCTGTACGATATCCCAAGAAATATCGACCAGCCAATTATTGCAACTATCCAAGACTCGACCAACGATTGCCAAGTGGTCTTTTGTAGGTTTGACGAATCGCCCCAAACCGGTATGAGCCCAAATAGTGACCGTTTTGGGGGCCGTTGAGCACAGCGATTTCAGTTCTGCCTCATAATTCTGTTCAGGGTGGAGAGCTTTTACTTCCCCGGTGTGTGTAACATCCGAATCATAGACATCGTTGTGAAGCGTCGCCACGAGCCCTATTTCGCCAGCTTCCTGGAGAAGCCTGGAGAGTGATTCTGAAGTCAGGGACATCGTCTCGTCAGCGCTGTGAACGTCCGATGGAATATCGCCTGCGGCAGTGTGGCTGATTGGCTCACCCGCGATTTTCTTGGAGACGACTTCTTTATGAATTGTAAACTCACCGATCCCCACAAATGCCCCGGGGTACGTGAGTATCGCCCGTTTCAGATGCTGAACGGCATAGCGATCCATGGGATTAAATCCCGTGATCATGAGATCTAATCGTTCTTGGTACTCCCGGGGCAGTTCAAGATATTCCTTGGCGTACATGGCATCGGCGAATGCATAGTAATAAAGATCTGACTTCGGCCCAATATAGTAGTTCGGCCCGAACGCATCCCCTCCGGAATTTGCTTGGTACCCCTCAAAACTGTCCCATCGTTGTTGCAGTGGCAGTGGCATCACGACCGAGCGCGTGATACCCGTCGACATGTAGTTGTCTACCAGATTGCGCAGCGTTGTGCCTTGGAAGGCATAGTTGGAAATATGAAAGTGAGAATCCGCGAGTGGCTCAGTAGGTTTGGTGGAATCAGCGCTGCGCTCTGGCGGTGACGAACACCCCGATGCTACTGCCATAAAAGCAACCAAAGCTGTCCGTTTCATTTGAGTTGCAACATCAATCATTTATTCACCCCGTCTAAAAAATCACAACCTTCAACCAAAATTGAAAGCTCGTTATAAGCCGTATCTGTTTTCTTGCCGGTTAACGTCCATTTACAACAGCGAATAATTCAGTCGTCTTGAGCCGAGCCCAGGGCGAACGAGTCGACTCTCATCAACTCACAATTTTTGCGATTGCAATGCCTGCGGCGACGGTCGAGCCCACGGACACCGTTAGGGTGATGCGTCCTGCGCGGTGTGCCGTGACTTGCATTTCCATCTTCATCGCCTCCATGGATGCGAGGGTGTCGCCCACAGCCACGTTGTCGCCGTCGGCGACGTTCCAGGACTGCAGGGTGCCCGAGATCGGGGCTACAACGGCGGCGGCATCCGTCGAAATGGAAGACACATCAGCCCCCTCGCGCTCAGCAGACGGCGCAGTGGAATGTAGCCCGCGCAGCAGTTCAGCCGGCAACCCGAGCGCAATCCTTCGGCCATCGATCTCCACGGCCGTGCGTACCAGCGCGATATCGGCCAGCGGTTCAGGCCGTACAGCGGCCGCCAGCGTGTCGGCAAAATCTGTCTCGATCCAGCGCGTATGCACGCTGAAAGCATCGGCTGATGTGAAATCGGCGTGCGCCATCACCGCCCGGTGAAACGGGAGCACCGACGGCACCCCTTCGATTCGGAACTCCTTCAGCGCCCGGCGCGCGCGGGCTATAGCCTGGGCACGGGTGGCGCCAGTAATGATCAACTTGGCCATCAGCGAATCGAATGTACCTGGGACGGTAGAACCCGACTGCACGCCGGTATCGACGCGCACGCCGGGCCCCGACGGTGCCTCGAACAGATGCACCAACCCCGGCGCGGGTAGAAAGCCGCGCCCCACATCCTCGGCGTTGATGCGAAACTCAAAAGAATGACCGCGCGGCTTCGGCGTCTCGGTGACCGACAGCGGCAAGCCATCGGCGATGCGCAGTTGCTCGACGACGAGGTCGATGCCCGTCGTCTCTTCGGTCACTGGATGCTCGACCTGCAGGCGCGTGTTGACCTCCAGAAACGAGATTGTTCCGGAAGGACTCAACAGAAACTCGACAGTCCCCGCACCGACGTAGCCTGCCTTCGCGCACACATCGCGCGCCGATTGATGGATGCGCTCACGCTGCTCATCACTGAGGAAGGGCGCGGGGGCTTCTTCCACCAGCTTCTGGTTGCGCCGCTGCAACGAGCAATCGCGCGTGCCGAGCACGACGACATGGCCGTGCGTATCGGCAATCACCTGCGCCTCGACATGACGAGGCCGATCGAGGAACTGTTCAACGAAACACTCGCCACGGCCGAAAGCAGTGACCGCTTCACGCACCGCCGACTCGTACAATTCGGCTACTTCGTCGAGCCGCCATGCGACCTTCATGCCGCGGCCGCCACCGCCAAAGGCCGCCTTGATGGCGATCGGCAGGCCGTTCTTCTCGGCAAAGGCCACGACCTCCTGCGCATCGCGCGCGGGCTCCGACGTGCCAGCCACCAACGGCGCACCGACAGCCAGGGCGATCTTGCGCGCCTGCACCTTGTCACCCAATGCCTCGATGGCTGCCGGCGAAGGGCCGATCCACTTCAGGCCCGCGCCAATCACGGCCCTGGCAAAAGTTGCGCTTTCCGAAAGGAAACCGTATCCGGGGTGTACCGCGTCGGCGCCACAGCGGTCGGCCACGGCGAGCAGCTTTTCGATGTTCAAGTAGGTGTCGGCCGGGCGCTGGCCGTCAAGGCCGTAGGCCTCATCGGCCATACGAGCGTGCATCGCGTCGATGTCGGCGTCGGCATACACCGCGACGGATTTCACACCATAATCGGCACAGGCGCGCACGATGCGTACAGCGATCTCGCCGCGGTTGGCGATAAGAACTTTCTTCATGGGGTTTCTCGCAGGTCGGAAGAGAGGGCCGCGGTGAACGCGCGTATGGGGTTGAAGCGCACCTGCGCACCGATGGGGATCTGCCCCGCACGGTCGAGGTGGTAAGGGGCGACAGCGCCGATCACTGGGTAGCCACCGGTCAGCGGGTGGTCGGCAAGGAAGAGCACGGGCTGGCCGCTTGGCGGCACCTGAATCGCGCCCAACACGGTGCCTTCGCTGGGCAGTTCGGCGATCTGTGCGCGCATCAACGGCGTTTCACCGGCCAGACGCAGGCCGACGCGGTTCGATTGCGGCGTCACAGTCCACAATTGGCTCGCCAACAATGCAATGGCCTGCAGCGTGAACCAGTCGGTGCGCGGCCCCATCACGACATCGAGCACCACGGTCTGCGTCGTCGTCGGGAGATCGGCACGAGGCGTTTCGGGCGCGCCGACGATGGAGCCATGCGTGACCACAGGTACCGGCAAAATGTCACCGGCTTTGATGGGCGGCGGACCGACCTGTGCGAGCGTGTCGGTCGATCGACTTCCGAGCACGGGCGCGATCGCGAAGCCACCGCGCACCGCCAGGTAGCTGCGGATGCCGGCACGCGGGTCGCCAAGCGACAGACTGTCGCCATCAGAAAGTGCGATGGCTTCATGGCCTGGCACACGATATCGAGCGCCGTTCGCACGCGTGAGTTCGATCGGCGCATCGGCACCGGTGAAGGCCACCACCGTGTCTGCGCGGCTCGTGATTTGGAAGCCACCGTAGACGATCTCGACGCAGGCCATGTCGCTCGCATTGCCGACCAGACGGTTGGCCGCGCGCAGTGCGCCCTTATCCATCGCCCCTGAGGCGGATACGCCCTGCCCGGCCAGACCCTCGCGCCCGAGATCCTGGAACAGCGCCTGCAGGCCGGTGCTACGGACAACAAGCGCCGGACCATTGTGGAGCGGAACCTCGACGGGGCCAGGCGACGGCGCTGGCAAAGCTGAAACCTGCCGCCCTGAAACATCGACGAAACGTACCTTGAAGCCCGGTTGCAGCAGCGCGGGCACGTCACGGCTTAGGTCCCACATCGGCGTGGCAGTCACGCCGATGATCTGCCACCCCCCCGGACTGGCCTGCGGATAGACGCCGCTGAAAGCGCCGGCCAACCCCACGGCGCCCGCGGGGATGCGCGTGCGTGGCGTAGTGCGACGCGGCACGTTGAGGCTTGGGTGGCCGCCGCTCAGATAGGCGAACCCAGGTGCGAAGCCAGTGAAGGCAACGGTGTAGTCGCAGCCGGTATGGCGGCGAATCACCTCTTCGCGCGAGAGATCAAGCATCTGCGCGACCTCGTCAAGATCCTCTCCTTCGTAGGAGACCGGAATCTCCACGCGAGTGGTCGCACGCTCGATCTGCGCCGTGAGGTCCCGGCGGCTGATGCGCGTGACGAGTTCATCATGCGTCACCGTGTTAGGCCGGAAGTGAACCATGACCGTGCGCGCGGCCGGTACGAGTTCGACGATGCCATCGATGGGCTCGGCCTGTAGTGATGCAAGCAGCGCCAGCGTCTGCGACAAGTCATCCAGCTCGACCAACAGGGCGTCGAGATTAGCGGGCAGAAATCGCATCACGGTACGACTCCCATGTCGACGAAAGGAGCGACCTTGACGCCCGAACGCTCAAGCAGCGCACGCACTTGCCGCGCCATCTCCACCGCGCCGGGGCTGTCACCATGCACGCAGACCGAATCGGCCTTAAGGCGCACGATGCTGCCGTCAATGGCCGTGACCACACCCTCGGTCGCCAGGCGAAGCATGCGCTCGGCAACATCCTGCGCATCGTGCAGCACGGAGCCCTTCTCGCGACGGGAGACCAGCGAACCGTCCGGCATGTAGGCGCGATCGGCAAAGGCTTCGGCCACAGTGCTCAGCCCGCTTGCCTGCGCCCAGCCGAGTAGCGGCGAGCCGGCCAAACCGACCAGCACCAGCGACGGGTCGATTGCGCGGATGGCGGCAATCACGTCGTGTGCCTGGCGCTTATCGTGCGCGATGGTGTTGTAGAGCGCTCCGTGTGGCTTGACGTATCGTACCGACGTGCCGGCCACTGCAGCCAACCCCTTCAGCGCGCCGATCTGGTAGATCACGTCAGCCTGCAGGTCGGCGCTTGCCACGTCCATTTGGCGGCGGCCGAAACCGACGAGGTCGGGATAGGCGACGTGCGCGCCTACTGCCACGCCGCGCTCCGCCGCTTGACGTAGCGTCCGCAGGATGCCGGCGGCGTCGCCAGCGTGGAAGCCGCAGGCCACATTGGCACTGCTCACGATGCTGAGCATCGCGTGGTCGTCACCCATGCGCCAGGCGCCCAGGCTTTCACCCAAGTCACTATTGAGGTCTATCTTCATGTTGTTTTCTTTTCTTTAGCGAAACATCAGGAAATACAGGATGAAAACATTGCAAGTCAGCAAGGCCAGCGCCGTGGGCACCTGCGCGCGGATCACCGCGTTTTTGTCGGGCAGTTCGAGTAGGGCCGCCGGTACGATATTAAAGTTGGCGGCCATCGGCGTAAGCAAGGTGCCGCAATAACCCGAGAGCATGCCGATGGCTGCCATAAGGGCCGGGTTACCGTCGTACATGCCGACCAGGACTGGCACCCCGACGCCCCCTGTCATCACGGGGAAGGCGGCGAAACCGTTGCCCATGATGATGGTGAAAAGCGCCATGCCAACCACGTACACCATCACCGCGAAGAAACGTACATCCATGTTGATGTAGCTGGTGGTGATATGCGCCACGGCCTTGCCCACACCGGCGTCGGAGAATACGAGGCCCAGCATGCCGAGCATCTGCGGCAGTACCAGCGCCCAACCGAGCGCATCGGTCAGCCGACGCGATTCGCGGATGCCTTGCATCGGCGTTTCGTTCGTCATCTTGCAGACCAGCGCAAGCGCGACCATACAGCCCAGCCCTAGGCTTACCATCGTGGTGTTCTTCGGGTCGAGCAGCGGTATGCCGCCAACCACGAGGTACTTCGCCGACAGCGTGCCGATCATGGTCACGACCGGGATCGCCAGGGCGGGGATGAAAAGCTTGTTGCCCAGCAGATTGGCGCTGGCCGAGTACTCCGCCGCCGAGCGGGCCACGTGACGGCCAATGCCGACACCGCCGAAGGCTGCAATCAGCGCCATCACCACAACACCGACGCCGACCCAGACCGGCGGCAACTGGTCGCCGAGCAAGAAGACGAGCGAATAAAGGCCCCAGAAAAAGGCACTGGAATAGCGCTTTGAGTGCTGGCGATCCATGAGCGTCATCACCGCGGTGATGGCGAGGATGGCACCGACGAGGTAGTACAGGTGCGTGATCGTGAGCGTCATGGTCGGGACTCCTTGCCTTCGACTGTGACGGTTGCCGCCGCGGCCGCGGCGCCGCCGGCCATCTCGCGCATCAACCAAGTGTCAAGCCGGCGCAGGCGCCAAGCATGGATGGTGAATGCGCAAACAGCTGTCGGAATCCCCCAGAGCGCGACGCGGATCGGCTCGACTTCGATGCCCGCCTCACGCAAGAACGTGGTCATCAGCACGATCGCGCCGAAAGCCACGAAGATATCTTCGCCGAAGAACAGGCCGACGTTATCGGTCGCTGCGGCATACGCTCGCAGCTTGTGGCGAACCTTCTCCGGCAGTGCCCCAAAACGGGCTTCGGCAGCACCTTCTGCCATTGGTGCGAGCAGCGGTCGCACCATTTGTGGATGGCCGCCCAGGCTGGTAAGACCGATGGCTGCGGTCATCTGGCGTGCGCCAAGGTAGACAATCAGCAAGCGGCCCGCAGTCGCGGACTTGATGCTGCTGATCCATCGCTGGGCGTGCTGGCGCAAACCATAACGCTCGAGCAAGCCAATCACCGCCAGCGGTAACAGGATGATCAACGGCAGGTTACGCGTCTTGATGAAGCCTGTGCCGATGGCGGCAAGAATCCTGTCGACCGGAAAGTGCGCCGCGAAGGCGGTGACGACGGCCGTGACAATCACGACCAACATGGGATTAAAGCGCAGGACGAAGCCCACGATGATGACGACGACCCCCAGCAAGGGCCACAAGTTGATGTCAGTGGGCACCGGCGTTTCTCCAAGTTGTTTGAGTTATTTTCTTAGATCACTCAACTATCTTCATCCGATTGAATGATCATTTCAACAGAATTGTTCAACAATCCAACACGGATAATAAAAAGCAATATGCATGCCAAAATATGAATTCGTTTCAGCCCTACAGGAAAAAGCGACACTGCGAGTAGGGCAAAACCTGCTAGAATCCAATCGCCCCTGCCACTCAGAAGTCCGCTCGATGCCCCTTCCCGCCTCCCCTTCATTCGTAGCCCAGACGCTAAACGAGCGGATCGCCGAACAGTTGCGTCAGCAAGTCACCCAAGGCGAATTCACACCTGGGCAACGGCTGTCCGAGCAAGTGCTCAGCGAAAACCTCGGCATCTCGCGAAACACCCTGCGCGAAGTATTCCGGACGCTGGCCAAAGACGGCCTGTTACGACACGAGCCCAACCGTGGGGTATTCGTGGTGGTTCCCAGCATCGCGGCCGTCATCGACATCTACCGCGTGCGACGGCTCATCGAATGCCAGGCGTTGGCAGAGGCTTACCCGCGCCACCCGGCGAAGAAGAACATGCGCGCAGCGGCAGAACAGGCCCAGCGAGCGCGGGACGCGGGGGACTGGCTGGCAGTGGGCACAGCTAACATGGACTTCCATACGGCCGTCGTTCAACTTGCGGACAGTGAACGCTTGAACGCCATGTTCCGGCGCATACTTGCAGAGCTACGGCTGACTTTTGGGCTGTTGCAGGACGCCGAGTTCTTGCATGAGCCCTACGTCGATATGAACTTTCAGATTCTTGAACTCGTTGAACGCAACGAGATGGCCAAAGCTCGCGACGCAATGCTTGAATACCTCATTCATTCCGAACGCATTGTTTTGGCCGTCTATGCGAGGCGCCCTTCCCAGGAAGGGTGAAAGCTCCGACGTCCACGCAACATCTGCCCTACACAGCCGGTCGACTGGTCGATACAGTTAACCAAGCGGGGCTCCTTCAGAAATTTTTGCCGCCCTAGCGCATGAGCGAAGAACTGCCAGACATAGAGCCCCTGTGGCAGGATGACCTGGTTGCCTTCACCATCGGCTGCTCGTTTTCCTTCGAACAAGCGCTCCTGGATGCTGGCACTGCCCTCAACAACAACGAATGGATGCAATGGACAAACAATGAACACAGCTCAACGGTCGATTCAGCAGTACATAAACGCCAAGGACAGTAACCGCCCGCATCTGCTGCGCCAGGCTTTTATGCCGGATGCACAACTGGAGATGGTGGTACACACGGGGTCTATCTCGTTTCCACCCCACGTTGAAGGCCTCGAGTCCATCGGCGACGTACTGGTCAGACGCTTCGGCCAGACATTCGAAAACGTCTATACCTTTTGTCTGGGACACCCACCGGAGCCGGATAGCAAAACGTTCCAATGCCAATGGCTGGTCGCTATGTCCGACAAAAACTCCGGCGAGGTCCGAGTCGGTTGTGGTCAATATGGATGGCAGTTCAATCCCGAGTCGGGACTTGTCGAGCGGCTCACTATCACCATCGAACATATGAAAACCCTGCCACCTACCGATCTTCACACCATCATGGAGTGGGTATCCCACTTGGACTATCCATGGTGCCGCCCAGAAGCATTAGCGAGCAACGCTCCAGACATAGGCACCCTTGAAGAGGTGATCCAGTATGTAATCCGGTCAGAACAGTGAAGTTGCGGAACACATCTGAAGCGTTGCGGAAGGGATCGTAAATCGCAGGTATAAAAAACCCCGTAGACGGTAATCTACGGGTTTTTTAAGAGTAGAGGCCGGGGTTGGAATCGAACTGGCGTAGGTGGAGTTGCAATCCGAGCGTGAAACTCAAGTAGGCTGTGGCCTATAGTCGATTTTTTTCCGAAACCAACGAAAAAATATGCTCTGGCGACTGCCCAGAATGCGGGTTCAATCATTGGTTCCAGAACTCTTTTACCCCCTCTCTTAGAGTCCTGCTTACCGAATACCAAGCCAAAACCAGCCACAGCTCCGCGTCTCAAATCGCGCAACGCCAAAACCTCGAAAGCTCTATCCCCACACAGTATCTGGATTTCCCCATCATGCACATCGATGAAGACTCCTGCGAGTGGCTTGGCTTCCCTTCGCCCCTGGAAATGTACAAACATCACGCAGCGTTACTCTATGACGAGATCGCCGCATTTCATCTACAACTGCGCAAAGCGAAGGAGAACGTCCGGGAGGGGGGCTGGTGTAGATAAACGACGAGCTTACCACCTGCAAAACTATTGCTTAGGCCTTGCTGAAAAAGTCTCTTGTCGACGTGGCCAGAATCAACCAGAAAACCTAAAAAACGGCCTGATGGCCATGGTCGAGCAACGTGACATCTACCAGCGCTTGCTGCTGGAGATAAGTATTTATGGACAACCGGGCTACTTGAAAATGATCAGGATCGACTCGCCCTAAGCGCCACATGATGCAGACGGCCGAGTCAAACTGATATAATAAAGTGATGTACCCTGTTGGTGGGACTTGGAATAGCGCAAATGGAATACAGTATGTATATAGCTGGGCTTATTATTTCATTCAAAGTAGCACTACTTATCTCGATTTTTATTACGATAGCAAAATTACGGAAAGAAGCTAAATTCGCTAGGGAGCTTGGGTCAAGCGAGCCTGAAATAAAAAGGTTTTACAGGGATAATCTGGCCTCCTCGTCTGTAGCGGTGGGCCAGGTTACTCTCGTCGCTGGATCAGTGCTGTCGCTGTTTTCCTTAGCTGCAATCTGGGCTATTAGCTAACGCCCGATCGCGCTGACATATGCCTGGCATGCTCGCAGCGCGATCAGCCCTTGATCGCCATCACCTGTGATGACGAGAATTCGTTGAGCATGCGCTGGGGCGAGTTGTGCTCGCGTGGATCCATGAACCACGCCGATGGCGCTAAGGGCGGCAAACGCGTTGCAGCCACTGGCTGAGTTGGCGGTGTCGAGAAGGACTAACAGCCGGATATCAGAAGTAGCAAGGCGATCGCGCAAAACAGACCGGTTGCACTGGGCATCGGAGAGTTCTCGAGTGTGTTGTTGGTCCTGGACGACGATCTGCTACTCGGTAGCCAAGCGCTTTTCCTGCTCGGCGCTGGCTGAGGCAGCATTGGTGAGCGCCGCTAGGTCATCCTTGCGAAGGCTGCTTGGCGAGCTCCTTGCTCATTCGTCAATCCTGAACCCGCCCAGGTGTCAGCGGCTCTGAAGACCATTGCCATAGAGTCGCACCTAGAATCTGCCCGGGCGTCGTACCAGCACCTTTTTCGCCTTATCCCACAACTGCAGGCGATATTCCAAGCCGTTGATTCAGCAAGTGTTCTCCACAAAATCGCCCTGGTCCGTCAGAGTATTCAGGTCATTTGTGGACCGAAACCAAGCCGCCGACATGACGGCGAGCTGCGACAGCTCGAGCAGTTCTGGCTTACTGATCAGGTCCTCGCCCATGGCTCACCGTCGACCTCCAAATCTCGCGCACCAAACGCAATTGGCCCGACTCGTGCGGGATCTGGGCGATAGATGCGGCAACGCGTGATGTACCGACGATGCCGTAACAGTTCATGGCTGTTTTCAGAACAGGAGCAAAAACGCCAGATTGGTGACCGGCGTTCGGAAGGATCTGTAGCAACTGCTGCTCGGTAAATGGCTTACTTGTATCCAGGCAAAAAAATCCGCCATAAGGCGGGCATCTATAAAACTATAATTATTTATAGGTTCAGGTCTTGAGCACTTCCCTGCACACATGTCGCGATACACGCCCATCCGCCCAAGATTGTATTTTTCTGCGGCATGGCTCTTCAATAAAGTGATAACCACATGCCGATATAACAACCAAAACAAGCATCGCAAAAACACAAAGAACCCAGTTAGACCTTAGCGCCGGCATCAGCCCCACCAAGTCTGAATGAAACGTAACCAACATGAACAGTAAGAAGACCTGAAACGAATAAAAACAGTAACTTATCTTTCCAAGCCAAACAAACAACCTGGAAGAAAAAGCTCTTGACACCATACCACTAGACTGCATAAGCGCCATCACCGTCAAAACCACCATTGGCACGACTATCCAATTATGCCCTACGTATGGTGTTATCTGATTTACCGGACCAATGTAAATCACAAACACAGCGAGAATAAAAACCAATACAAAATTTGGTCGAGCAAATTTGAATCCCCTCTGAATTGCCAGGAAACCGCATACACCTAAAAGAAACTCTGGCAACCTGAACACAGGTAGTGCATAAATAAATGGAAATGAAAGCTCCGGGAACAGTCTAATAAGATTCCCAGGAATAACGGAACACAAATAAAGAAACACAGCAAACAACCAAAGACCTTTACTAGATAACCGCGACATCCAAGGAGCAATAAATGGAAGAACCACATAACAGAAAACCTCGACCGATATTGACCAACTACCGCTATCATTCCAAAATTTAAAAAAAGATGGCACCCACGCCTGAACCACAAAAACATTTGCCAGAACAAGGAAGGTCGTGTCGACCCATGAAATTGTTTGAACACCAATCTTAGCCCCCCAGATCCATGGCAACGTACTGATAGCAGCCACAACATATATGGGATAAATGCGCGCCAACCGCCTCAAAAAATAATGTTTCCTGTCTTCGTACCTATCTGAATATTGATAAGCCAAAAGCAACCCTGACAGCACAAAAAATATAGTCATCCCAACAGCACCTTGAGATACTATTTCTTTTAGGATTCCGCCTGAAAAAATTGGCCACCGGTAATTTATATGAAAAACAAAAACATATATTGCAGCAATAAATCGCAATCCCGTAAGTGGTAAAATTTCACTTTTATTATGCACTGAGTACATCCATTATTCAGAAACTGCCTAGACATGAAATTCTACCGGACAGGGCTTGAGCGCGCCATCTGCTTTTTTGGTGCTCGCCGCGGGATCATTCTCGCCCTGAAATCTGGCCCTCATGGACGACAGCTCCTATAAGACTTCTGCAGCCTCACAGAGGAGCGACCGGCTAGACTATATTTTTCAGGAGATTTTTTCTGATCCAGAATGCTGTTGAGCACAACCCTCTAATTTTTCCGAGCATTGAGCGGTGTGACATCTGCAGGTTTTTCTATATCAACGTAAACGGCATCCTGAAGCAGCGCGATCCTCAAAGATGCCTGACTAAGAAAATTATTCCGCTTAGCCATCCCGACAGCTGAAACTTTCGAGATGGGCGGAGGCGGAAGGCTTTCAGAATACGTTTAGATTTTAGTTTTTTGAAAAATCTTCAAAGGATCGTCGGGATCAGCAAATTCACCAGCAACTGCGCGCCAGTCTTGCCCGTCAATTCCAACCTGTCATAGGTTATCCTCCCACCCAATAGCATTTAGAGCGTTACCGACAAGAGACGGCGCCCAATAGATACTTGGCGTATCAAGAATGAATCTTGCGCCCCGAGCGATGCAGCCCATTCGTTCCGACTGAATATATGAATGGAATGTTTGTTGAGCTTGTATACGCCCCACACGCTGAGCCTGGCGCAACCATAACAAATCCATTTGGTGCGGCAACTCTGACAACGGTTTCAATAACGCTTGCCGCTGGCGGGAAAAATAACGCTCCCGCGACTGACAAAGAGGTTGGAGCCTAAGCGCTAGCGCTAACTCCATTTGCCATTTGCCGAGATGGCGGCCAGGCTCGCCCCTGCAAAAAGTATGCATTTAACAAATCTGCCTCCAAGCGGATAGGCATTTGCTGTTGAGTCTGCTCTGACCCATCCAATCCTTGCCCTGAAGGTGCAACCGCAGGGCATCATCGGTGACGTCGCACTTAATGAGAACAAGACAAACTGAAAAGCCCCTATAGATCAGCCAAAGACTGTGCCAAACCGATGTATCACATGCGAGCCTATGATTTCCACAAATCCAAGCCAGGTGTGGACGGCTACGCCACTAACATCCTGAAAATCTGAGCGCCCACTTGAACTGGCGAACGAACTCTTCCATGTGGCTCTACACGACGCGGCACAGCGCCACTAAGTCAACGTTGATGTCGTAAGGACTTCAACTAGTCCGGCCTGAGGGCACATGAAGTACACCAACAATGACCTCAACGCAGTATTCGCGGGGTGGGAGGAGCGGGACGAGGCGCTTGCGGTCGACCAGGCCGCGTTTGCCGCCCATCCAAGGACTTATGGGTGTGGACATATAAAAGTAACACCTTTGCTGCACGGATTCGTTCCACTTTGTGCATGAAGCAGGAGCCTTAGCTGAACTTGCAGGGACGTTCTGCGGGAAGGCGGCCGAACCGGATGTTGAGCATCCCACCCGGTCGCGTCTTCTACTTCAAGCGAGAGGTTCCTTTTACAAAGACGTGGCATCCCTACAAGCGACCAAACCTTTCTGCTCGCCATAAAGCCCCTCCGGCAGGCAACCCCCGGCTATTCTTGGGCGTTTTTTTCTACCCCCCTGCCCAGACATGATTAGCGCAGATGTATCTGGTATGTATCAACCTGACATCCCCGACAGACACAGGTAGAATCACTGCGCCATTACGAGCAGGAACGCTCGTGAAATATGACCCAGCGCCCAGAGAGTGCGCCAAACGGACGGATTTACACTTGCTGAACAACATCCAATTTCTGCGATTCGTTGCGGCCGCTCTTGTCGTGGTTGCTCACGGTGCAATTGCGCCTTTTGGTCTACCTATTGAGTTTTACAATACGGGACGATTTGGCGTAGATGTATTTTTTGTTATCAGTGGATTCATCATCCCTTATATATTATTTGGGGGGTCGCATACTGAAATTTCCAAAGTAAAGCTATCAGGCTGGGCATTTTTTATCCGTCGCCTAGCAAGGATATGGCCGATGTACTTCATCGTAACCATGCTTGTTTTAGCGTGTGCTTATATTGTCGGTAGCGGCTGGTTCAAACCCAACCCTGATCTGGCATTTGCATACAACTCAGCCAAACTCGACATAAATCTTTTATTCGAATCCCTGACCTTCACTCACTCGTTTATTGCTCCCACCTTGAATGTAGGATGGACGCTACAATTCGAGTTCATGTTTTATACAATCATCGCGACTTTGCTGATTGTAGGTGTTAAACGCCTGGAAAGCTTTATCATTTCCACGGCAGCCATAATGCTAATTTCATATCTCATACTGAACTCAACTGCAAAATCATACTTAGGCTGGATCGCACCAGTAAAACTCATTGGCTCACCGATGATGTTTGAGTTCTTATTTGGCCTTATCCTTTATCGAATCCACTCTGCCGGAGTTCACCTAGCACGAATCCCTTCTATTATTATTCTAGCCATTTCAATCCCGCTACTGCTCACTGTCCAATTAAACAATCTAATCCCCAGCTTGAACGGACAAGCCTTCTATCGCCCTATTGTATGGGGCAGTCTCGCCTTCCTGATGGTATGGGCTGCATTGAGTTTAGAAGGCATATACAGCCCTCCAAAATTCTTTGTGCTTCTCGGCGATGCATCCTATAGCCTTTACCTAATCCATTGGATACTAATGCCATGGATTGCACACTTTTTCGACACTCTCGGACTATATAGCCTAGGGGTCGTATTTTTCTACCTCGTCTACTTCGCCATCTGTCAGGGTGCTGCCATTATCCTACATTTGTATGTTGAAAAGCCTATCAACACTGCAATCAGGAAACATATCAACTGAACCAAAGGCCTGAAAGTTACTAGGCCAAATACGCGTAGGTAAGAACCAGAATTACTCAGAGTGCCAGGGCTTGGATGTACGCCTGGTGCTCCTGCAGCGCGATCAGTCCTTGATCGCCCACATCGGCGACTCTGAAAATTCGTTGAGCATGCGTTGAACCGTTATGGCGCCTTGAACCACACGGCCGGTAGCGGTGGTGGCGGACATTGAACAGCCGCTGATCACATCGATAGCGACGAGTATGACTGAAAGCCGCTGATGAGCAGTCGCCAAGCGATCACGCTGACGAACTTACTTCGTTTGCTCATCGGTCAATCCCTTATAGTGGGCTTCATCTTTACTCTCAGTCGTCGCTTCGAGGCGAAGCGCTTGACCAAGAAGATCTACCGGCGTGCGGGCGAGATCGTAAAATCCACCAGGTGGTTACGTACCATATTCACCCAACTAACACCCCCATATAGAAAACAGAAACACCGGATATGAAAATTAGCATGACCGCGCATGCTACGGAGGGGAGGCATATAAATTCGACCTGACTGTTGAGAAAATATCAAATTTCGAAATTGTTATTACCGCGACCGAGACGGAAGAGAAACTGAGACGTGTGCTGCGTTTCCATTTAATACTGGAAAGTCTTCTATCATTGTACCTTGATGAAAAATGCCATGGTGAGGTAGGGAATTACGCTAAGCCCCTGCGAGATTTCAGTCAGAGACTGGGCATGGCTGCTGCGCTTGGAATTCCGATACAAATAGCCACAGTAATTCACCTAGCGAACAATATGCGAAACAAGCCCGCCCGAGCCAGACAAAGGGGATGTGAAGCAACTCGCGAGACTTGTATGTTTAATGTCTACCGTCGACCCCTAACTCAAACCCTTGGGGAAACGTCACATCGAACTCCCGGTGAAACGCCCCCCTGAAGGATAACATTTGGCACGAAAAGACCCCGGGTCGACTTCCTGATGGCATGCAGTGCGTTTGGGGCACTGCACTAAATGCACTTACTCAAGAAGGCAGCGCTGAACAAGGTTCGGCTCATCGTCGAAACGGAGGAAGGCTCTACGAATCAGCCTTGATAGTTACCCTTCCGGCATATGCTCTACATAGGGTCTCGGAAACGATTCTAAAAGTTGCGGAAACGATCCAAAATCGTACACAATAAAAAACCCCGTAGACGCTAATCTACGGGGTTTCTAAGAGTGGAGGCCGAGGTCGGAATCGAACCGGCGTAGGCGGATTTGCAATCCACAAATTTCCAATTATTTATCAATAAGTTATCAAAAAATCTATTCCGCATCGCCAAGATGTACACGTCGCTGGAGCCCTCTTGAATCGGGAGGCTTTATTTCGGTTGCGGAATGGATTTTCCAGCCCAGTGGATGGCTGGGCTTGGGTGTACCTGGTGCGTTTTCCGTTGTTCGTGGAGCTGGTGGTGGACGGGGTGACTTGTCGCCCTGGATGACAGCAGCCAGCAATCATATGGGCGCGGTAGCCGCTATTTTCCTACCTATTCGGGCTCTTGACCCGTACCTGGCGACTGGCGCTTTCTATGGCAGAAAGTCACTAGAAAGAAAATGCAAACGAACACTACACACGACCAAAAAATCTTTCCGCCTGTGGGCATCTGCTCGACGCTCTTCCAGAACTCAATTAATTTATCCATATGCTCTTTTCCCGGAACTATTCGTTTTCTTGTTCGCTAGGCACGGGACGCGCAAATGCACGATCCAGGACAGGTCGTGCTTCGTCGATTGCAATGCCCAGATCTACAATGCTCTCGCTCTCTTCAGCACGAGCTTTGAACTCGCTGAGTTCGTTGAGCAAATCATCATTATTTCCAGCCGTGTACAGCGTGTGTGTCACACCTTCGAAAGTGCGCAGCACATTGTCCTTGGTGGCTGCGAAGTTACTCTCGCTACCGGACACCGTAGCCTGTGCCCAACCGGTAAGCGGGTGGTGCCTAACTTCAATTTTGTTGTCGAACATTCGGTTATACGAGCCTTGTACAAAGCCCTCGATGATCAATCCGTGGTTCTTTTCGTTCATGCGTCATGACTCCGTTGCATTACGGACGCGAAAACCGTGTCCCTTTACGTCCTCAGCCCTAGTTTTTGGCCAGGGCTTGGGGTGCAGTAGCTGATCGACTTTTCCTATCAATTCACAGTCGCGGCAAGGCGTGAGAACGTCAGCGCCTCTCAGGATTCGTAGACCGTCACATCGCACTCACGCGGCATGCCCCATTGCCCGTCATTAGGCAGCCGTCCCTCCTCCGTAGTGGTCAGCTCGTTTTCGTAGAACACCCACTACCCGGCTGGATCGAGGCCGCACCAGTTCGCCCAGGAGGGCTATGATTGAACTGGTGGAGCAATGTTGGTGCGCGTGTTCATCTGACATTCCTGGGTTAAATCAGTACGGTAGTGAAGCACGTGGGAACACCTGATTTTGAGCCAAGCGAGTCAGTTCGAATTTGTGGCGGCAACCCAATAGGTCTTGTAAGACAGCCCATCAACGCGAACTCACATAGATAAGGGCCTGCACTGACCACGTCTTCTGCCCCTGCGGCAATATCGGCCCATCGGTAAACCGAAAATCTTCGAACCCCTGCAATACGGCCTGGTCGACGGCGTTATCGTTTGAACTGTTCACGATGGACAGCCGGGGCACGAGAGAACCCAGAATATATTCCAGTTTCACTGTGACCTCCTTTCCCACCGGCCCAGGCTTGAGGGCCCCTGACACACTTTCCTGAACACGCGATATTTTGCTCTGAATCCTGCCCTCCGTCGTCCCAATCCAGATCTTGTTGTAGCGCTGTTCTTGTTCTGCGGTTAGTTTGACTCCTCGGCCGAGAAGCCGCTGAATTCCGTCCCATTCGTCACCAAAACTGGCACGGGTTGCCTTCAAGTAAAGCGTCATGGCGCCCTCGAGATCCTGCTGACCGCCCTTGCCTTCTTCCATCAGCTTGGCCAATCTGGCCTCAGCACTGTTGCTGTTACCACCGGCGGCTGCACGCAGGTATAACCGCCTGGCCTTCTGATAATCCGGGGGCCCGTCGAGACCACTCTCGGCAAGCTTGCCGAGGAGGACATAGGCCCGCTCATCGACATCAGCCGCTGACTGGTAAAGGGTCTTTGCCTTCGCAATGTCTTGGGGGACACTACGACCGTTTTCATAAAGGTCGCCGAGCAGCATCTTGCACATCGAGTCTCCACTCTCGCTGAGGGCCAGGATGTATTCGAGTTGCTCGCGCGTCACTGAGCCATCATTTGGAGAGACCCAGCAACGCAAGCCGAAGAGGGGATCATCCTGGGGGATGCCTGCGGGAACGTTGACGCTCGGTACTGGCTCTGCTGAACAGGCGGTTAGTAATACGCAACACAATGATAAAAACACAATTCGCATGATTGCTTCCTCCGTCACTACTCGATCATAAACACAGGCACATCCATCGCGTCGGCAATCATCAGGGTTGGTGCCAAACAAAATATTCTGACACTGCGGCCCACATACACTGGCGCCCTAAGAGCTGCGACTGGGGCCGCGTAAAAAAACAAATTCTGACAATCCTCCCCCCCTGGCCACCAATCTACCTCCCATGCTCGAAAAAAGATTTTGACACTCCGGCGCTTGAAGCTGTGATTGGCGGTGCGGATTTCGGCGGTTCAAAAAAGGTCTAGGAAACTATTTGCAACTGAGCTAGCACCCAAAGCAGCGAGTTAAGCGGTGTTGATGCTGGTGGTCGTCGAAATCGCTTAACTGCCGGTTTCATACGAACCCTCCTACCCCAGCAAATCCGGGCTTCCGCCTAGTGTCAAAATCTATTGTCAGATGTCAGAATATTTTGTCTGGTGTCAAAATATTTTGTCAAAAACCACCAACGTGCATGCTTGTCGGCGTAGCCGCTTTAACCTTTAGGCCCATTTCCCTTCATTCATCAGGTTTGCGCGTTTCGAGGTAATAGCGCCGATCTGTGCGCGGGTCTTTGACATACACCGAGAAATACATCACCCACGTCACCACCGATATCACAAAGGCGATCCACCCGCCGGCATATCCCAGCGCCATGTAGATAAGCAAACATGCTATGACGTAAAGCAATGTCACCGTCAGGGAGCGCTTAAAAGCCCAACTTAAATAGTCAAGGTCCATGATTTCCCTGCTGTCTCAGCCCAGCAGCTTTACAGCTAGCGCTGGGAGCAGATGTCAAACGATTGCCGTGCAAAGCTGGATCCAATCAACAGTAATGATGTCTCTATGCCAGTGCAACCTCGAATGCATGTCGAATTGTCGCTTGGTCGACTGTCAAGTAAGGCTTGCTGTGATCGATACAGGAATGACCGAGTATGGTCTGCACCGTCTCAACATCGCCTGTTGCCGCCAGTACCTTAGCCGCCAGGGAACGCCTGCCGCTGTGCGACGATCCCTGCTTGATACCGGCCTGCCGGTATAGCCTGCTGATGGTCTGCTGGAGCGAATCACAGGCACGGTAAACTTCTGGCCCACTATCCAGCTCGCGGTGCTTGAACGCTAGTTCAAAGGCTTGGCCCTTGTGCGTAGTGACCAGTTTTGAACATGGTCGAAAGCCTCGGTACTCCTCTGCACCAGAAAGCCCCCATCGACGCTGGTGCCTAACCTCCAACCACGCTTCGAGCGCGGCCAGGCATCGGGCATGTGTCAGATACACATTGCGAGGTCTACAGCCCTTGGTAATGTCTGCCCGCAAGTACACCTCAGGCTTGATGGCACCACTCGGATATAGCACGTCGGCCACCTCCAGCAAGGCCAGCTCGGTGACGCGAATGCCAGTGGTGTGTGTGAGCCACAAAAGCATCACATCACGTTCCGGCAGACGGCCAGTAACGGATGCAACGCGTATCAGGTGCTTGAATTGCCCAGGGCGAAGGGATGTTGCACGTCGGATGGGGGTAGTCATGAGGGCTCTCTGTCAGGATTGATGACGAATCGCAAACGATCCTGAGAGAGTTGGTAGCGGGCCTCCTGAATAGCTTACATGCCCACGTGCCCTGGTGTTCACGGAAAATGCTAGCGACACTCAGAACAGCCCTCCCAAAGCAGCCGGCTCCCAGTTCATGATCACCAGTTCACCGCTAACCTCGGACCTCCCCTGTCGCTGGTTGGCCGTGCTGTACCGAATGTCCACGGTCTCAAAATGAAAGCCATCAAACACCCGCCGAATATCCGGATGATCGTTGATGCTAACCATCACCTTCCCTTTGCAGCGCCTCATGAAGTCGGCCATCCGTTCGTAGTTTTCGAACGGAAAATCCACGCCGTAACCGGCGGTCTGCCAGTAAGGCGGATCCATGTAGTGGAACGTGTGAGCGCGATCGTAACGTTCGGCGCAGTCCAACCAAGGCAGGTTTTCAACGTAGGTGCCGGACAACCGCTGCCACGCTGCAGAGAGGTTCTCCTCGATCCGCAGCAGGTTGATAGCCGGACCAGTGGTCGCGGTACCAAACGTCTGCCCCGTCACCTTGCCGGCAAAGGCATGGTGCTGCAGGTAGAAGAATCGGGCGGCGCGCTGAATGTCGGTGAGGGTTTCGGGGCGGGTCATCTTCTGCCACTCGAACACCTGGCGCGAACTGAGCGCCCATTTGAACTGGCGCACGAACTCTTCCAGGTGGTTCTGCACGACGCGGTACAGCGTCACTAGGTCGCCGTTGATGTCGTTGAGGACTTCAACGGGAGCGGCCTGGGGACGCATGAAGTAGAGCGCGGCGCCGCCAGCAAAGACTTCGACGTAGCATTCGTGGGGTGGGAAGAGCGGGATGAGGCGGTCGGCCAGGCGGCGTTTGCCGCCCATCCAAGGGATGATGGGTGTGGACATAGAAATCAAGACCTTTACTGTATGGATGAACAGGTGCTAGGCTCGCCGCGCTTCGTGCACGGAGTAAGAGCCTTGGCTGGACTTGCAGGGACATTCTGCAGGGACGGCGGTCGGTGTGGATGTTGACGCATCCACCCCGGTCGCTCTTTTTCACTTCGGTGTTGAGACTTCTTTGGCATAGGCCTGACACGCCGCCAGGGCGATCAGTCCTTGGTCGCCGGCATCGGTGATGCCGATAATTCGTTGAGCATGCGCTGGGTCAAGTTGGGCTCTTGTGGAGCCATGAACCACGCGGCCGGTGGCGGTGGTGGCTGGCACTGAACAGCCGCTGGAGACGTCGGTGGCGGCGAGTACGACTGACAGCCGCAGATCAGCAGTAGCCAGACGATCACGCAGACGAGCCTGCTTCGTTTGCTCATCAGTCAATTCCTTGTGGTGGGTTTGGTCTTTGTTCTGCAGGCGCTGCTCCAGGGCAAAGCGCTTGTCCTGCTCGGTACGCTGCAGCGCGGCAGAGGCTTGGGATAACTCGTTGAGGGTGTCCGCATGCAGCCGGGCCTGGCGCTCCAGCTTTTGGCCGTAACGCCAGCCCTGCGCCGTCCAGGCCAGCGCGGCGGATCCAGCGGCCACAATCACCAACAGCACGCAGACGGCAGCTATACGGAACTGCGCAGGTATCAGGTCGAAGAGACGCATAACACCGCCCTCGCCCTGGCCCACAGCTGCAGACGATCTTCCAAGCCGTTGAGCCCGCCATTGATCCGGCGGGTGATGGTGTTGAATTGCTCTTGATCCGCGAGCGCGTTCAGCCCGTTTACCGACCAGAACCATGCGGCAGACTCTGCTGCCCACTGCGGCTGCTCGAGCAGCTCAGGCACGCTAAGCAATCGCTCATCGCCGAACAATGCCAAGCTGCAGCGCAGGTACCCCCACGAATGATCCGGCGATGCCACAAGCGCAAGAGCGGAAAAACGTGGATCAGTTATTACTACAACGGCAGGGACGCCCAGGGCAAACGCAAAGAAATCCCTCTGGGCGCCGACCTCGACCAGGCCAAAGTCGAATGGGCCAGGCTGGAGCGTCGAGCGCCTCCAAAGCCCAGCCATCTGCTGGGCTCTTTGTTCGACAGGTACGTCAAAGAGATCATCCCGACCAAAGGAATACGCACCCAGTCCGACAACATGAAGGAACTCAAACAGCTTAGGAAAGCGTTTGAGAATGCCCCTATTGATTCGATAACACCCCAGGTGGTCGCGCAGTACCGGGACGCCAGGACAGCAAAGGTCCGGGGGAATCGGGAAATCGCGCTGCTGTCGCACATGTTCACGATCGCCCGCGAGTGGGGCCTGACCAACAACGCCAACCCTTGCTTCGGGGTGCGCCGCAACAAGGAGACCCCACGAGACTATTACGCCGGCGATATCGTGTGGAATGCCGTGTATGACGCAGCCGTGCAAGAACTCAAGGATGCCATGGACCTCGCCTACTTGACCGGTCAGCGCCCCGCCGACGTGTTGAAAGTGGCCACCACTGATTTAAACGCCGAGTTCCTGATGGTCAAACAGGGCAAGACCGCGAAGAAACTTCGCCTACGCCTGGAGGACGAAGGTGTTCAGTCCGGACTGAGTGCCTTTATCAATGATCTGCAGGAACGCCGAGCCCTCAACGGCATAAAAACATCGAGGCTGATCACCAACACATCCGGCCTTCGGATGAGCCAGCAGATGCTGCGCAATCGCTGGGACGAAGCCCGCGAAAAAGCTGCCATCAAAGCCGGCGCCGACGGTGACTCTGACCTGGCCGTGCTGATCCGTCAGTTCCAGTTCAAGGACATCCGCCCGAAAGCTGCCAGCGAGATTGAGTTGACACACGCCAGCCGCCTGCTTGGTCACACCACCGAAGAGATGACTAAGAAAGTCTACCGACGTGTGGGCGAGATCGTTAAGCCGACAAAGTGATAGCACTGTAATATCCCGCCTAATAATATGCAGACTCATCTGCATTTCCAATTATTAGGCTTCTAAATGAACCAGACCTCCAACGAAGATCCACCTGAAGGTTTCGACAACCATTTCCCGGACTACTCTGAAGATGACATTAGGGCTTGGAGCGAGTCTCATTATGCAGAGCAAGTTTCTAATCCAGTCGAATGGTTCGAGCGCAGCCGTGCACTAATCGCAACAGCACGAATCACAAGGAAGCAAGCCGATAAGCTTATTAGCCGAACTGAGCAAGACGCCCTCCATAAGGTCTGCTCGATGCTCTATGGACTTTCATTAGAAAACCTATTCAAAGCACACTGGTTTTTGAACAAACATGGAGCCCCCCACTTGGCTACATGGGAGCCAGAGGCTACGTTCCCTAAGGAAGTCAAAACTCACAATCTGGTGAAGCTCGCGAGAATGATTAACCTTGAGTTGACAGACAAACGCCGGCACATTTTGGAGTATTTAACGGAGTCAGCCACGTGGTCAGGGCGATATCCATGCTCATTGAGTTCTGATGACCTCGGTACCTCCCGGCTCCCAGGCACGTTCGATGTCGCCGAGAAAATTTACCGGAAACTCAAGAAAAATTTCACTCTTTCTGACTAGTAACTCGCCAGCAATTGGCGCCATAACCCACCTGCTGAGGCTGCCATTCTGGCCTTGCCGGTTCAGAAAATGTCCGAGGTTGCGGAACGCATGCCAAAAGTTGCGGAACGGTTCTTAAATCTCAGGCAATAAAAAACCCCGTAGACCATTGATCTACGGGGCTTTAAGAGTGGAGGCCGAGGTCGGAATCGAACCGGCGTAGGCGGATTTGCAATCCGCTGCATAACCATTTTGCTACTCGGCCTCAAACGATCAGTACCCTGGTTGCTGGCACTCACCGCATACAAACTTGAGTGGGCTATGTGAAGCGTGCCTCTACTCTAACTCATTGAATACATTGAAGTTTTTAATGCTTCATTGCGTTCGATGGGCGCCATTATGTACTCATTTGCTTTTGCCTGCAACCCCTTGATTTCAAAAAATATTCTGCCCTGGCATCAAGGGGTTGCGTGCGCGCCCTACTCTTTGATGACCTGCGATTGGTACTGCGGATCGGCCTTGATCTGCGCTTCGCTGAAGGGCAGCGGGCGGAGGTTTTTCTCGGAGAACGCGTGTGTCTGGTCCTTTGCGTATTTCGATGCAGGGTTGCTGGACAGGGAGAATGTCAGTAAGCCTTGGGCGCGGGGGCCGTTGGCGTCGAAGGTGACGATTTGCAGGTAGCTGCTGCCGCTGACCACTTCGCGTTTGCCATCGGCGCGGGGCACGGTTTGCATGGCGTTGTAGATGCCAAGCTGTTGCGGGCCGCCGTGGATTGGGGTCTGGCCGGAGACTTGTAGGTCGCCCCAGCGGCTGTTGGCGGTGAGCCCGAGTTGGCCGGCCTCGACGGTCGAGGCCAGCATGGCTTCGCGCAGGGCCTTGGCGACGGGCGCTCGCTCGATGGCCAGGCCGCGTGGGGTGGTGAGGGGTTGGGCCGGGTCGAAGGCGACACGCCAGGCGTCAGGGCTGTGCTGCAGGTGTTGCATCAGGTTGATGAAATGCACCAGGCCCAGGCCGCTGTCGAGGTTGGCGCGCTGGTCCCAGGTTTGCAGGCTGGCGCACAGCGGTTGCAGCGTGGCGGTGTCGGCGCCGAGGTGCTTGGCGCAGAATTCGAGCAAATCGGGCATCACCTGGCTGGCGAGGTAGACCTGGTTGTCCATCACCATGTTTTGCAGGTCGGCAACGCTGATCGGCCGGTTGTCCAACGACTGCAGGCGTTGCACGGCGAAACGTGCGCGGGGGCCGAGGCCAGTGTTGTCCTGGCTGATGACTGGGGAAAAACCGGTGAGGGGCGCCTTGGGGTTGACCATCCAGGCCGAATCGTTGGAATGCTGCACGTAGTCGGTACGTTCCAGTTGCGGCAACTGGTCGGCCGCGAAGATCCCGGCTTGGGCAGCGCGCGGGTCGACGTCCCAGGCGCAGGCGCTGCGGGCACCGTCGAGCACGATCAATTGCAGGCCGGCCCGTGGGTCACTGCATTGCGCGAGTTTGGCCGCGTTGACGTTGGGCACCACCGACAGGTTCATGAACAGGCTCTGCCCCTGGTCATCCGCAGCCAGGGTATTGACCCACGGGATGCCTTGCAGGGTGTGTACCGCGGTTTGCAGCTCCTTGACGCTGCCGGCGCGATTCATCGCGTACCACTGTTGCAGCACGCGGTCGTTGCCCAGGTTGGCATCGCGCAGGCTGAAGGCGTAACGGTTGTCCCAATCAAGCTTGCCAGGCCATTGCACCACCGGACCGAATTGCGAACGGTAGACGGTATGCGCCTGCTCTTTGAGGCTGCCATCGGCTTGTTTGACTTGCACCGTCAGCGTGGCTTTATCCAGCGGGATGGATTTACCGTCCAGCAGGTAGCGCGTGGCATCCTTGGGATCGAGGGTCAGGCGATACACGGTGAAATGCTTGGACGTGTCGACGGTATGGGTCCAGGCCACATGCTGGTTAAAGCCGATATTCACCAGCGGCAAGCCCGGCAGTGCAGCGCCCATTACATCCAGTTGACCAGGGATGGTCAGGTGCATCTCATAAAAGCGCATGCCGCCGATCCAGGGGAAATGCGGATTGGCCAGCAGCATGCCACGCCCGTTGAATGAGCGGTCACGGCCCACGGCGACGGCGTTGCTGCCTCGGTCCAGAGTGAAACGCTGTTGATGCGCAGCGGCCAGCTCAAAGGCCTTGGCGTCGCCCTGCCGATGGGCGGTGGTGTTGGGCGGCGTCGCGCCGACAAGGGCTTCGGCGAATTGGCCGACGCCGCCTTCCACCAGCAGCCTGCGCGTCAGCTTGATCACATCCTGCGGCGTGATCGGCCGTACCCACGCCGCCTGGCACTGGGCCGGAGCGCCCTGCTCTGTCAGATAACGGTTGTAGCCGGCGACGTACCCTTCGATACGCTGCTGGATCGGTGGGCTCTGCGCCGCCCAGAACGAGGCTACCGCCTCTGGCGTATTCAGCCAGGCAAAGAACACATCGCTGGTAACGTTGTTGCGCTCCTCCAGGGTCGATTGTTCAGGGCCAAAGAACCTGGCGCGCTCTCCGCTCACCGTAACCACCTCGTTGGCCAGCAGGCACAGATTGTCCTGGGCATAGGCGTAACCGATGCCGAAGCCCAGGCCGCGCTCATCACTGGCGCGGATATGGGGCACACCGAAACTGGTGCGTCGGATGTCCGCCGCCGCATGCACCACCGCCTCGCGCGCGGATGCGGCCAGGCTCACGCCCAGCAACAGCGCCGTCACACACACCCTGGACAACCCGTTACAAATAATCACGCAGACCCCACCGTCAGATTAAACCGCCTCACAGGGCAATCACCCCAACGTAAGAACGCAACAGCCCGCGAATAATTTAGGTACGAATGCGGCCGCGTCATTTTCTGCGCTACGAGGGTGGCCAGTCCAAGTGCCGATGGCCTCCGTTACACATACTGACAACCCGCACCGCCCGCAAGCGGAACACAAGCACCTGCTTTCAACACCCAAACGAGCGCCTTCATACAAAGGCATTCGTCGGCAAGGACTGCCTCACCGTGTGAAAGAAGGTACTCAGCATGACATCCGTCACCCTAACCTCCGGCTCGTCCCAGCAACCTGTTTACCCGCTGTTGCCCACGGCTTTAGCGACCGACGACATGGCTCCGGTCGCAGACCCGCCTACAGAGCAAGAAGTCGACAGCAATGACAACCGCCAGGCCCTCAAAACCGCATTGGCACACAAGCGCAATCTGCAAACACTCGCCCGCCAACTCAAGCAGGCCGCCCAGTCACTGGCACCGCAAGCCAGCGCCGAAGCAGTGCTGCGCGCACTGCAAGAAACCCTGATGGACGTCGATCCAGACTCGGCGCTTCAGCATCAATCGCCGCAGAAAATCAGCCTTGAGCGTTTCATCACACACCACGGCACGTACATTCCGGCCACGCGTGAAGACCTTTTCGACATGGCCGACGCACTGATCAATCATTCGTTGTCGCACCCATTGGGCAACTTGGGCGGCGGGCTCAGTTGGGCATTGCCGCTGAGCGTGGAACACCAGCGCGTGGTGCGCGACGTCGTGGCCGACAACACCGAGAAACTGCCGGGCCTGCCCCTTTTCGACCCTCGGCGCGGAGCATTGGGGTATCTGCTGGAAGGTAATCCGCTATCCGGTACCGAGCTACAGGACCCGGCCAAGGCGCTGGAGAAACTCCTCGATACCCCCAAGGCGCAGGAGCTGGGCCAGGCGATACAGGCCAAGGTCGGCGGCATCGCGACCGATACCAGCGCAAACGACTATGTACTGAGCGCGATCCACTTGGGGCTGGACCCCGAATCCATCGAACAGCCTGGCAGAAATACCGTCGCGGGCTTCAACCTCGCTGCCGAGAGCCACTGGGGCATGTCGCCAGCCAGTGTGATCAGCGCACTGGCCAAACACCTGAGCGACAGCGACAAGACTTCCCTCGCTAGCGCGGATCTCGGCGCCAGGTTGCTGCTGGCACGGGTGGCGCCGCAATATCTGGTCAAGGATATTCCCGCCACGGTGGTGTACGGCAGCCAGGCATGGGCCAACTTGTGCATCGCCGTGGCTGCGATTGAAGCCCAGGCACCCGGCAAGGCAATGCACATGGATTTTGCCGAAGTCATGCGCCATGCCGACTCAATAGCACCGGCGGGTGAAGCGGCGCAGAAGGCCGCCTTGATCGATTGGGGCGTGGTGAACGGTTTTCTCTACGCCAAAGACGATGCGGCGTACAACAACGCAGAAATCGAGTACACCCGCGAAGCCTTCAATACCCAACACAGCGAATTGAGCGCCGCGTCCAAAGAAGTCGGCGCGACACTGCCCAGCCGCAAACAGATGGCGCTGGATCTGCTGAAAGCCACCTTCGGCGAACGCGATGACTTTGAGGATCGCGTGTTGCACATCAACTATAAATCCAACGACCCCAAGGCCCCGCGCTTCAGCCAAGCCTATTCGATGCTCGACATCACTCAGCAGGGGCTGGAAATCGACACGCATAGCTGGCTGGTCAGAGGCCCACGCGCCGACATCGATCTTGAGGCGTTTGCGCAGTTCACCCGAAGCCCGTCTTTCAATATCCCGCAGGCGTTCGACACGGCATTTACCGACGCGCTGGACACTATCAAACAGGTAAAAAAATACTCACTCATCAGTGCCATTGACCGCCTGCCGTTGGCAGATCGAACGCGCCTCAATTATGGAAAAATCAGTTTTTTCAAGGAAAACGACTACCGCACCAGCTTGATTCCTTTCGCCCAAGACAAGCTCTTCCACACCAGCCCAAAGATCCTCGTACACAGCGAATATCAAAACAGCCATCAGACATACGAATTCGATACCACAACCGGCATCATCTCCAAGGTTGACCAGGGCAGGATCAGCCGGCCCCACCAATACGTGTCGGACGAAGTCAACAAAATCGAAGCGTTTCATCCCAATCGCTCAACCCACAACTACGACGCCGAAGAAAAGGAACCGCAATACCCCACCTTCAACACGTTCCAAAGTCCGCGAACCCACTACATCGCCGACGCACTGATCAAGGCGTTGGGGTTTGATGAGCCTGCCGTCAAGCAATACGCCGCAGGCGAAACCCCGGACGAGGCGCGACGCGAATGGGTGAGTTCAACAACGGACGCATTATTGAACCTGATCCCCCTCCGCTCGGCCATCACCCACTTGCGCAACGGTCACTACAAGGACGGCGCGATTGACCTGGCGCTGGATATATTTGGCTTTGTGACGGCCGGGTTGGGCGCTACCGCAAAACTCGGCAAGGCAGTGACAAACGCGGGTTCAACCCTGGGTGCCTTGGCACGCGGCGGCAAAATCCTCGGGGTCACCGCACTCAACGCCTTCAACCCGTTGAGTGGCAGCGTTGACCTGGCGGTGGGTGCGGGCAGACTTGTCACGGATGGCATCAGCGCCAGCGCGCAAGGCATCCGCAAGCTGCGCGGCACGGCCAACGGCCAGTCGCTGGTCATCGCCAGCCAACGTTACGAGGCCGCCGCAACAGGCGTTTTACAGGTGGGTACGCAGCAAGTGGAAGGCTCGGCCATACGCCAACACGGTAAATGGTATGCCTTCGATTCAGACGCCATGCAGCCTTATGGGCCCGCACTCGACGCATTCACCCCTGTCCATACGCTGATGCCGCCCTCACCCACTGCCCAACACCCGGGGCGATCGGCTCGCGATCATCGCTTCAACCCGCTGAGCCGACCGTCACGTCCGCCACTCAGTCAACCGCCGGCTGGGCTGCCAGTCGAGCCGGTGCGTAAAATCGACCATTTGCCCGACGCCGAGTACGTGAGCAGCATTCGTGGCCGCCCCATCGAGGGCCATTTCACCCCCAGCAGAAAGCAGGCAACCCATGAGAAATTCGCCCAGGAAATGCGCGATTTTTATACGCACATGGCCGCAAACGGGCTGCCCCCCCGCCCCGAGTTTCCAAACATTCCCGCGCCAAAGAAAACGAGCGATGTGATTGCCGATGCTTTTCGCACGGCGCCTGGCCTGGTATTCGGCGAATCCCACAGCAGCTTGGCGGCTTTCCGAACTTTGTATGACAACGTCGATGTGTTTGTTCAAAACAAGGTAAAAAAGCTATTCGTCGAAGGCCTGGTGTACGACAAAATCATGCGCTGGAAAGACGATGGCATGGGCCGGATCGGGCTCATATACCGCCCTCCCAACCAACGCCCGACCCTGGGCGAACTGTTGAAAAAATTCGAAGACAACGGGATCGAAATCGTACCGCTTGACCATTTTTACCTGACGCGGCACAACGACGAACGCCACCTGTTCGGCGGCCCCATCAAGACACCTGCGCAGGCCAAACGACGACTCGAAGAGTTCAACTACTACGCCACCCGCACCATCGAGCAACACGCAGGCGAGGACAAGTGGGTTGCCCTGGTAGGGCGCCATCATCTCAATACCACCCAGAATGTTCTGGGCCTCTCCGAATTGACCGGCGCCACCGGCATCGCCGTGTATGGAAGAGCCGGACGCGTTAACTACGGCGTTCGCTCGGCGGACCCACGCCCCGGCCCCTCGGGCACCCTCACCCCTGCGGATGACTTGACCGGCGACCTGCAGATTTTCGCCGGCGAAGTGTGGCCGGTGTGACGGGAACAGCAGCCAGAAGACGTCTATCCAGAGCGATTGCAATGTGACAAAGCGGATACCGACAAATTTTCTACATCCGGCACTTCATGATTTGCATCGCTCGTTCGTCTTATTAGGTAACAGCGCCATCATTTTCCTGATCAGGCTCTGATAAGGAGTTTTTGCATGTACAACTCGCAACTGCCCACGGACGGACATTCACCGACCGCCGAGGCCGCTCATGGCAGAGGCGCCCAAGCGTTCGGCAACGCACCTGAACAGCACGGCAATCAGCGCATCCGCCATTTGCTCAAGTGTTTTGGTTTGCGCACCAGCCTGATCCGGCTGAAGGTCATCGACGCCCTCCTCACCGCCGCCGACAACCAGCGCACCCTTGGGGTACGCGGGGTACACAGCCATTTGCTGGAGCTGGGCATCCCGTTGTCGTTTCTCAGCGTGCGCGAGGTACTCAAGCGCCTGTGCAGCGAGGGCGTGATCACCCTCAATGCCGACAAAAGCTACAGCCTCCATGAAGAGGCTGCCAAAGTACTCGAAGGCCGCGCCTGACCCACGCAGCTGAATCAGAAGTTGGGCTTGACCTTGCGCCGCATCACACCGTTGATCACGACCACGGTGACCGCCACCGCAATGGCGATGTACTGGAACGTTTTTTCGCTGATAACCCCGGTGTTCTGCAAGTAGGACAGGCCAAACATCGTCCCCAGTACGACCAGGGAGATCAGAATCGAGTATTTCAAACGTTGCTTTTGCGTCATGACGGGTTCCTGAACCTTGAGAATGTATCCACTTTGTATCGCCGAACATGCCAAATACATACCCGCTGGAGGGGATGGAATCGGGTCGGCAGGGTCTCATGTTACAGGCGATGAAAAACTTTGGCTTGCCCGTCGCCTGATTCAATCTATGAGTACCCTAGAGGATTTTGAAATGTTCCGTCGAATCACACTGCTGATTCCCTTGTTGATCATCCTGAGCATGAGCGGCTGCATCATTTTCCCACACGGTGGTGGCTGGCATGACCACCGTTACTACGGTGGCGGCCCGGGTTACTACCACCGCTGATCACACGTGCGTCTCGCTCTCCCTGCGCAGAGCGAGACCGCTCAAGCCGTCGCTTATCCACCTGCCTTCAAAGGGCGCGTTTGGCCCGCCGATCACCGCCGGCACGAAACATTTTGCACCAAGCTTCTCGCCATCCTGCGGAACACTTTCAGCCAACCCACCACGGAATGGGCAGCCCTGATGCGCAATCAGATGCTCACCTCATTGAATGTGAAGGCCCCGCCGATGCTATTTCCTCTCGTTTATTTCGCAGCCACTCATACCCACACGCCACAACCTGCCCCTCGCGATAAACCCTCGCCTTACGATCCCCCATCCGATCTGACGCCAGACGACAGTAACCGCAGAAAACACCCGCTGCACACTGACGGCGACGTGACAATCAGTCGACTCATTGACTGGGATACATCGACCCCTGAAAAGCCGGAGATTATGAACAATTGGCTTTTAGTGGAAAGCGGTAACCATTCGGACCGTATCCATGTACGCAGTTGGCCCGGCGACAAGCTGCAAATCCTGATCAACGACAAGCCCTATTTTTTCGACATCAAAGAAAAACAGGGCCCGGAGCAGCACCTCTGGATCGAGACCCAAGGGGGCGATGACACGGTAATAATCGACGATGACGTCAAGCTTCGTGTTGACGTTGAAGGGGGCGATGGCAACGACTACATCCGGGCAGGCGGCGGCCGGAGCAGACTCTATGGCGGGAACGGCAAGGACTTCCTGCAACTGGGCAGTGGTCTCGGCTATGCCGAGGGCAATGACGGCGACGACACCATCCTTGGGGGAAGCGGCCATGCCGTGATGTATGGCAATAAGGGCATGGACCTGCTCATTGCCGGCGACGGTCCCGCCACCAAGCAGAGTTATCTGGACGGTGGCGACAACGAAGATGTACTCGTCTCAGGCAGCGGGCATACGGTTTCACATGGCGGCAATGACGATGACCTTCTTATAGGGCGCGACCGTACCACCTTCTATACAGGGAAAGGCCACGACACCATTTTGAATAATCAGCGCAAGGACCGTATCTACGCCAACGCCAGTGATCATTTCGACCGTACCCAAGGCTCGGCTTTCACCGAGGTCAAACCCAGCAACGCCGGCGAGCAGGCGTTCATCGTGAAAGACGGGCACCTGGAGTTCAAACAACGGGTAACCGACGACCTCGAATTCCTGCGCAGTTCGCCGCTAGGCCAACAGACCCTTGCCAAAATGGATGAACTCGCCGTGCTGAACGGCGGCAAAGTCACCATCGAACGAGGTGACTCGGGCAACACGTCATACATTTTCTGGAGAACTGATCAGGACGAGCTGACACCTGAGGCATACGAAGCTCTCACCCCATCGGAGCAGGGAATCATCCAAAATGGTGTGGCCGGTTTGGGCGCCAATAGTGCCCACATTTTTTATGACCCCCAGTCTACCCGGGAGCGAGCTGACGGTACCTTTACAGGGTTTCCCGTAAACGGCCTCTTTCACGAGATTGGGCATGCCTACAATGGCGCCACCGGCACGTTCCTGGCGGGTGAGAGTACCCAACGTCGGGAATCAGGCAGAACGGACGTCGTCCCGCATTTAGAACACCAAGTCGTTGGCCTGCCCAGCGATGCAGAACCTTTTGACCTCGATAACGACCCCGCCACGCCACTAAGCACCATTAATCCAAAACCCTTCACTGAGAACGGTCTGCTCGAAGAAATGGGTAAACCGCTTAGGAAAAGTTACCGATTTGATCTCAGTGCTCAGGGGGACGGTCTCTAGTACACCCTTCACACGCCAGCCGGTCAGCCATATCAACAACCTCAGCACCCAGAACGCCACGGCTGCCGAGCAGCAAAGCGCTGTGACCGAGTGGATCAACCGCAGCATGGTCCATATCCGACATATGGTCGAAGAGCGGGTGCAAAGCGGCCATGCCACTGAAACCAATACGCAAAGCCTGCTCAACGCCAATGCCTGGGTGATCGCGCTGATGAGCCGCTTCAAGGTGCAGTGATAAATTAATGAGACACTCCCGTGCAATGCATGGGAGTAGGTCTATCCTGACAGCTCCGGGTGCAGAGTTTCACCACACAGGAGGTGTTCCATGCGCGCTGTCGAGCAGTCGGTCCGCCTGGAGCGGATCAGTCAGGAACGCTTTATCCAAGCGCCTATCGAGGCTGTCTACAACTATGTAACCCAGCCCGATCGCTGGCACGAATGGCACCCGACCTCCCTCAGTGCCGACACCGGCACCACCGGTTCACTCTCCGCCGGCACGCGCTTTACCGAGGTGATCGACCTGCTGGGCGTGCGGGTGCCGATGAGTTACCGCGTGCAGATCGCCCGGCCGCCGGAAGAATTCAAGGCGGTATTCACCTCCCTGGCCGTCGACGGCTCGATTCACTACAGCCTGCACGCCTGTCGTGACGGCACGCTGTTCAAGCGCGTGTTGACCTATGAAACCGAACTGCAACTGGCCGGCTTGCACGAGCGCATGGTGGAGCTGTCCACGGTTGCGCTGGACCAGCTCAAGCAACGCTTGGAAAACCCCGCCTTCGTCGAATGAGCCAACATACCGTCGAGCTTCCGCACGGCCGCGATGCGCCTTAGTCTCGACGGCGAGCCTATCGACCCAACGACCGGACAGCCTGCAAACATCTCCGGCAACATCTTGACAAGGCAAAAGCGTAACCTCTATTGTCTGACAACCTGACTACCAAGGTTTTTTCCATGCTTGAGCTCCAGCGCCCTGACTCGCTCGTTGTACGGGTCGTCAGCGCCATCCGCGCCGAAATCGATTCTGGCCAATTGGCGCCCGAGTCGCGTTTGCCCACTGAACAGCAACTGGCTGAACAACTGAACGTCAGCCGCTCAGTGGTGCGCGAAGCGATTGCCCAACTCAAGGCCGACGGTGTGCTGACAGCCAAGCGTGGCCTGGGCTCATTTATCTCGCAAACCCCTGCGGGTACGGTGTTTCGCTTCCCGGAAAAAAACGGTCGTCGTCCGGACCTGGCGCAGATGTTCGAAGTGCGCCTGTGGATCGAAACCCAGGCCGCCTCGATCGCCGCCCAACGCCGTGATGCCGACGACCTGCAGCGCATGCAGAAGGCGCTGCAGGAAATGCACGACCAGCGCGCCGACTTCGAGGCCGCCGCCCTCGCCGATGTCGAGTTTCATCGCGCCATCGCCGAAGCCAGCAAGAATGACTACTTTGTCGCCTTCCACGACTTTCTGCGCAGCCAGTTGGCCAGTGCGCGCAAAACCGCCTGGGAAAACTCGGCGTCGCGTTTTGCCAGTGGCTCGGCCGACGCCACCCAGGAACACCAGGCGCTTTACCAGGCCATCGCCGATGGTGATGCCCAAGCGGCCGCAGCCAATGCCGAAGCGCACCTGCGCGCAGCGGCCAAACGCCTGCAACTTGAGCTGCCTGCCACGAATTGAATGATCCAAGCTTTGTGCAGCGTGCCTCAGGCACGCCATTTTTTTAACAAAAACATTAGTCTGACAACCTGATAAGCAGACTGAAATGTGCAGCCCTTAGGTACTCCAAACCATGATTTACGACTTCTGCATCATCGGCGGTGGCATCGTCGGCCTGGCCACTGCGATGGAGCTGCTCAAACGCCAGCCCAACGCCTCACTGGTGATCCTGGAAAAAGAAGCCTCGCTGGCCAAGCACCAGACCGGGCATAACAGTGGGGTGATTCACGCTGGCATCTACTACGCCCCCGGCAGCCTCAAGGCCGATCTGTGTAAACGCGGCGCCGAGGCCACCAAACGGTTTTGCCGCGAACACGGGATCAAGTTCGAGGTGTGCGGCAAGTTGCTGGTGGCCTCCACGCCCCTGGAAATGCAGCGCATGGAGGCACTTTATGCGCGCTCGCAGTTGAATGAGCTGAAGGTCGAACGCCTGGACGCCGACCAACTGCGCCAGCGCGAGCCCAACATCATCGGTCTGGGCGGCTTGTTTCTCGATGCGACCGGCATTGTCGATTACCGCGAAGTCTGCGAAACCATGGCCCAGGTAATTCGCCGACAAGGCGGTGAGATCTGCCTGGAGCGCACCGTCACCGCCATTTCGGAAGACACCGACAAGGTCACCGTCAACACCCGCGGCGAAGCCTGGCAAGCCAGGCACCTGGTGGTCTGCGCCGGCCTGCAGTCGGATCGGCTGGCGACGATGGCCGGGGTCAAGATCGACCACCAGATCATCCCCTTTCGCGGCGAATACTTCCGCCTGCCGGCCTCGAAGAACAACCTCGTCAACCACCTGATCTACCCGATTCCAGACCCGGAACTGCCGTTCCTCGGCGTGCACCTGACGCGGATGATCGACGGCAGCATCACCGTCGGCCCCAACGCCGTGCTGGGCCTGGGCCGGGAGAACTACCGCAAGTTCTCGATCAACTGGCGCGACGTGGCGCAGTACGCCAGCTTCCCCGGTTTCTGGAAAACCCTCTGGCAGAACCTGGGTTCGGGCAGCGTCGAGATGAAAAACTCACTGTTCAAGTCCGGCTACCTGGAGCAATGCCGCAAGTACTGCCCGTCGTTGAACCGCGAAGATCTGCTGCCCTACGAAGCAGGCATCCGCGCCCAGGCCGTGATGCGCGACGGCAGCCTGGTCCACGACTTTCTGTTCGCCCAGACGCCCCGCATGCTCCATGTCTGCAACGCGCCCTCACCCGCCGCCACCTCGGCGATTCCCATCGGCGAAATGATCGCCGATCGCATGTTCACACCCGGCTGACACCGCATCCCCGGCCCTTCCCGGGCCATCGCCACAAGCGTCACTTTGACAATAAATATAATGACTCAGAAGGAAGTACAGAATGACGGCAACACCGCATACCGCTGCCCCGGAAACGCCGGCACAAAGCAAAAAACGCCTGCGCAAAGTCGCCGCCGCCACGATCTTCGGATCGATGCTGGAGTGGTACGACTTTTACCTGTACGCCACCATGGCGGCCATCGTGTTCTCGAAGATCTTCTTCGACAACAGTGACCCGAAAACCGCCTCGCTCATGGCCTTTTCCACCTTCGCCATCGGCTTTATCGCCCGACCGTTCGGCGGCATTCTGTTCGGCTACCTGGGCGACAAGTTCGGCCGTAAGCAGGTGCTGGTATTGACCTTCTGCATGATGGGCGTGTGTACCACACTGATCGGCCTGATCCCCAGCTATGCCTCCATCGGCATCTGGGCGCCGATCATCCTGGTGTTCATCCGGATCATCCAGGGCCTGGGCGCCGGGGCCGAGTTGTCGGGCGCGGCGGTCACTTCCTACGAGCACGCGTCGGAAGGCAAGCGCGGTAGCCAGGGCGCCTGGCCGGCGTTGGGCCTGAACCTGGGCCTGCTCCTGTCGTCATTGACCGTGTACCTGCTGACCATCAATGGCAACGACTTCATGCTGGCAGGCGGCTGGCGTATCCCGTTCATCTGCAGTATCGCGTTGGTGGGCGTCGGCCTGTGGGTGCGCAACAGCATTCCGGAAACCCCGGAGTTCAAGGAGCTGAGCCAGGCACCCAAGGTCGCCAAGCCTTCGCCGCTCAAAGCGCTGTTCAAGAACGATCTCAAGGGGTTGGCGGTGGTGTTCTTCGTAGCCATTGGCTACAACGCCCTGAGCTATATCTTCAAGACGTTTTCCCTGGCCTACCTGACTCAATTCAAAGGCGTCGATGTGCACGTCACGTCGCTGTCGGTGACCATTGCCAGCCTGATCGCCATCGTCGCGGTGCCGTGCTTCGGCTGGCTGTGCGACAAATGGAGCAGCAAAAAAGTGCTGGTACTCGGCGGCGTCTGCTCGCTGTTGTTTGCCTACCCGTTCCTGGCCCTGCTCGACACTGGCGACAGCCTAATGATCTACATTGCCATCGGCGTCGGCACCGGCCTGCTCGCTCCCATGATGTTCGCGCCCCAGGGCTCGTTCTTAAGCCGTCAATTCCCGACCCAGACGCGCTCCTCGGGCTTCGGCACCGGCCGCGAAATCGGTACCGCTATCGCCGGCGGCCTGGCACCGCTGGGAGCCTTGTCCCTGGTGGCCGCGTCACCGACCCACGCCACAGGCGGGGTGGTGATTATCCTCGCGATCGCGGCACTGCTGGTGGTGGTGTTCGCCCTGTGCGACCAGGGCCGTAAACACTCGACCTTCAAGAACTGAGCGAAAAACCTCGGTCGACTTCAGCGCGGGGGCCAGGCCATGGCCTGTGCCCTTGCGCATGACCGACGTCAAGGCCGCTCTTCACGTAACCGGGTAACCTAAAAATGTGAGATGAGTATTCACTCCCCCGAAGAAACCCTAGGAGCACCCGTTGAAAACCCGTCACTGCCTCGTCGTCCTCTTCCTGATCACGACGTTGACGTTACTCATGGATATACCGGTCAAGACGTGGCTGACCTCAGCGACCCTCAGTTTGCTGCTCGGCACTTGCGCGCTGGTGTACATGGCGGCGTCCTGTGTACTGGCCAGTCGCTGGTCGGTGGTGGAGAACGTGTTTGGCGGCCTGGATCGCGTCTATGAAGTACACAAGTGGTTGGGCATCTGGGCGCTGGTGTTCGCCACGTATCACTTTGTGTTCAAAGCTAACCTGGATGTGTGGAACAGCGTGCCCATCCTGGAGCTGCCCAAATACTGGACGCGCCTCGTCCGTCAACTGAGCTACGTGGCGCTGGGCCTGATCGTGCTGTTGGCGTTGAACCGCAACATTCCTTACAACGTCTGGCGCTGGTGGCACAAGTTGTCTGGCCCGCTGTTCCTGATCGTGATCCTGCACGGGCTGAGTTTCAAATCGCCGATCACCCTGACCGCGCCATCGGGCGTCTGGTTGACCTTGTGCTGCAGCCTGGGCGTCATCGGAGCCCTCTATAAATTGGTGCTCTACCCCTGGGTTGGGCGTGCCGGCGAATACCGGGTGACGGCCGTCAACCGCGCCAACGGCGCGTTGCATTTGACACTGGCGCCGATTCACAACGGGTTTGACTTCAAGGCCGGGCAATTCGCGTTCCTGGCCATGCAGGTCAAAGGGTTGCGCGAGCCGCACCCCTTCACAATCGCCAGCGCCAACCGTGAAAACGGGCAGATTGCGTTCATGATCAGAGGGTTGGGGGATTACACCAACGCCCTGGCAGACTGCGCCAAGGTCGGCATGCGCGCCGATCTGTATGCGCCTTACGGGCGCTTCAAGCGTGCCGTGCAGGCCGAACGGGAAATCTGGATCGGCGCCGGTGTGGGTATTTCGCCGTTTATTTCCTGGCTGCAAGACCCAGCCGCCAAAGACTTCGACAAAGCCACGCTGGTCTATTGCTTCACGCCCGCGCGCGCCTTCCCGCCGGCCGAACAGGTGCAGACCATGGCCCGCTTACGAGGTGCGCAATTCGTCAGTAATGCCGGCGGCCTCGAACGCTTGGCCGACACCCTGCGCCAAGCCGTGGCCGAGACCGACCCCGACAAAGTGCATATCAGCTTCTGCGGCCCCAAAGGCTTGCTGGTCAAGGTTCGCGAGCTGATGAACGCCCACCGGATTCCACCGGCCAACCTGCACAGCGAACGGTTCGAGTTTCGCTGAAACCACGGGACGCAGGTCAACCCAGCACCTGAAGGGGGTTTGGCGGTGGACGTAAACTGGCATGATAGCGCCCATCCCACAACCTTCTCTGACTTGCGAGACGCCCTATGAAAACCCCATTGCGACTGGCCCTGCTTTCAGCCCTGTTGACCACCGGCCTGGCCCAGGCGGCCGAGCTGATCCCCATCGACGTACACCGCGACGCCAACTGCGGCTGCTGCAAACAATGGATCCGCCATCTGGAAAGCCACGGTTTCAAGGTCAATGATCACGTTGAGACCGATATGAGCGCGGTCAAACAACGCCTCGGCGTCGCGCCGCGCCTGGGCTCGTGCCATACCGCCGTGATCGACGGCAAGTTCGTCGAAGGTCACGTACCCGCCGAGCACGTGTTGGCGCTGCGCAAGCGCGATGATCTGCTCGGTATCGCCGCGCCGGGCATGCCCATGGGTTCGCCCGGCATGGAAATGGACGGCCACGGCGACGCCTACCAAGTCATCGGCCTGACCCGCGACGGTAAAGATGTGGTGGTGGCCGACTACCCGGCACACTGATCGATGCTGACGGGTTACCTGGGGCTGTTTTTTGCGGCGTTCGGCGCCGCCACCCTCCTGCCCTTGCAATCGGAAGCCGTGCTGGTGGGCCTGCTGCTCAGCGGGCATTACAGCCTGTGGTGGCTGCTGGGCATTGCGACGCTGGGCAACGTGCTCGGCTCGCTGGTCAATTGGCTGCTGGGGCGCTCGATCGAGCACTTCAAGGCGCGGCGCTGGTTTCCGGTCAACGCCCGGCAACTCGACAAGGCGCGCCGCCACTACGAACGCTGGGGGCATTGGACGTTATTGCTCAGTTGGGTGCCGATCATCGGCGACCCGCTGACCTTGATCGCCGGGGTGATGCGCGAGCCGCTGTGGCGCTTTTTGCTGCTGGTGACCCTGGCCAAGGGCGTGCGTTATGGCGTGCTGGCCGCGCTGACCCTGCACTGGGTGTTAATCCCCACTTAATCGCCTGCAAACAGCATCCGAGCTCCCCACTCGGAGCCCCGCCATGCCTCTACTGCGCACCTTTTGCGTTGCCGGCCTGCTCGCTGCCGGCGCAGCGCCCGTATTCGCCGCCACCGAAGGCCCTAGCTACGGGCCTGAACTGCAGGGTTTCCAATACCCTTATCCGGTTCAACAGTTCCGCTTTCAGTCCCAAGGCAAATCCCTGCACATGGGCTACATGGACATCCCGGCCAGCGGCACAGCCAACGGTCGCAGCGTGGTGCTGCTGCACGGCAAGAACTTCTGCGGCGCCACGTGGGAGGGTTCGATCAAGGCGCTGAGCGACGCCGGTTACCGCGTGATCGCACCCGACCAGATCGGCTTCTGCACCTCGAGCAAGCCCGACAGCTACCAGTACAGCTTCCAGCAACTGGCGATCAATACCCACCAACTGCTGGAAAAACTCGGCATTCAGAAGGTCACCCTGCTCGGCCACTCCACCGGCGGCATGCTCGCCACCCGCTACGCGCTGCTGTACCCAGAGCAAACCGAGCAACTGGCGCTGGTCAACCCGATCGGCCTGGAAGACTGGAAAGCCCTCGGCGTGCCTTATCGCAGCGTCGACCAATGGTACGAACGCGAATTGCAGGTGAGCGCCGACGGCATCCGCAGCTACGAGCGCGACACCTACTACGCCGGCCACTGGAAGCCCGAATACGAGCGCTGGGTACAGATGCTCGCCGGCATGAACAAAGGCCCCGGCCACACCCAGGTGGCATGGAACTCGGCGCTGATTTACGACATGATCTTCACCCAGCCGGTGTACTACGAGTTCAAGGACCTGCAGGTGCCCACGCTGCTGCTGATCGGCACCAGCGACACCACCGCCATCGGCAAAGACCTCGCGCCGCCGGCGGTGAAGGCAAAGATCGGGCACTACGCGGTGCTGGGCAAACAGGTAGCCAAGTTGATCCCCCGCGCCACCCTGGTGGAATTCCCCGGCCTGGGTCACGCACCGCAGATGGAAGAACCGGCGCAGTTCCACAAGGCCTTGCTGCAGGGGCTCGACCACCTTTAATCCAACGTTATAAGAGGCGCCCGCGTATGTCGCTACAGATCGCAGTCATTGATGATTGGCAAGACGTCGCCCGTGATGTGGTGGACTGGTCAGCCCTGGCGGCGCTCGGCCAGGTGCATTTTCTGCATGATTACCCGGCGGACACCGCCACGATGGTCGAGCGCCTGAAAGGCTTCGACGTGATCTGCGTGATGCGCGAACGTTCGACCTTCGATAGCCCGTTGCTGCAAGGCCTGCCCAACCTCAAGCTGCTGGTGACCGGTGGCATGCGCAACGCCGCCATCGACCTTGCCGCCGCCAAAGCCCTGGGTATCCAGGTGTGCGGCACCGACAGCTATAAACACGCGGCACCGGAGCTGACGTGGGCGTTGATCATGGCGTCCACGCGCAACCTGCTGGCCGAAGCCAATTCCCTGCGCGCCGGTCACTGGCAGGTGGGCCTGGGCGGCGACCTGCATGGCCAGACCCTGGGAATCCTGGGGCTGGGCAGCATTGGCCAGAAGGTCGCGCAATTTGCCCAGGTGTTCGGGATGCGGGTGATTGCCTGGAGTGAAAACCTTACACCGCAACGCGCGGCGGAATCCGGGGTGACGTGGGTCAGCAAGCGCGACTTGTTCGCACAGGCCGATATTCTCACCATCCACCTGGTCCTCAGCGAGCGTAGCCGTGGGCTGGTGGATGCCGAGGCGCTCGGCTGGATGAAGCCGACGGCACGCCTGGTCAATACGGCACGCGGGCCGATCGTGGACGAACCGGCGCTGCTGGAGGCCTTGAGCAACGGCCGCCTGGCGGGAGCAGCGCTGGATGTGTATGCCGAGGAGCCACTGCCGGTCGATCATCCGTTGCGCCGTTTGCCGAACGTGCTGGCCACTCCCCACGTCGGGTATGTCAGCGAGCAGAATTACCGGCAGTTCTATCAGCAGATGATTGCCGATATCCAGGCTTGGGCCGCGGGCACGCCCATTCGCGTGCTCGGCTGACGCACCAATTCAGCGCACGCGCACTGCGGTGACGAGGCGCCTGCTCCCGAAACGCCCCTGAAGCGGGGCGCCAGCCCACCAACCGGACCGCGCGCCCTCGCCACGCGCTATCCACCGATCGCCACGCGCCCACACCGCTTTCCAACGTCGCATATCGTTACAAGTTTTTTTGTCCTACAAAATTTCCACATAAACCCTACAGTCTTTAGGATTTGTCCTAGACTCAAGCTCGATGGGTCCGTTCAAAAACAAAAGCCCCGCAAAAAATCGAAACTTTCAAACTCTGCCGTAGGTCAGGTTTAGGGTAAGGCGTGCATAAGCGGTTCAGACCGAATGCCCGTCCATCCAATCTATTTCAGCTAACCGTGCAACTGGCACAAGCCTTGCCAGTTTGTATAGCGCTTGTGCGTCTGGCCGCAGGAAGCGGTCTTCGGAGCTAGTGGCAGCGGGCCACCAGCCAACCAACATGTGGGAGAGAACTATGATCAGTGCCGCAGTAGAAACTCAGGGAGAGCGTTTTAGTAAATCGGCAGGGGGGCCAACATCGTTGGTCGATCTGCCCAATGCTGTGCGGCCGGTCGTGAGTCATAACCCCAATCGAAAGAAAGTCTTGTTCGTCACTTCCGAATTTGCCGACCTGGTCAAGACCGGCGGCCTAGGCGATGTTTCCGCCGCCCTGCCCCGCGCCATGGGGCACTTGCACGATGTGCGCGTGCTGATCCCCGGTTACCCGCAGGTGATGGAAAGCGACAACCCGATCCATATCATCGGCGAACTGGGTGGCCACGCCGCGCTGCCGCCATGCAAGATCGGGCGCATGGACCTCAAGGATGGCCTGGTTATCTACGTACTGATCTGCCCCGAACTGTACGAGCGCGAAGGCACGCCCTATGGCGCCAACAACGGCCGCGACTGGCCGGATAACCACATCCGCTTCGCGCGCCTGGGCCTGGCCGCTGCCGACATGGCCGCCAACCTCGCCCAGATCCACTGGTGCCCGGACCTGGTGCATGCCCACGACTGGCCCGCCGGCCTGGCCCCTGCCTATATGCACTGGCGTGGGTCACGCACACCGACCCTGTTCACCATCCACAACCTGGCATACCAGGGCGTGGTCAGCCTGGCCTCCACGCCGGAGCTGGGCATTCCGCCCCATGCGCTGCAACAGGAAGGCATGGAGTTCTACGGCAAGATGTCGTTCCTCAAGGCGGGGATGGCCTACTCCAGCCACATCACCACCGTGAGCGCCACCTACGCCCAGGAAATCACCACCCCGGAATTCGGCTGCGGCCTGGACGGCTTTCTCGCCAGCAAGACCCAGCAAGGCTTGCTCAGCGGCATTCCCAACGGCATCGATGAAAGCTGGGAAGCCTCCACCGACACGCACCTGACCCACAACTTCAATATCGGCGATTGGGAAGGCAAGGCAGTCAACGCCGCCCACGTGCGCAACCTGTTTGGCCTGCATGACTCCACCGGACCGCTGTTCGCCGTGGTCTCGCGGCTGGTCTATCAAAAAGGCCTGGACCTGACCGAAGCGGTCGCCAGCTTTATCGTCGAGAACGGCGGCCAGATCGCGATCATCGGTCGTGGCGAGCCGGAAGAAGAACAGGCCATGCGCGAACTGGCGCTGCGCTTCCCGGGCCAGGTCGGTGTACGCATCGGCTTCAACGAAACCGACGCCCGCCGCATGTTTGCCGGCAGCGACTTCCTGCTGATGCCGTCGCGCTATGAACCGTGCGGCTTGAGCCAGATGTACGCGCAGCGCTTCGGCTCGCTGCCGGTGGCGCGCAACACCGGCGGCCTGGCGGACACCATCGAAGACGGCGTCACCGGGTTCCTGTTCAACGAGTCCACCGTGGACAGCTACCGCGAAGCCCTGAACCGTGCGTTCAAAGTGTTCGCCTACCCAGGCCTGCTCAACGCCATGCGCTGCCGGGCGATGACCCAACCGTTCAACTGGTGCCAGGCGGTCGAACCCTATGCCGAACTGTATGAACAACTGGTGGCCAAGGCGCTGGGGAAATCGACTAAATAATCAAGGGAGGTCTTCATAGATGCCGTTACGGACTCTGGAAACCTGGCCCCACGGCGCAATCATGCTGGACGCGCAACACACGCGTTTCGCCTTGTGGGCGCCAGACGCGTTTTATGTCAGCGTTGAATTGCAAGATGGCCGCTCGGTCGCCATGCTGCCCCAGGCAAATGGCTGGTTCGAAACGGAGATAAAGTGCCCCGCAGGCACGCGCTACCGCTACAACATCGATGGGGAAATGGATGTCCCCGATCCCGCATCCAGGGCCCAGGCCTCGGACGTGCATGGCTGGAGCCTGGTGGTCGACCCGCTCGCCTATGAATGGCGACACCACCCATGGCAGGGCCGCCCCTGGCATGAAGCGGTGATCTACGAACTGCATGTCGGCGCGCTGGGCGGCTTCGCAGCCGTCGAGCAGCACCTGCCACGCCTGGCCGAACTGGGCGTTACCGCGATTGAGTTGATGCCCCTGGCGCAATTCCCCGGCGAGCGCAATTGGGGCTACGACGGCGTGCTGCCCTACGCGCCGCACGCCGCCTACGGCAGCCCCGAACAGCTCAAGCATCTGATCGACAGCGCCCATGAACACGGGCTCGCGGTCTTGCTCGACGTGGTCTACAACCACTTCGGCCCCAATGGCAACTACCTGGGCCAGTACGCCAAAGACTTCTTCCAGCAAGATGTGCATACGCCATGGGGCGCCGGCATCGACTTCGAGCGGCGTGAAGTGCGGGACTTCTTTCTGGACAACGCCCTGATGTGGCTGCTCGACTACCGCTTCGACGGCCTGCGCCTGGACGCGGTACACGCCATCGACAACCCCGGTTTCCTGCGGGAACTGGCGCACCGGGTGCGCCAGCAGGTCGACATCGGCCGTCATGTTTGGCTGGTGCTGGAAAACGAACTGAACCAGGCCAGCCTGCTGAAACACGATTTCGATGCGCAATGGAACGACGACTTCCACAACGTATTGCATGTGCTGCTGACCGGCGAAACCGATGCCTACTACAGCGACTTTGCCCAAGCGCCTACCGCCAAACTCGCACGTTGCCTCAGCGACGGCTTTGTCTACCAGGGCCACACCACGCGCCACGGGCATGCACGCGGCGAACCCAGCAGCGGCTTGCCGCCCACCGCCTTCGTCGCGTTCTTGCAGAACCACGACCAGATCGGCAACCGCGCCCTCGGCGAACGCCTGCACCAACTGTGTTCGCCCCAGGCGCTGAAGGCGGCGACCACCTTGCTACTGATGTCGCCGATGATCCCGTTGCTGTTCATGGGCGATGAAGTCAACGCCAGCGAGCCGTTTCTGTTTTTCACTGACCACCATGGCGAACTGGCAGAAGCGGTACGCGAAGGTCGTCGCAATGAATTCGCCGATTTCGCCGCGTTCCACGACCCCGAGCGACGCGAACGGATTCCCGATCCCAACGCGCTGCCGACCTTCGAGCAATCGGCGCCGTCATTCGCCGCCAACGAACACACCGAGTTCTATCGCCACCTGCTGCGCCTGCGCCGCCAGCATATCGTGCCGCACCTGCCCGGCAGCGTGGCCCTCGGTGCGCAGGTGCTGGCAGACCGCGCCGTCAGTGCGCGTTGGCGCCTGGGCAACGGCAGCCTGTTACAGATCGACCTGAACCTGAGTGCCACGGCCCTGGCTCACCCCGCTGCGCAGCATGTGCTGTTCCAAACGCCGGCGCATGACCACGCGCACCTGGCGCCCTTCAGCGCACGCGTTACCCTATCCCCTGTTGGAGAGCACCCTTGAGCGAAGCGAACCTGGAAATCCTCGCCGGCCGAGCGGGCCTGGCGGTCGATTGGATCGACGCAAACGGCCGCCCGCAACGTGTCAAACCGGACGCCCTGCGCGCCGTCCTCAAAGGCCTGGGCCACCCGGCAGACAGCGATGCCGAGATCGACGCCAGCCTGCGAGACCTGGAGCAAGTGCAACAGGACAAACACCTGCCGCCCTTGCTCACCGTCGACAGCGGCGAAGGCCTGGACCTGGCGCGCTACTTCGCGCCCGACACCGTCTGCCGGGTCAGCCTCGAGGAGGGCGAAGTCCTCGAATTACGCCTCGACGGCAACGCGGTACTGCCCGGCGTGATCGCCCTCGGCTACCACCAAGTGCATATCGCCGACCAGGCCTTCACCCTGGCCGTGGCCCCTCGTCACTGCTACAGCGTCGCCGATGCCGTCGACAGTCAAACCCCACGTGCCTGGGGCCTGAGCGCCCAGTTGTACGCCCTGCGCCGCCTCGGCGACGGCGGGTTCGGCGACACCCTGGCGCTGGAACACCTGGCCCGCTCGGCCGCCGAACGCGGTGCCGACGCCCTGGCGATCAGCCCGATGCACGCGATGTTCAGCGCCGACCCCGAGCGCTACAGCCCGTACTCGCCGTCGAGCCGCCTGTTTCTCAATAGCCTGTACGCATCGCCCGGCTGCATCCTGGGTGAGCGCCAGGTGCGCAATGCCATCGAGGCCTGCGGTCTGGCCGACGAGCTGCACACCCTCGAACAACACACCCTGATCGACTGGCCCACCGCAGCCAAGGCCAAACACCGCCTGTTGCGTGCCCTGTACGACGACTTCCGCCACGGTCAACACCCGCAACACGCCGACTTCCTCAGTTTCCGCCAAGCGGGCGGTGAAGCCCTGGAGAACCACTGCCGTTTCGAAGCGGTCCAGGCCGCGCGTGCCGCCGCTGGCGAAGACCTCGACTGGCGCCATTGGCCAGAGCAATGGCGCAGCCCGCAAAGCCCGGCGCTCCTGCGCTTCGCCGAGGAAAACCGCGACGACATCGGCTTCTACGCCTTCGGCCAATGGCTGATCGCGCGCTGCCTGGAACGCGCCCAACAAGCCGCCCGTGGCAGTGGCATGAGCATCGGCCTGATCGCCGACCTGGCCGTCGGCGCCGACGGTGGCGGCAGCCAGGCCTGGAGCCGCCAGGATGAATTGCTCGCCGGCCTGACCGTCGGCGCGCCGCCGGACATTCTCAACCGCGCCGGCCAGGGCTGGGGCATCTCCGCCTTCGCCCCGGAAGGCCTCAAGCGCCATGGCTTCCGTGCGTTTATCGAGATGCTGCGGGCCAATTTCGCCCATGCCGGCGGCTTGCGTATCGACCATGTGATGGGCCTGCAACGCCTGTGGGTGATGCCCATGGATGCCTCGCCCCAGGACGGCGCCTACCTGTATTACCCGGTGGACGATCTGTTGCGTCTGCTGGCGCTGGAATCGCACCGCCACCAGGCCATCGTCCTCGGCGAAGACCTCGGCACCGTGCCCGACGGCCTGCGCGACAAACTCATCGGCCGCTCGATTCTGGGCATGCGCGTGCTGCTGTTCGAACAGGGTCATGATGGCCAATTCAAGCCGATCCTCGACTGGCCGGACAACGCCCTGGCCACCACCAGCACCCACGACCTGCCAACCCTCAATGGCTGGTGGCACAGCCGCGACATCGACTGGAACGTCCAGCTCGGCCTGATCGATGCGCCCACCACGGAGCAATGGCGCGAGCACCGCCTGCGCGAACGCCAGGCACTGCGCCAGGCCTTGAGCCAGGACCCGCAGAACTTCGTCGATGAAGTGCGCAATGAAACCGACCACATGATCGATGCCAGCGTGCGCTACCTCGGCCACACCCGCGCGCCGCTGGTGCTGCTGCCGCTGGAAGATGCCTTGGGCCTCGAAGAACAAGCCAACCTGCCCGGCACCATCGACACCCACCCCAATTGGCGCCGCCGCCTGCCAGGCGAGGCGGCGAGCCTGCTCGACAATGCGGGTGCCGCGCGCCGCCTGGAACTGCTGGCGGTGGCACGCAATCAAGCCCATGAGCGTGACCGATGAAGGCTCTGCCCCTGCGCGCCAGCCAGCGCCTGCAGTTTCATAAAGGGTTCACCCTCGATGACGCGGTGGCTCTGGTGCCGTACTTTGCCCGGCTGGGCATCAGCCATTTGTATGCCTCACCGCTGCTCAGTGCCCGCGCAGGTTCCATGCATGGCTATGACGTGGTCGACCCCACCACCGTCAACCCGGAGCTGGGCGGCGAAGCGGCGTTGCGCCGCCTGGTGGCCGCCCTACGCCAACACGACATGGGGCTGATTCTCGATATCGTGTCCAACCACATGGCCGTGGGCGGCGCCGACAACCCCTGGTGGCTCGACCTGCTGGAATGGGGCCGGTTGAGTCCCTACTGCGAATTCTTCGACATTCAATGGCACTCGCCCGACCCGCTGCTCAAGGGCCAATTGCTCATGCCGTTCCTCGCCAGCGACTACGGCGAAGCCCTGCAAACCGGCACGTTGACCCTGCACTTCGACGCCGCGCACGGCAGTTTTTCCGTCGAGCACTACGAACACCGCTTCCCGATCTGCCCACAAGATTACGCGACGATTCTGGGCGCCGATGAACTGCTCAAGCCCCTCGCCGACCGCTTCAGCACCCTCGCCTACCAGAGCGATGCCTACGCCGAAGCGGCCTGGCTCAAACAAGCCCTGGCCGAACGCGCCACCGACAACGCCGTGCGGCAGGCCATCGAACAGCGGCTGGGCACCTTCGACGCACGCCAGCCCGACGGGTTCCAGCGCCTGCACGGGCTGTTGGAGCAACAGGCCTATCGCCTGGCCAGTTGGCGCACCGCGGCGGACGATATCAACTGGCGGCGCTTCTTCGATGTCAACGATCTGGGCGGCCTGCGCGTAGAACGCAGTGCCGTGTTCGAAGCCACCCACGGCAAGATCTTCGAGTTGATCAGCCAGGGGCTGGTCGATGGCCTGCGCATCGACCATATCGACGGGCTGGCCGACCCACGCGGGTATTGCCGCAAGCTGCGGCGGCGGGTCGATACGCTGTCGCCCGAGCGTCACCTGCCGATTTTCGTCGAAAAAATCCTCGGCGAAGGCGAAACCCTGCGCGAGGACTGGCAGGTGGACGGCACCACCGGTTACGAATTCATGAACCAGCTGTCGCTGCTGCAACACCGCCCGCAAGGCTTCGCAACGCTGGCCGAGCTGTGGACCCGGCACAGCGAACGGCCGTCGGCCTTTATCGAAGAAGCCTGGCTGGCGCGCCGGCAGATCCTCAACGGTTCTCTTGCCGGCGACTTCGAAAGCGTGGCCCAGGCCTTGCTGCAAGTGGCCCGCGACGACGTGATGAGCCGCGACCTGACCCTCGGCGCGATCCGCCGCGCCCTGCAGGAACTGATCGTGCATTTCCCGGTGTACCGCACCTACATCAGCGCCTGTGGCCGCAGCGAACGCGACGACACGTTTTTCCTGCAAGCCCTGGCGGGCGCGCGCAGCACCTTGAGCGAAGGCGACTGGCCGGTGCTGGACAACCTGGAAAAATGGTTGGGCGGCCAACCGTGGCGCAATCGCCCGCTCGGCCGCGAGCGCAAGCTGCTCAAGCATGCCTGCGTGCGCTTCCAGCAATTGACCTCGCCGGCCGCCGCCAAAGCCGTGGAAGACACCGCGTTCTATCGCTCGGCGGTGTTGCTGTCGCGCAACGACGTGGGCTTCAGTACCGAACAGTTCAGCGCACCGCTGGCCGATTTTCACGCGGCCAATCAGCAGCGCTTGCAGGCGTTCCCCGATAACCTGCTGGCCACCGCCACCCACGACCACAAACGCGGTGAAGACAGCCGCGCCCGCCTCGCCGTGTTGAGCGAATGCGCAGGGTGGTATGCCGAACAGGTGACGCATTGGCGCCGCCTCGCCGCGCCGTTGCGCAACGACGCCAGCAGCCCATCGGCAGGCGATGAGTTGATCCTCTATCAGGTACTGCTCGGCAGTTGGCCGCTGGACCTGCACCTGGACGACCGGCCGGCACTCGAGGCCTATCAACAACGCCTCTGGCAATGGCAACAAAAGGCCCTGCGCGAAGCCAAGTTGCAGAGCAGTTGGAGCGCGCCCAACGAGGCTTACGAACAGGGCGTGGAAACGTTTCTCACGCGCCTGCTGCTCAGCGACGCAGGCCGCGCACTGCGCACCGCCATCGGCGCCGCCGCCCAAGCGATTGCCCCCGCTGGCGCGCTCAATGGGCTGGCGCAATCCTTGCTTCGAGTCACAGTGCCGGGTGTGCCGGACCTGTACCAGGGCAATGAGTTCTGGGACTTCAGCCTGGTCGACCCGGACAACCGCCGCCCGGTGGATTTCAACGCACGGCAGCACGCGCTGGATACCCCACCGGACATCGGCAAGCTGTTGTTCAACTGGCGGGACGGGCGTATCAAACAAGCCTTGATCGCCCAGGTGCTGGCCTTGCGCAAGGCCCATCCTGAACTGTTCCATCGGGGCAGCTACACGCCCCTGGACGTGGTCGGTCGACATGCCGAGCACGTGGTCGCGTTCTGCCGCGAATACCAGGGCAAACGCGCACTGGTGGTGGTGCCGCGCTGGCCCTATCGCCTGCTGGAAAACGGTGTGCATCCCCAGGTCAATGCGCGGGTTTGGGGCGATACCCGAGTAAAATTACCGTTCGCCGCGCCAACCGAAAACTGGAAGGGACTTTTTCATACACGCGCAGTCACACCAGACAAGGAGCTGTTGATCAGCACTGCGCTGGGGGATTTCCCGGTCAACGTCTTTATCGATCCTGATGATCAATCAAGCTGAAATTTTCTGCGAGGAACATTGTGATGAGTACTGAAGACAAACGTGTTCGCGAATTCGCGTATCAGATCTGGGAATCGGAGGGCAAGCCGCAAGGTCAGGATGCGCGCCATTGGGAAATGGCCCGCAAGTTGGCAGAAGCCGAAGCACTGACACCCAGCAAGCCCAAACCCGCCGCCAAACCGAAAACCGCGCCCAAGCCGGCAGCGAAAGCCAAGCCGGCAGCGGCCGCAGGCAAACCGGCCACGCCGGCGGCTAAAAAGCCGGCGGCCACAAAAAAGCCCAAGCCGTAAGCCCTGTGCCGTCATGAACCTCCGGCCGGCAACCCCGGCCGGAGGTCAGCCACTTGCCCGATTATTAGCTGACCCCTCGTCAGCAGGGCTACGTTCGGCCCGAAAAAAGACCCATGCAGGAGCAACACAATGAGCAAAGCCGATAAAAAACAGGCCCCCCCGGCCCACGAACCATCGCGAATTCGCGAAGGTTTGCCCTTCCCCCTGGGGGCGACCTGGGACGGCCTGGGTGTCAACTTTGCCCTGTTCTCGGCCAACGCTACCAAAGTCGAGTTATGCCTGTTCGACGACGCTGGCGTGGTCGAACTGGAACGTATCGAACTCCCCGAATACACCGATGAAATCTTCCACGGCTACTTGCCCGACGCCCACCCCGGGCTGATTTACGGCTACCGTGTGTACGGCGCGTATGACCCGGCCAACGGCCACCGTTTCAACCACCACAAATTGCTGATCGACCCCTACGCCAAACAGCTGGTGGGCGAGCTCAAATGGTCCGAGGCGCTGTTTGGCTACACCATCGGCCACCCCGACGACGACCTCAGTTTCGACGAACGCGACAGTGCGCCCTTCGTGCCCAAGTGCAAGGTCATCGACCCGGCGCACACCTGGGGCGACGACCAACCGGTGCGCGTGCCATGGGACCGCACGATCATTTATGAAACCCACCTGCGCGGCATCAGCATGCGTCACCCCTCGGTCGGCGAGGCCGTGCGCGGCACCTGCGCCGGGCTGATGGAAGACGATCTGCTCAAGCACATCCGCCAGTTGGGTATTTCTTCCGTGGAACTGTTGCCGGTACACGCCTTTGTCAACGACCAGCATTTGCTGGAAAAAGGCATGACCAACTACTGGGGCTACAACAGCATCGCCTTCTTCGCCCCGGACCCGCGCTACCTGGCCAGCGGCAAGATCGCCGAGTTCAAGGAGATGGTCGCGCACCTGCACGAAGCCAAGCTGGAAGTGATTCTCGACGTGGTCTACAACCACACCGCCGAAGGCAACGAGCGTGGCCCGACCCTGTCCATGCGCGGCATCGACAACGCTTCCTACTACCGCCTGATGCCGGACGACAAGCGCTTCTATATCAACGACTCCGGCACCGGCAACACCCTCGACCTGAGCCACCCGTGCGTGCTGCAGATGGTCACCGACTCCCTGCGTTACTGGGCCACCGAGATGCACGTCGACGGTTTCCGCTTCGACCTGGCGACCATCCTCGGCCGTTATCGTGACGGGTTCGACGAGCGCCACAGTTTCCTCGTCGCCTGCCGTCAAGACCCGGTGCTGCGCCAGTTGAAACTCATCGCCGAACCCTGGGACTGCGGCCCCGGCGGCTATCAGGTGGGCAACTTCCCGCCGGGCTGGGTGGAATGGAACGACCGCTTCCGCGACACCGTGCGCGCCTTCTGGAAAGGCGATGACGGCCAACTGGCGGACTTCGCCGGGCGCATGACCGCATCCGGCGAGATGTTCAACCACCGTGGCCGCCGGCCTTACAGCTCAGTGAACTTCATCACCGCCCACGACGGTTTCACCCTGCATGACCTGGTGTCGTACAACGACAAGCACAACGAAGCCAACGACGAAAACAATCAGGATGGCAGCAACAACAACCTGTCCTGGAACCATGGCGTCGAAGGCCCCACCGACGACCCGGAAATCAACGCCCTGCGCCTGCGCCAGATGCGCAACTTCTTCGCCACCCTGCTGCTCGCCCAAGGCACGCCGATGCTGGTGGCCGGGGATGAGTTCGCGCGCACCCAGCACGGCAACAACAACGCTTACTGCCAGGACAGCGAGATCGGCTGGGTCAACTGGGAGCTGGACGATGACGGCAAGGCGCTGCTCAAGTTCGTCAAGCGCGTGATCAAACTGCGCATGACGTACCCGATCCTGCGCCGTGGCCGCTTCCTGGTGGGCGACTACAACGAAGACATCGGCGTGAAGGACGTCACCTGGCTCGCGCCGGATGGCAACGAGATGAGCACCGAACAGTGGGAAGACAGTCACGGCCGTTGCCTGGGCATGCTGATGGATGGCCGCGCCCAGGAGACCGGGATTCGCCGTCCGGGTGGCGATGCCACGTTGTTGCTGGTGGTCAACGCCCATCACGACTTGGTCAATTTCCGCCTGCCCCCCGTGCCGGAAGGCCAGTTCTGGACCTGCATGCTCGACACCCATGACACGACGATACGCGGGCAGGAACGCTTTGATTTCCACCATGAGTACGCGGTCACCGGGCGCTCGCTGCTGCTGTTTGAACTGCAGCACGACGAAGAGGTGTGACATGGGCCTGCATGGATTCCTTCAAGGCTACCAAGGCTATGCGGACACGCAGGCCCTGGGCGCGGCCTTGAAGGCGCTGCAGGCCGAGGGGCTGGACCGCCTGCCGCTCCCCGGCAGCGGCCAGACCCTCGAACGGTTCAGCCGCTTGGCCCAGGTCGCCGGACACGACCTGCGCTTGTGCAAGTTGTTCGAAGGTCACACCGATGCCTTGGCAATCATTGCCGAGCTGCGCAGCCCCTTGCCGCCGGAGGGCAGCCTCTGGGGCATGTGGGCGGCAGAACCGCCGACGGCCAGGGTGCGGGCGCGGCGCAACGGCCATCGTCTGGTGCTGCAGGGGCGTAAAGCCTGGTGTTCGGGAGCGACGGTGGTCAGCCATGGGTTGTTGACGGCCTGGGACGAGGAGGATCGCCAGCAATTGGTCGCAGTGGAGATGGGCCAGCCCGGCATCTGCGTGACCGATGAGGGGTGGCAAGCGGTAGGTATGGCGGCCACCGGCAGTGTCGATGTCCTGTTCGAGGCGGCCAGCGGGATTGCCATCGGCAGTCCCGGCGACTACCTCGCCCGCCCCGGCTTCTGGCAAGGCGCCGTCGGTATCGCAGCGTGCTGGTATGGCGCGGCGCAACGCCTGGCTGAAGTGCTGCGCGAGCAGTGCAACAGGCGTGCGGAACCGCATGCCCTGGCCCACCTCGGCGCGGTCGACAGCGCCTTGAACAGTGCCGCCTGCGTGCTGCGCGCCAGTGCGCGGCAGATCGACCGCGCCCCGCTGGCCGATGCCAGGCAACTGGCCCAACAGGTACGCGCGTCTCTCGAAGACACGGTTGAACAGGTCATGCGCCACGTCGGTCGCGCCGCCGGTGCGGGGCCTTTTTGCAAAGATCCGCACTTTGCCCAACTGATGGCGGACCTGCCGGTGTATGTACGTCAAAGCCATGCCGAGCGTGACCTGGCCGCCCTCGGTGAACAGGTTGCCGCCGAGCCACCTGGGAGGTGGCAGTTATGAAAGCCAATCCGATCGTGGGCCAGGGCACGTCGCTGCATCAGTGGCAGACCTCGTCCCACATGGCCGAACTGGCGCCGATCAGCGTCGAACAGTTGGTACCCGAAGGGCATCGCGCAGTGATCATCGCACCGCACCCGGACGATGAAGTGCTGGGCTGCGGCGGCCTGTTGCAAGGCTTGGCCGCACTGGGTCGGGCGATCCAGTTGATCTCCGTCACCGATGGCAGCGCCAGTCACCCCGGTTCGCGGCGCTGGTCGGTGGAACGCCTCAGCGTGGTGCGCCCGCAGGAGTCGGCCCAGGCCTTGCACCGCCTCGGCTTGCCGCTGCACCGGTTGAAGTGGCTGCGCGCCGGGTTTACCGACAGCCAGGTCGCCGCCCGCGAAGCGCAGTTGGCCGCGTTCATTGAGCGCCACCTCAAACCCAGGGACGTGGTGTTCACCACCTGGCGCGAAGACGGCCACTGCGACCATGAAGCCGTCGGCCGCGCCAGTGCCAGTGCCGCACTGGCGGTCGGCGCGACCCTGTACGAGTTGCCCGTGTGGACCTGGCACTGGGCAACCCCGGAAGACAGCCAGGTACCGTGGCATCGCGCGCGCAAACTCCCGCTGAGTTGCCAAGTCGTCGCGCGCAAGCGCCATGCCATCCACGCGTTCGCCAGCCAATTGGAGGGCGATCCGCAGATCGGCTTGCCGCCGGTGCTGGCACCGTATGTCGTCGAGCGTTTGCTGCAGCCTTTTGAAGTGGTGTTTGTATGAGCGTGGCGACACCGTATTTTGATCGGCTGTTCGCCGACAACGATGACCCCTGGGCCTTCCGTCAACGCTGGTACGAGCGGCGCAAGCGCGCGCTGACCTTGGCGCTGTTGACCCGCCCGCGTTACGCCGCGATTTTTGAGCCCGGCTGCGCCAATGGTGAACTGAGCGTCGAACTGGCGCCACGTTGTGACCGCCTGGTGTGCTGCGATACCGCGGCCGCAGCAGTGGCCCTGGCCAAGACACGTCTGATGGGATTTCCCCATGCCCAGGTGCAGCAGAGTCGCCTGCCCGCACAGTGGCCTGACGGCCGCTTCGACCTGATCGTCCTGAGCGAGCTGTGTTACTACCTCGACGCCGATGACCTCACCCGCCTGATCGACTGCGCCCTCGCCGCGCTGAGCGACGACGGTCAACTGCTGGCCTGTCACTGGCGCGCGCCGATCGACGGCTGCCCGCAAACCGCCGCCCAAGTGCATGCGCTGCTCGAGCAACGGCTGGCCATGCCGTGTGTTGCGCGGCACCACGACAGTGACTTCCTGCTCGACCTCTGGAGCCGCGACGGTACATCGGTCGCCACCCATGAGGGCCTGCGTTGAGCAGCCTGAAACGGGCCCGTTAAAAAAAATCGAAGTTACAAGATGTGAAAGCAGCGAATCCTTGTCTATGCTGAGGACGCCTTGCTGGCAATCCAGGATTGAAATGCCGAGCAATCGCTGCAGCGGAGCCTGCGGCGACTAAAAAGAGCGTCGTCCCGTCCACGGGCTACGACCCAGCATCAATTGACAAGGACGTGCCCGCCATGAAACCCGCCTCCCTCAGCGAAAGCCGCCGCGGTCCAGCGCAGATCTGGAACAGTGCCCCGCAGTTGGCGCAAATCCCCGCCATTCATCCTCACTCGCTGGTGCCTCCGGGTGCGCGAGTGGTCATCGTCGCGCCCCACCCCGGCGATGAAGTGTTGGCCTGTGGCGGTTTGCTGCAACGGCTGAGCACCCTCGAACACCCGATGCTGTTGATTTCCATCACCGACGGCAGCGCCAGCCACCCCGGCTCGAATGTCTGGCCGGCGAGGCGCTTGAGCGTGGTGCGGCCCCAGGAAAGCGTCGAAGCGCTGCGCCGGCTGGGCATGCCGCTGCACAGCCTGAAGTGGATTCGCGGCGGCTTTCGCGATGACGCGCTGGCCGCCAGCGAACACCCCATGAGCCAACTCATCGCCCGATATCTGCAGCCCGGCGATGTGGTCTTCAGCACCTGGCGCAACGACGGCAACGCCGACCACGACGCCGTCGGCCGTGCCAGCGCCAAGGCATGCAGCCTGGTCGGGGCGCGTCTGTATGAGCTGCCGATCTGGGCCTGGCATTGGACGGCGCGGGAAGGTTCGATGATCCCCTGGCAGCGTGCGCGCAAGGTGCGCCTCGACACCTGGAGCGTGGCGCGCAAGCTGCATGCGGCCCATGCCTATGCCAGCCAACTGGCCGGAGACCCGGAGATCGGGCTCGCGCCGATGCTCGCCCAGGTGTTGCTGGAGCGGATGCGCGAGCCCTATGAGATCGTGTTCGTCTAGAAACCCACTCGTCTATACCTGTTATTTCTGACAGTGGCGGCCCGTTTGATGTGCGACTAAGGTGCAAAAAACCTGCACTGCTTAAGGCGCAGTCGAGAAAGCCATGCCAACCCTTTGCATTGGCCGATGTTTTCAGAATCGGGTAACCGGTACTCCCTGATCCGTATCGTTCGTTGTTGCCATGGTCCGAACGCACCTGCTTGTCCAGGTGCCGGGAGATGTTCCCTTCGAACGAGGACGGGTCATGCGCGCACCAACATCTTCTTTGTTGTACCTGGGCATCAGCTCAATCATCGCCGTGACGGCGTGGCCACTCCCCTCTTATGGCGCATGCACGATCAACAACAGCGCCGGCGACGATATCTCCACCTGCGACAGTGCCTCGGCACCGGGGTTTACCGACACCGGTGGCAACAACACCCTGAATATCAGCGGCAGCGGCGCCATCAACGGCAATGTCACCTTTGGTGCGGGTAACGACCTGGTGGACGTGAACGGGCCGACGGCGGCGCTCAACGGTGCGCTGAACCAAGGCGACGGCGCGAATATTTTCCGCCTGAACCTGGGCACCGTCACCGGTTCGGTCACCCAAGGCGCAGGCGCGGATGTGGTACAGATCACCGGTGGGCAGGCGGGTGCAATAAGCCAAGGCGGCGGCATCGACAGCTTTGCCATGAGCGGCGGCACCATCGCTTCCCTGGCCCAGGGCGATGGCCTGGACACCTTCAACATGAGCGGCGGGGTCATCACCGGGGCGTTTGAAGATGGCGACCGAGCCACGATGAGAGGCGGCACCATTGGCCGGGTCGATATGAAGCTCGATAACAACGTGTTCGACATGCAAGGCGGCACCATCCTGGGCAATCTGGTCACCGGGTTCGGCAATGACCATATTCTCGTCTCGGGCACCAGTTACATCGGCGGCAACATCAGCACCAGCGGCGGCGATGACTTGATTGAAGTCAGCGGCGGCACGGTCAACGGGCAAATCCTCGCCAGTTTCGGCAAGGACCAGTTGATCTGGCACGATGGCGGCAAGGTCAACGGTTTGATCGTCATGGGCGCCGACGACGACACCGCGCTGCTGAAAAACCTCAACGAAACGTCGCTGTCCTCCAACCCCTTGGTGGATGGTGGCCTGGGTAACGACACGCTCACATTCGCCAACACCCAGACCGACGTCCCCGCACGCTATACCGGCTGGGAACAGGTGCTGCTGGATAACGGCTCGGACCTCAAGCTGGGCGGTGCCTTCGTGCTGGGCGACAGCGCAACCGGCAGCGGCATCATGAGCCTCGACGGTTCGAGCAAATTGACCGTCACCAGCGGTTCGATCGACCCCTTTACCGCCGGCCAATCCGTCACCTTGAACAACGGCGGCCTAATCGACATGACCACCGGCAGTACCAGCGCCACCGACACCCTGACGGTGAACGGGAACTACAACGGCAACGCTGGCCGACTCGCCTTGCAAAGCGTCTTGGGCAGCGACGGCTCACCCAGCGATTTGCTGGTGATCGGCACGGGCCAGATCAGCGGCACCACCGCTATCAGCGTGACCAATCTCGCCGGGCCGGGGGCCGAAACCGTGCAGGACGGCATCCAGGTGGTCCGCGCAATCAACGGCGCCAGCGGCGCCGGCACCCAGTTCACCCTGGCAAACCGGGTTTCCGCAGGCGCCTTCGACTACTACCTGTTCAAAGGGGGCGACAACGCGGGCACGGGCGAAAACTACTACCTGCGCTCTTCAGTGCCGGTGGCGCCGCTGCCGGGCCCGGTGACGCCGCTCCCCGAACCGGTGGTGGGCACCCCTGAACTGCCGACCAATCCGGGCCTCACGCCGATCCCGATCTATCGCCCGGAAGTACCGATCTACGCGGTGTTGTTTCCTGCCGCGCAACAAATCGTACAGGCCATGCTGGGCACCTATCACGAACGCATGGGCGATCAGCGCCAACAACAGCAGACCGGTGCGTTTCCTGCCGGTTGGGGGCGTGTGTATGGCAACAGCAGCCGCCAGAGCTTTGCCGGCACGGTGAGCCCGACGCTGGACAGTTCGATCTCCGCCTTCCAGATCGGTACCGACGTGTACGCGAGCGCTACCGCCAACGGCGCGGTGCAGCGAGTCGGCTTCTTCGTCGGCCACAGTCGCTTGAAAGGTGACGTGAAAGGCTTCAACGGCGGCTGGCAAGACAAGGCCGCTGGCAACACCACCTTGCGCGGTGACAGCCTGGGCGTTTACTGGACACTGATCGGCGCCAACCAGGCCTACCTCGATCTGGTGCTGATGGGCACCCGTTTCGATGGCAATAACGAATCGGACCGTGGGGTGAAGATGAAAACCCGCGGGCATAACGTCGCCGCATCCGTCGAGGTCGGCAGGCCGTTCCAGATGACCGCCGATTGGGTGGTTGAACCGCAGGCTCAATTGATCCTGAGCCGAACCAAACTGGACAGTCAGAACGATGGCATCTCCGACGTGGCCTACAACGCCGACACCAACGTCACCACGCGCCTGGGCATACGCCTGCGCGGCGACTATCAGGTCCGTGGCCTGCCGTTGCAGCCCTACGCGCGGGCCAATATCTGGCACACCGCCGCCGGGCAGAACACCGTCACTTTTAACCGTGTGACAGACATCGACACCGAACAGAAGTCCACCACCCTGGGCCTGAGTCTGGGCGCCACGCTGGAGGTGGCCAAGGGCGTCAGCCTGTACAGCGAAGTCGGCTATAACCGCAACCTGGACAGCCAGATGCTCAACGGCCGACAAGGCACCGTGGGCCTGCGAATGGAATTCTGACAGCGACTTTTTTCGCGGTGCCGTCGGTTTGAGCGCCAGCCCATCGGCGACCGCGAGCCCACGCAGCGGCGGATGATTTCGCGCTGGGAGGGTGATCTGTCCCCTCGACAGATGTGAAAAATTTGTTAAGTAATTCTCCCCCAAGTCTTTTTTGCGCGGATTCAATCTGCCACACTCACGCGAATAATTATCAATACGTTTATTATTCGCCATGGATGGCGCTCGGGGGAGGCTCAGATTCATGTCCGTTCAACAACCTGTCGGTACGCGTTTTTCACCCAGTCTATTGGCATTGGCCATCTGCCTCAGCGGCACCCAGACAACGCTGGCGGCCGATACCGAAAAGGCCGCGGCACCGCTTGAACTGGGCGCCACCGAGATCAGCGGCCAGGCACTCGGCGAGACCACCGAAGGCACCCAGTCCTACACCACCGGTGCTATGGCCACAGCCACCAAGTTGCCGCTGACCATGCGCGAAACCCCGCAGGCCGTGACCGTGATCACCCGCCAGCGCATGGACGACCAGGCCATGACCAGCGTCAACGATGTGGTCAAGAACACCCCCGGCCTGTTCCTCAGCCAGTCCAGCGGCCCCGGCCGGCAGACCTACAGCTCGCGCGGCTTCGACATCGACAACATGATGTTCGATGGCTTGCCCAGCGCCTACTCGGGCTACGCCAACAGCGTGCAGCCCAACCTGGCGATGTTCGACCGGGTCGAAGTGATCCGCGGCGCGACCGGCCTGGTCACCGGCGCCGGCAACCCTTCGGCGGCGATCAACTTCGTGCGCAAGCGCCCCACCGCTACGCCGCAGGTGTCGATCACCGGCGCGGCCGGCAGTTGGGATGACTATCGCATGGAGCTCGATGCTTCCAGCGCCTTGAACGACAGCGGCACCCTGCGCGGCCGCGTCGTCGGCTCGTACCGCGACGCCAACAGCTTCCGCGACAACGAAACCAGCGACCACGGCCTGTTCTACGCGATCAGCGAAGCCGACCTCAGCGAAGACACCACTGCCACCCTCGGTTTCTCCCGGCAGGAAGACCAGACCAACTTCTTCTGGGGCGGCCTGCCCATCGGCACCGATGGCCATCACCTGAACCTGCCCCGCTCCACCAACCCCGGCAGCGACTGGGAAAACAAGGAGCTGACAATCAACACTGTATTCGGCGACATCCAGCACCGCTTCGACAATGGCTGGAAACTCAACGTCGCCGGCTCCGCGTCGCAGCTGGACGGCGTGTTCACCGGCAGTTACCAATCGCGCTACCAGACCGAGCTGGCGCGCACCGCCTACCAGTCGCATCAGGACGACAAACAGTACGCCTTCGACACCTTCGCCAGCGGCCCGGTCGACGCCTTCGGCCGCACCCACGAAGTGGTGGTCGGCACCAGCAAACGCATCTACGACGCCACCTCCAAGGAATACAGCCCTTACGACACCAATTACCCGCTCAACGGCGCCAAACCCGACTTCCAGCGCAACGGCAAAACCCACACCCTCACCACCCAGGACGGCGTCTACCTGACCACGCGCCTCAACCTGGCCGACCCGCTCAAGGTGATCCTCGGCGCACGCTTGGACTGGTACGACTATGACGACCGTCAAAGCCAGGACGGCGACTACAAAGTCACCCGCAACCTGACGCGCTACGCCGGGGTGATCTACGACCTCGACGCGCACCACTCGGTCTACGCCAGCTACACCGACATCTTCAACCCGCAAAGCAGCAAGGACCTCTCGGGCAAGGTGCTGGAACCGATCGTGGGCGAAAACTACGAAGTCGGCATCAAGGGCGAATATTTCAACGGTGCGCTCAACGCCAGCCTGGCGGTGTTCCAGATCGACCAGAAAAACCGCGCCACCACCGCCGCCACCCAGGCCGGTTGCCCGGTGCTCACCTGCTACGCAGCCGCCGGCCTGGTGCGCAGCCAGGGCATCGACCTGGAACTGCAAGGCGCCCTCACCGAAAACTGGCAAGTCGGCGGCGGCTTCACCTACACCCGCGCGCATTTCATCAAGGACAGCGACCCGGCCAATGACAACCAGCGCTTCAGCTCCGATACACCGGAACGCCTGTTCAAACTCACCACGTCCTACCGCTTCCAGGGCCCGCTGGAAAAACTGCGCATCGGTGGCAACGTCTACTGGCAGAGCCGCATGTACAACGACATCGCCCTCACCAACGGCAGCTATCGCCTGGAGCAAGGCAGCTACGCGGTGGCGGACGTGATGGCCGGTTACCAAGTGAACCAGCACCTGGACCTGCAAGTGAACGCCAACAACATCTTCGACCGCACCTACTACTCGGCGATCGGCAACAGCCCGATCTGGGGCTCCACCGACACCTACGGCAACCCGCGCAGCTTTGGGGTAACGGCGAAGTACAGTTTCTGACGCTGATGAGGCCGCTCGGGTAGCCGTTCTCGATCTTCAGGCAGGCGCAAAAGACGCACGAACGCGGGTTTCATCCGTGCTCTGCGAACTGCTGAGCTGACCGGCTTCATTGAGCACCTTCAACGCGCCATCGGCCTCCACCGTAAAGCCATATTTCGTGCCGGCCAAATCCGGATAAGTCGCCGCGAGCGTTGATTGGAATGTCTTGAACGTGGCGTTCAGCACGCTTTGCGCGCCTTTGGCGATCTCGATGATCCGAGGAAGCGCTCGTGATGCCGAGCGGCCGACCCACGTATCGATAGCCTCCAGCGACTGCATTGGTTCAGCGTCTGCGCTGGGATGGTAGACAGCCGCCGGGCCGGCGCTGGCCACGGCGTCCTTCGCGAGGTCCGTCAGAGGCTTGGCCACGAGTATCTGGTCGGCAGGCGTAAGGTGGGTATTGGCGGACGGGATATAGGTAGAACTGAGGGTAAGTACCATTTCATCGGTCCATGATTGAGTGGTTCACAGCGGTTATCGACGTCAAGGGGGCAAACTTTAGGACTTGGATTGTCTTCCCCCCTCAAGCCCCTTTATCCTCGACCCTCCCCGCCAGAACCCGGAACCGCCATGGACCTCACCACCCTCGCCCTCTTCCTACCCGCCTGCTTCGCCCTGAACATGGCACCCGGTCCCAACAACCTGCTGTCCGTCAGCAACGCCACGCGCTACGGCTACCGCACTGCCTGCCTCGCCGGCATCGGCCGCCTGCTCGCCTTCGCCGGCATGATCGCCCTCGCCTCCGCCGGGTTGGCGGTGGTGCTGCAAACGTCGGAGTTGTTGTTCTACGCGATAAAGATCGTCGGTGCAGCGTATCTGTTCTATCTGGCGTTGCAACTGTGGCGGGCCGATCCGCAGGCGCAGAGCGAATCGGTTACGGCCAAGGTAGGAACATGGGCGTTGGCGCGTCAGGAGTTTCTGGTAGCCGCGGGCAACCCGAAAGCCATCCTGATCTTCACCGCCTTTCTCCCGCAGTTCGTGGTGCCCGGCCAGCCCATCACCCCACAGTTCGCCCTGCTCGGCGCACTGTTCCTGGTGCTGGAATGGATCGCCATCAGCCTCTACGCCTATATGGGCCTGCACATGCGCCGCTGGTTCGCCGAGCCACGGGGCAAGCGGTTGTTCAATCGCTGCTGCGCGGGGTTGTTGTCTGCGGCGGCGACGGTGTTGCTGATGGCGCGGCGGGCTTGAATGGCGTTCTCAAGGCGGCGGGATACGCGCGGTGTTGCCTGTCGGCCTCATGGGTTGCTAACACCGCGTTTTCGGGACGAATAAGCAGCAAGCCACGTTCAGGCCCTACTGAGTAGAGGTCTAGCCCCGCGCCTTTGTGCCTAAACATCCGTTTACAACAGCAATAGCCAAATGCCACCATTCGCTCATCTACGATTTGCTACAAGGACGTCGCGTGAGCCACAACTTCAAGTTCTTGACCCTGCCCCACCGCTCCGGCGAGGTCGCCAACATCTTTATCCACGGCTACTCAGCCGGCCACGATATAGAAGACCGGTGCGCGCTGAGCAAATGTATCCCGTCATCCCTCCACGAGTGCATCAACATCTTTGCGTTCTGGCCTTCCGGTCATTGGAGCCAGTTCGATAAGTTATCCAGCAGTAGCGTGGCGGCAATGGCTCGGTTGAACATCTTCGCGGGTACCGCGGCAGCAGTGGCCGATCGCGCCGTCCACTTCAACACCAGCCGCAAGCGCGCCACCGCCATGGGCAAGACACTGCTCTCGCAACTTGAGAGCTACCTGCTCAAACATCACCCCTACGTGTCGAAGGTCAATCTGGTCGGGCACTCGCTTGGCGGGCGGGTCGTCGTGAGTGCGCTACTCGATCTACTCGACAGGCCAACTGATCACGATCTTGAAATTGGCGATGTGTTGTTGATGGCGGCGGCGGCCGAATTGTCGGGAGACGAGGCTCGAGCCATCCGCAAGCGCACAAACTGCAGGCTGTACAATGCTTACTCAAAAGATGACGACGTTCTGCGATTGAATATGGGCGAAAGCAGCGCGGGTCGCCAGCCAATCGGTAACTGCAAAAACGTTCGGATGGAGTCCTTCGGTCATACAGACTATTGGCCGCGTCTGGAGCAAGTACTCAGGGCATCAGGCTTCCATGGCTACAAAAGTGGCCTGCCGGCGTCGAATCAGCCCCAACTGATCATCAAGAATCCCGATCCGGTCGTGACCGACCATTTCATTTATGACCTGCTCGAACTGACCAGCGATCGAATCCGCAATCAAGTCGCCAAGCACCTGCGTAGCAGCAGTTGGACGACCCTTGAGACCGACCATTCACTGTATCTGCTGACCAAGGAATTCCAACTACTGGGCGGCCACTGCTTGGCCAACCTGGCGCGTAGACGCGGTCTCAAGTATCTACAGATCCTGCTCATGCTGACAGAACACTACGACTTGGTAGACGAGTTGCACGATTGTGCTCGGGTGATTGAGATGGAGGGGTTGCTCATCAGCAAATGCTTCCACTCTTCTTTCGGTGAGGGTCATGTACTCGCGTCAAAACACGACATTGCCCAGCATTTGGAGGTCATGTCCGAGAAAGCTTACTTTGAGCAGGTCGATGCGTTGGCGGCAAGCCTGACCGTTACGTCTTACTTCTCGACCCCTAGCGCACCTGCCCCTGTGTATCGCAAGGCGCACTCAACGCTGACCAGTAAGAACAAGGAGTTAACGCTGGCATCTGCAACGCGACTGCCCTCCCTCACTCATCTGGTTTCGACCGAGCGCATCAAGGCGGCGGTTACGAACCTGAAAAGTGCAGTCAAGCCCGGCTACTCGGCCTTGATTCCCGCGGTTGCGATTCTCTTCTATGCGCGCTTGAAGCTGAATAACGAAGGGCTGCTCTAACCCTAGCGTGCTCAATGGCTGTGCCTCGCCCTCGACACCTCAAACTGTTATTTGAGTACCGCGAAGTGCAGATCATTAATCATTGAGGGGATTGGGAATGACTGGCAGGGATGCCTTAAAACTAAAGAATGGTGGGCGACAGCCGACAACCTGAGCGTGCGAAGGGGGATTTTAGAAGCCCAACCAAGTATCAGACAAGCAAAGTACGCAGGATCGCGATGGGATTTCAAACTGGAAGATCAGCAACTCACGCGACGGACATGGATGCTCAATCGACGCTTTCCGGATCATTCCGGGGTACGGCCTTTAGTGCAGACCCGACAAACATATTCTAAAAACCAACACAACCCACATAAGGCCGCACATGATTATTGTCGTAATAGCCGGAATTATTTTAGCCGTCGTTATGTTCAAGCTATTGCTTCCACTTTTAGGGGAAATGGTAGGGGTGATAATCGGCGGGCTGCTGCTACTTGGCGCAATCGCTTTGTGCGTAGCTTTTCCACCGATCATTATTCTTTTTTTGATCATCGGATTCATTGTTGCCGGCAATAAAAAAACGAAGGACAAGCAATGAGCGTAACGACAGAGAAAGAACTAGCCGACGCGGTAAACCGCAATGAAGACACCATCGTGATTGAAGGCGATCTTGCAAAAAAAACCATTCGGATAAAGGCTACCGGCACGGTTGCATGGGCTGTGGCCATTGGTTCTATATGCATAGTCTTTTATGGCGTCATAGCCACCGTCGGTACGGGTGGTGTTGCCACACCGGTTGCTGGCTTCGCAGCGGTTGCCGGGTCAGGCGGAGCCCTCAGCGTTCTAGGGGCTGCAGCAACTTCGGCGGCTATATCCATGGCCGTTTCGGTGAGAAGCCTTAGCGTGTTAAAAAAGTTAAGAGGCAACTATAAGATAGTGAGTAAGTCGGACAACAAAGTCACGCTTAAGCGCAGCTAAAACAGTGCTTCGCAGTTGGCCCCGACATCTCACCCAAAACGACCAATTCCGAGCCAATAAATTTATTGCTCGGCGGTCGAATACAATTCATGTTCGGTACTTCGTCAGCTGCTGCGCAACATTCTATTAGCACTCGAATGAGTTTGGATTCGGGTGTTGCTCACTATTTGCTTAATGCAAACAGCATCGCGCGAGTACCCGCAAGGATCAGCTAACGCCAGCACCTACATCCGATGATGTTCCAGCAGGAAGTCCACGAACAACCGCACCCGCGCCGGCATTGCCGAGCCACCCACGAACACCGCATGAATCGGTTCCTCGTCGCCGGGGTTCCAGGTTTCCAGCAGCGGTATCAGATCGCCACGCTGCAGGTCCTCGCTCACGCTGAATTCGCCGATACGCGCAATGCCGGCACCTACTCGCGCGAGTTGGGCCAGCGCTTCGCCACTGCTGCATTCGATGTTGCCGCTGACCTTCAGGGAAAACGCTTTTCCGTCGCGGATGAATGGCCAGTTGGGTTCGGCACGTCGGAAGTTGAAGCGTAGGCAGTTGTGCCGCAGTAGATCCTCCGGTTCCAGGGGGATGCCGTGGCGCTGCAGATACGCGGGCGATGCCACCACTACCTGGCCGGTGGCGCCGATCCTGCGTGCGGTCAGCGGGCTGTCGGGCAGATAACCAAAACGTACCGCCACGTCGGCCTGGCCGCCGAGAATGTCGACCACTTCGTCGCCGAGGGTGAGGTCGACGACGATGTTCGGGTAGCGCGCGCTGAATGCCGCCACCAAGGGCACGATGGCCAGCCGCCCATGACCAAGCGCGGCGCTGACGCGCAATCGCCCCCTTGGGACGCCCTGGTCGGCGATGGCTTCTTCGACCTCGGCCATGTCGGCCAGGATGCGCCGGGCGCCGCGCAGGAACGCCTCGCCCTCGGCGGTGAAGGTGAGCGATCGAGTGGTGCGCAACAGCAGCCGAGTGCCAAGACGCTGTTCAGTACGGGCGATGATCCGACTGACCGCCGAGGGTGTCAGCCCCAATGTCCGCGCGGCGGCCGACAGGCTGCCTTCCTGCGCCACGCTGACGAACACGCCCATTTCACCCGATCTGCCGTTGAAGTCCATTTGTGCTCCTTACGCAAAGGTGATTGCCAAAAATGCTATCTACCGCCTGAAAAGGCTGAATCGTAGCATTGGCGGCATAGATAAGGAGCCTTCCATGCGTATCAATCCACCACTTGTCGCACTCGCCATGGGTGCCTTTGGCATCGGCGTTACCGAGTTCGCCCCCATGGGCATGTTGCCGGGCATCGCGGCGGATCTCGGTGTTTCCATTCCCGCCGCAGGTCTGTTGGTCAGTGCATACGCCCTGGGCGTACTGCTCGGCGCGCCGCTGATGACCCTGACCACCGGCAGGATTCCACGGCGCTATCTGCTGATCGGACTCATGGCGATTTTCACCCTGGGGAATCTGATGTCAGCCCTGGCGACCGATTACTACAGCCTCATGGTCGCCAGGGTGGTGACCTCACTGAACCACGGTGCGTTCTTTGGCGTCGGCGCCATCGTCGCCGCCAGCGTGGTTGCCCCGCAGAAACGTGCCGGAGCGGTTGCGGCCATGTTCATGGGCCTGACCCTGGCGACCATCGGCGGTGTGCCGCTGGCCGCCTGGTTCGGCGAACTGTTCGGCTGGCGCAGCGCATTCTGGGGGATTACCGGCCTCGGTGTGGTGGCCATGGCTGCGTTATGGTTCGCCCTGCCCAACCTGCCGGCGCCGCAAAGCGGCGGTGTACTGGCCGAAATTCGGGTATTGGGCCGTGGCCCGGTGCTGGGGGCGCTGGCCCTCACTGTCGTCGGCTCGGGGGCAATGTTTACCGTCTTCACCTACATCGCGCCGATCCTCAGCAGCGAGACCCACGCGTCCACCGCCTACATCACCGCCATGCTGGTGCTGTTCGGTGTGGGGTTGACGCTGGGCAACATGTGGGGCGGCAAGGCCGCCGACCGCTCGATAGATCGCACCCTGATCGTTTCGCTGAGCGTGCTCATTCTCGTCTTGCTCGCGTTCACCGTACTGATGCGTTGGCCGCTGCCGGCCGCCGTTGCCATCCTGATATGGGGTATCGCCAGCTTCGCCCTGGTGCCGCCGCTGCAGATGCGCGTCATGGAAGCGGCCAAGGACGCGCCCAATCTGGCCTCGGCGGTGAACATCGGTGCCTTCAACTTAGGCAACGCGATTGGTGCGGCGCTGGGCGGAGCGGTGATCAATGCCGGGCTGGGTTATCCGGCGATTTCCCTGGCCGGGGCAGCAATGGCGGGGCTGGGGCTGCTGATGGTGTTGGCTTTTGCCTGGCGTTCCAGAACACTTGCAACTGCGGCAGTGTGACGTGCGCGCTGTCACAGCCCAACGGTTCAGGATGAACCGCTTTCGGTACCGCGCCCTTGCGTAATCACTGGCCAGATCATCCCCCGGTGCCTTCCGGCAGCTTGGCAATCACCTTGATCTCGAACTGGTAACCATACAGCCATGTGACACCCACGCCGGTCAGCGTCGGGTGTGGCGCCCTGCCCCAGAACTCCGGCACAACCTTCCAGATCGTCTCGAACGTCGACTCAGGATCGACGATGAAGACGGTGACGTCAATCACATCGTCGAAGGTGCAACCGGCAGCGACCAGGATTGCATTCAGGTTGGTGAACGCGCGTCGGACCTGGGCCTCCAGATCGGGTTCGGGCGAGCCGTCTTCGTGGCTGCCGACTTGCCCCGACACAAATAAAAAACCATTGGACTTGATCGCCGGCGAATAGCGATTGCGCTCGTAAAGCGCCTGGCGTCCAGGTGGAAAAACAACATCACGCTGCGTCATAGGTGCCTCCATCAATGGGTCAAAGCCGACCCGGAACTAACGATGCAGAGACTGTATGGACTTGTACCTGGGCGATAAACACGCAACCTTAGCCAGCACTGTTTGTAAAATCCAAACAATCCAATCGAGAGCGGGGGTTAGCAATGGACCGTTTTGATGCGATGCAGGCGTTTGCTCGCGTGGTGGAAACTGGCAGCTTCACCAAAGCGGCCGAAACACTGCACATGAGCAAGACCTCCGTGACACAACTGGTACAGCAGTTGGAGGCACGGTTGCGGGTTAAATTGCTTAACCGCACCACGCGCAAAGTCAACGTCACAGCCGACGGTGCAGTCTATTACGAGCGAGTGTTACGGCTGCTGGCCGACATGGACGACGCCGAGACCAGCCTGTCCGGCGCCTCGACGCTGCCCAGGGGGCGATTACGAGTGGATGTGCCAAGCCCGCTGGCCAGCATGATTCTAGTCCCCGCATTGCCCGAGTTTTACCTGCGCTACCCGGACATCCAGATCGACATGGGCGTCAGCGACCGGATCGTGGATATGATCGGTGAGAACATCGATTGCGTGGTGCGCGGCGGCGAGATAAAGGATCAGTCGCTGATGGCCCGGAAGGTTGGCGACCTCCAGCTTGGCGTTTTCGCCGCACCGAGCTACCTGGCCCGCGTCGGTATCCCCGCGCATCCGCGGGAGCTGGAAGATTCGCAACACCGTATCGTCGGCTTCTTGTGGGCGCGCACCGGTAAAGCCCTGCCCTACTCCATGCGCAACCACGCTGAGAGCCTCCAGGTCAAAGGCCGCTATGCGCTGGCAGTCGACGATGGCAACGCCTACCTCGCGGCCGGCCTGGCCGGGCTGGGTGTGCTTTGGCTGCCCAAGTACATGTCCACGGCCTACGAAGCACGCGGCGAATTGGTGCCCCTGTTCAAGGACTGGCGTCTCGATCCGATGCCGATCTACGTGGCATTTCCGCCGAACCGGCATATCAGCATCAAGGTGCGCGTGTTCATCGATTGGGTCGCGCAGCTGATGGCGCAGCATGCGCCTGTCAACGAGCGACTTGGTTCGTGACGGTGGCGTTGGGCGCGCGCAGACGTTTTGCTCATCTGCGCGTTCTTCGTCCTTGACGATCGGCTTGAGAGAATCGTGGGTGTTGCTGGCCCCAGCATGCTGATTCTGTATGCGGCCTCTGTCGGAGAGGCCGCGGTACTCGGTTCGCAACACCGCATCCGCCCTTCACCCTGATCTAAACTCCACACACCCATTCACCGTGGAGACCGAACATGAACAACAAAAACACCCTGTGCCTCTGGTACAACGGCACCGCCCTGGACGCTGCGACGTTTTATGCCAAGACCTTCCCGGACAGTGCGGTGAAGGCGTTACACCGCGCGCCGGGGGATTATCCCGCAGGTAAACAGGGCGACATTCTGACCGTCGAGTTCACCGTGCTGGGCATCCCGTGTCTCGGCCTGAATGGCGGTCCGGCATTCCCGCACACCGAGGCGTTTTCCTTTCAGGTGGCTACCGATGACCAGGCCGAGACTGATCGGCTGTGGAACGCCATCATCGACAACGGTGGCCAGGCCAGTGCCTGCGGTTGGTGCAAGGACAAGTGGGGCCTGTCGTGGCAAATCACGCCGCGTGTGTTGTCGGCCGCCGTGACCCATGCCGACCCGGCGACGGCCAAGCGAGCCTTCGAGGCGATGATGACCATGACCAAGATCGACATTGCCGCGATTGAGGCCGCAGTGGCTAATCCCTGACCGACAACGATCGTTTCACCGCCCAGGCACCGTTCAAGTGCCTGGGCCGTGCAACCTGCCGGTAACTACGCAGGGCTTGACACATTTACTCACACCCCCTGAAGATGGAGCCCTCATTCAGGGTGTGTCAGCTCATGCTTGCAACGTCTTTCGTTAACCTTTCCGTCATTGGCTTGATCGCCAAGGCGCAAGGTTGCGTTGCGCGCGCCCTCAAATCGAAGAAACAGTCGCTCATGTGACCGGGGCGCGCTGTCCCGTCAGATGAGCTGACAGGACATTGAGCGCGACGGACACCCTGCCCTTGCACAATTCCTTCTGCCCTTCTGACGGTGACTTAATCGGTCAATCATCAGGAGAGAGTGCATGTCAGCGTTTCAAGGTATCTGGGTTCCCGTGGTCACGCCGTTTCAGGACGGAGCCATCGACTTTATCGGCTTGCGCCGGCTGGTTGAGCATCTGCTGGAAAAGCACGTGGCCGGGATCATGGTCTGCACCACCACGGGCGAAGCCGCGGCGTTGAGCCGCCAGGAACAACTGGCGGTGCTGGATGCGGTGTTGCAGTGGGTGCCGGCGCACCGCGTGGTGATGGGCCTGGCGGGATATAACCAGATTGAGCTGTTGCAGTTCCAGGGCGAAATCCTCAAACGCCCGGTGGCCGGGCTGTTGGTGCCGGCGCCCAGCTATATCCGTCCGTCCCAGAGCGGCCTTGAAGCGTTCTTCCGCACGGTGGCCGACGCCTCCAGTGTGCCGATCATTCTCTATGACATTCCCTATCGCACCGGCGCGACCTTCGAACAGGCCACGCTGCTGAACATCGTCGCCCATCCGCGCATCGTCGCGGTCAAGGACTGTGGCGGCAACCTGAGCAATACCCTGGCGCTGCTGGTCAGTGGGGCGGTGGATGTGCTGTGTGGCGAGGACATCCAGATATTCAATGCATTGTGCCTTGGCGCCAGTGGGGCGATCGCAGCGTCGGCACATGTACACACCGAGCGGTTCGTGGCGCTGTGGCAGCAGGTGCGGGATAACCAGTTGAGCGAGGCGCGGCAGACGTTTTTCCAGTTGCTGCCGTTGATCGATACGTTGTTTATGGAGCCCAACCCGGCACCGGTCAAGGCGGCGCTGGCCTTGCAGGGGCTGATCGGCAGTGAATTGCGCGCACCGATGCAGCGGGCCGGCGATGCCACCGTCAGCCGTCTGCAAGCGTTGCTGTGAAGCCGCTTGATTGAGTGTCCCGCGCCACCTGCAACCGGTGCAACGTGATGTTGCGCACCTGCTGCTTGCTCAGTTCGATATGCCGCTTGAGCAGCTGCTGCGCCTCTTCACCGCGCCGTTGCAGGATAGCGTCGAGTATCTGCGCGTGTTCTTCGTAGGTCGCCGCGATCCGCGATGCCTGGGTAAAGTCGAGCCGGCGGATGATGCGGATTTTTTCCGTAATGGCGTAGTGCATGCGCGCCATTTCGCGGTTGCCGGTGGCTTCCACCAGGGCGCAGTGAAAGCGCTCGTCCAGCGCGGACACCTCCTGGGTGTCCTGCTGGCGTTCGCCCTCCTCCACCTGCCAGATCGCCTGTAACCCTTGCAACAGCGCAGGGCGCGGTTCATCCATCAGGCATAAACGGTTGACCGCCGCCAGTTCCAGAATGATCCGCAGGTCATACAGCTCTTCGAAGTAGGTGAAGTCGAACGGTTTCACCTGCCAGCCACTGCGGAAGTACACCTCCAGGTAACCTTCCTTCTCCAGACGATAGAGCGCCTGACGCACCGGGGTGCGGCTGACGTTCATGCGCTCGGCCACTTCGCCTTCGCTGAAGCGGTCGCCCGGCAGCAGGCGAAAGTCGAAGATATCCGCCTTGAGCTGCGCGTAGATGCGTTCGGCCAGGCTGTCGGGGCGCGCCTTGGGATTTTTCAGGGTTGAGCCCGGCATGCTTAGCCCCGGCTCGCGATAAAGGCGCGCCAGCCGCCGAATTCGGTGATGTCGAGCGCATCGGCCAGGGCCCAGGGTTCGCAGATAAAGCCTTTGACGCTGCGCCCGTCGGTCAGGCTCAGGTTGCCAATGCCCAGCGGTGCGGGGACTTCGGCGACGAACTCGCCAAATCGGGCGATGGGCATGTCCCACAGCTCGACGATGATCGAGCGGCCGCTGTCCGCCCTGGCCAGCCCCGGCTTGGGCGGCACGGTGCCCGGTAGCGCGTAGAGTCGATAGCTGTCGGCGGTCAGCGTTTGCTCCACCAGCACCGCATTGCGCGTGGTCAGTTGGAAATTCAGCGGCATGCCGCTCAGGTGTGCGCCGACCACCGCCAGGCGCACGCTGCCGGGCGCGGGGGTTGGTGCGGCCGGTGCGGGCAACTCGCGCGCGGTGGCGCCCAGCGGCAGGCCGAGGCCGGCTTGCCAGCGCTTGCCCAAGTGGGCCAGGGCCGTGTCGTGCCAGGCCGGCGCCAACAAGGTGACGCCGCTGGGCAAGCCATCTGCGCGCAAGCCGGCGGGCAGCGCCAGCGCGCACAGGTCCGCCAGGTTGGTGAAGTTGGTGTAATAGCCGAATTGCGAGTTGTAGCGCACCGGCTCCAGCGCCATCTCGGCCTGGGTGCGAATCGTCGGCGAGGTCGGCACCAGCAATGCGTCGAAGCCCGCCAGCGTGTCGTTGATGCGCCGGCTCAGGTCGGCGCGCAGGTATTCGGCTTTGTAGGCGTCGCAGGCGCTGTACTCAAGCCCGTTTTCGACGATGCCGCGCACCACCGGGTTGATCGCGTCCGGCTGCTGTTCAAGCATGCTGTGCAGGGCGACCGTGCGCTCGGCGACCCATGGGCCGAAATACAACTGGTCCGCCAGCGCCTTGAACGGGCTGAAATCCACCGGGGTGATCTGCGCACCCAACGCCTTGAAGCGCTCGACGGCCTGCTCGAATACGGCCTGGTTCTGGGTATCGCCGAAGAACTCCAGGGTCGCCGGAATGGCGAGTTTGATCGCACGCCCCACCGCCACCGGCGCGGTATGGGGGTTGGCGCGGGAATAGGCGTCGCTCGCGTCGTAGCCTTCGGCCACTTGCGCCACGGATTCAGCGTCTTCCACGGTCAGGGCAAACACCGAGATGCAATCCACCGTGCGGCACGCAGGCACCAGGCCGGTATTGGACAGGCGGCCTTTGCTGGGTTTTAACCCGACGATGTTGTTGAACCCCGCCGGCACCCGACCGGAGCCGGCGGTGTCGGTGCCCAGGGAGAACGCCACCAAACCCCGGGCGACCACCGAAGCGGAACCGGAGCTGGAACCGCCGCTGACATACGCCGGATTGAAGCTGTTGGCCACCGCGCCATACGGCGAGCGGGTGCCCACCAGGCCGGTGGCGAACTGATCGAGGTTGGTCTTGCCCATCAGGATCGCACCGGCCGCACGCAGCTTGGCGACGACGCTCGCATCCGACGCCGGGGCGTAGGCAAATTCCGGACACGCCGCCGTGGTCTCCCAACCGGCCGCGTCGATGTTGTCCTTGATCGCAAACGGCACGCCATACAACGGCAACTGGGTCATATCGCCACCGACCGCCGCCAGCCGCTCGCTCAATTGCGCCAACTGCGCCGTCAGTTGTTCAGGCCGCGCGCGCGCGATCCAGGCGTTGTCGGCGGCGGCGTGTTGCGCGGCCAGGGTCAGCACGATGTCCGGGGTGATCGTCCCGTTGCGATAGGCCTCACGCCATTCGCCAAGGGTCCAGCCGATAACGCTCTGCATAAGGGTCTCCATCTTGTATCCAAGTTTGGATTTGTTTCTAGCAAACCCCAGGCCAGCTGCGCACACCCAACGATTGCGCGGGTTCGCGCCCAGGCGGCGCGGCAAGACTGCCCACCGATGGCGCACCGAGCCTTCGCTCATGCGCCAAAAAAAGACAGCCGGCCGACCGCGCAGTTGCGACCCGTGCAATAGCGGCCTATGTTCCAAGCCACGCTTTGCCGTTTGCTGTCCCCCCACCCTACACCCAGGTGACGACATGCCCACGCTTGCCCGCCCCGCCGTGCTTGAACTGATCGGCAACACTCCGCTGGTGCGGATCAGCCGCTTCGACACCGGCCCCTGCACGCTGTTTCTCAAGCTCGAATCGCAAAACCCCGGCGGCTCGATCAAGGATCGCATCGGCCTGGCCATGATCGACGCCGCCGAGCGCGACGGCCGTCTGCGCGTCGGCGGCACGATTGTCGAAGCCACCGCCGGCAACACCGGGCTGGGCCTGGCGCTGGTGGGCCGGGCGAAAGGCTACCGGGTGGTGCTGGTGGTGCCCGACAAGATGTCCACCGAAAAGGTGCGGCACCTCAAGGCCATGGGCGCCGAAGTGCATATCACCCGCTCCGATGTCGGCAAGGGCCACCCCGAGTACTATCAGGACGTCGCTGCGCGCCTGGCCAAGGACATCCCGGGCTCGTTCTTCGCCGACCAGTTCAATAACCCGGCCAACCCGCTCGCCCACGAAACCAGCACCGCGCCGGAGCTCTGGGCGCAGACCGAGCATGACCTCGACGCGATTGTGGTCGGCGTCGGTTCGGCCGGCACGCTCACCGGGCTGACGCGCTTCTTCAAGCGGGTGCAGCCGGCGCTGGAGATGGTGCTGGCCGACCCCGTCGGTTCGGTGATGGCCGAGTACAGCCGCAGCGGCACCCTGGTCACCCCGGGTTCCTGGGCGGTGGAAGGCATCGGCGAAGACTTCGTCCCCTCGATTGCCGACCTGTCCAGCGTGCGCCACGCCTATTCCATCAGCGATGAAGAGAGCTTCGACCACGCCCGCCAGTTGCTCAAGGCCGAAGGCATTCTCGGCGGCTCGTCCACCGGCACCCTGCTCGCCGCAGCCTTGCGCTACTGCCGCGCACAGACCGCGCCCAAGCGCGTGGTCAGCTTCGTCTGCGACACCGGCACGCGCTACCTGTCGAAGGTCTACAACGACCAATGGATGAGCGACGCGGGCTTGCTGCACTACAAGCACTACGGCGACCTGCGCGACCTGATCGCCCGGCGCTTTGAAGACGGCCGCGTGATCAGCGTCAGCCCCGACGACACCCTGCTCACGGCCTTCCAGCGCATGCGCCTGGCCGATGTCTCGCAATTGCCGGTGCTGGTGAATGGCCAGGCACTGGTGGGTGTGATCGACGAATCCGACATCCTGCTGGGCCTGCACCACGACGCCGCGGACTTTTCCATGATCGTCGCCAGCGCCATGACCGAAACCTTGCACACCCTCGACCCCAGCGCCAGCCTCGCCGAGTTGCAGGCGGAGCTGGATCGCGGCCTGGTCGCCATCATCGCCGACGCGTCGGGCTTCCATGGCCTGATCACCCGTGTCGACCTGCTCAATCACCTGCGGAGATCCCTTGCATGAGTCAGCCCGATAAAAGCGCGTTTGCCACCCGTGTGATCCACGCCGGGCAATCCCCCGACCCGACCACCGGCGCGCTGATGCCGCCGATCTACGCCAATTCCACCTACCGGCAAGACAGCCCCGGCGTACACAAGGGCTTCGACTATGGCCGCTCCCACAACCCCACGCGGTTCGCCCTGGAGCGCTGCGTGGCCGACCTGGAAGGCGGCCGCCAGGCGTTTGCCTTTGCCTCGGGGCTGGCGGCGATTTCCACCGTGCTGGAGTTGCTGGATGCCGGCAGCCATGTCGTCTCCGGCAACGACCTGTATGGCGGCACCTTCCGCCTGTTCGACAAGGTGCGCCAACGCAGCGCCGGGCATCGTTTCAGTTATGTCGACTTGAGCGATGTGCAAGCGTTTGAAGCCGCGTTGCAGGACGACACGCGCATGGTCTGGGTCGAGACGCCCAGCAACCCGCTGCTGAGCCTGACCGACCTCAGCGCCATCGCGCGCATCTGCCGCGCCCGCGGCATCCTCTGCGTGGCCGACAACACCTTCGCCAGCCCGTGGATCCAGCGCCCGCTGGAGCTGGGTTGCGACATCGTGGTGCATTCCACCACCAAATACCTCAATGGCCACTCCGACGTGATCGGCGGCATCGCAATTGTCGGTGACAACCCCGAACTGGCCGAGCGCCTGGGCTTCCTGCAGAACTCGGTCGGCGCCATCGCCGGGCCGTTCGACGCCTTCCTGACCCTGCGCGGCGTGAAAACCCTGGCCCTGCGCATGGAGCGCCATTGCAGCAATGCACTGGACCTGGCGAGCTGGCTCGAACACCAACCGCAGGTGGCGCGGGTTCACTACCCGGGCCTGGTCTCGCACCCCCAGCACGCCCTGGCACGTCGGCAGATGCGCGGGTTTGGCGGGATGATTTCGGTGGTATTGAACAGCGACCTGGCCGGCGCCAGGCGTTTCCTGGAACACGTCAAACTCTTCGCCCTGGCCGAAAGCCTTGGCGGCGTGGAAAGCCTGATCGAACACCCGGCGATCATGACCCATGCCAGCATCCCGGCAGCGACGCGGGCGCAATTGGGCATTGGCGATGGGTTGGTGCGGTTGTCGGTGGGGGTTGAAGATGTGGAGGACTTGCGCGCAGACCTCGCGCAAGCCTTGGCCTATATCTAATGTGGGAGGGGCGGTGCGACGATTCGACTTGCCCCCGATAGCGGTGGGCCAGTCTCCTGATTCAGTGACTGACAGATTGCTATCGGGGGCAAGCCCCCTCCCACACTGGATGCTGCGTCAGGCTGACGTGATGTTGGCCCGCGTGCCGTGCAGTTTTTGCAGACGCCTCGTAGTCTGCCAGTTCCATCTTAATGTGGGAGGGGCGGTGCGACGATTCGACTTGCCCCCGATAGCGGTGGGCCAGTCTCCTGATTCAGTGACTGACAGATTGCTATCGGGGGCAAGCCCCCTCCCACACTGGATGCTGCGTCAGGCAGACGTGATGCTGGCCCGCGCGCTATGCAGTTTTTTATAGCTCTCGATCAAGCGCAGATGCCGGTCCAGCCCTTCCAGCTTCATGCTGGTCGGCGTCAACCCATAAAAGCGCACGCTGCCGTTGACCGAGCCGATCACCGCATCCATCCGCTCGTTACCGAACATCCGCCGGAAGTTGGCCTCGTAGTCCGCCAATTCCAGGTCTTCATCCAGTTCCATCTCCAGCACCGCGTTCACCGCCTGGTAGAACAGGCCGCGCTCGACGGTGTTGTCGTTGTACTGCAGGAACATTTCCACCGCTTCCTTCGCTTCCTCGTATTGCTGCAGGGCGAGGTAGATCAGCAGCTTCAATTCGAGGATGGTCAGTTGGCCCCAGGCGGTGTTGTCGTCGAACTCGATGCCGATCAAGGTGGTGATATCGGTGTAGTCGTCCAGTTCGCTTTCCACCAGGCGTTCGGCCAGGGCCTTGAGTTGCGCGTCATCCAGGCGATGCAGATTGAGGATGTCGGCGCGGAAAAACAGCGCTTTGTTGGTGTTGTCCCAGATCAGGTCGTCCACCGGATAGATTTCCGAGTAGTCCGGCACCAGGATGCGGCAGGCGGTGGCACCGAGGTGCTCATACACCGCCATGTACGATTCCTTGCCCATGTTCTCGAGAATGCCGAACAGCGTCGCGGCTTCTTCGGCGTTGGAGTTTTCGCCCTGGCCGGAGAAGTCCCACTCGACGAATTCGTAATCCGAGCGGGCACTGAAGAAGCGCCACGAGACCACGCCGCTGGAGTCGATAAAGTGCTCGACGAAGTTGTTCGGCTCGGTCACCGCGTGACCTTCGAACGTCGGCTGCGGCAGATCGTTCAGGCCTTCGAAACTGCGGCCTTGGAGCAATTCAGTCAGGCTGCGTTCCAGCGCCACTTCCAGGCTCGGGTGCGCGCCGAACGAGGCAAACACACCGCCGGTACGCGGGTTCATCAAGGTCACGCACATCACCGGGAACTCGCCGCCCAGCGAGGCATCCTTGACCAGCACCGGGAAGCCCTGGGCTTCCAGCCCCTGGATCCCGGCCAGAATACTCGGGTACTTGGCCAGCACGTCAGCCGGCACATCCGGCAGGGCGAATTCACCTTCGATGATTTCACGCTTGACCGCCCGCTCGAAGATCTCCGACAGGCACTGCACCTGGGCTTCGGCCAGGGTGTTGCCGGCGCTCATGCCGTTGCTCAGGTACAGGTTTTCGATCAGGTTGGACGGGAAATACACCACCTCGCCGTCCGACTGGCGCACAAACGGCAGTGCCACAATCCCGCGGTCTTCATTGCCCGAGTTGGTGTCGAACAGGTGCGAGCCACGCAACTCGCCGTCGCGGTTGTAGATGTTCAGGCAGTAGGCGTCGAGGATTTCCGCTGGCAGTTCATCCTTGCGCCCAGGCTGGAACCAGCGCTCGTCCGGGTAATGCACGAACGGCGCATTGGCCAGTTCTTCGCCCCAGAACTGATCGTTATAGAAGAAGTTGCAGTTGAGGCGCTCGATGAACTCGCCCAACGCCGAGGCCAAAGCGCTTTCCTTGGTCGCGCCCTTGCCGTTGGTGAAGCACATCGGCGAATGGGCATCGCGGATATGCAGCGACCACACGTTCGGCACGATATTGCGCCACGAGGCGATCTCGATCTTCATGCCCAGGCCGGCCAGGATGCCCGACATGTTGGCGATGGTCTGCTCCAGCGGCAGGTCCTTGCCCACGATGTAGGTGCCCGCCTCGGAAGTGGAATTAGGCATCAACAGGGCCTGGGCGTCGGCGTCGAGGTTTTCCACCTCTTCGATCACGAACTCAGGGCCGGCCTGTACCACTTTCTTCACCGTGCAACGGTCAATGGAGCGCAGGATGCCTTGGCGATCCTTGTCGGAGATATCTGCCGGCAACTCCACCTGGATCTTGAAAATCTGGTTGTAGCGGTTTTCCGGGTCGACAATGTTGTTCTGCGACAACCGGATATTGTCCGTGGGGATATTGCGTGTCTCGCAGTACAACTTCACGAAGTACGCCGCACACAATGCCGACGAAGCCAGGAAGTAATCGAATGGCCCCGGCGCCGACCCGTCGCCTTTATAGCGAATCGGTTGATCGGCGATCACCGTGAAGTCATCGAACTTGGCTTCAAGTCGAAGGTTGTCGAGAAAGTTAACCTTAATTTCCATGCGGGATTACCAAAATAGCGAACTTCAAATTGGCCGCCATTATCCGGCATTTGCGTTTGAAGTCTTGTGCTTTCGCGTTTCGGCCGCCGACTGACAGGGCTGAATACCTGATTTCGACCGCTGCAATGTTGCTGTTTGAGATTGTCAGACAAACAGTCTTCAACTTATCTGAACGGGTGCCGATGTCCTACAGGCAATTCTGGGAGTAGTCGAATGCGCAATAACCAACCCGTGACACAGCGCGAGATTTCGCTCGCGCCTTCGCAGAAGCTCATCTCCGCAACCGATGTTAAAGGGATGATCACTTACTGCAACGATGCTTTTGTCGATATCAGCGGTTTTGAACGCGCCGAGTTGATCGGCGCCCCGCAGAATATCGTGCGCCATCCCGACGTCCCGTCAGCCGTTTTTTCCCATATGTGGTGCGCGCTCAAGCAAGGCTTGCCGTGGATGGGTATCGTCAAGAATCGCTCGAAAAACGGCGACCATTATTGGGTCAATGCTTACGTTACACCGATCTTCGAAGGCAGCCGCGTGGTGGGCTTCGAGTCGGTACGGGTCAAGCCGAGCGCCGATGAGATCCGACGTGCCCAGGCGCTTTACCGGCGTTTGAGCCAGGACAAATCGGCGGTTTCGCGCCGGGACAGTTGGCTGTCGACGTTATTCGACAGCGTGCCCTACGTCGCCACCGGGCTTGCCGGCGCCGTGGGCGGGCTGTTCCTCAGTGCGCCGCTGGCCATGGCCGTGGCGGTAGCCGTTGCGGTACCCGTGAGCATGATCGGCGCGCAGGTGCGTCGGCGTGCAACGTTACGCTTGCTTTCGGGCGTCGAACCGTCGACCTCGGATGCGCTGATTGCGCAGATGTACAGCGATGAACACGGCCCCCAGGGTCGCCTGGAAACCGCGTTCCTCAGCCAGAACGCCCGGCTGAAGACCTGCCTCACCCGCCTGCAGGACAGTGCCGAGCAGCTCAACGCGCTGGCCGGGCAATCCAACCGACTGGCCACGGCCAGCTCGACCGGCCTTGACCGTCAACGCGTCGAAACCGAGCAGGTCTCGGCCGCCGTCAACCAGATGGCCGCAACCACCCAGGAAGTCGCCAGCCACGTGCAGCGCACCGCGGATGCCACCCAGCAAGCCAACGTGCTGACCGGGCGTGGCCGCGAGGTGGCCCGCGATACCCGCGAAGCCATCGAGCGCCTCTCCGCCGTGGTCGGCGAAACCGGTGTCACCGTGGCGCAGTTGGCCCGCGACAGCGACGAAATCGGCACTGTCGTCGACGTGATCAAAGGCATCGCCGACCAGACCAACCTGCTCGCCCTCAACGCCGCGATCGAGGCGGCGCGTGCCGGGGATATGGGCCGCGGCTTTGCCGTAGTCGCCGACGAAGTCCGCCAGTTGGCGCAACGCACGTCGCACTCCACCACCCAGATCCATGACTTGATCACCAAGCTCCAGGCGTCGTCCAGCAACGCTGTACAAAGCATGGAGCACGGCCAGCGCCAGGCGCAGGAAGGCGTGGCCCGGGTGCTTGAGGCCGACCAGGCGCTGGTCGGCATCAGCGAAGCGGTGTCCCACATCACCGAGATGACCACCCAGATCGCCGCCGCCACCGAAGAACAAAGCGCGGTGGCCGAAGAGATCAGCCGCAACATCACCACCATCGCCGAACTGGCCGACCAGACGTCGGTCCAGGCCCATCAATCCGCGGACCTGAGTAAGGAACTGACCCACACCGCGTCCACCCAATACGCACTGGTTGAACGTTTCAACCGCTGACGGCGGATAGGCACGCGCCCATTCTCCACATGCCGCAGGCAGCTGGAGGATGGGCGCCTTCGGCCGACCTCGCCTCAACTCACCCCCAACTCCACCACCCCCGCATTCAACCGCACCGGCCATACCCGCAAGCGCTGCTGCGGTGTCTCCAGGCATTGGCCGTCCGCCAGACGGTAATGCTGTTTATAGATCGGCGCAGCCACCACCAGATCGCCCTTGATACTGCCGACCAGCCCGCGGCCGATCACGTTCGCGCCGGATTCCGGGTCATGGTTGTCGATGGCGTAGAGGGTCTGGTCCGGCGCGTCCGGCAGGTAGAACAGCGCGACTTGTGCGCCGTCGTACCACACCACCACGCCGGAATTGTTCACCAGGTCGCTTTCGCTGCACACGCTTTTCCAGGTGGCAAGGTTACGCAAAGTGTTGGACTGGCTCATCAGGCAAGCTCCTCGATGACGGGAATCAGGTTGAGTTCGGCGGCCATGATCGGCCGGCGCTGGCCGCGTTCGTGGACAAAATGGATGTCCGGATCCGGGCGTTTGTCGTTGACGAAGGTGCGGAAGCGTTTGAGTTTTTCCGGGTCTTTGAGGGCATTGGCCCATTCGCATTCGTACCGGTCGACCACCAGTTGCATTTGCGCTTCGAGTTCGGCGCCCAGGCCCAGGCTGTCGTCGAGGATCACGTCCTTGAGGAAATCCAGGCCGCCTTCCAGGCTTTCACGCCACACCGAGGTGCGTTGCAATTTGTCGGCCGTGCGGATGTAGAACATCAGGAAGCGGTCGATGTAGCGGATCAGCGTGGCGTCATCCAGGTCGGTCGCGAACAGCTCGGCGTGGCGTGGGCGCATGCCGCCGTTACCGGCGATGTAGAGGTTCCAGCCCTTCTCGGTGGCGATCACACCGACGTCTTTGCTTTGCGCTTCGGCGCATTCGCGGGTGCAGCCGGACACCGCGAACTTGAGCTTGTGCGGCGAACGCAGGCCCTTGTAGCGGTCCTCGATCAGCAGCGCCATTTTCACGCTGTCCTGCACACCGTAGCGGCACCAGGTGCTGCCGACGCACGACTTCACCGTGCGCGTGGATTTGCCGTAGGCGTGCCCGGTTTCAAACCCGGCGTCGATCAGCTCGGCCCAGATGTCCGGCAACTCATGCAATTGCGCGCCAAACAGGTCGATACGCTGGCCGCCGGTGATCTTGGTGTAGAGCTGGTATTTCTGCGCGACCACACCGATGGCGATGAGTTTTTCTGCGGTGATTTCGCCGCCCGGAATACGCGGCACCACCGAATAGGTGCCGTTCTTCTGCATATTGGCCATGAACGTGTCGTTGGTGTCCTGCAACGGCACCAGCGAGGCGTCCATGATCGGTTGGTTCCAGCACGACGCCAGAATCGAGCCCACCGCCGGTTTGCATACATCGCAACCAGTGTGGCCACGGCCGTGCTTGGCCAGCAACTCTTCGAAGGTGATCACCCCTTCCACGCGTACCAGGGCATACAACTCCTGGCGGGTGTAGGCGAAGTGTTCGCACAAGCTCTTGTCGACGCTGACGCCACGGGCGACCAGTTCATGCTCGAACACCTGCTTGAGCAAACCTGCGCAGCCGCCGCAACCGGTGCAGGCCTTGGTCTGCGCCTTGAGCAGGCCGAGGTCGGCGCAACCGCTGTCGATGGCCGCGCAAATCGAACCTTTGGTGACGTTATGGCAGGAGCAGACGGTGGCCGACTCCGGCAACGCGCCAGGGCCGAGGCTCGGTGCGCCGGCGGACGACGGCAAGATCAGGCCGGCCGGTTCGGATGGCAACGCAATGCCGTTCTGCATGTACTGCAGCAAGGTGTCGTAGTAGCTGTTGTCGCCGACCAGCACCGCGCCGATCACCTGCTTGCCGCTGGCGTCCACCACCAGGCGCCGGTAGCTGGCGCTGGCCTCGTCGATGAACTGGTAGCTGCGCGCACCGGGGGTGTGTGCATGGGCGTCGCCGATGGAACCCACGTCCACCCCCAGCAGTTTGAGTTTGGTCGACATGTCCGCGCCGACAAAGGGCTCGGCGGTCTGCCCGCACAACAGGGCGGCCACCCCTCGAGCCATCTGGTAACCCGGCGCGACCAGGCCGAACAGGCTGCCGTTCCACGACGCACACTCGCCGATCGCGTAGATGTCCGGGTCGCTGCTCAGGCATTCATCATTGATCACCACCCCGCCGCGCGGGCCGATCTCCAGGCCGGCCTGGCGGGCCAGTGCGTCCTGGGCGCGGATGCCAGCGGAGAACACGATAAGATCAGTTTCCAGAAATTCGTCATTGGCAAAGTTCATGCGATAGCGGTACTGCTCGCCCGCGCTGATCGATTGAGTGGCGCGGGACAAATGCACGCCCACGCCCAGGCGCTCGATCTGCGCCTTGAGCGCCAGCCCGCCGAAGTCATCCAGTTGCACCGGCATCAAGCGCGGCGCGAACTCCACCACATGGGCTTCAAGGCCCAGGCTTTTCAGGGCGTTGGCGGCTTCCAGGCCGAGCAGGCCACCGCCGACCACCACGCCACGCCGCGCATTCGCGGCGGCGCCACGGATGGCATCGAGGTCTTCAAGGGTGCGGTAGACCAGCCGCGAATCGCCTTGCGCGCCGTCGATCGGCGGCACAAACGGATAAGAGCCGGTCGCCAGGACCAATTTGTCATACGCCACGCTGCCTGTAGCGGTGATCACCTCACGGCGGGCGCGGTCGATTTCCAGTACCGGCGCCCCCAGGTGCAGGGTCACGCCCGGCGTCTGGTACAGCGAAGCGTGCGACAACGCCAGCGACTCGGCATCACGGCCAGTGAAGTATTCGGACAAATGCACGCGGTCATAGGCACGCATCGGCTCTTCGCTGAACACATGCAGGCGATAGTGCTCCAAGGCGCCGCGCTCGATCAGTTGCGCCACACAATGATGGCCGACCATGCCATTGCCGACGACGATCAGGGTTTTCAGCTGTTTCAGACTGGCGAGAGTGGAATTCATATCAAGCACCCGACAAAGCTCATCACGGTTTAAAAAGCAAAAAAAAACGCCTGAAACCTTGCGGTTCCAGGCGCCTTTGCCTGTTCTGATGCGGGGTCGATCCGGACGTCTTCGCCGGTTCTACCGCTGGTGCCCATGACCTGTATGGCCTGTCGATCGTCGTTGACCGAGGTGGGTTGTACAGTGTGCTTGCAGGCTCTGTGCCAACCAGCCGCCATGCCCGTCGCAAAGGCTGCAAACGGTGCTCAACCCTGCCAGACACCGCTGGTCGTGCCTCCAACTGGTGCGCTCCGGCGTCATAAAAGTGCATTTCTGCGCGTGACGGGCCCGCGCTGGGGGCAACCAGGCCCGTCACAGCGGCGTGTGAAAAACCTGGCGCGTGACTTGCTAGGAATACGCATACCAAGCAGTCAACGCAGACTGCCACTCACGACAAAGGCGCCGTGTAATCCCCGTTTCCAACGGAGGGTTGCAGGGCGTTTTTTTATGGGCGGCAGAAATGATCCGAGGGTTACCGATGGCAAACCAAAGTGTACGCAGCGTGTGTCCTTATTGTGGCGTGGGCTGCGGCATCGTCATGCAGGTCGAGCACAACCGCGTGGTCAAGGTGATCGGCGACAAGGCCCACCCCACCAACGCCGGCCGGCTCTGCACCAAAGGCACCACCTGCGGGCAAGCCATCGCCGAGTCCGGCCGCATGGAAAACGCCTACCTGCGCCAGGCGCGGGAGCATGACCCGGTGCGGATCGGCATGGACAAGGCCATCAGCGAGACCGCCGGCCGCTTGCGCGCAATCCTCGACCGCGATGGCCCGGACGCCCTGGCGTTCTACGTGTCCGGGCAGATGTCGCTGGAAGCCCAGTACCTGATCAACAAATTGGCCAAGGGCTTTGTGCGGACCGCGCATATCGAATCCAACTCACGCCTGTGCATGGCCAGCGCCGGCAGCGGCTACAAACTCTCCCTCGGTGCCGACGGGCCGCCCGGCTCGTATGAAGACTTCGACCGCGCCGACCTGTTCTTCGTGATCGGCGCCAACATGGCCGACTGTCACCCGATCCTGTTCCTGCGCATGATGGACCGGGTCAAGGCCGGCGCCAGACTGATCGTGGTCGACCCGCGGCGCAGCGCCACGGCCGACAAGGCCAACCTGTTCCTGCCGATCAAACCGGGCACCGACCTCGCGCTGCTCAACGGTTTGCTGCACCTGCTGGTGAAAAACGGGCACACCGACCCGGCCTTTATCGCCGCGTTCACCGAAGGCTGGGAGGCCATGCCCGGCTTTCTGGAAGACTACCCGCCGCAGCGGGTCGCCGAACTGACCGGCCTGGCCGAAGCCGACATCCGCCAAGCCGCCGACTGGATCGGCCAGGCCGCCGAGTGGATGAGCTGCTGGACCATGGGCCTCAACCAAAGCACCCACGGCACCTGGAACACCAACGCGCTGTGCAACCTGCACCTGGCCACCGGCGCGATCTGCCGCCCCGGCAGCGGGCCGTTCTCCCTGACCGGGCAACCCAACGCCATGGGCGGTCGTGAAATGGGCTACATGGGCCCCGGCCTGCCTGGGCAGCGCTCGGTGCTGGTCGACGCCGACCGCGCATTTATCGAAGCACTGTGGAACCTGCCCGCCGACAGCCTGCCGCGCCAGGCCGGCAGTGGCACCGTGGGCATGTTCGAACAAATGGCGGCCGGGCAGATCAAAGCCTGCTGGATCATCTGCACCAATCCGGTGGCCAGCGCGCCCAATCGCCAGACCGTGATCGAAGCGCTGCAAAGCGCCGAACTGGTGATCACCCAGGATGCGTTCCTCGATACCGAGACCAATCGCTACGCCGACATCCTCTTGCCCGGCGCGCTGTGGGCCGAAGCCGAAGGGGTGATGATCAACTCCGAGCGCAACCTGACCCTGATGCAAAAAGCCGTGGAGCCACCCGGCGAGTCGCTGGCCGACTGGCAGATCATCGCCAGGGTCGCGTGCGAAATGGGCTTCGCCGACGCCTTCACCTATGCGTCCGCCGCCGAGGTGTTCGACGAGATCAAGCGCGCCTGGAACCCCGCCACCGGCTACGACATTCGCGGCGCCAGCCATGCGCGCCTGCGCGAACGACCGCTGCAATGGCCGTGCGCGTCGATTGAGGCCGCAGAGCGCAACCCGATCCGCTACTTGAACAACGGCATCAACCAGCCCCTCAAGACCGACGCCGACGGCCGCCAGCCGACGATCGTTTTCGCCACCGAACACGGCAAAGCCCGGTTTTTCCCGCGCCCGCACCTGTCCCCGGCGGAAATGCCCGATGAAGCGTTCCCGTTCGTGCTCAACACCGGCCGCCTGCAACACCAGTGGCACACCCTGACCAAGACCGGCAAGGTCGCCACGCTGAACAAACTCAACCCCGGCCCTTTCGTGGAAATCCACCCCGACGACGCCGCCAGCCTGGGCATCAAGCACAAAGACCCGGTCGAGGTGCGCTCACGACGCGGCCGCGCCGTGCTGCCTGCGGTGATCAGCGACCGTGTGCGGGCGGGCAACTGTTTTGCGCCGTTTCACTGGAACGATGTGTTCGGCGACAACCTGGCGATCAACGCCGTGACCCATGACGCGGTCGACCCGATTTCGTTGCAGCCCGAGTTCAAGTTCTGTGCGGTCGCCCTGCAACGGGTCGAGCTGATCGAGCACCAGTTCCTCGATGTATCGGCACCGGCCGCCCACCCCGTTTCCCCCTTAACAGAGGAACTCGCCATGTCGCGCCTCGACGCCTTCGCCGACCTGGTCGGCATCCGCAACCTGCCGTCGCCGTCATTGAGCGACAATGAGCGTACCTACCTCGCCGGTTTTCTCAGTGGCCTGCAATCCAGTGCTGCGCGCCAGGCCAGCGGTGTTCCGACACTGCCGGCGAATGCGCCCGTGGCCAGGGACGCGCGGCTGTGGCTGGACGGCCTGTTGGGCGGCTTGTTCAGCCGCACCGAGGCCAGCGCCGTGGCACCGGCGCCCGCTGCCGACACCCCGGCCGTCACCTTGCTGTGGGCCTCGCAAACCGGCAACGCCGAAGCCTTGGCCGAGCGCTTTGCCCAACGCCTGCGCGCCGGCGGCATCGCGGTGGAGCTGAGCGCGATGGCGGACTTCCCCGCGAGCAAACTGGCGCACACGCAGAACCTCGCGCTGATCAGCAGCACCTTCGGCGACGGCGACCCGCCGGACAACGGCGAAGGTTTCTGGCACAGCCTGACCCTCGCCGAAACCCGCCTGGAGTCGCTGCGCTTCGCGGTACTGGCGTTGGGCGATCCCAACTACGACCAGTTCTGCCAGCACGGCAAACAACTCGACCGGCGCCTGCTCGAATTGGGCGCCACGCGCTTGCTGGAGCGCGTCGACTGCGATACCGAATTCGAAGAGCGCGCCGATGCCTGGTTCACACAGTTCCTACACACCCTCAACCCGGCAACGCCCGTCGCGCTCGCCACGCCGAGCGGCAAACCCAAGCCTCATGCGTCACGGTTGCTGCTCAACCTGCACCTGAACCAGCAAAGCCCGCACAAGGAAACCCGCCAGTTCTCCCTGGACCTGGCGGACTCCGCGCTGACCTACGAAGCCGGCGACGCCCTGGGAGTGATGCCACGCAACTGCCCGGAACTGGTCAGCGAGTTGCTCGAGCTGACGCGCCTGGGTTCCAGTACCTGCGTAAACATCGACAGACTCGGCGACGTGCCGCTGCACCAGGCCCTGACCGAGCACTTTGAAATTGCCCGGCCCAACAGCGAGACCCTGGCCTTCATTGCCGCACGCAGCGCCAAGCCAGGCCTGAAACACCTGCTCGAACCTGAGCGCAAAGCCGAACTGAAAGACTGGCTGTGGGGCCGGCAACTGGCGGACGTGCTGCACGAATACCCCGTCGACTGCTCGGCGGACGAACTGCTCGGCACGCTCAAGCGCCTGCAACCGCGCTTGTATTCGATCGCGTCCAGCGCCAAGGCGTACCCGCGTGAAGTCCACCTCACCGTGGCGGCCGTGCGCTACGGCAAGCGCAAGGGGGTGTCGTCCACCTTCCTCGCCGACCGTGCCGGCAACGGCGAAGTGCCGGTGTTCGTGCAGCCCTCCAAGCACTTCCGGCTTCCCGCCGACGGCGATGTGCCGATCATCATGATCGGCCCCGGCACCGGCGTGGCGCCCTTCCGCGCGTTTTTGCAGGAACGTCGGGCCCTGGGGCATCAGGGCCGCAACTGGCTGTTTTTCGGTGAGCAACATGCGGCGAGCGATTTTTACTACCAGGATGAACTGCAGGGCATGCAGCGCGACGGTTTGCTCAGCCACCTGAGCCTGGCGTTTTCCCGCGACCAGGCGCAGAAGATCTACGTGCAGGATCGCATCCGCGAACACGGCGCCGAGCTGTGGCGCTGGCTGCAGGAAGGCGCGCAGTTGTATATCTGCGGGGATGCCAGCCACATGGCCAAGGATGTCGACCAGGCCCTGCGCCAGGTTGCCCATCGCCACGGCGGGCTGGGCGTCGAGAGCGCCGTCGATTACTGGCGGCGGATGAGTGAGCAGAAGCGTTACTTGCGCGATGTCTACTGAGCCGTGACAGAACGGTCACGCCACTTCAGTGTCGGCGTGACCGATGACCTCGGCGCTGAAATCCCGCTGGCCATTCCATGCTCATGGGCGATGGACCTCAATGACCAAGCCCTCGTCCTCACTCGGCACACAGAAGTGGCGGGTGATCAGTTCGAACTCGGCATCGGTCGCGGCAAAGTCATGCTCACCCTGGGCATTGCGAGCATGCAGGCGGCTGCGGCAGGTGTCGTCATCCAGCTCCAGATAGTGCAGGCGATGTTCCACCTGTGCGGCCTGGGCCAGGCCACGCAACCACTCGCGACTGGCCAGGGTGTTCGCCGGGAAGTCCAGCACCACGTTGACGCCCGACTGCAGCAGATCGATCACCAGCGGCCCCAGGACCCCGCGAATGCGTTGGGCGCAGCGCACGTAATCGGCCACCGCGAGTATTTCACCGGGATAGAGTTGTGCCAGCCACAGGTCTTCGCTGAGCAAGATGGCGGCGTGTTCACTGACGAGCGCCTTGGCAAGCGTCGACTTGCCCGAGGCGATCTTGCCGCACAGCAGGTGCAGGGTGGGCATAAGGAAAGGCTCCGTTTTCGCTGTCGAAGGATGTTTGAAATACGCGTAGAACGCTTACATTGCCACATGGTTGGCGCAAGCGGTTTCGCTCCCGTCAGCCCTCATTCTGCAACTGCGCCTCAAGCCAGGCCAACAGCGCCATCACCTCGGGGTGGTTGCCGCCGCCCTGCTGTCGGTAGACCGAGAGCGCCTGCGGTAAATGCACGCTCTCGACACACGGCCTTACCAGCGCCCCGCTTTCAATCAGCCGGCTCGCGGTGCGCCGCCAGCCCAGGGCGATCCCATGCCCTTCGACAGCGGCCTGGAGCATCAGCGGGTAGCTGTCGAACGTGGCGCTGCGCGCGTCGCTGGCCAGCGTCTGACCGAACACCTGCAACCAGCTGTCCCACTCCATCAAATGGGGCGGCTCGGAGCTGTGGTGCAAAAACGTACAGGGCTGCAGCTCGCTGAGGTGCAGCGGTCGTTCCGCACTCAGGTAGGCCGGGCTGCACACCGGGAACACCTCGTCGGCGGCAGAGAACATCAACGCATGCGGCCCGCTGGCGCGCCGCGTGCTTTGCAGGGCCACATCGAAGTGGTCATTGAATTCGGCGAGTGGCCGGGTGGACGTCACCACTTGGATTTCGATGGCCGGGTATTGCTGGTGGAAGGTCGACAGGCGCGGCATCAGCCAGTAAAACGCTTCGCATAACTGACAGAGCAGGACCACACGGTTGCGCTGGGGCGTCGCACGCAGAGCAGTGGCCTTCTCGCTGATGCTGAGCAGTGCCTGGCTGACCACCTGCGCCAGTTCACGCCCCTCTTGCGTGAGAAACACCGCGCGATTGCGCCGGCAGAACAGCTTCACCCCGACGTTGTCCTCAAGCCCGCGGATCTGCCGACTGACGGCGGCCTGGGTGATGTGCAGCTCATCGGCGGCCCTGGAGAAACTCTCCAGGCGCGCCGCCGCCTCGAAGGGCAACAAGCTGGCGAGCGGCGGTAAGGTCTTGCCGAACATATTCATAATCTGAAGTTATGCGTTCAGGGCCGAGAACTCGTTTGTAGCACAGCATCGGGGTTATGCACCATGCAGGCACGGCCTCATGGATAAGCCTGATGACCGCCGCGCACTCCTCAATATTTGCCGGTGTCGGGCGGCGTGTTCATAACCGTTCGCATCATCCTCACAGGAGACTCATCGATGACCATCGCGCGTGACGCCATTGCATTACCCGACACCTTTGATTTCCACGGCCAGGCCGTGCGCTGGGGGCACATCGGCACGGCGGGACCGGCGCTGGTGATGGTTCACGGCACGCCCTTCTCGTCCCAGGTCTGGCGGCGTATTGCGCCGTTGTTCGCCCAACGGTGTCGCGTGTTCTATTACGACCTGCTCGGCTACGGCCAGTCGGAAAAAGCCTCCGGCCAGGACGTCTCCCTCGGCATGCAAAACACCCTGCTCACGGCGCTGCTCAAGCACTGGCAACTGGACCGCCCGCACGTGCTCGCCCACGACTTCGGCGGTGCCACGGCGCTGCGCGCCCATCTGCTGGATGGCTGCAACTACGCCAGCCTGACCTTGGTCGATCCCGTCGCGATGGCGCCCTGGGGCTCCCCATTGATCCAGCACGTGCGTCTGCACGAATCGGCGTTCAGCGAAGCACCGGCATATATCCACGAGGCAATTGTGCACGCCTACATCCAAGGTGCCGCCTTCAAGCCACTGCCGGCCGAGGTGCTGCAAACCTATGTCGCACCGTGGACCGGCGAAACAGGTCAGATGGCCTTTTATCGACAGATCGCACAGATGGATCAACGCTACACCGACGCGATCGAACAGCGACTCGCCGAGATCCGCTGCCCGGTGACGCTGCTGTGGGGCGAGGAAGATCAGTGGCTCGCCGTGGCGCAAGGCGATGCACTCGCGAGCCGGCTGGCGGAGCCGACCTGCATTCGCGTCCCGCACGCGGGGCATCTGGTGCAGGAAGACGCACCGGAAGCCATCGTTGCCGCGCTGATGAAGGTGCTGTTCGGCTGAATTAAACATATTGACATAATTGCCTAAGGCAACAATATAATTGCCCAAGGCAACTATTAGAGCGCACATCATGTCCACTCCCCTGCTTGTGCAGCGCGCCGGTATCGTGCGCGGCTTCAACCGTTTCTATACGCACCAGATCGGCGTGCTGCAGGAACACCTGCTGCAAAGCGACTTCTCCCTCACCGAAATCCGGGTGATGTACGAACTGTCCTCGCGTGGCGACCTGACCAGCGCCGACTTGTGTCAGATGCTCAGTCTCGACGCGGGTTATTTGAGCCGGTTGATCAGCGGGCTAGAGAAGAAGGGCTTGATCCAGAAAGTCCGCTCGATCACCGATGCGCGCGCGGTGCAACTGCACCTCAGCGACCTCGGCCGGTCAGTCCTGGCTCCGCTGGAAGAGAAAACCCAGCAAGAAGTCATGGCCTTATTGAGTGCCTTGCCCGAGCCGCAACAACAGCAATTGACCGCAGCCATGCAGCGCATTCAGACGTTGCTGCAAGGCAGCACGCCGAACTACGTGTTGCGCGACCCCCAACCTGGCGATATGGGCCTGGTGGTGCAGCAGCAATCGGCACTGTATGCGCGAGAATACCAATGGAATTGGGAGTTCGAAGCGTTGGTGGCGGAGATTGTCGCCAAGTACCTGCGCGAGTTCGACCCGACCCGTGAGCGCTGCTGGATCGCGGAGAAAGACGGCGCGGTGGTAGGCTCAGTGTTCGTCGTGCGCCATGACGACAGCACCGCTAAGTTGCGCATGCTCTACGTCGACGCGAGTGCGCGGGGCCTGGGCATCGGCCAGCGCCTGGTGGACGAATGCCTGCGCTTTGCCCGACATGCCGGGTACACGCGCATGATGCTGTGGACCATGAGCGCCCTCACCGACGCACGCAGGCTCTACCAGAAAGCCGGTTTTGAGCTGGTTGAAGAAGAGCCCACCCTCAGTTTCGGCAAGCCATTGGTCAGCCAGACCTGGGCGCGTGCGTTGTGATGCGGGGCTGGCACGACTCAAGCCCCGCCTGGTTTACAGATCGGTGATTTCCTTGTGGCGCGGCACGAGCGTCTTCATCACGCTCCAGGCCACCAGGTACGCCAGCGCACAGATCGCGAACATGATCATGTAGCCGGTGTGGATATCGCCGATGGACTTGTAATAATCGAACACCCAGCCGCCGACCTTGGTCATCACCACCCCGCCCAGGCCACCGGCCATGCCGCCGATACCGACCACCGAGGCCACGGTTTTCTGCGGGAACATGTCGGACACGGTAGTGAAGATATTGCACGACCACGCCTGGTGCGCCGACGCTCCCACGCCGATCAGCAACACCGGCACCCAGAAGCTGATGTAGCCCAACGGTTGCGCCAGCAGCACCACCAGCGGAAACAGCGCGATGACCAACATGGCTTTCATGCGGCCGTCGTAGGGCGCATCACCACGCGCCATGAAGTAGCTGGGGAACCAGCCGCCGCCGATGCTGCCGACCATGGTCATGCTGTACAGCACCGCCAGCGGCATGACGATATCGGCGCCTTTCATGCCGTACTGCGCCGACAGGTAAGTCGGCAGCCAGAACAGGAAAAACCACCACACGCCGTCAGTCATGAACTTGCCGAAGGCAAAGGCCCAGGTCTGGCGATAGGTCAGCAGCTTGAACCATGAGACTTTTTGCGACGCCGCGCCTGCAGCCTGCGCGGTGAACGGCTGGACCGTCTGATCGCTGCGGATGTAGGCCAGTTCCTCGGCCGACAGGCGTTTTTGCTGATCGGGCTTTTCATACAGCGCGGCCCACACCGCGACCCAGATGAAGCCGAGCATGCCGATGATCATGAACGCCGCTTCCCAGCCCCACACCCCGGCGATCAGCGGCACACAGATCGGCGCCAGGATCGCGCCGACGTTGGCGCCCGAGTTGAAAATACCGGTGGCCAGCGAGCGTTCTTTCTTGGGGAAATACTCGGCGGTGGCCTTGATCGCAATCGGGAAGTTGCCCGCCTCGCCGATCGCCAGCACCGCACGGGCCAGCATAAAGCCCGCGATCGACACCGGAATCACCGCCAGGCCAATCGCGCCGCTCACGGCCGCGATCCCCTCGCCCATCGGCACCGCGAACGCATGCATGATGGCGCCGGTGGACCAGATGCCGATTGCCACGACATAGGCCGCCTTGGTGCCGATCTTGTCGACAAACCGCCCGGCGAACAGCATGGAAATCGCATAGACAAACTGGAACACCGCCGCAATGTTCGCGTAATCGGTGTTGCTCCAGCCAAATTGCGTGGACAACTGTGGCGCCAACAGGCTGAGCACCTGGCGGTCGAGGTAGTTGACGGTGGTGGCGAAGAACAGCATCGCGCAGATGGTCCAGCGATAGTTGCCTACCGCTTGGCCCACGCGATGGGCGTTGATGGGCTCGTTCAAGTTCATGGCATCACTTTTTATTTTTGTTAGATAAGACATATGTAACGTCATATGTCGTCGTACAACTGTGACTTTTATAGCCGGCGCCCTCTGCGCTGTCAATCTGAAAGATTGCCGTTTATCTGGGTATTCTGCGGATACAGCGCTGACCATGAAAACCATGGTTGTAGGATGACACGCCAAATCGCCAAGTTCGGCGCCTCACTGAGGACATCGTCGAGCACGCCGCATTCCCTGTGTGAGCGGGAGCGCAAAAACACGTTCAGGAAGTGGCTGTCTCGTAAAGGCGAATCTTCCGACATTAATCACCGAGACCAAATCTTTACTCTTCGGGCTTTCGCGCCTAGGAGTAAAAGGAATGGCTTCCAGCGTATTACCGAGCGTTTTCTTCGACCATCGTCGGCACACGCTCACTGTCCGCGATGTTGACGAGCCGCTCGACGTCCTGGCCTTCGAGGGCACAGAAGGCCTGAGCCAACCATTCAACTATGCTGTGGAATTCACCAGCACCGACGGCGACATTGCCGCTGAAAAGATGCTCGGCCAAAACGCCTGCTTCAGTCTGTACGGGGCGCCGCAGCCTCCGCCCTTTCGCGGCCTGAGCGTGCCCTCGAGCGAACCGCTGCGTGTCTTGCACGGCGTGGTCACCGGCTTCAAACGCCTGTCCGGCTCCGTTGATGAAGCCCGCTACGAAATCACTCTGCAACCGCGCCTGGCCCTGCTTGGGCGAGGCCGCCAGTTCCGCATTTATCAACACCAATCTGTCCCGCAGATCGTCGAAAGCATCCTGCGCAGCCGCCACGACTTTGAAGGCCAGGACTTCCTCTTCAAGCTGGTGCGCGAATACCCCAGGCGCGAGCAGGTCATGCAATATGGCGAAAGCGACCTGGCCTTTATCTCGCGCTTATTGGCCGATGTGGGCATCTGGTATCGCTTCACCCACGATGAGCGGTTGAACATCGACGTGGTGGAATTTCACGACGACCAGCGTCATTACACGTTCGATGTCGAGCTGGCCTACCGCCCGCAATCCGGGCTCAGCAGCGGCGGAAAAGACAGCACGTGGGGCCTGCAATCGAGCCACCACGTAGTGGAAAAACGCGTCAACATCCGCACCTACCATCACCGCGTGGCCAACGCTCACCTGAATGGCGAGATCGACCAAACGCGTGGCGCCAGCGGTACCTACGGCGAGGCTTATCACTACGCCGAAGCGTACACGGGGATGGGCGACCGATACGCCCATGACGAAGACCTGCAAAGCGAAAGTGGCTACTTCTATGCTCGCCTGCGTCACGAGCGTTACCTCAACGGCCAGACCCGACTCAGCGGCGTCAGCAGTAGCGCCGCCCTGGCGCCCGGCCAGGTCCTGAACATCTCCGGCGGCGCGCCGCAAGCCTTTGCTCCCGGCGCGGTGATCACGCAACTGACCACCCACGCCGCCCGCGATCGCAGTTTTGAAATCAACTTTGAAGCCATTCCCTACTCGGAAACCGTGTGCTTTCGCCCAGCACTGCCGCCAAAACCTCGGATCGCCGGCACCGTCCCGGCCCGCGTCACCAGCCCGCAGGAGCACGCCCCCTACGGCCACATCGACATCGAAGGCCGCTACAAGGTCAATTTCCTGTTCGACCGCGACACCTGGAAACCCGGCGAAGAAAGCCTCTGGCTGCGCCTGGCCAGGCCCTACGCCGGCGACACCCACGGCTTGCACCTGCCGTTGATCCCCGGCACCGAAGTGGCGATCGCCTTTGAACAAGGCGACCCCGACCGGCCCTACATCGCCCATGCCCTGCACGACAGCCAGCATCCTGACCATGTGACCTTGCGCAACTACAAACGCAACGTCTTGCGCACCCCCGCCAATAACAAATTGCGCATGGACGACACGCGGGGGCAAGAACACGTGAAGCTCAGTACTGAGCACAGTGGTAAGAGCCAGCTCAACCTGGGGCATTTGGTTGATGCCAAGCGCCAACCGCGAGGCCAGGGCGCGGAGTTGCGGACTGATGGGCATGCCGCCATTCGTGCCGGCAGTGGGATCTTGATCAGTGCCGACGCGCAACCCAAGGCTCAGGGACACATGCTGGAAATGAGCGCCGCGCTGGGCCGGTTGCAACAGGCGAGTGACCAGTTGGAAGGATTATCGACCGATGCCCAGGCCGCCAACGCAGGTCCAGCGGATGTGCAAGCGCAACTGAAATTGATGCGAGACCAGCTCGATCAACTCAAGGCCTCGGTCGTATTGCTCAGCGCCCCCCAAGGCGTTGCCGTAACCAGCGGCCAGCACCTGCAATTGGCCGCTCAGGACAACCTGATGATCAACGCCGGAGCCGAGGCGGATATCAGTGTGGTCAAGCGCCTGTTCATCGGCGTGGGACAAGGGGTAAGCCTGTTCGTGCGCAAGCTGGGCATCCAATTGATCGCCAACCAGGGCCCGGTAAAGATCCAGGCACAAAACGACGCGCTGCAACTGATGGCCCGCCATGGTTTGGAGATCATCAGCAGCTAAGATGAAATCCGTATCGTCGCGAAGCAGAAAATCACCCTGAATGCCGGCGGCAGCTACATCACCCTCGATGCGAGCAGCATCGAGTCAGGGACCCTGGGCGACTACCTGATCAAATCGGCGTACTTCGAAGCCCTCGGTCCAGCCAGCCAGAAAGCCGCAGATCCGGAGTACCCACAAAGCCTGTTCAAACAAGCGTTGCGGTTCAACGTGCCGCAAACCCCCAATGCCCCTGATCAAGGCTGGGCAGGCATGCCCTACACGCTCTACGCCGATGGTGCAGTGCTCAATCACGGCGTATTGGACAAGTCCGGGCAAGTGTCGATCGACCACGCGGTCGTGACGCAGCAGTACCGAATGGTGTTAGCCAACGGGGTGAGCTACCAGATCCCGGTGCCTACTGACTATCGCAATGCCGAACAAGCACACCTGGCCAATGGCGGCATGCACAACCACCTCTCGCGAGCCGACACCGAGGTGAGCCAACCCACATCGCACACGGATCACCGTGCCCTGTATGCCGCCGTGATCAATGACCAGGAAGGGAAAACTTCATGACTGAACCCGATATCGTCGCCCCCGTCGCCCTGCAACACACACAGCAGGTGACCTGCTCCGCGCCCTGGTACGTGCCGAACACCGAGTACCCTCCTGCGAAAGCCACCTATAAGCCGCTGATCAACGGTGAAGAAGCCTTCGAGGCCGTGCATCTGGCTATCGCCCAAGCCACTAAAACCATCGACATCATCTGCTGGGGGTTTCAACCGTCGATGTACTTTATCCGCGATGGCAGTGCCCCAAGCATTGGCGAACTGCTGATGACCAAAGCCGGGAAAGGGATCGAGGTTCGGGTGCTCGGTTGGGAGATGCCGTTCAATGCTGCGGGCGCAGGGGGCGAGGCCAACCTTCCCGGTAAAGGACCGCTTCGTATCAAGGATCGGGCGATGCAGAGCTCCACCGCTGACCAATATACCGAAGATCGGAAATGGTTTTCCCGATGTGCATTCGCCGATCACTTAGCGCCCGCGATCCGAGTGGCTCGTAATGTGCCGGTGTTTGTCGGCCGCGGTTTCAGCATGTATGAACGGGCTGAAATTGCCTATCAGGCCAAATACAAAAGCCTCGACCCACAGCTCAGCCTCAGCACGTTGGGCGTGCTGGCCAGCACTGCGACCCACCATCAGAAGACCGTCCTGATCGACTATGAACAGACAGGCCGCGCCGTTGGTTTTGTCATGGGCCACAACATGCTCGACGAGTACTGGGACACCGACAAGCACTCAGCACTGAACCGCACCGAGGGCAGCAAGCCTGCACCCAATAGCGGGCCGCGTGGCAACACACCACGCCAGGATATTTCCAGCCAGATCAGCGGGCCGATTCTAGAGCACCTGCACCATAACTTCGCCACTGCCTGGCGCAAGGAAACCGGTGAAGACCTGCTCGCATCGCGCAAAGCGATGGCGGTGGCCCCCCAACTGCAATGCGCCCCCGGCGTCACCCGCCAGCTGGCCCAAATCGTGCGTACCCAGGCACAAGACGGCAAGCGCGATATCGAAAAGATCTACCTGAAGGCGGTCAACAACGCGACCCAATTCATCTACATCGAGAACCAGTACTTTCGCTGGCCGCCATTGGCCGAGGCCATCAAAGCGGCGGCCGAAGTCCAAACCGGCGCTGGGCGTGATCCGGGCCTGCATGGAAATTTACACCTGTTTGTAATCACCAATGCCAGCCCAGACGGCGTGGGGCCGGGGAGCTTGAACACCCAGCGCATGCTCGAAAGCCTCGGACGCGGCGATACCATTCCTGAAATCACCAAGTTGCAGCGCATTGAACAGGCCAAAGCCCAAGCCAACGCGCAGACGCCGACCTTGGCTGAACTGCTTGAGCGACAAGCCTTGCTCACGTTGACCAGCCTGACCGACGCACTGGGGGGTGGCGAGATAAGCGATAAGGCCCGTGAAGCCCAACGGGACGCCGCCAGAAACAATGCGTCTCGACAGATAGCTCTCAAAGCCCAGATCGCGGCGATTGAGCAAAGCACGCTTGAACCAGAGTCGCGCCCAGGCCTGAAAATCCACGTGTGCTCACTGGTCGCGCCTGATTCGCCGGCGGGGCAGCAGTGGATGCCGGTGTACATCCATTCCAAGCTGATGATCGTCAATGACGTGTTCACCACCCACGGCTCGGCGAATATCAACACGCGCAGCATGCAGGTGGATAGCGAGCTGAACATTGCGCATGAGTGGATGAGTGTGACGCGGGCGTTGCGGCGACGGTTGTGGGATCTGCATACGGATGGGAGGGGGGGGCAGGATGATGTCGCGAAAGCATTCAAGGCTTGGCAGAAGATCATCAATAAGAACAAAGATCGCCAATCGCAAAAACTGACGCCATACGCTCCGATCGTCGAGTTTTACTACGACGAAAAGACCCTTCAGGACCTCGACTGATGCGCGGATTCCTATTGCTGACAAGCCTGCTGCTGGCCGCCTGCGATAACGGCAGCGCCCCTACTCACCCGACCCAGGACACTTTCGTGAACCCACTGACCGAGATCAAAGCTAAGCTGGCCTTTACCTGTGTACACGAGCAAATTCCTTCGCCGTCCGCCGAGGCCGATGAGCTGTTCCAATACGCTCGCTGGCTCCAGAAAAACAACCTGCTCAAGCAGGACAAAAGCGTCGACGCCGAGATCGAGCGCCTGTACCGGATTGCTGCCGAGAATGGCCATTACAAAGCCAACATCAACCTGCAAAACGGCACCATGCGCGGCCACTTCACGCTCAGTGGCGACGAACACCTGCGCCTGAGTCAGCAACTGATCGACGTGAATGTGGCGACGGGGTACTACTTTATCGGCCTCTTTCTGAAAAGCGGCTCGGCTGGGCTGAAGCAGGATACGGCCATGTCATTGCGTTACTTTCGTAAGGCCGCCGATCAGGGCAGCGCGCAAGCCCAATACGAAGTGGGGGACATACTGGCGCCGATTGACATCGCGCCGGACGTTGCTCGGCAAATGCGCCGCTGTGCAGCAGAACAGGGCAATGGTAAGGCCGCTGGCGCTCTGGGCGTAAACCTTCAAAGCAATGATCAGTACCAGGAGGCACTTGAGGCATTTCAATTGGGCGTGATGGCGGGTGATGAAACCTCTGCGGGTTGGTTGGAAGATGGCTTCCGTGGTCCTCCTCCCTCCGATAAATTGGACTACCTCGGCCAGCAGGAGGACCTTGAGCGCGCCGAGCGCTATGAAAAAATCTGGCGAATTCTCGCAAACTACTCCTACGCCAACCCCAAAGTCCCCGAAATCAACGACATCCTCCCCTTACCTCCCGCCAAACTCCCCACCTGGGACGGCAAACTGCAATGGCTGGAAGCACGCCTGGCTAATGTTCCGCCAAAAAAGCCCAGCGAAGCGCTGATCCAGCAGTTGGCCAAAGCCAAACTCCTTGAGCCTGCAACCGGCAGACCCACGCCCGACTCCCCCGCGTTCATCAAGGCCAGCTACCCCGAACCGACCTGTTCCAGCGGCCAGGCCTGCCCCCAGACTGGCTATTGGCGGGCATTCAGCCTGAGTCGCGATGTTTACGCGCGGTTCAACGATGGCGTGATCCGCCGTTTCGAGAAGAACGAGATCATGCCCACCCTGCAGGTTGAGAGTCACAAGCCGCGTTTTTTGCTGCCCGACATCATCACAGTCAATGAGGAAAGCATCGAATGGCGGCTGTTGGGGTGAGGCATCTTTCGCGTCGGCGACAAGACAACCGGCGGCGGTACGGCTCTATCGGTCGCGTCGACATTATTAGGGTGGAAAGATCGTGAAGGAACTCGATTGATGCGCCGATTGCTTCTGCTATCAAGCCTGCTGTTGGCCGCCTGTAATAACGGCGATGCCCTTACTGACCTGAACCAGGACCTTCCCATGAACCCGATCGCCGAGGCTAAGGAAAAACTGACCTTTACCTGCGTACACGAGACCATTCCCCAACCGTCGGCCGGAACCGACGTTCTATTCCAGTACGCCCGCTGGTTGCAGAAAAATAACCAGCTAAAGCAGGACGAGACCGTTGATGCCGAGATTGAACGACTGTATCGAATTGCCGCTGAGAACGGTCACTACAAGGCCAATATCAACTTGCAGAACGGGACCATGCGTGGAAAGTTCAAGCTCAGAGGGGATGAGCATCTGCGCCTGAGCCAGCAACTGATCGACGCGAATGTGGCGACGGGGTACTACTTTATCGGCCTCTTTCTGAAAAGCGGTTCGGCTGGGCTAAAACAAGACCCGGAAATGGCTCTGCGCTACTTCCGCAAGGCTTCTGATCAGGGGAGTGCCCTGGCCCAAGCCTTTGTAGGCGACAAGCTGGCACCCATTAATATCGCCCCTGACATTGCTCGACAAATGCGGCGCTGTGCCGCTGAGCAGGGGCACGGTGATGCAGCTGGCGCCCTCGGCATCAACCTAAAAAATATGGGGCTCTTCCAGCAGGCACTCGAAGTGTTACAGATGGGGGTGGCTGCCGGCGACGAAAGTTCGGCCTCTCGTTTGGGCAAAGGCTTTCGTGGCCCTCAGCCTGATGACCAGTTGTACTACATTGGTCAACAGGAAGACTTGGAGCGCGCCGAACGCTATGAAAAAATCTGGCGAATTCTCGCAAACTACTCCTATGCCGCCCCCAAAGTCCCCGAAATCAACGACATCCTCCCCTTACCTCCCGCCAAACTCCCCACCTGGGACGGCAAACTGCAATGGCTGGAAGCACGCCTGGCCAACGTCCCACCAGAAAAGCCCAGCGAAGCACTGATCCAGCAATTGGCCAAAGCCAAACTTCTTGAACCGACAACCGGCAGACCCGCGGCCGTTAAGCCGCGTTTTTTGCCGCCCGACATCATCACAGTCAATGAGCAAAACATCGAATGGCGGCTGTTGGGATGAGGTTCCATGCCTCGAATCAACTAAGGGCACCCGCCCACACTTGAGCCAGGTACCGGGAGAATGGGCGCGCCGCGCCTCAAACGCTCATTTTCTGCGTAAGGCTGCCGATAGCCTGTCATCACCCTGACAAGCGGCGACGCCCTGCGGGAATCAATGCCAAATACCTTCGCCCCGATCATTCGTAACCTTTCCCAACGCACCAGCCTGTCGATGGCGCGCACGTCGTTGTTCCAGTGCGTGGTGCTGCTCGCCTGTGTGTTTGCGGCGGCCAGCTATTCGCTGGTGTACCTCGCCCAGGAACTGAACCGATTCGAAGACAGCGAAAGCGCCTTCTACACGCGCAAGGCGGTGCAGTCCCTGGAAAAATCCCAGCGCCTGACCGTCAAGGATTACGCATTCTGGGGCGATGCCTACAAACACCTGCACGTTTCCGTGGACACGGATTGGGCCTATACCCGCGAAAACGTCGGGCCCACGCTGTTTCATGATTTCGGTTTCCAAGGCGTGTTTGTCGTCAACGACCTGGACCGCACGGTATACGCGTTGGTCGAGGGCAAGCTGCAACCGATTGAGCTGACCGAATGGCTCGACCAGCCCGTCGCGGCGCTACTCGAACAAGCGCGCGCAGGCGCCGCGACGGACACACCGGTCACGACGTTCATTAACGTGCGCGGCAACCCCACGCTGGTGGCGGCAGCGGCAATAACGCCCGGCACTGACCCCAGCGTGATCGCCGATGACCGGAAAGCCTCGGTATTGCTCTTCATCAACATCCTCGACAGCGCCAAGCTGACCGAAATCGGCAACGATTTTGGCGTCGATCACCTGCACATCGCCACACCCGATGAAATCGGCAAGACCTTGTTGTTCTCCCTTGGTGAGAACGGTGCCGCCGGCAGCCTGCACTGGCACCCCGAGCGGCCCGGTATGCGTTTGATGGCTGTCGGTTTGCCGCTGCTGGGCCTGGCGGCGTTGCTGGTGTGCCTGATGACCTGGCTGATTGTGCGCCGCACCACGGCGGACGCCCAGGCCCTCGACAACAGCCACACCTCGCTGCAAGACAGTCAAAACGCGCTGGCCACCAGCGAAGCACGCTTTCGCGATGTGGTGGAAGCCAGTTCGGACTGGGTCTGGGAAATCGACGGCGAGTGGCGTTTCACCTACCTGTCGGAGCGCTTCGAAAGCGTCACCGGCCTGGACCGCCAGGCCTGGATCGGCGCCACGCTGTACGACCTGCTGGACACCGATGCCGGCGCCCTTTCTCAGTGGCTGACCACGCCCGGGCGGCTCGCGGATATCAGCCTGCAGTGTCGCTACGTCGACGCCCGGGGACGGGAGCGCACCACCCGGCTGTCGGCGCGCGAGATGCCCTGCGGCGGGTTTCGCGGCACGGCCACCGACGTCACCGAAGAAGTCGAGGCGCGTCGCCGCATCGAGTTCCTGTCCCAGCACGACGCCCTCACCGGGCTGCCCAATCGCACGCGCCTGCAAGCGTTTCTGGACGGTAAACTCAAAGCCTTGCCCACCCTCACCCACCCTTTGGTCATGCTCAGCCTGGACCTGGATCGGTTCAAACCGGTCAATGACTTGCTCGGGCATGCCGCCGGCGACCGGGTGCTCAATGAGGTATCGAGCCGCCTCTCTGATTGCGTGCGTCACGGTGACCTGGTCGCTCGGGTCGGCGGCGATGAATTTGTACTGATCCTGATCGATGCCGGCGCCCAGGACGAAGTCGAAGCCCTGTGCCGGCGCTTGATCGAGTCCGTCGAGCGGGTGATCAGGGTCGACGAGCAGGACGTGTTCATCAGCGCGAGTATCGGCATCGCCCTCGCGCCCAATGATGCCAACGGCGTCACCGAGTTGTTGCGCTACGCCGATATTGCCTTGTACGAAGCCAAGGCCGCCGGGCGCAATACCTGGCGTTTTTACTCCGGCGAAATGAACGCGCGGATCATCGAACGGCGCCGCCTGGAAAGCGACCTGCGGTTTGCGATCAAGCACGCAGAGCTGCGTCTGCACTTTCAACCGCGCTACCGCATCAGCGACGGGCAAATGGTCGGCGCCGAAGCGCTGGTGCGCTGGCAACACCCGGAGCGTGGCCTGATCGCACCGGACACGTTCATTCCGATTGCCGAGGAATCGGGGTTGATCCTCTCGCTGAGCGACTGGGTGCTGGAAACCGCCTGCGCGTGCGCCGCGCAGTGGCCGGATGAGCTGTTTGTGTCGGTAAACCTGTCACCCACCGAATTCAAGCGCGGCAACCTGGTGGAGCGCGTGCGGTACGCCCTGAATAAGTCCGGCATCGAGCCAACGCGCATGGAGCTGGAAATCACCGAGAGCGTGATGCTTGAAGATGCCGTCGGCGCGCTTGAAGTCATGCACACCCTCAAGCACCTGGGTATCCGCATCGCCATGGACGACTTCGGCACCGGCTATTCCTCCCTGAGCTATTTGCGCGCGTTCCCGTTCGACGGGTTGAAAATCGACCGCAGTTTCTTGAACCGGCTGGAGGACAGCGCCGATGACAAGGCCATTGTGCAGGCGATTGTCGGCCTGGGACGCGCCCTGTCGCTGACAGTCACCGCGGAAGGAATCGAAACCGCCGAACACCTGGCACTGCTCAAGGCAGTGGCCTGTGACGAAGGCCAAGGCTACTTCCTCAGCCGACCGCTGGACATCGACGCCTTCAACGGCCTGCTGGACGTGTGCGCGAGCACCCCGCCGTGTTAGCGCTCGACAGGCCTTGCGCTAGCGGAAGAAATGACTCGGCGTCTTGCCAAACTGTTTCTTGAACATACTGGTAAAGGCGCTCGGGCTTTCATAGCCCAGCTCAAATGCCACATCGATGATCTTCTCGCCCACGGCTATGCGCTCCAGCGCCAGCAGCAACCGCGCTTGCTGGCGCCACTGGCCGAAGGTCAGGCCGGTTTCCCGGCGGAACAGGCGCTGGATGGTGGTCTGGTCCAGGCCCAGGCGCTCGCTCCAATCCGCCACGGTCGAGGCATCGCCCGGGTCGTCCTGCAACGCCAGGCAAATCCGGCGGATGCGCGGGTCTGCAGGCTGGGGCAAGGACAACGGCAAGGCCGGCAATAGCGCCAGTTCGTCGAGGATCAGGTGCATGATCCGCGCGTCGCGCGAATCCTCGGCATACGGCGGCTTCAAGCTGACCGATGCCTTGATCAGTTCGCTGAGCAGCGGTGAAATGCTGACGGCCTTGGTTTCGCTCGGCAGGTTCGGAAAACTCGCGGGGCGCACGAACACACTGCGCATTTTCAACGCCCCGACGCAGCGCAGCGAATGCACATGCCCACTGGGCATCCAGAAGCCGCGATTGGGTGGCACCGTCCACTGATTCTGCGCCGAATGCACCACCATCACGCCTTCGGTGGCGTACAGCAGTTGATGCTTCTCGTGGCTATGGTCGGGAATCACCCAGCTCTCCGGATAGTCGGTGGCCGAGCTGATGACGGCCCACTCGCCCTCATCGATATCCCGCAGAAATTTATCCAGTGTTTTGATGGCTTCGCCTCTTTTGCGATGTTTGCTGCCCGAATTTCGCGAGACAGGCGTTTTCGACAAATCTAGCATAAACGCCGAGTTCATCCATGGAGCGGCGGTTTAAATCATCGCTGCCCGTCCCCGTCGTTCACTGCCTTGTATGGAATGCCTGCATGTCGACCTTGACCGCGTCTCCCGCTGCCACCTCCAGCCCGCCCCAAGTCAGCCCCTTGGTCATGCGCGTCCTCGGCGCCTGCGCCCTGGCGCATTTGATCAATGACCTGATCCAGGCCGTGCTGCCCTCGATCTACCCAATGCTCAAGGCCAACTACGGGCTGAGCTTCACCCAGGTCGGCCTGATCACCCTGACCTTCCAACTGACCGCCTCCCTGCTGCAACCGTGGATCGGCTACCACACCGACCGCCACCCCAAACCCTGGCTGTTGCCGGCGGGCATGGTGTGTACTTTGATCGGCATCCTGATGCTGGCGTTTGTCGGCACGTTCCCGGCGATCCTGCTGGCGTCGGCGCTGATCGGCGTCGGCTCGTCGACCTTCCACCCGGAAACGTCGCGGGTGGCCCGCCTGGCTTCCGGCGGGCGCTACGGCCTGGCGCAATCGACCTTCCAGGTCGGCGGCAACGCTGGCAGCGCGTTCGGCCCACTGCTGGCGGCGGCGATCGTCATTCCCTACGGCCAGGGGCATATCGCCTGGTTCGGCCTGTTTGCGGTGTTCGCGATCCTGGTGCTGTATGGCTTGAGCCGCTGGTACCGCAACCACCTCAATTTGTTCAAGCTCAAGCAAGGCAGCAAAGCCACCCACGGCCTGTCGAAAGGCCGCGTGACCTTTGCCTTGGTGGTGCTGGCCTTGCTGGTGTTTTCCAAGTACTTCTACATGTCCAGCCTGACCAGCTATTTCACCTTCTATCTGATCGAGAAATTCAACCTGTCGGTCGCCAGTTCCCAGCTTTACCTGTTCCTGTTCCTCGGCGCGGTGGCCGCGGGCACCTTCTTTGGTGGGCCGATCGGCGACCGGATCGGACGCAAGACCGTCATCTGGTTCTCCATCCTCGGCGCGGCGCCGTTCACCCTGGCCCTGCCCTATGTCGACCTGTTCTGGACCGCGATGCTCAGCGTGGTGATCGGTTTCATCCTGGCGTCGGCGTTCTCCGCCATCGTCGTATTCGCCCAGGAGCTGGTGCCGGGCAATGTCGGGATGATCGCCGGCGTGTTCTTTGGCCTGATGTTCGGCTTCAGCGGTATCGGCGCGGCATTGCTGGGGTTGCTCGCGGACAGCCATGGCATCGAGTACGTCTACACGCTGTGCTCGTTCCTGCCGTTGCTGGGGGTTCTGACGATTCTGTTGCCGTCGACCAAAGGCGTTTGATCGGTTGAGCCTGCCGGGGCATCCGGCGGCTCGATCGCACGGGGCCGGCGCCTACAGCTAGCGCTTGAGGACGCCGGTGCCCTTCATATCATTTTCAACACGAGCATCGCGCCCAACCCGATCAGACACGCCACGCCCACCCCATAGGCCAGCGTGCGCCAGGGCTGGCACTCCATCAGGTACATGAGCGTGTGTGCCACCCGCGCCAGGGTAAAAACCCCGAACAGCACTCCCGTGGCTACCGAAGCGGTGCCCGCCACGACACACAGCCCGCCGAGGACAAAAAACAGCGGAATGTTCTCCAGGTCATTGGCCCACGCCCTGGCGGCACGGCCGACTTGCGGCAGTTCGTCTGGCTGCGGCGCACGGTTGAAGAAAGCCGCATCTTCGGGATTAGTGAACGCCCGCGCGCGCATGCGGAAGAAGCCCTGATAGCAGGAAATCGCCAGCATCTTCAGGCACAGCATCAACACGCACAGTGCATAGACACGCAATAGCTCATTCATCCCGCAACCCCGTGATGACGATATAGAGCAGCGGCCCCACCGAAACGAACAGCGCCGTCAGCACCCAGTAAGGCAGCACCGACGCCACCGACCGCCCTCGCCGCCGGGCGTCGCGGTACATCCACACACAAGCCAGCAGCGCCATCAGGTACAGGTCGATCACCACTTGCGCGGTGTCCGGGCGCGACAGCAATTGCCGGCCAAACGCCAGCAGCGACTGCTCCGCGGTCAGCATCGTTATCAGCGTATACAGCGAAAACCCGAGCAAACCGGCCAGGGCGATAAAGGGTCTGTGCATGGTCTCTTCCTTGAAGTGATCGAGGCCCACGATAGTGATAAGGTTCAGCCCCTCGCAATGACCTCGGAGGTCATGGTCACGCCATGGACAATCCTGCTACCGCCGGCGAACACTTGCGCCGGCTGCGCCGCCAGGCACAGTTGAGCCAGCTCGACCTGGCCCTGATCACCGGAGTCTCGCAGCGTCATCTCAGTTGCCTGGAAACCGGCCGCGCCAAGCCGAGCCCCGGCACCCTGCACAATCTGCTGAGCGCGCTGCAGGTGCCCCTCGACCAGTGCAACCGCGTATTCCTCGCCGCCGGCTTTGCCCCGCGTTATGCCGCCACCCCCCTCGCCTCGCCGGCCATGGCGGCCATTCGCGAAGCGGTCAGCCATGTGCTGCACGCCAACAACCCCGCCCCGGCGATTCTGCTCGGCAGTGAGTGGCAGGTGCTGGCGGCCAACACCAGCACTGCCGTGCTCTTTGGCTTGGTCGGGATCGACCCGGGCGCCGCCGATGGCGTGAACCTGCTGAGCACCCTGCTGCAATCGGGCGGCCTGGGCGATCACCTGATCAACGCCGAAGAGATCCGCACCCTCGCCTGGCAACGGGCAACCCGCGAGGCCTTGACCAACCCATCGTTGGCGGCGCTGCTGACCAGCCTGCCGGTGCCCGCCCACACCGAACTGCCCAGCGACATGCCGCCACTGGTGTTGACCCGCGTGCGCTCGACCCAGGGCGAGCTGAACTTTCTATCGACCTTCACCACCTTCGGCATGCCCCAGGACATTACCCTCACCTCGCTGCGGATCGAGCATCTGATTCCCGCCGACGACTTCACATGGCAGGTCATGCGCAGCGCTTTCGAAGGTTATGCGGCGCTGGTTTTGTGAAATATCTGTCCGTAGACTGCCGCCATACCCCCACTTGAAGGCGGCGAAAAAAACCTGATGCAAGTTACCGAAGTCTCCATTGCCCAATTGCGCGCGGCGCTTGAGTCCGGCCAGACCACGGCCGTCGAACTGGTCCAGGCTTATCTGGCGCGGATCGACGCCTACGACGGCGCGCAGACCGCGACCGCGCTGAATGCCGTGGTGGTGCGCAACCCCGCGGCCCTGGACGAAGCCGAGGCGTCCGATGCGCGCCGGGCCAAGGGCGCAACGCTGGGACCGCTCGACGGCATTCCCTATACCGCCAAGGACAGTTACCTGGTCAAGGGCCTCACGGCGGCGTCCGGCAGTCCGGCGTTCGCCAAACTGGTTGCCCAGCGCGACGCCTTCAGCATCGAACGGCTGCGGGCCGGTGGTGCCATCTGCCTGGGCAAGACCAACATGCCGCCGATGGCCAATGGCGGCATGCAGCGTGGCGTGTACGGCCGCGCGGAAAGCCCGTATAACGCCGCCTACCTGACGGCACCGTTTGCCTCCGGCTCGTCCAACGGCGCCGGCACCGCGACTGCCGCGAGCTTCGCGGCATTCGGTCTGGCGGAAGAAACCTGGTCGAGCGGGCGTGGCCCGGCGTCCAACAACGGCCTGTGTGCCTATACCCCGTCCCGTGGGGTGATTTCGGTGCGCGGCAACTGGCCGCTGACCCCCACCATGGACGTGGTGGTGCCTTATGCGCGCACCATGGCCGACCTGCTGGAAGTACTCGACGTGGTGGTCGCCGAAGACCCCGACACCCGCGGCGACCTCTGGCGCCTGCAACCTTGGGTGCCCATCCCCAGCGTCGCTTCGGTGCGCCCGGCGGCTTACGCTGAACTGGCCGCGACCGCCGCATCCCTCGCCGGCAAACGCTTTGGCGTACCGCGCATGTACATCAACGCCGACCCCGACGCCGGCACCAGCGAGAAACCCGGCATCGGTGGCCCGACCGGGCAAAAGATCAACACCCGCGCCAGCGTCATCGCCCTGTGGCAAGCCGCGCGCCAGGCCCTCGAGGCGGCCGGCGCCGAAGTCATCGAAGTGGACTTCCCCCTGGTGTCCAACTGCGAAGGCGACCGCCCCGGCGCACCGACGGTGTTTACCCGTGGCCTGGTGTCCAAGGAATTCCTCCACGATGAGTTGTGGGAACTGTCCGCATGGGCCTTCGATGACTTCCTGCGCGCCAATAACGACCCGAACCTGAACCGCCTGGCGGATGTCGACGGGCCGAAGATTTTCCCCCATGACCCCGGCACCTTGCCCAACCGTGAAGACGAACTGGCCGCCGGCATGGACGAATACGTGCGGATGGCCCAACGCGGGATCACCCCGTGGAACCAGATCAGCACCCTGCCCGACGGCCTGCGCGGCCTCGAACAGACCCGGCGCATCGACCTCGAAGACTGGATGGATAAGCTCGGCCTCGATGCCGTGATCTTCCCCACCGTCGCCGACGTCGGCCCTGCCGATGCCGATGTGAACGAAGCGTCCGCCGACATCGCCTGGAGCAATGGCGTGTGGGTGGCCAACGGCAACCTTGCCATCCGCCACTTGGGCGTGCCGACCGTTACCGTGCCGATGGGCGTGATGGCGGATATCGGCATGCCGGTCGGGCTGACCTTTGCCGGGCGCGCCTACGATGACTCCAGGTTGCTGCAGCTGGCGTCAGCGTATGAAGCCACCGGCAGCAAACGCCTGGTTCCGCCGCGCACGCCGGCGCTCACGCCACGCTGACGCGCGGTCCAACGGTGGGAGCCACCGCTCCCACCTGGTTGCGCTGCTCACTCAGGCAACCAGAGGCACGGCAATCAACAGGATCGCCGTGCCATGGGCGAGCGTCGCGGCCAACACACCATGACGCATGCGCAACAACGCGCAGGCCAGCCCTTCGATCAGGGTAAACAGCAACACCGGCCAGCCCAATTGAGTGACGCTCAGGGCCAGGAACGCATGACAGGCCGCGAACGCCACGCCGCTGATCAAGGCCGCCCGCAGTGGCGTCAGTTGTTGCTCCAGATACCCCTGCAGATAACCGCGAAACAACACCTCTTCCAACGCATTGGCGCCATAGGCCAATACCACCATGCCTGGCAGCCACACCCAGTAATCGTGGATCGCTTGCGTATCCACGCCCTGGTAAAGCCGCAGCGGTACGCCGATCAGGCAGCCCACCGCCAGGCCCCTCGCCAGTCCGACGGCGCAATTGCCCTTGGACCACAAGACCAGCCGCGACAAGTCCGGCGCTACCCACGCGAGCCCGGCAACCAGCAACAGCGATAGACCGCCCAGCGCCGCCAGCACAAAGGTGTTGGCGGTGAATGCAATCTGCACATCGTCACTGAGCGCCCACATGCGCAACGGCGTCATCGCATCGCGCATCAGCACAAACGCCGCCAACAGAATCAGGATGCGGATCGCCGTCATCGACCTGGGTGTGAGCGCGAACCACGCGCCGAACAGCAGCAGGCCTGGCGTCAAATGGATGCCGAAGTTAACCAGTGTCGCCATGCCTTGAGTAATCATAAGCCGGCGTTTCGACGCTGCCACTCATCCACCATATCGCCCAGGGTTTTGGCCGTATCGTTGCGAATCCAGGCCATGAATGCGCGGTCGAACTTAAACCCCGGGCCGCAGTGTTCAAGCATGAAACGGCGCACGTTCTGGGTGTTTTTGTAGCGCGGGGTGATCGGGGTGCTGCGGGTGATGGGGTCGCTGTGCCAATTAAAGTCCATGTTTTCTCACAAGGCGGTTTGTTGTTTTCGCCGTAGCATAGCGATGTGCCAGTTAAGCAGGAAGTGTCGGATAGCTTCACCACGCCACCACCTTGCGTACCGCCAGCAAGGCCTCGCGCAGCGCCGTCATGTCCACCGAGCCCAACGCCAGGCGCAGCGCATGCGGTACATGGGCGGATACGGCAAACGGTTCGGCGGTGGACACGGCGATATTTTCGCGCTGCAAGGTCATGGCGATCTGATCGGCGCGGGCCTCTTCCGCCAGGGGCAACCAGAGAAAATACGACGAAGGATGGCTGATGTACGTCAGCCCCTTCAGCACCTGTGCCGCCAATGCCTGGCGCGCCCGGGCATCCTGGCGTTTCTGTGCTTCCAGTTGAGCCACCGTGCCGTCGTCGAGCCAGGCCACGGCAATCGCGCTCATTACCCCCGGCACATTCCAGGTCGTGGCCATGATGCTGCGTTCCAGGGCCTTCACCCACGCCGCCGGGGCTGACACAAAGCCGACCCGCAGGCCGGTGGCGACGCTTTTCGAAAAGCCGCCGACATACACCGTGCGTTCCGGCGCGAGTGTCGCCAACGGCGGTGGCGCGTGTTCTGCCAGAAATGCGTAGGCCGCGTCCTCGATGATCATCAGGTTGTGCTGACGGGCGATGGCTACCAACTGCTCGCGCTGCTCCAGGCTCATCACCCAACCCAGTGGGTTATGCACGGTCGGCATGCTATACACCGCGCGGACCGGATGCTTGCGACACAGGCTGTGCAGATGATCGAGGTCGGGGCCGCTGGCGGTGAGCGGGATCGCCAGCATTTCCAGGTGCAGGGTCTCGGCCAGCACCTTGAAGCCTGAATAGGTCAGCGCGTCGACGGCAATCACATCCCCCGGTTTGAGCAGCGCCATCAGCGTCACGGCCAACCCATGTTGCGCGCCGCTGACCAGCAGCACCTGGTCGGCCTCGACCGTCAGCCCTCGACTCAGCAGATGGCGCGCCACCGCCGCGCGTTCATGCTGGCGCCCGGCGTGGGGCTGGTAACGCAGTAACGCTTGCAGATCGCCGGACAGCGCCAGTTGACGCAATGCCGTGCGCAGCAGCTCGGCCTGGCCCGGCAATGACGGGTAGTTGAAATTCAGATCCAGCATGCCCGGCGCCACGCTCATCTGCCCACTGCCCTGCCCCGGCGGCAGCGAGATCTCGCGCACGAAGGTGCCGCGACCGGTTTCACCGCTGACCAGGCCCATCGCCGCCAGCTCGCTGTACACGCGGCTCGCGGTGACCAGCGCGAGGCCGTGGCGCGCGGCCAATTGCCGATGGGTCGGCAGACGCTCGCCGGGCGACAGCCTGCCGCTGCGGATGTCCTCGGCGAAGGTGTCGACCAGGTTTTTGTAACGGGCGCGGGGCATGGGCGATGTATCCATGACAATTTTTTGATTGTCTTAATCTTCCTGCCTAGCATGGCCCGCACGCAACCTCTCCTTTTTTCGGGCCCCCTTCATGGAACAGACCTCACCGCTCAATCCCCTGGCCAACAGCACCCAGGGTTGGATCAATGGCTTTATCGGCGTGGTGATTTTCAGCGGTTCGTTGCCGGCGACGCGCCTGGCGGTGATGGAATTCGAACCGGTGTTCCTCACCCTGCTGCGCGCCACCCTGGCCGGCGTGTTGGCGTTGTGCCTGTTGGTTTTTTTCAAGGAAAAACGCCCAACACGCGCGCAATGGCTGCCCCTGGTCATCGTCGCCCTCGGCGTGGTCATCGGCTTCCCCTTGCTGACGGCGCTGGCCCTGCAATACGTGACGTCCGCGCACTCCATCGTGTTTATCGGCCTGTTGCCGCTGGCCACGGCGCTCTTTGGCGTACTGCGCGGCGGTGAGCGGCCACGCCCGGTGTTCTGGTTGTTTTCGATCCTGGGCAGCGCGCTGGTGATGGGGTATGCCGTCGCCCAGGGCCTGAGCGCCGCCCCGGCCGGTGACCTGCTGATGCTGTTGGCGGTGCTGGTGTGCGGCCTGGGTTACGCCGAGGGCGCCAAGCTGTCGCGCAGCCTGGGCGGCTGGCAAGTGATCTGTTGGGCGCTGGTGGTGTCGTTGCCGGTGGCGCTGCCGTTGAGCCTGATGCTCGCGCCGCCGACCTTCACTGGCATCAGCCTGCCGGCGTGGCTGAGCCTGGGCTATGTGGCGCTGTTCAGCATGTTGATCGGGTTTGTGTTCTGGTACCGCGGGCTGGCCCAAGGCGGCATCGCCGCGGTCGGCCAGTTGCAGTTGCTGCAACCGTTCTTCGGCCTGGCGCTGGCGGCGGGCCTGGTGCATGAGCAGGTCAGCCTGGGCATGGTGCTGGTGACAGTCGCAGTGATCGGCTGTGTGGCCGGAGCCAAGCGGTTTGCGCGCTAGCGTCTGCGGCGATGGCATTATTCCCATCCGGCGCGCGTCCTGTTAAACAGGACAGTCCCCTCCCAGAACAATAAGGACTTGGCATGCACACCCCGTCACTGCAAGACACCACCGCCCCCGAAGGCATCTGCTACGGCTGCGGCGGCAGCAACCCCCACGGCCTGCATATCAAGAGCCGCTGGGATGCCGACGGCGTTCACGTGGTCGCCGAGCACCAACCGGAAGCGAAATACAGCGGCTGGCCGGATCTGGTCTACGGCGGCCTGATCGCCATGCTGGTGGACTGCCACTCGAACTGGACCGCCATGGCCTACCACTACCGCGCCGAACAACGCGAACCCGGCAGCCTGCCGCGTATCGACTGCGTGACCGGGCATCTCGGGATCAAATTCATCAAGCCCACGCCCCTGGGTGTCACGCTGACCTTGCGTGCCCGGGTCGAGGGCGACGTGGGGCGTAAAAGCCGCGTGGTCTGCGAGGTATACGCCGGCGATGTGCTCACGGCGATCGGCGATTCGGTGTTCGTGCGCGTCGATACCGGGCAACTGGCCGCCGCCGCCCACGCTCGCAACGCGTGATCCTGGTCTACATTGACTGGCACCGCTAATCGAGGACTGCACCGATGACTCGTCTCACCGCGAAAGACTTCGCCCCCGAACTGCTGGAGCTCTACGACGGCTACGCCCACGGCAAGATCAACCGCCGCGAGTTTCTCGACCGCGCCGCACTGTTCACCTTCGGCGGGCTCACCGCGTCGGCGCTGCTCGCCGCCCTGAGCCCCAACTATGCGCTGGCCGAGCAAGTGAAATTCACCGACCCGGACATCGTCGCGGACTACATCACCTACCCTTCGCCCAAGGGCAACGGCACGGTGCGCGGCTATCTGGTGCGCCCGGCCAAGGCCACCGGCAAAGTCCCCGCCGTGGTCGTGGTGCATGAAAACCGCGGCCTCAACCCGTATATCGAAGACGTCGCCCGGCGCCTGGCCAAGGCCGGCTTTATCGCCCTCGCGCCGGATGGCCTGACATCCGTGGGTGGCTACCCCGGCAACGATGAAAAAGGCGTAGCGCTGCAACAAAAAGTCGACCCGACCAAGCTGATGAACGACTTCTTCGCCGCCATCGAGTGGCTGATGCACCACGACAACAGCACCGGCAAAGTCGGGATTACCGGCTTCTGCTATGGCGGCGGCGTGGTCAATGCAGCAGCCGTGGCCTACCCGGAGCTGGGCGCCGCCGTGTCATTTTACGGGCGGCAGCCAGAGGCCAAGGACGTGCCGCGCATCAAGGCACCGATCATGCTGCATTACGGCGAACTGGATACGCGGATCAACGAAGGCTGGCCGGCCTATGAAAAGGCCCTGAAGGCCGCGGGCACTACCTATGAAGCGTATATCTACAAGGGCGCCAACCACGGTTTTCACAACGACTCGACGCCGCGTTATGACGAGGCGGCGGCGAACCTGGCGTGGCAGCGCACGCTGGGGTGGTTCAACAAATACCTGGCCTGACCGCCTCTGAATGTGTAGAGGTTAGCCGCCGACAACTGTTTCATTTTGCTTCTTGATGAAAATCTCAGCCCTGCGCCGCCATCACCGTCAGCCAGGCCTTGAACGCCTGCATCGCCGAGGTTTCGGCGCGTGACTGCAGGCGCGTCAACCAATAGCTGCCGGTGCTGATGCACACGTTGAAGGGCTGACGGATCGCATCACTTTCCAGTTGACGCGCGAACATCGCCGCCGGGGCCAACGCCACACCGACGCCCTGCAGCGCTGCTTCCATCATCGCCAACGATGAGTCGAACACGATGCTGCGCGGCACCAGGGTGTCGGCAGGCAGCCCGGCGGCCTGGAACCACAGGTTCCACTCATCGGCGCGATAGGAGCGCAGCACTGTGTGCTTCAACAGCTCAGACGGCGTGTGTAACTGCTCGGCGATTGACGGCACGCAGAGCACCGTCAGCGGCGCTTCGAACAATGGGCAGGCGTCGGTCCCATGCCAGGCCCCGGCGCCGAAACGGATCGCGTAATCCAGGCCTTCGGCGGCGACATCGACACGGTTGTTGTGCGTCGACAGGCGCAGGTCGATAAACGGGTAGCGGTGCTGGAAGTCCGCCAGCCGCGGCAGCAGCCAGCCCACCGCAAAAGTGCCGACCGCGCCAACGCTGAGCACTTCGCGGTAGTGCCCGCCTTCGAACTGGCCCAGGGTGTGGGCAATGCGGTCGAAGGATTCGCGCAGCACCGGCAACAACGTCTCGCCTTCGCGGGTCAGCATCAGGCCACGCGGCAGGCGTTTGAACAGGGTGACGTTCAGTTGCGCCTCCAGGCTCTTGACCTGGTGGCTGACCGCCGCCTGGGTGACACATAACTCAATGGCGGCCCGCGTAAAACTCAGGTGCCGGGCGGAGGCCTCGAATGCGCGCAGGGCATTGAGAGGCAGATGGGAACGCAGCATGCTTGCCCCTAATTTTTCTAATGGCTGGTGCGAAATATCATCGTTTGCCCAGGCCCGGCGAACTGTCTACCTTTGGCACGCCCGCGCAGGCTGTTCATTCAATCGATCATACTCATGGAAGCGATATCATGCCCCAACAAGCGGTATTTGGAGTGCGTCATTTAACGGCGCTGGCAATGTTTCTCGGCGCCGGCCAGTGCCTGGCCGCCACCGACCTGCAGGCCGTGGTAGACGCCAGCGTCAAACCGCTGATGCAGCAACAGGCTATTCCCGGCCTGGCGGTGGCGGTGGTGCAGAACGGCAAGGTGCAATACTTTAACTACGGCATGGCATCGAAAGAAGCGCAGCAACCGGTCAACCAAAACACCTTGTTCGAAATCGGCTCAGTGAGCAAAACCTTCACCGCAACCCTGGGCGGTTACGCCCAGGCCATCGGCAAGCTCACGCTGTCGGACAAGGCCAGCCAATACTGGCCTGCGTTGGCCGGCAGCGCCTTTGACCGCATCAGCCTGCTGCAACTGGCGACCTACACCCCCGGCGGCCTGCCGCTGCAGTTTCCGGATGCCGCCGACAACGCCGACGCCATGCTCGGCTACTTCCAGCGCTGGAAACCCAGCTACGCCCCAGGCGCGCAACGTCTCTATTCCAACCCGAGCATCGGCCTGTTTGGCTACCTCGCGGCGCGAAGCCTGGGCCAGCCGTTCAATGTCGCCATGGAGCACACCCTGCTGCCCAAGCTGGGGTTGAGCAACACCCACCTCAGCGTGCCCACCGCGCAATCCGGCGAGTACGCCCAAGGCTACGACAAGCAGCAGAAACCCGTCCGTGTAAGCCCGGGCGCACTGGACAGCGAAGCCTACGGCATCAAGACCAGCACCCACGACCTGGCGCGCTATGTGATCGCCAACCTGCACCCGCAAACCCTGGAAAAGCCGCTGCAACAAGCCATCGCCAGTACCCACGCTGGTTATTACCGCGTGAACGGCATGACCCAGGGCCTGGGCTGGGAGTACTACCCCTACCCCATCGCCCTGCAAGCGCTGATTGACGGCAACTCGACACCGATGGCCATGGAACCTCACCGCCCCGATTGGCTGGCGACGCCGCAAGCGCAACCGGCCAACGTGCTGTACAACAAAACCGGCTCAACCGCAGGTTTTGGCGCGTATGTGGCGTATGTGCCAAGCAAGGACATGGGCGTGGTGATCCTGGCGAACAAGAACTATCCGAATGCCGAGCGGGTCAAGGTCGCCCATGCGATCCTGAGCGCGCTGGATCACTGAGCAAGGTGGGAGCCAGGCTCCCACATCGTGAGGTCTACATCCCCAGCCAGTGCGGCAGCGCCAGCGAGATGAACGGCAGGTAGGTGACCATGATCAGGAACACCAACAGGATCATCAGCCACGGCATCGCCGCACGAATGGTCTGCCCCAGCGTCAAGCCGGTCACCGCCGAGGTCACGAACAGGTTCAAGCCCACCGGCGGGTGGACCAGGCCGATTTCCATATTCACCACCATCACGATCCCCAAGTGAATCGGATCGATGCCCAGCTTCATCGCGATCGGAAAGAAGATCGGCGCCAGGATCAACACGATCGCCGACGGTTCCATGAAACTGCCGGCGATCAGCAAGACCACGTTGACCATGATCAGGAAGCCAATCGGCGTGAGCCCTTCGGACAGCACCCAGGCGGTGATTTCCTGGGGGATCTGTTCGGTGGTCAACACATGGGCGAAGAGCATCGCATTGGCGATGATAAACATCAGCATGATCGCCAGCCGCCCGGACTCCAGCAGCACCTTGGGACAGTCGCGCAGACTCATGTCCTTGTAGACGAACAGCGCGACAAACGCCGAGTACACCGCTGCCACCGCCGCGGCTTCGGTCGGGGTGAACATCCCGCTGTAGATGCCGCCGAGGATGATCACCAGCAGCAGCAAGCCCCAGAACGCACGGCGCGCGCAGGCCAGCCACTCGCGAAAGCTCGCCCGTGGCTGCGCCGGCAGCTTCTTGATGCGCGCCACGATATAGATCGCGACCATCAGCATCAGGCCCAGCAGCAGCCCCGGGATCACCCCGGCCATGAACAACTTGCCGACCGACGTTTCCGTGGCGGCCGAATACACCACCATCACGATCGACGGCGGAATCAGGATGCCCAGGGTGCCGGCGTTGCAGATGATGCCCGCGCCGAACGCCTTCGGGTAACCGGAGCGCACCATCCCGGCCACCGCAATCGAACCGACGGCCGCCACGGTGGCCGGTGACGAACCGGACAACGCGGCAAACAACATGCACGCCAACACCGCCGCAATCGCCAGGCCGCCACGGATATGTCCGACACACGCATTGGCGAAGTCGATCAGCCGCTGCGCCACACCGCCGGTGGTCATGAACGCACCGGACAGCAGGAAGAACGGAATCGCCAGGAAGGTATAGGCATCCGAGGTTTCGAACAGCTTGATCGCCAGGGAACTCACCGAGTCCTGGCTGAACATCAGGATCGACACCGCGCCGGACAATCCGAGGGAAATCGCGACGGGCACGCCGAGGAACATGAACACAAACAACAGCAGAAACAGACAGAGCACGGCCATCAGTGACGCTCCTCATGGCCGCCGGCCAATTTGCTCGCCTCACCGGCCTCGTCGGCCAGCCCCAACCCGACCTGGCGGTGGGTGAACAGGCGATAGAAAATTTCCAGGTAGCGGATAAACACCAGAGCAAAACCGACCGGCACGATGAGCACGATGTCGCCGACATCGATGCCGAACTGGTCGAGGTCTTCGGCGCCGATGTGTGCTGTCATCACCGCACTCACCCACCTGTAACTGGCGACCATGAACAGCCCGGCGTAGGCCAGGCAGCACAGGCAGGCAAGCATCCCAAGCAAGCGCTGCACCCGGCGTCCGGTCAGCTTGACCAGCGCATCCACCCCAAGGTGGCCGGCGGTACGCACGCCGTAGGAAATGCCGAAGAAAATCAGCCAGCCGAACATGGCCTTGGTCAGCGCCACGCTCCAGGTCATGTCCTGGGCCCAGGTCATGGTGCCGTCGCCCAGGGCGTTGAAAAAATGGCTGCTCCAGGCCCACTGGTCGGCCAGGGCAAAGAACAGCGTGTAGATGTTGTTGAGCATGACGTAGACGAATGTCACCAGGGTCATGGCGGCCAGCAGGAAGGCAATGACGCCTTCCTCCAGGTGCTCCCAGACGCGCCTGAGCGTTTGCATGGCAAAACCTCGCGAAGCGGGAATAGGTTTCAGAGTGGAAACCGGATCAACCTGTGGGAGGGATCTCGGTATGCCCCGGCATTACAGGTTGGACGCATCCGCCGCCTTGATCAGGTCAGCCCCGATCTCGCCTTCGAACATCTGCCAGACCGGGCGCATGGCTTCGCGCCATTGCTGGCGTTGCGCGGGGGTCAGTTCGATGATTTCGCTGGTCTTGGCGTCGACGATCTTCTGTTTGGCCGACTGGTTCAGCGCCTCGGCCTGCTTGTTCACCTCAACGGTGACCTCGGCCATGATCTGCTCCAGGGTGCTGCGCACATCCGCTGGCAGGCCGTTCCAGAACTTTGCGTTGGTGATCACCATGTAGTCGATCAGGCCATGGTTGGACTCGGTGAAGTACTTCTGCACCTCGTTGACCTTCTGGCTTTCATAGTTCGACCAGGTGTTTTCGGTGCCGTTGACCGTACCGGTCTGCAAGCCCTGGTAGACCTCGGCAAAGCTCATCTTGCGCGGGTTGGCGCGGATCGCCTTGAACTGCTCTTCAAGCACGCTGGAGGCTTGCACGCGGAACTTCAGGCCACGGGCGTCCTTGGGTTCGTGCAGGGCTTTGTTGGCCGACAACTGCTTGAGACCGTTGTGCCAATAGGCCAGGCCGAGGATGTTCTTGTTCTGCATCGAGGTCAGTAACTGCTTGCCTTGGGCGGCCTGGAAGCGGTCGACGGCGGCCAGGTCGTTGAACAGGAACGGCAGGTCATAGATCTGCACCTGTTTGGTGTATTGCTCGAACTTGGCCAGGGACGGCGCGAGCATCTGCACATCGCCCAACAGCAGCGCTTCCATTTCCTTGCCGTCGCCGAACAGCGACGAGTTAGGGTACACCTCGACCTTGACCACGCCCGGCAGGCGTTCTTCGGCAAGTTTCTTGAACAGCAACGCGCCCTGGCCTTTGGGCGTGTTTTCGGCGACCACATGGGCGAACTTGATCACAATCGGGTCCGCCGCCTGGGCCAGGCCCACGACGAACAAGGTGGCGGCGCAGAACAGCGCCCGGGAGAGCTTGAGCATGGGAAATCACCTTCTTATTGTTGTGTTGTAGGGCAAGGTGCCTGATATGGCGCGTGTAGTGAATTTCGAATTTTTGATACCTGCGTTCGGCCTAGATGAACGCCAACCCGAACGAAAATGCAGATCCTCTCTCGCCTCTGGCTTCGGCTGCGGTCAGCGCTGGGCGGCGAGCAGCCGTTGTGCGCGCAACAGAACCGGGGCATCCACCATCTGCCCATCGATCTGATACGCGCCTGCCCCGTGGGCTCCGCCCGCCACCACGCGCTTGGCCCAGGCCAGGTCTGCGGCGCTCGGTGCCAAGGCCGCATGGATCACCGCCACCTGCCGGGGATGGATGCACAGCGCGCCGGCAAAACCCATTTCATAGGCATGCCGGATCGAGCGACGCAGGCCTTCGGGGTCGTCGATGGCCGGGTGGACGCCGTCCAGCGGGGCCACCAGGCCGGCAGCGCGGGAATGCACGATCAGCGCCAGGCGCGCCTGGTCCAGGGCAAAGTCAGCCGCTGGCGAAGGGCTGCTCAAATTCAAGTCGAGCGCCAGGTCCAGGCCGCCGAACGACAGGCGCTCCACCTGCCGCGCATGGGCAATCGCGGCCACCGCCAGCAGGCCCTTGGCGCTTTCGATAATCGGCCAGATCCGTTTGCCGGCGGCGGCCACCACCGCGACCTGGGCGGCACTTTCGACTTTCGGCAGCAGCACGCCCGCCACGTTTGCATGGGCGTTGCAGAACGCCACATCGTCAGCGTGTTCGGCGTGCTCCGGCGCGTTGATCCGCACCCACACCCGGGCGTCGGAGTGGGCGCGCAAAAACGCGCCAAGGTTCTCCCGCGCCTGCCGCTTGAGCGGCTCTTCTACCGCGTCTTCAAAATCCACAATCACCGCGTCGGCACCGCTGGCCAGCGCTTTGGAAAACCGCTCCGGGCGGCTGCCGGGAACGAACAGGGCTGAACGAACTACAGGCGTTGGCATCACCACACTCCTTGTCAGATAACGCCGCGCGCGCGCAGGTCGTTGATGGTTTCGCCCGAATAACCGAGCTGATCGAGAATGCCCTGGCTGTGCTCGCCTAACGCGGGCACCGCATCCATGCGTGGGCTGAATGCCGTATTGCGCGCTGGCGGCAACAGCGCTGGCAGCGGACCGGCCGGGCTCGCGACTTCGCGCCAGCTGTCACGAGCCTTGAGTTGCGGGTGGTCCCACACGCCGTGCATATCGTTGACGCGGGCACTGGCGATCTGCGCATGTTCCAGGCGCTGGATGACGGCCTCGGCGTCGAGCCGGGCGAAGCTGTCGACGATGATCCGGCGCAGCGCCTCGCGGTTGGCCGAGCGCTTGAAGTTGGCGCAGAAGCGCTCGTCCGTGGCCAACGCCGGGGTGAGCAGCACCTTGTCGCAGAACGCCGCCCATTCGCGCTCGTTCTGCAAGCCGAGCATCACCGTACCGCCGTCGCCGGTGGGAAACGGCCCGTAGGGATAAATCGTCGAATGCGCCGCTCCGGCACGCGGCGGTGGCGGTGCTCCGTCGAAGGCGTAGTACATCGGGTAGCCCATCCACTCCACCAGGCTTTCCAGCATGCTCACGTCGATACGGCTGCCCTCGCCGGTCTTGCCGCGCAACAACAGCGCCGAGAGGATGCCGCTGTAGGCGTACATGCCGGCGGCGATGTCGGCGATGGAGCAACCGGCCTTGGCCATCTGGTCGTCAGCGGGCCCGCCGGTCACCGACAGAAAGCCGCCCTCGCTCTGGATCAACAGGTCATAAGCCTTCTTTTGCGCGTAGGGCCCGCCTTCGCCATAGCCGGAAATATCGCAGACGATCAAGCGCGGGAAGCGCGCATGCAGCGTCTCGAACGACAGGCCCATGCGCGCCGCCGCACCGGGTGCGAGGTTCTGCACCAGTACATCGGCGTCGGCGAGCAAGCTGTCGAGAATGGCGCCCGCCGCGTCTTGCTTGAGGTCCAGGGTCAGGCTTTCCTTGGAGCGGTTGGTCCACACGAAATGCGACGCCATGCCGCGCACGCGTTCGTCATAGCCACGGGCGAAGTCACCGCTGCCGGGGCGTTCGATCTTGATCACACGCGCGCCGAGATCGGCCAATTGGCGTGTGCAAAAGGGTGCGGCAATCGCATGTTCCAGGCTGACAACGGTGATACCGTCCAGCGGTCGTTGATTAGCAGTCATGACGATTCCTCAAAGCCAGTGGGCCATGCACGGGGTGTTGCGCAACTGCCAGACCTTGGCGATCAACGCGTCGGCCTCGGCCGGGGTGCGCGCGCCGCTGAACTGGCTGAGGCGCTGGAATTTATCCGCCAGCTCGGCGCGGCTGAGGCTGTTGCCGGGGTCGCCCTTGGGCTCGTCGATAGCGCCGTGCAGCGTGCGGCCATCCTCGGTGGTGACGGTGACGCGGCCCAGCCAACGCTGCGGATAGGCGTCGTCGACTTCGCGATCGAGGGTCATGCTGACCTTGTCGCGAAAGGCCGAGACGGCGGGATCGCTCAGTGCCAGCGTGTGGAACTCAACCAGCCCGGCCTTGCCATGCACGGCGATCAGGCCCAGCACGGTGCCCATGGAGAACTTGGCCTGGTGGACGGTGGCCGGCGTAGTGACGCGCCCCAGCACATCGATGGCGCCCTGATGCACGCGGGTCTGCACCTTGGCGATCGCGGCGGCATCGAGGCCTTCACGCTGCATCAACTGCAGCAGCGCATCGGCGGCAGGATGGGTGTGGCGACACGAGGCATGGAACTTGAACGAGGTTTCCAGCAGCGCCCAGCGCCGGCCGAGGTCGGCGGACAGCTTGTGCGGTTCGGCATCGCGGGACATCCCGGCCGCCAGGCCCTGGTCGCCTTCGAGGATATTGCGCGCGCCGGTCAGCCCGTCCGCCGTCAGGTACGCGGCGAGCAAGCCATCCGCCGCCGCCTTGGCCGTGTGCAATTGCTTGGAGTCGGCGGCATCGCGCAAAAACTCCCACAGCCCGGCAGCCTGGGTGCCGGCGCTGCCGAGCAGGTTGATGAATTGCTCCTGATCGAACCCCAGCAATTTGCCCACGGCCACCGCCGCCGCCAAGGTGCCGACGGTCGCGGTGGTGTGGAAGATGCGGTAGTGGGAGCGGCCCATGAATTCGCCGATGCGAATCCCGGCTTCATAACCGGCCACCGCGGCCAGCAGCAGTTCACGGCCGGATTTGCCGAGGTCCTGGGCCGCCGCCAGGGCCGCGGGAAAGACCACCGTCGCCGGGTGCAGCACCGAGCTGTTGTGCAGGTCATCCTGCTCCACCAGGTGCGACGAGGCGCCGTTGACCAACGCGGCGAAATACGCGCTGCTGCTGCGGCCATTGACGATCACCTGCGCCGGGCCGCTGCTCGGCCCCATTTTCTGCGCGTAGCGCTCAAACAGCGGGATCGGGTGCGCGCCCTGGCTGGCCAGCGCCGACGCCAGCCAATCGAGAAAAAGGTCTTCGGTGCGCGCCAGCACCGGTTCGGGCAACTGCGCATAGGTCAATTCGGCGAGGAACCGACACAGGGCTTGGGTATGGCTCATGTTCAGGCCCTCAGAAACTGCGTGGCAGCTCGAGCAAGTGCTCGGCCACGTAGGACAGGATCAGGTTGGTGGAGATCGGCGCCACCTGGTACAGGCGGGTCTCGCGGAATTTGCGTTCCACGTCGTACTCGCAGGCAAAACCAAAGCCGCCGTGGGTTTGCAGGCACGCATTGGCCGCCTCCCAGGACGCCTTGGCCGCCAGGTACTTGGCCATGTTCGCGCTGGCCCCGGCAGGCGCGCCGCGGTCGTATTCCTCGCAGGCACGCCAGCGCATCAGGTCGGCCGCTTCGATTTCGATATGCGCTTCGGCAATCGGGAACTGCACGCCCTGGTTCTGCCCGATGGGCCGGCCGAACACCACGCGGTCGCGGGCATAGGCGCTGGCCTTTTCGATAAACCAACGACCATCGCCGATGCACTCGGCGGCGATCAGGGTGCGCTCGGCATTCAGGCCGTCGAGGATGTACTTGAAGCCCTTGCCCTCTTCGCCGATCAGGCTGTCCAGAGGCAGTTCGAGGTTGTCGAAGAACAGCTCGTTGGTTTCGTGGTTGACCATGTTGGCGATGGGTTGCACGGTCAGGCCGTTGCCGATCGCCTCGCGCAGGTCCACGAGGAAGATCGACATGCCTTCGGACTTTTTCTTCACGTCGGCCAGCGGCGTGGTGCGCGCCAGCAGGATCATCAGGTCGGAATGCTGCACCCGCGAGATCCAGACTTTCTGGCCGTTGATTACGTACTTGTCGCCGCGCTTGATCGCGGTGGTCTTGATCCTGGTGGTGTCGGTGCCGGTGCTGGGCTCGGTGACGCCCATCGATTGCAGTCGCAATTCGCCGCTGGCCAGCTTGGGCAGGTAGAAGCGTTTTTGCGCGGCGCTGCCGTGGCGCAGCAGGGTGAACATGTTGTACATCTGGCCGTGGACGGTGCCGGAGTTGCCGCCGCAACGGTTGACCTCTTCAAGGATCACCGACGCTTCAGCCAGGCCGAGGCCGGAGCCGCCGTACTCTTCCGGGATCATCGCCGACAGCCAGCCGGCGGCGGTCAAGGCCTTGACGAAGGCATCGGGGAACGCTTTTTCTTCGTCGATCCGACGCCAGTACGCCGCATCGAATTCGGCGCACAAGGCGCGCACGCCCGCGCGGATGGCATTGAGTGCTTCATTGTCATTCGGGTTCATTAACGGCTCTCCGCCTGTTGTTCTGGTGTTATTCGAAATGCACACGGGCCTGCTGGGCCAAGCCATCGTGATTACCGGCCCACAGTTCTGCCACGCCGGCTTGGCTGATACGCCCGGCGACTTCAAACGGTTGCGCAGCGATCAGCGGGCGCACGCCGCGATAGTCGAAACGGCGCACCGTGGCGCTGGGATGGGCCCGACAAAAGGCGCGCAGGCTCAACGTGGCGATCAAGGGCCCATGCACCACCAGGCCCGAATAGCCTTCCGTGCCGGTGACGTAGGGATAGTCGTAGTGAATGCGGTGGCCGTTGAAAGTCACGGCGCTGTAGCGGAACAGCAGGGTCGGCGTCGGCTCGATCGCTTCGCACCACTCACCCGCCGCCAGCGCCGCGCCGTTGCCCGGCTTGGGTGGGGTCGGTTCGCGGTAGACGATGTCTTGTTCTTCGCGGATCGCCAGGCGGCCGTCCTGGGTGTAGTCATGGCGCACGGTGACAAACAGCAACGCACCGGTGCGGCCGGTCTTTTCTTCGACCTGGGTGATGGTCGACACACGGCTGGCCGCCTCGCCGGCGCGCAGCGGATGCAGGAACTCGAGACGCCCACCGGCCCACATGCGATTGCGGTTATCCGCCGGCGGCAGGAAGCCGCCACGGGCCGGGTGGCCGTCGGTGCCCAAGGCCGATTCCGGCAGCGGGTCCTGGAAGAAACACCATTGCCACAACGGCGGCACCGCCGCGCCGTGTTCGGGCACGGGCTCGCCGAATGTCGCGGCGATGCGTGTGAGCAGGTTGTGGCTCAGGTGGTCGTGGGCCGTTTCGCTTCGGCCGATCCAATCAGTGGCGCTCATCGGGTGCAGGTCCTCGGGCTGTGAATGTGTGCCCCGGATCATGCAAGCGCCCGACCGTTCTGAGAATTTGCATTTCAATAAGCCAGCGTTCGGCTATGCTGAACGCCACGCATTGATGGGCAACGGGCTCGCTTCGGTTGGTTGGCATTTTCATCGCCGGCACACTGTCAGCGCAGGCAAGCCCCGCACCGCCGTTGCACCGAACAGCCCTGTCCACCCCGGAGCCGCCATGCACTTCGATCTCGCCGACCTGCGCCTGTTTATCCATATCGCCGAATCACCCAGCCTGACCCAGGGCGCCAAGCGCGCCTTCCTCTCGCCGGCGGCTGCGAGTGCGCGCATCAAGGCCCTGGAAGGCCAGTTGGAAACACGTCTGTTGTACCGCGACAGCCGCGGCGTAGAGATCACCCCGGCAGGCGAGCGGCTGCTGCACCATGCGCGGCTGATCATGCGCCAGGTGGACTACCTGAAAAGTGAGTTCACCCAATACGGTGTCGACTCTGCCGGGCATATCCGCATCTTCGCCAACACCACGGCGGTCACTGAGTTTCTTCCGGAAGTGTTGGCCGGTTTCCTCTCCCAGCGGCCCGGTGTCACTGTCGACCTGCAGGAGCGCCTGTCCCGCGATATCGTGCGCGGCGTGCTCGATGGCACCAGCGACATGGGCATCATCGCCGGTCCCGTGGAAGCCGCGGGCCTGCAGGTGCTGCACTTCAGCACCGATAAACTGGTATTGATGGTGCCCGTGGGCCACCCCTTGGCGGACCAACCCTCGGTGACGCTGGAACAGACCCTCGCCTACCAGCATATCGGCCTGCACGAAGGCAGCACCTTGCTGAGCTTCCTGCGCGAGCACGTCGAGCGGGTCGGCAAGCAGTTGTCGCTGCGCATCCAAATGTCGAGTTTCGAGGCGATCTGCCGGATGGTCGAGGCGGGCGTGGGCATTGGCATCATCCCGGAATCCGCCGCCGTGCGGCACAGCCGGACCATGCAGTTGGTGGCGGTGAAACTGAATGAGCCATGGGCGATTCGCGAGCGCAGTATCCTGGTGCGCGAACTGGAAGCGCTGCCGGGGACCATTCGTGCCCTGATCGCGACCTTGATGCCGCAAAGCGCCTAGACTCCAGAGTCACCTTGCCAGAGGAGACTGCCCATGCAACTCGAAGGTTCCTGCCATTGCGGCGCTGTGACGTTCAGCCTGACCAGCGCCCACCCCTACCCTTACCAACGCTGCTATTGCTCGATTTGCCGCAAGACCCAGGGTGGCGGCGGTTACGCGATCAACCTCGCGGGCGACAGCAACAGCCTGAAAGTGCGCGGGCGCAAGCTGATCTCGATCTATCACGCCAAGCTCAAGCCCGAAGGCGCCAGCCGCGCCCATGCCAGCAGCGCCGAGCGGCATTTCTGTTCACTATGTGGCAGCGCGCTATGGCTGTTCAGCCCGCAATGGCCGGAGTTGATCCATCCGTTTGCCTCGGCCATCGACACACCGTTGCCGGTGCCGCCGCAGCACACGCACCTGATGCTCGGTTCCAAGGCGCCCTGGGTCGAAGTCAGCGTGCGCAAGGGCGACCTGCAGTTCGATGAATACCCGCAGGAATCGATCGCGCAGTGGCATGAGCGGTTGGGGTTGGTGCGTTAACAGTCTTTGACAGTTTTCCGACAAAGCTTGCAAAGATTGTCGGACAGCCCTTCCCTAGCATTCGAGCATCCAAACAGCCATCTGGGTGCTCTTCATGTTTCGCACATTGCGCGGTATTCCGCTGCTGGGCTGCCTGCTCGGCAGTATCGGTTGCCATGGCCAACCGCCTGCCCCGCCGCCGATCCCCAAGGGCGACTACAACGCGATCATTCGCTATCTACAAACCCGCATTCCGTGGGAGATGGCCCGGGAGCAGGTGCCCGGGCTGTCCATCGCCCTGGTCAATGGCCAGGAGCTGATCTGGGCCAGTGGTTTCGGCGTGGCCGACAAGGCCCGGGGCGTACCGGTGACGCCGAATACGGCGTTTCGCGCTGGCGCGATCTCCAAGCTCCTCACCGCCGCCGCCGCGCTGCAGCTGGTGGAACAACAGCAACTGGCGCTTGACGCACCGATCCAGCAAACCTTGCGCGAGTTCTATGTGCGCTCGCGCTTCCATGACGAGCAGGCCGACGCCGACCGCGCCATCACCCTGCGCCGCTTGCTCAGTCATCAGTCGGGCTTGCCCAGCGAACACCTGCGCGGCCTGCGCAACACCTTCGCCATGGGCCAGATGCCAATGCGTATGTCGGGCGTGTGGCTGAGCACCCCGCCGGGTTCGCAGGTGGCCTACTCGAATCTCGGCTATGCGCTGGTGGGCGCGGCTATCGAACGCAGTAGCGGCAAGGCATTCGAGACCCAGTTGCAAAACAGCCTGTTCAAACCGTTGAAGATGAACCAATCGAGTTTTGTCGGCGTCGGCGCACACGTGGCCCACCGCGCGCTCGGCTATCAGGACGGCAGCGCCAGCACCGATGCCCAGGTGCGCGACCTCGCCGCCAGCGGCTTGTGGACCAGCCCCAAGGACCTCAGCCGCTACGTACAGATGCTGTTCGCCCAAGGCCTCTACAACGACACCCGCGTAATGGACCGCGCCTCCATCGAGCAGATGTTTACCCAACAAAATATCGGCAACGTGCTGGACTTCGACTGCCAGATGGGCCTGGGCTGGTTTCTCTCGCCCTGTGGCGACAAGCCGGTCAGCCCCGGCATACGCACGTTCCAGCACAGCGGCGGGGGCGACGATTTTGCCGCGCAGGTGACAGTGCTGCCGGACCAGCAGTTGGCAGTGATCATCATGGCCAACGACAGCAACGCCGAAGACATGGTGGTCGCGCTGAGCTCCGACACCCTGCGCCTGATGCTCCAGGCGCAAACCGGCGCGCCGGTATGCGCCGACGACTGCCAGGCGCCCAAGCACGGGGGCAAGTTGCGCCAGGTGCCCGCCGCCATCGACCGTAAGCGCCTGGCCGGCTTCTACGCCACGGCCTGGGGCGTATTCAGGATCAGGGATACCCCTACGCGATTGTCCGGCGAGTTGGCCGGATACACCTTCGAACTGCTGCGCGATGAAGACGGCTGGTTGCGCGCGCAGCAAAAAGTCCTGGGGTTCTGGCTCAAGGATCTCGGCGGGTTGGGCCGCGTGCAACTGGACGTGGTGACGGTGCAAGGCCGGCAGATACTCACCGCGCGCAGTCACGGCCAGCGGGTGGCCGTGGGCGAACGCATCGACCCACCGTCCCTGCCACTGGCCTGGGCCGACACCGTCGGCACCTATCAAGTGCTCAGCACCCACGAACCCGACGCGCCACTCAGCGGCATCAGCGTGCGCCTGGAAGAAGGCTTCCTGGTGATTCGCGGCCAACTGCACGACAAGCCGCTGACCGATTACATCCTGCTGCCCGTGGACAACGCCCATGCCGTGCTTGCCGGCAACGGCTATGGCCTGGGCGACACCGTCAGCCGCCAGGTCAACGGCCTCAGTGCCTCGGGCTACGCCTTCAAACGCACGCACGCGCCTCGTAAACCCTTGATTTTATAACCACGGATGAACCTCCTTATGCGCTCGAAACACCTTTGCCTGTCCATCACCTCAGTGTGCCTGTTGGCAGGCGCCGACACGGTGCTGGCACAGGACTGGGCATACAGCTTGAAAGCCGGCGTAGCCAGCATGCCCCGGTATAGCGGCAGCGATGAACGCAGGACCGAACCGCTGCTCGGCGGCGCCATCGTCAGCCCCTGGGGGATTTTCCTCGACTCCGACAAGGGCCTGGGCTGGCGTTATAAAGACGATGCCCTGAGCTTCAGCGCATACGTCGGCGCGAGCGCCTCACGCATGGACAAAAACGAACGCCTGCGCGCCGGCTCGAAACGGCTCAAGGGCATGGGCGAAATCAAATCACGCACGCAATTGGGCGTGAGTGCCAGCTATAACTTGGGCGGCGTGATTGTCGGCGCCACCTTGGAACATGCACTCAAGGAAGATGATCACAAAGACAGCGGCAAGGCATTTACCCATCTGGAACTGAGCGTTGGCACCAACCTGTATGACGGGCGCTATGGCGTGATCGACGCCAGCCTCAGCAGCCACTTTGGAGACCGTGACTACCTGCAGACCTGGTACGGCGTGACCACCGGCCAGGCGGCACAGAGCCGCTTCAAGGCCTACAACGCGGACGGGGGCAATATCAGCAACGGCATGAGCCTGACATGGAGCGTGCCGATCAGTGAGCACACCCAGTTCTCGACCTTGCTGGATGTGCAGTACCTGGCGAATGAAGCGGGCAACAGCCCGATCGTGGAGCGGCGGTTGCAGACATCGGTGATGGGCTCGCTGAAGTACAGCTTCTGATCCGACAACCCGATTGAAACGACAGAAGGAGCCAACCGTGGCGAGGGCGCTTGCTGCGGTTGACTGCACAGCGGTCTCCGGTTTTTTAACCGTTGCCCCCCCAAAAAGCCTTATTCGGTATACGCCCAACTCATCCGAAACGACGCCCCGCCCCACTCCGAATCGAATACCTGGACCTGCCCGCCATGCCATTGGCAAACCCGCTGCACCAGCGCCAGGCCGAGGCCGAAGCCGCCGGTGCGGCGGTCGCGGCTGGCGTCGAGGCGGATGAACGGCTGGAAGATCTTCGCCCGGCCTTCCTCGGGGATGCCGGGGCCGTCATCGCACACCCGCACTTCATAACCACTGCCGAACTTGACCAGCGACACTTCCACGCGGCGCTCGGCGTAACGAATGGCGTTGCGCAGCAGGTTGATCACCGCACGTGCCATGAAGCGCGGTTCGATCTGGATAAAGTCGACTTCACAGGTACGCAAGGACAACTGCACGCCTTCCGCCTCGGCCTCCAGGGCCACGCTGCCGATCACACTGTCGAGCCAGCTGTGGGCCTCGATATTTTCCTGCGTGACCTGGGTGGCGCCGCGCTCCAGGCTGGCGTAGGTCAACAACTCAGAGACCATTTCCTCCAACTCGCCAAGGTCGGCGTACATGTCGGTGATCAGTGCAAGGCACTGCCGGGGATCGGCCTGTTGTTTGAGCTGGTCGAGTTCGAACGACAAGCGTGCGATGGGCGTGCGCAGTTCGTGGGAGACCGCGTTGGTCAACTCACGCTGGTTGGCTATCAGGCTCTCGATGCGTTCGGCCATCTGGTTGAAGTGCCCGGCCAATTCGCGCACGGTGGAGCGACGCGGCAACAGGATGCGTGAGCCGAGGTCGTTATCGCCGAAGCGCTGGGCGGCCAGGCGGATATGCTCCAGGTCGCGCCAATGCGGGCGCACCCAAAAATACAGCACGATAGCCAGGCACAGCCCGAGAAGAACATAGGCCCAGAGGTATATCTTGGGTTCTTGCGGCAGTTTGATTTCCAGCAACTGCGCGCCTCCGTCGATAGGAGTGATGAACTCGCTAAAGTCACCACGCACCAACAGCGAGCCGTCGGTCAGGAGTTTTTGTTCACGCTCGGTCAGCGCCAGAGCGTCCTTTTCAATCAGCTTCAGGTGCAGCCCATAATGGCGTTGCAACTCAGCCAAGCGGGCTTGCCGCGCTTCGCCGAGCAGCGGCCGCAGTTGTTCGACCAGACCATAGGCGGGGCCGCGCAGGATCTCGCGGCTATACGTTTCGTTAGCGTCGGGCAGCAACTCGTCGAACGTGTAGTTGACCAGCCAGATCGCTCCCGCCAGGCCCAGGGCCAGAATCACATACAAGCGTAGAAACAGGCGCAGCATCTAGACCTCCCACGCAAACGGATTGAACAGATAGCCCTTGCCCCAGATGGTCTTGATGCACACCGGTTCACGGGGGTTATCGTTGAGCTTGCCGCGCAGTTTGCTGATGTACACGTCGACGCTGCGGTTCAGGCCATCAAAGGCGATGCCACGCATGCGGTTGAGGATGTCATCGCGCGAGAGGATCTTGCCGGCGCTGCTGGCCAGCAACCACAACAGTTCGAACTCCATGGTGGTGAGGTCGATCTTCTCGCCGCCCAGGCTGACCACCCGGCAACTGCGGTCAATGACCAGGCGCCCGAACTCGATGGCGCCGCGCACCGTCGGCTCCGGCGCCTGGCGCCGTTGCAACGCTCGCAGGCGGGCCAGCAGCACCGGCGGTTTGATCGGTTTGATCACATAGTCGTCGGCGCCGGACTCCAGGCCGAGAATGTGGTCCAGGTCGTCTTCCTTGGCGGTGAGGATCACGATCGGCGTGTCGGACACCGCGCGAATCGCGCGACACACATGCAAGCCGCTCTGGCCCGGCAGCATCAGGTCGAGCACGACAATCTTGGGCTTGAAGTCAAGAAAGGCCGCCAAGGCCGCATCGCCGCGATGCACCGCCCGTACCTCAAAACCGTGCTGTGCCAGAAAGTGCGCGATCAGCCCTGCCAGCTTCTCATCGTCCTCAACGAGCAATACCTTGCCCAGCCCCAGGTTTTCCATAAGTTCTCAGTGCACAACGCGGATTGAAGTGCGCGCATTATAGGTGGCAAGTTGCCCGCCGGCAGCGCTTGACCGGCTACACGCGATGAAGCTTCATGCTTTTAAGAGTTTTTAACAAATAGCCTGCAATTTTTAACGCCGTCGCCGGGCGTTGTATGCGCAGCCGTCGCCTCAGGCTGGCACGCCACTGTGAAAGCGGAACTCGACGTCAGGGGACTCGATCAGTTCCTGCTCGGCCGCCCTCACCCGTTCGATCACCTGGGCAATATCCTTGGCCTCGCCATACTGATAAGCCAGTTTCAAGTAACCCTGGTAGTGCCGCGCCTCGCTTTTGAGCAGGCCGAAGTAGAACTTGCCGAGTTCTTCGTCCAAATGTGGCACCAGCGCCTCGAAACGCTCGCAACTGCGCGCCTCGATAAAGGCGCCGACCACCAGGGTGTCCACCAGTTTGACCGGCTCGTGGCTGCGCACCACCTTGCGCAAGCCCGAGGCATAACGCCCGGCGTGCAACTGACGCAGCGCGACCTTGCGCTTCTTCATCAGGCGCATGACCTGTTCGTGATGGACCAGCTCTTCCCGGGCCAGGCGCGACATCATATTGATCAAGTCAACATGGCTATGATACTTAGCGATCAGGCTCAAGGCAGTGCTGGCGGCCTTGAATTCGCAGTTCTTGTGGTCGATCAGCAGGGTTTCCTGATCGGCCAACGCGGCCTGGACCCAGGCGTCAGGGGTGGGGCAACCGAGGAATTCGTGGATTTCGGGCAGGTTCATCGGGCTCACGGGCAAAGGATCACAAAAGGTCGCCGATTATACCGACCGCGCCGCAGACCACCAGCCACTGGCCTTGATGTGCATCAACATGACGTCTGGCGGGCAGCAACTATAGTTGTTCAACGCCCCCTTTCTGGAGAGTCCCGACCATGCAAGCCATCCGCAGCATCCTGGTGGTCCTTGAGCCCGAGCATTCGGAAAGCCTGGCCCTCAAACGCGCCAAACTGATCGCCGGGACTACCGGCGCGCGCCTGCACCTGCTGGTGTGCGACAAGAAACATGAGCATTCGGCGCTGTTGAGCCTGCTCAAGTCCGGCCTGACCGAAGACGGCTACAGCGTCACCACCGAACAGGCGTGGAATACCAGCCTGTATGAAACCATCATCGAGGTGCAGCTGGCCGAAGGCTGTGGCCTGGTGATCAAACAGCACTACCCCGACAGCCCGCTGAAAAAGGCGCTGCTGACCCCGGCCGACTGGAAGCTGTTGCGCTACTGCCCGGTGCCGGTGCTGCTGGTCAAGACAGCAACCCCATGGAGCGGCGGCGTCATTCTCGCCGCCATCGATGTAGGCAATACCGACACCGAGCATCGCGCGCTGCACCACATGATCATCGACTACGGCTTCGACATCGCCAGCCTGGCCAAGGCGTCACTGCATGTCATCAGCGCCCATCCATCGCCAATGCTCTCGGCCGGCGACCCGGTGTTTCAGCTCAAGGAAACCATCGAGGCACGTTATCGCGAGCAGTGCAAGGCATTCCAGGCCACGTTCGATATCGACGACGCCCACCTGCATATCGAAGAAGGCCCGGCGGATGTGCTGATTCCCCATGCCGCCTACACCTTGAAAGCCGCAGTGACGATCATCGGCACCGTGGCACGCACCGGGCTGACCGGCGCGCTGATCGGCAATACGGCGGAAGTGGTGCTCGATGCGCTGGAAAGCGATGTGTTGGTGCTCAAGCCCGAGGCACTGACGGATCAACTGGAAAAGCTGGCCAACAAAGCCTGATCGTCAGGCGCCCAACACATCCTTGAGAAACCCCGGCGCAATATAGCGCTGGTAGTGCGCCTCGGACAGGATGAAAAACTCACGGTCGATGGCATCGCGCAGCTGCGGCAGGTTCCACTCGCGGAACTCCGGCAGCAGCACCATGCCATAGGCCTCCAGGTTGGAAATCACCCGTGCCCCGCGGGCGATCAACTGGTAGGCCCAGCAGTACTCGGACTGGTGCGGCACAAAGCGGATCTTGCGTTGCTCCAGCTGGCTGCGCAGGGTCTTGGGGTCGAAAACCTCCAGCTTGCCGGCCATGACCTGCACCAACAATTGCTCGAGCCGCAGCCACACCGCACGTTTTTCTTCTTCGTTATAGCCGTTCCACTGGATTACTTCGTGGTGGAAACGCTTGCAGCCGCGACACACGAGGTCACCGTAAACCGTGGAGCACAGGCCTACGCAGGGGGTCTTGATGGCTTGGTTGGACATGGGCGGCAACACGCAAATCAGCGAAACAGGGCGCCATGTTAGCCCTTTGTCTAAGGTTGATCACCCAGCAAACTTGGCTTGGCAACTTACGTTTAGATTTTTTTTGCCGTAGAATCATCCGGCCTTATAAGGCGCCAATAATCCGCTGGAAGCTGTTTTCAAAGCGTCACGAGCACAGTCGTTCCTTCAGAACGGTGTTGGCGATGGTCAATGACCCGGCAGGTCAAGCCAGCGCCAACCCTCATCAGCTCCGTTCTGCAGGCGTAAAACTTTGAAAGCAGCTTCTGTGAGGAATGTCGGCAGCGCTGGCTTTGGGGCCCAAAAAGCCCCCGAGCGCATGCGTGCCGTTCATTTCTGGATGAGCGTCCCGTGGGACCACTGATGAGGGTAATAACTGTGCTTGAAGCCTACCGCAAACATATCGAAGAGCGTGCAGCCCTGGGTATTGTTCCCCAGCCGCTTAATGCCGAACAAACCGCAGGCCTGGTCGAGCTGCTGAAAAATCCCCCGGCTGGCGAAGAAGAATTCCTCGTTGACCTGATCACCAACCGCATTCCACCAGGCGTTGACGAAGCTGCCTACGTCAAAGCCGGTTTCCTGTCTGCCCTGGCCAAGGGCGAAGCCACTTCTCCCCTGATCGACAAGAAACGCGCCGTTGAACTGCTTGGCACCATGCAAGGCGGCTACAACATCGTGACCCTGGTCGAGCTGCTCGACAACGCCGAACTGGCGCCTGTTGCCGCCGCTCAACTCAAGCACACCCTGCTGATGTTCGATGCGTTCCACGACGTGGCTGAAAAAGCCAAGGCCGGCAACGCACACGCCAAGGCCGTGATCCAGTCCTGGGCCGACGGCGAGTGGTTCAAGAACCGTCCGACCCTGGCCGACAAGATCAGCCTGCGCGTGTTCAAGGTTTCCGGCGAAACCAACACCGACGACCTGTCGCCTGCGCCGGACGCCTGGTCCCGCCCTGACATCCCGCTGCACGCCCTGGCCATGCTGAAAATGGCTCGCGACGGCATCGTGCCGGACGAGCAAGGCAAGACCGGCCCGATGAAGCAGATCGAAGAAATGCGCGGCCAAGGCTTCCCGATCGCCTACGTCGGTGACGTGGTCGGTACCGGTTCGTCGCGTAAATCGGCAACCAACTCCGTACTGTGGTTCTTCGGCGACGACGTTCCTTACGTGCCGAACAAGCGCGCCGGTGGTTTCTGCTTCGGCAGCAAGATCGCTCCGATCTTCTACAACACCATGGAAGATGCTGGCGCACTGCCGATCGAATTCGACGTCACCAACATGAACATGGGCGACGTGATCGACCTGTACCCGCATGCTGGCAAAGTCTGCAAGCACGGTACCGATGAAGTCCTGACCACCTTCGAAATGAAGACCCCGGTGCTGTTGGACGAAGTCCGTGCCGGCGGCCGTATCCCGCTGATCATCGGCCGTGGCCTGACCGAGAAGGCGCGTGCCGAACTGGGTCTGCCACCGTCCGACCTGTTCAAGAAGCCGGAAGCTCCGGCCGAAAGCACCAAGGGTTTCACCCTGGCGCAGAAGATGGTCGGCAAGGCATGCGGCGTGACTGGCGTTCGTCCAGGCACCTACTGCGAGCCTAAGATGACCACCGTGGGTTCCCAGGACACCACCGGTCCTATGACCCGTGACGAACTGAAAGACCTGGCATGCCTGGGCTTCTCGACCGATCTGGTGATGCAGTCTTTCTGCCACACCGCGGCGTATCCTAAGCCGATCGACGTAACCACCCACCACACCCTGCCTGACTTCATCATGACCCGTGGCGGCGTGTCGCTGCGCCCAGGCGACGGCATCATCCACAGCTGGCTGAACCGCATGCTGCTGCCGGACACCGTCGGTACCGGTGGTGACTCCCACACCCGTTTCCCGATGGGCATTTCGTTCCCGGCCGGTTCCGGCCTGGTAGCGTTCGCCGCAGCCACTGGCGTGATGCCACTGGACATGCCGGAATCGATCCTGGTGCGCTTCAAAGGCAAAATGCAACCTGGCATCACCCTGCGTGACCTGGTTCATGCCATTCCTTACTACGCGATCCAGGCTGGCCTGCTGACCGTAGAGAAGAAAGGCAAGAAGAACGCCTTCTCCGGCCGCATCCTGGAAATCGAAGGCCTGGACAACCTGAGCATCGAACAAGCTTTCGAGCTGTCCGACGCCTCGGCTGAACGTTCGGCTGCCGGTTGCACCATCAAGCTGTCGAAAGAGTCGATCACCGAGTACCTGAACTCCAACATCACCCTGCTGCGCTGGATGATCGGCGAAGGCTACGGCGATGCACGTACCCTGGAACGTCGCGCCCAAGCGATGGAAGCCTGGGTTGCCAACCCGGAGCTGATGGTGGCCGATGCCGACGCGGAATACGCCGAAATCATCGAGATCGACCTGGCCGACATCAAGGAGCCTGTGCTCTGCGCGCCAAACGACCCGGACGACGCCCGTCTGCTGTCCAGCGTTGCTGGCGAGAAGATCGACGAAGTGTTCATCGGTTCGTGCATGACCAACATCGGTCACTTCCGCGCTGCCGGTAAACTGCTGGATCAGGTCAAGGGTCAGCTGCCAACCCGTCTGTGGCTGTCGCCGCCGACCAAGATGGACGCTCACCAACTGACCGAAGAAGGCTACTACGGCATCTACGGCAAGGCTGGCGCGCGCATGGAAATGCCGGGCTGCTCGCTGTGCATGGGTAACCAGGCACGTGTAGAACCGAATTCGACCGTCGTGTCGACTTCGACCCGTAACTTCCCGAACCGTCTGGGCGATGGCGCCAACGTCTACCTGGCTTCGGCCGAGCTGGCGTCGGTGGCTTCGATCCTGGGTCGCCTGCCGACCGTCGAGGAGTACATGGAATACGCCGCGAAGATCAACACCATGGCCAGCGATGTGTATCGCTACCTGAGTTTCGATCAGATCGCCGAGTTCCGTGAAAGCGCTGCAAACGCCAACATCCCGGTGCTGCAAGCCTAAGGGTGTGTTGATGTAAAGGACGCCGCGTATCGCAAGATACGCGGCGTTTTTTATGCCTGGGGATGGCTGTGCAACGCCAGTTGCACCGCACCATCGACGCTCAAGCCGCTGAGCAACACCTCGGGCGCCTGGGCCTCGGGCAGCGCCTGCAAGACTTCATGGGCGTCATGGCGCACCCGCGCCAGCACCAGTTGCTTGCCCTCCCCGCGCACCTGGGCAAAAAAGGCGGCCAGCGCTTCGACGCTGGTGCCGTCGAGGTCGGGGGATTCTTCCAGGCTCAACACCACCGTCTGCGCGGATGACTGACGCATCAGGCGCAGGGCGGCGCCGAGGATGCGCTCGGCATTCGCAAAAAACAGCGCCTCGCTTGGCCGTATGATCAACACGCCGGGAACGGTCAGCGCATCGGCATGGTGTTGACGGTCCACGAAGTCATGAGTGTCGCCCAGGCGCCCAAGCACCTGGATATCCGCCGCCGACATCTGGCGCAACATCAACACCACGCTGATCCCGACCGACAACAACAAGCCATCCAGCACGCCGAGCACCAGCACCGCCGCCACCGCACACACCACCAGCAAACGGTCGCGTCGCCACAGGAAGTAACGCCCCAGGGGCTGCAGGCTCAAACCCCGGCCCAGGGCATAGATGACCACCGCCGCCAACACCGGCTCCGGCGTGAGCGCAACATACGGCAGCACCGTCAACACAATCACCAGGATCACCAGCGCCGCGACGATCCCCGCCAAACGCGAATAGGCGCCAGCCGCCTCATTCGCCGAGGTCGCCGAATACCCGGCGCCCGTCGGCATGCCGTGGAACAACCCAGACACCAGGTTGGCCGCGCCCAGCGCCAGCAAGTCGCGGTTGGACGACACCCGGTCGCCGTGCTTGAGAGCGAACGAACTGATGGACCCGTAGGACTCAGCGTACAAAATCATGACCAACGCAAACGCCAACTCGCCCAGGCGCAGCCAATCGGCAAACGGCAGTACCGGCAAATGCCCCAGCTCCAGGCGCAGGTCGATCAGGCCGATCAGCGCGACGCCGTGGGCCTGCAGGTTCAGGCCCTGGCCGGCAATAACGCCGAGCACGATCACCACCAGCCCGCCGGGCAGGCGCGGAACGCGGGCGCATAACCACAACACCAACAAGGCCACCGCAGCCACCAGCGCGGCGGGCCAGTTCCAGTGCGGCAGCTGCTCCAGCAACTGCGGCAGGAAGCGGATCAGGTTGTTATCGGTCAGGTGGACGCCCACCACACTGGCCAGTTGCTTGAGGATGATGGTCAGCGCCAGGCCGAAGGCAAACCCACGCAACACCGGCTTGGCAATAAACGAAGTGACGCCACCGAGCTTGAACAGCCCGGCCAGCAGAAAAAACACGCCAATGATCAGCACCAGCCCGAAGGCCAGGGACAGCCTCAGCGCCGGGTCATCCCCCGCCAGGCTGGCCGTTGCCGCCGCCAACACCGCTGCCGACGACGAAGTCGCCGAGACGATCGCGAAACGGCTGGTGCCGAACAGGCCGTAGCACACCAGCCCGGCAAACAAGGCAATCACACCGGCCTGGGGCGGGAGCGCGGCAATGCTGGAATAGGCCACCGCCTCCGGCAACAGCAAACCGGCAATCGATAAGCCGGCAATTATGTCCTGGGTTCGCTTCGACGCAACGACAACGGGCGTATCGGTTTCAGTTTTCAATCGGCCCCATCCATCCTGGCTAAAAATGTGTTCCAGCTTAGCGCCCATTGCCGCGCGGCGGTTGCGCCGCGTCAGGTTTTCCGAGCGAAAAAAAGGCCGACTCGCCACGCGTGCGAATCGGCCCTGTTCGGTGCAGCGTGCGGTCAGGAGAGCAGCGAGTAAATCAGCGCAGTAATCGCCACCAGGCCGACCGCCGTGACAAACACGTTGGACGCCTGCCCGCGGTACTTGGCCATCGCCGGCACCTTGCGGATCGCGTACATCGGCATCAGGAACAGGATCGACGCAATGATCGGCCCGCCCAATGTCTCGATCATGCGAAGGATGCTCGGATTGAGCGTGGCGACGATCCAGCACACCACCAACATGAAGGCGGCGGTCATGCGGTCCAGGGTCTTCGGTGCCGGACGCCGGCCGGTTTTCGCGACCAGGCCCTTGAGGCCTTCACTGGCGCCGATGTAATGGCCCAGGAACGACTTGGCAATCGCCACGAACGCAATCAGCGGCGCGGCGAAGGCGATGGTCCGGTTGTCGAAGTGGTTGGCCAGGTACGACAGGATCGACAGGTTCTGTGCTTTCGCTTCAGCCAGTTGCGCCGGCGACAGGGTCAGCACGCAACTGAACACGAAGAACAGCACCATCGCCACCATCAACAGGTGCGCGCGCGACAGGATCTGCGAACTGCGCTCATCGGCATGCGCGCCGTACTGGCGCTTCTGGTCCACCGCAAAGGCCGAGATGATCGGCGAATGGTTGAACGAGAACACCATCACCGGAATCGCCAGCCACAAGGTGTTGAGCAACGCCGAAGGTGCCGGCACCACGTTGGCGGTGCTGAGGATGCCACCGTTCCAGTGCGGGATCAGGTACACCGCCAGGAACAGCAAGGCGACGATGAACGGGTACACCATCAGGCTCATGGCCTTGACGATCGCCTGTTCCCCACAACGCACCACGGCCAGCAGGCCGAGGATCAGCACAAAGGCCAGGATCGCCCGTGGCGGCGGCATGATGTGCAACTGGTGCTCCATGAAGCTGCCGACGGTATTGGTCAGCGCCACGCTGTAGATCAGCAGGATCGGGAAAATCGCCAGGAAGTACAGCAAGGTGATCAGCGCGCCGGCCTTGACGCCGAAGTGCTCTTCGACCACGTCGGTGATGTCGGAACCTTCACGGCCGGACAGCACGAAACGCGTCAGGCCACGGTGGGCAAAGAACGTCATCGGGAAGGCCAGCAGCGCCAGGATCACCAGCGGCCAGAAGCCGCCGAGGCCAGCGTTGATAGGTAGAAACAAAGTGCCGGCACCAATCGCCGTGCCAAACAAGCCAAGCATCCAGGTGGTGTCCTGACGACTCCAGCTTGTAAGGATTACAGGTGTCGTGACATAGCGTTCGTCGACGCTATTGGCCTGATCATTCATCCGGTCGGATCTCCGCATTTCCACAGCCGGCACGAGTCAGAAAAACCTGACAGGCAGCGCCCCGGCTATAACAGGGGCGCGATTGTCCGGGATTCTTTTAAATAAGCAAAGGCTTAGCTGAGGAATGGTTAAGCGGTGCAGAGGCTCAAGGACGAGGTTGTCGGCTATTTTTTGCGCGTTTGGCGTGAAGAGCCCCCTGGGTAGTCGCGTGTCAGACGAGTCCCTTGTGGATGCCCGAAACATCGTCACGCCTTATAAGAAGTTGCCTGCGACGCTTGACAGCCAAACTTATGCCCCAGCATGATCGGTCATGAACCTTTTTCAGCAGCACCTCACCCGCACCACCACCACGACCGCTTCTGGCGGGTCGTGCGGTTGCTGTGGGTGCTTGAACTAGACACCTCACGGATTCAACCCAAGGCCCCGCCAGCAATGGACGGGGCCTTTTTTATTGCGCCGCCATCCGGCACGCGAAAGGAGCAACACCATGGCTGACGCCCTGCTGATCATCGATATGCAAACCGGCCTGTACGCTGGCCCGGAGCACCCCTTCGAACGCGAACGGGTGCTGCAGACCATCAACCAACTGATCGGGCGCGCGCGCCACGCCGGCGCACCGATCTTCGTCGCCCGCCACACAGGCCCGGCGGGCTCCGCGATTGCTGCGGGCAGCCCGTATTGGCAGGTGTGGCATGAGCTGGATGTCGACGAGGCGCGTGACCAGTTCTTCAATAAAACCCGGCCCAGTTGTTTCCTCGGCACCGATCTGGCGCAGCGACTGCGCGCGATGCAGCTCAATGAGCTGGTGATTGTCGGGATGAAAACCCAATTCTGCATCGATACCACTTGCCGCATCGCAGTCGAACTGGGGTTCTCGGTGATACTGCCCGAAGACGGCCACACCTGCATGGACACTGCAACGCTGTCGGCGGCGGCGATCATCGAACATCACAATGCCACGTTGGCCGGGGCGTTTGTGCAACGCGTGAGCGCCGCCGCGATCAGTTTCTGACAACGCAAATACCGTAGGGGGCACGCGTCGCCCCCAACACCTGCAAGCTCGGCCCTACGACGATTTTTCTGCCACGGCAAAGCGATTTTGCTGACAAATCCCGCATACTCTTGCTCTCAAAACCTTCAGGAAGAGCCGTCCGATGACAACCACTGTTCTGGTCCTGGTCGAAACCATCAACGAATACCTGCCCATCATCGAAAGCAATGACTTTCATGTGATCCTGGCACCGACGCCCGCCGAACGCGCCCAGGCCATCAAGGCCCACGGCGGGCAGATCAAGGCCGTACTGACGCGTGGCCCGCTGGGCCTGTATGCCGAAGAAATCGCCGCGCTGCCGTTGCTGGAGATCATCTGCGTGATCGGTGCCGGCTATGAGCATGTCGACCTGCAGGCGGCAAGCAACCGCGGGATCGTGGTGACCAACGGTGCCGGGGTGAACGCGCCTTCGGTGGCGGACCACGCCATGGCCTTGCTGCTGTCATTGGTGCGCGGCATTCCGCAAACGGACGCGGCAGTGCGCCACGGCGAGTGGCCCAAGGTGATGCGCCCTTCCCTGGGCGGCAAGCAACTGGGGATTCTCGGCCTCGGCGCGGTGGGCCTGGAGATCGCCAAGCGCGCCGCCCTCGGGTTCGGCATGCAGGTGAGTTACCACAACCGCCAGCCGCGCGATGACGTGGACTACATCTATTGCTCGACCGCCGTGGAGCTGGCACACAGCTCGGACTTCCTGATCCTGGCCACGCCCGGCGGCCCGGGCACGCGCCACTTGATCGATCGGCATGCCCTGGATGCATTGGGGCCGAACGGCTACCTGGTGAATATCGGCCGTGGCAGCGTGGTGGTGACCGCCGACCTGGTCGCCGCCCTGGAACAACGGCGTATCGGCGGCGCGGCACTGGATGTGTTCGACGACGAGCCCAAGGTGCCCGATGCCCTCAAGCGCCTGAGCAATACCGTGCTGACCTCCCATGTGGCCGGGCTGTCGCCGGAAGCCGCGCACGATACGGTGCAGCGGGTGGCCGACAACCTGCTGGAGTACTTCGCCGGCCGGCCGGTGCTGACGCCGGTCGCCTTGCCCCCGCCCGAAAAATGACCGATCAGGCACGCTGATCATCATCCAACACGCGAACCTATTAAGCCGCCCCGACCTTGTGGCCGGGCGGCTGGGCGCATTAGATTAGCCAATAGTCCGAGGCCTTTAGAATAAGCAGAAGGGATAAGCATGGCGCTGAACGACCAATCGACCCAGATCCGCCCAGGCGAAGAACTTGATGCCAGCCTGATCGATCCCTACCTCAAGGCCCATATCCCGGGCCTGAGCGGCACGTTCAAGATCAGCCAGTTCCCCGGCGGCGCGTCCAACCTGACCTACCTGCTGGAATACCCGGGCCAGGAATTCGTGCTGCGCCGCCCGCCGTTCGGGCACAAGGCCAAATCGGCCCATGACATGGGCCGCGAGTTCCGCATTCTCAATCAGCTGAAAGACGGCTTTCCCTACTGCCCCAAGGCCTACGTGCATTGCACCGATGAATCGGTGATCGGCGCCGAGTTCTATGTGATGGAGCGCGTCAACGGCATCATCCTGCGCTCCGACCTGCCGGCCGAACTGGGCCTGGACGCGAGCAAGACCGAAGCGCTGTGCAAAAGCTTTATCGACAAGTTCGTCGAACTGCATCAAGTGGACTACAACGCCTGCGGCCTGGCCGACCTGGGCAAGCCCGAGGGGTACGTGGAACGCCAGATCCGCGGCTGGAGCGACCGCTACGAAAAAGCCCTGACCCCCGACGCACCTCGCTGGGAGGCCGTGCGCGCCTGGCTCAACGACAAGATGCCGGCCGACCATCCCACTTCCAGCATCGTGCATAACGACTACCGCTTCGACAACGTGATCCTCGACCCGCACAACCCGATGCAGATCATCGGCGTGCTGGACTGGGAGTTGACCACCCTCGGCGACCCGCTGATGGACCTGGGCAACACCCTCGCCTACTGGATCGAAGCCGCCGACCCGGCGCCCGTGCAACTGATGCGCCGCCAGCCGAGCAACGCGCCGGGCATGCTCACGCGTCGCCAGTTCGTCGACTATTACGCCGAGCGCGCCGGCCTTGAGATCGACAATTTCGACTTCTACTACACCTACGGCCTGTTCCGCCTGGCCGGCATCGTGCAGCAGATCTACTACCGTTTTTTCCATGGACAGACCCAGGACAAACGCTTTGCGCAGTTCATTCAGATGAACAAGCTGCTGGAGCAGATGAGCCTGAATGTCATCGGCAAATCCGCCCTCTGATCGACCGAGCCAAGACCCACAAGGAACCCCCATGTCCAAGACCAACCTGTTCGACCTCGACGGCAAGATCGCTTTTGTCTCCGGCGCCAGCCGTGGCATCGGTGAGGCCATCGCCAAGTTGCTGGCCCAGCAAGGCGCCCACGTGATCGTGTCCAGCCGTAAGCTGGAAGGCTGCCAGCACGTAGCGGATGCGATCATCGCCGACGGCGGCAAGGCCACTGCGGTTGCCTGCCATATCGGTGAAATGGAGCAGATCAGCCAGGTCTTCGCCGGCATCCGCGAGCAGTTCGGCCGCCTGGACATCCTGGTCAACAACGCCGCGACCAACCCGCAATTCTGCAACGTGCTGGACACCGACCTGGGCGCCTTCCAGAAAACCGTGGATGTGAATATTCGCGGCTACTTCTTCATGTCGGTGGAAGCCGGCAAGCTGATGCGCGAAAACGGCGGCGGCAGCATCATCAACGTGGCCTCGATCAACGGCATCTCGCCGGGCGTGTTCCAGGGCATCTACTCGGTGACCAAGGCCGCGGTGATCAACATGACCAAGGTGTTCGCCAAGGAATGCGCTGAATTCGGCATCCGCTGCAACGCCCTGCTGCCGGGCCTGACCGACACCAAGTTCGCCTCGGCGCTGGTGAAGAACGACGCGATCCTGAAAATGGCCCTGGCGCAGATCCCGCTCAAGCGCGTGGCGGACCCGAGCGAGATGGCCGGCGCGGTGCTCTACCTGGCCAGCGATGCATCCAGCTACACCACCGGGGTGTCGCTGAACGTGGACGGTGGTTTCCTGTCCTAACCACATAAGCAGCACAATCCGCAGGTGGGAGCAGGCCCGCTCCCACTTTTTTTATCGCGTTGTCATACAGCCCCTTTGGAGCAAACGTCGCCAGCGAGTAGTCTTGGACCGACTCAGCCCCTCAGGAAAAACATGGAACTGCACGTGATCATCAACGGCCGCAAGGACCTGGCCGAACAGCTTTACCAGCAACTGCGCGAAGCCATCGACTCCGGCCGCCTGGCCGCCGGGGCGCAACTGCCGCCCAGCCGCCTGCTGGCCGCGCAACTGGGCGTGTCACGCAAGACCGTGTCCGACACCTACGCCCCCCTGACCTACGAAGGCCTGCTGGTGGGCAAGATCGGACGCGGCACGTTCGTCAACAGCCGCACTCCGCCGACCGAACGCCTGCAAACCGCCACCGACCTGGCCTGCGCCGCCAACCTGGCGAAGTGGCAGGCACTGCCCTCGCCCATGCATCACCCCACGCGCGACAGTGCCCTGCGCTACGAGTTCCTCGGCGGCGCCACCAGCCGCCACCAATTCCCCCAGGACGAATGGCGACGCTGCACCCAGGACGCCCTGCGCCGTATTGCCCAGAACAGTGGCCTCTACAGCCAGACCGAAGGCCTGCTGGCGTTGCGCAGCGCCATCGCCGGGCACATTGCGTTTTCCCGTGGGGTCAAATGCAGCGCCGACGACATCGTGGTCACCAACGGCGCGCAGCAGGCTCTCGACCTGATCGCCCGCGTCGTGCTGGAGCCGGGCAGCATCGTCGCCATGGAAGACCCCGGCTACACCCCGGCGCGCCAGTTGTTCATGGCGATGGGGGCAAACGTCATAGGGGTGCCCGTCGACGATCAGGGCATTCAGGTCGAGCGGATCCCCGACGGTGCGCGGCTGATCTATGCGACACCGTCCCACCAGTTCCCCCTCGGCATGCCCATGAGCCAGGCACGCCGCGAAGCCCTGCTGGCCCGTGCGTTCGAGCTGGGGGCGATGGTTATCGAAGACGACTACGACAGCGAATTCCGTTACGAAGGCCGTCCCACCGACTCCCTGCAAAACATGGACACCCGAGGCGTGGTGACTTACGTCGGCACCTTCTCCAAAACCCTGCTGCCGGAGTTGCGCCTGGGCTATGCGGTACTGCCGCCAGCCCTTTATGGCGCGGTGCTCAAGGCCAAGCAATTGACCGATCAACACAGCTCCACCTTGCCGCAATGGGCGTTAGCCAAGTTCATCAGCGAAGGCTATCTGCTCAAGCATATTCGCCGCTGCCACAGCGTGTATGCCGGGCGCCGCGAGCGCATCCTGCAGCGCCTGGCGGGCGACCTGGCGCCGTGGTTCGAAGCGGTGCCCACCGTGGCCGGCTTTCATATGGCGGCCCTGTGCAAGGTGCCGGTGAATATTGCGTTGTTGATGCAGCTGGCACGCCAGGTCGACGTGGGCCTGTACCCGCTCGACGTGTTTTTTCACGACACGCCGGTACGCCCGGGCCTGATCATCGGCTTCGGCGCGATCGAAACCCTGGACATCGACCCGGCCCTGGACAAGGTGCGCGACATTCTCCAGCAGATTGGCTAGAGGTTTTTCGGCTGGATTGGTCATTGGTCGGCGGGAGCACGCGGCGTAGGGTGAAGACCTCTCGAACGACTCGGAAACTCGCCATGAAACGCTCACTCGCAACCGCCCTGATACTGGCCTCGTTCAGTGCCTTCGCCCATGAACCGGTGTACAACCAGGAGTCGATCAAGGTTCTGCAAGAGCACGCCCTGAGCAACGTGCCCGGCAAGAAAACCATCATGCTGAGCGTCGATTACGCCGCGGGCCAGGCCACCGTGCCCCACAGCCATACCGGCACTGCCGTGGCTTACGTGCTGGAGGGCGCGATTACGTCGCGGGTCAACGATGAACCGGCGATCACCTACACGGCCGGCCAGTCATTCTACGAGCCGGCGGGCTCGCGGCACTTCGAGTCGAGCAATGCCAGCCAGACCCGACCGGCGAAACTGCTGGTGGTGATGGTGCTGGATGACAAGGCTGAGGTGCTCACCCCTCTGGCGCACGAATAGCACCGCTGCGAGACTCAAGGGCGATTGAATCGACGGCGCAGTGCTTCAATCGGCTCGCGGCAGGCACAACCTTCAAGATGGTCATTGACCATCCCCGTCGCCTGCATCAACGCATACATCGTGGTCGGCCCCACGTAGGTCCACCCGCGTTTCTTCAAGGCCTTCGACAAGCGCACCGAAGCCGGTGACGTCGGGTTGGCGCGCCAATACGCCAGATCCACCCGCGCCGGGCGTTCGTCAGGCGTCGGTTCAAACGACCATAGCCATTTCGCCAACGAACCGCTTTCCGCCACCAACTCGCACGCCCTGCGCGCATTGTTGAGGGTCGAGACGATCTTCGCGCGGTTGCGCACAATGCCAGGGTCAGCCATCAGGCGTTCGATATCCGCTTCGCCGTACTGCGCCACACGGCGGAAATCAAAACCGTCGAACGCCCGCCGAAAATGCTCGCGCTTGCGCAGGATGGTGATCCACGCCATCCCCGCCTGAAACCCCTCCAGGCAAATCTTCTCGTACAACTGAATGTCATCCGCCACCGGCACGCCCCATTCATGGTCGTGGTAATGCGGATATTCCGGCGCAGCGGTACGCCAACTGCAATGGGTCAGCCCTGCGTCGTTGGTGCTCAGTCCTGGTTTGTCCATCCGTCACCTCGCGTACTCAGCGGCGGATGATAAGCGAAAAAATTTGCGCCCCGTCAACCGCTCAAGCACCGCCCTCGCAGAGCAACTGGTCAGACCGCAACCGGACAAGCCGCGAAAATCACTTGTGACCTGGAAAAAACCCAGCGTAGACTGGCCACGCACTGGACTTACCGGTATGACCACAACAATTAAGCCCTGGACCCACCAGGGCACCGAATAGAGATCCCTCCCATGTTCAGATGGTGCTCGCGTTCGATTTTCCTGCAAGTCGTGATCGGTCTGATGCTCGGCATCCTCTGCGGCCTGGCCCTTCCCGAATTCTCCTCGCAACTCAAACCCCTGGGTGACGGTTTCATCAAACTGATCAAGATGTTGATTGGCCTGATCGTGTTCTGCGTGGTGGTCAGCGGTATCTCCGGCGCCGGCGACTTGAAAAAGGTCGGGCGCATCGGCCTCAAGTCGGTGATCTATTTCGAAGTGCTGACCACCGTCGCCCTGGTGATCGGCCTGCTCATGGCCTTCAGCACCGGCATCGGCAGCGGTGCGAATATCCACCTGGAGCAATTGTCCTCCGCCGGCTTGCATGAACTGGCCGACAAGGGCCAACACATCAAGGGCACCAGCCAGTTCCTGATGGACCTGATCCCCAACTCGGTGATCGGTGCATTTGCCGACAACAACGTGCTGCAAGTGCTGCTGTTCTCGGTGCTGTTCGGCAGCGCCTTGAACCTGGTGGGTGAAGCGGCGTCGGGCATTTCGCGGCTGATCAACGAGCTGAGTCACGTGATCTTCCGCATCATGGGCATGATCGTGCGCCTGGCGCCGATCGGCGTGTTCGGCGCGATCGCCTTTACCACCAGCACCTACGGCCTGGACTCACTGCAGCACCTGGGCAGCCTGGTAGGCCTGTTCTACCTGACCTGCTTTATGTTTGTCGGGGTGATCCTCGGCCTGGTGATGCGCCTGTCCGGCCTGCGCATGCTGCCGCTGCTCAAGTACCTGCGCGAAGAGCTGCTGATCGTGATGGGCACCGCCTCGTCCGACGCGGTGCTGCCACAGATCATGCGTAAACTGGAACACTTGGGCATCGGCAGTTCCACCGTGGGCCTGGTGATTCCGACAGGCTATTCGTTCAACCTCGACGGTTTCTCGATCTATCTGACCCTGGCCATCGTGTTTATCGCCAACGCTACCGGCACACCGCTGTCGATGACCGACTTGCTGACCATCCTGCTGGTATCGTTGATCACCTCCAAGGGCGCCCATGGCATTCCGGGGTCAGCGCTGGTGATTCTGGCGGCGACACTCACGGCCATCCCGGCGATTCCGGTGGTCGGCCTGGTGCTGGTATTGGCGGTGGATTGGTTCATGGGCATCGGCCGTGCATTGACCAACCTGATCGGCAACTGCGTCGCCACCGTGGCCATTGCGCGCTGGGAAAAAGACATCGATATCCAGCGCGCCAACAAGGTACTCGCCGGCCAGCAGGGTTATGCGTTCCAGGCTAAAAAGCCGGTAGTGCCCGCGCACCAGGAGTTCTGACCCATTGGCATGAGCGACACAGATCACCAGTGGGAAGGAGCTTGCTCTCTCCCACACTCAATCGTCGCCTTTGTGGCAATTGTATTCGCAACATCAAGGAGCAATCGACGTGGTCACCCCCTCAACCGTCGTCAATTCAGTCGTAGAAAAACTCCGCGCCTCCCTGGCGCGGGGCCAGTGGCGGCGCGGTGAAATGCTGCCCGGTCAGCGTGAACTGGCCGAACAGCTGGGCATCAGCCGCCCCAGCCTGCGTGAAGCCGTGATCGTGCTGGAAACCCTCGGCCTGGTGCGCTCGATGCCCGGCAAAGGCGTGGTGGTGCTCGAAACCCACGTCAACGAGGCGCAATCGAGCGACGCCGTGGCCGACGCCAGCCTCGAAGATATCCTGCAACTGCGCTACACCCTCGAACCGTTTATTGTCGGCCTGGTAGCCCAATCCATCAGCAGCAAAGAGGTTGGCCAACTGCGCCTGACCCTGATGGACATGCGCGAAGCCCTCGACGCTGGCGACGCCGAAGCCGGGATGAATGCCTACATTGCCTTCCACGAAGAACTGTTCGCCCTCACCTCCAACCCGATCTTCCAGAACGTGGTGCAACAAACCAGCAACGCTCTCAAGCAAAGCGCACAGGTGCTGCGCAACTCCCCGGAACACCTGGCAGAACGCCTGCAGGAAAACGATGCCGTGGTGCGCGCCATCCGCAACAAGAACAGCGCCCTGGCCAGTGCCGAAATGCGCAAGCACATCCTCCAGGAAGGCCTGCGCATGGGCATTCGCTTGACCATCCCGGACGACCATCTGGGCAGTTGATTTTTGGAGACCGGCCATGACCGCCCACGCCTTGCCACGCGACCTGCCCATCACCGGCCTGCCCGCCATGTGCCTGGTGGCCGGTAAAAAGCCCTCGGTGAATGACATCTACCCACGGCTGTTCGACGCCATTCTCGAACAGCGCATCGCCCCGTCCACCCGGTTGACCGAGGAAAGCCTGGGCCAAACCTTCGGAGTGAGCCGCAGCGTGATTCGCCGGGTGTTGGCCAAGTTGTCGCACCAGCACGTGATCATCCTGCGCCCCAACCAGCGCGCCCAGGTAGCCGCACCGGATGCCCAGCAAACGCGGCAGATTCTGGAAGCGCGGCGGTTGACGGAGATCACGGTGGTACAACTGGCCTGCGCCCAGGCCACACCGATGCAGATCCGCCAGTTGCGCGAGTTGATTGCCCGCGAGCGTGATTGTATTGAACGCGACCAGCGTGGGCCGGCGATTCGCTTGTCGGGGGAGTTTCATCTGCAATTGGCGGCGATGGCGGGGAATGCGCCGTTGGCGCAGTTTCTCAACAGCCTGGTGCCGTTGACGTCGCTGATCATTGCCCAGTACGAGGCGCAAGCCAGCAGCTATTGTGCGTGGCAGGAGCATGTGGCGATTGTCGATGCCATCGAGCAACGGGCCTCTGGCATTGCGGTGAACTTGATGACCCGACACCTGGATCACCTGGAGACCCGACTACTCAAGCACCACTGATCCCAAGTCGATGGCGCTCACAATGAAAAAGGGGGCTTGCCCCCGATAGTGGTGGATCAGTCATACCGGTGTTGACTGATCCATCGCTATCGGGAGCAAGCCCCCTCCCACAGTTGTTTACCGCTCGATCAAACCGATGCCAGCACCGACTGACCGCTCAACGCCAGGTCCAGCAACTCACGGTTGGCCACCGCGTACATGGCGTAGTCCGTGCCGACCGCGGCACGGATTTCCACCATCATTGCGCGCCAGCGATCGGCCATGTCCTGGTGCTGCTCAAGCCACAGGGCCACGCGGGCTTCCATGTCTTGTGGCGCTTCGGCCATTTGCAGTACGGAAATGGTGATCGCCCGTTGCTGCCAGTCCACGTCGTCGCGGAAGGCTTCGCGGGCCTGGGCCTGCCAGTTGTTGGCGACCGGCAGATCGCTGATCTGCTGCAGGTACCATGGCAAGTCCAGGGCGCTGCCGACGGCGAAGTAGGCCTTGGCCACTTCGGCGGCGTCATGCCCGGTCACGTCGGCGGCTTCGATGATCGGCAGCAAGGTGTACAGGTGCGTCGTGCCTGCAACCATGCGTGCCAACAACTCCGGTACGCCGGCTTCGGTGTAGGCCTGGTAACGGGTCTGCCAGCCTTCACGGGTCGGGCCTTCGAGCAGTTCGTCGAGTTTGAGACCCAGTGCGGCCAGGTGCGGACCGAAGTGCGCGGTATCACGCCCGGCATCCTGCTCGTTGCGACGGCTGCGCAGGAACCAGCGCGTGGCACGACGGCCCAGGCGCATCAGCTCGTCCATCAGCTCCAGTTGCACGTCGGCGGAGACCTGGTGGTCCAGGGCTTCGATCTGACGGAACCAATGCGGGAGATGGAAAATGTCGCGCACGATCACATAGGCGCCCGCCACGTTGGCCGGGCTCATGCCGGTCGACTCTTTGAGCCGCTGCACGAAGGTGATGCCCATGTGGTTGACCAGGTCGTTGGCGATCTGGGTGCTGACGATCTCGCGCTTCAGACGGTGGCGACGCATCGCCTCGCCGAACTTGGCCACCAGGCTCGGTGGGAACGCGGTCTCCATGTCACGGGTCAGGTACTCGTCATCCGGCACCTGCGACTTGAGCAGGGCTTCCTTGAGGTCGATCTTGCTGTACGAGATCAGCACCGACAGCTCCGGACGGGTCAGGCCCTTGCCGGTGGCGGCGCGCTCGGTGAGCTGCTCCTCGGTCGGCAGGTACTCGATGGCGCGGTCCAGCTTGCCACGGCTTTCCAGGTCGCTCATCAGGCGCTTGTACTCGGCGGCACGCTCGTAGGCACGGCGTGCGGCCAGGGACAGGGCCTGGGTCTGCTTGTAATTGTTGCCCAACACCAGGCTGCCGACTTCGTCGGTCATGCTCGCCAGCAACTGGTTGCGTTGCTTGTCGGTCATGTCGCCAGCCTGCACCACTTCGTTGAGCAGGATCTTGATGTTCACTTCGTGGTCGGAGCAGTCCACGCCGCCGGCGTTGTCGATGAAGTCGGTGTTCGAACCGCCGCCATTGAGGCCGAATTCCACACGCCCCAGTTGGGTCATGCCGAGGTTACCGCCCTCGCCCACCACCTTGCAGCGCAGCTCGTTGCCGTTGACGCGCAACGCGTCGTTGGCCTTGTCGCCCACATCGGCATGGCTTTCGGTGCTGGCCTTGACGTAAGTGCCGATACCGCCGTTCCACAACAGGTCCACCGGCGCCTTGAGCAAGGCGTTCAGCAGTTCAGTCGGGGTCAGTTTGTCGGCCTGGATGTCGAAGCGTTCTTTCATCTGCGCCGAGATGGCAATGCTCTTCGCGCTGCGCGAGAAGATACCGCCGCCTTCGGACATGATGCTGGTGTCGTAGTCGCTCCACGCCGAACGCGGCAGCTCGAACATGCGCTGACGCTCGACGAAGCTGGTCGCCGGGTTCGGGTTCGGGTCGATGAAGATATGCAGGTGGTTGAAGGCCGCGACCAGTTGCAGCTTGTCGGACATCAACAGGCCGTTACCGAACACGTCGCCGGCCATGTCGCCGACGCCGACCACGGTGATGCTGTCTTCCTGCACGTTGATGCCGCGCTCACGGAAGTGACGCTGCACACCGACCCACGCGCCCTTGGCGGTGATGCCCATTTTCTTGTGGTCGTAACCGGCCGAACCGCCGGAGGCGAATGCATCGCCGAGCCAGAAGCCGTAGTCGATGGCAATGCCGTTGGCGATGTCGGAGAAGGTCGCAGTGCCTTTGTCGGCCGCGACCACCAGGTACGGGTCATCGCCGTCATGCCGCACGACGTTGACCGGCGGCACCAGGGCGCCATCCTTGAGGTTGTCGGTGATGTCCAACAGGCCGGAAATGAAGATGCGGTAGCAGGCGATGCCCTCGGCCGCGATCTCGTCGCGACTACCGCCCAGTGGCAAGCGGCGCGGCAGGAAGCCGCCCTTGGCGCCCACCGGCACGATCACCGAGTTCTTCACTTGCTGGGCTTTTACCAGGCCGAGCACTTCAGTGCGGAAGTCTTCTTCACGGTCGGACCAGCGCAGGCCGCCGCGCGCGACATTACCGAAGCGCAGGTGGACACCCTCGACCCGTGGCGAGTAGACGAAGATTTCAAACTTCGGCACTGGCTTGGGCAGCTCGGGAATGGCCCGCGGGTCGAACTTGAAGCTGAAGTACGCCTTGTTCTGGCCGTTGGCGTCGGTCTGGTAAAAGTTGGTGCGCAGGGTGGCCTTGATCAGGTCCAGGTAGCGACGCAGGATGCGGTCTTCGTTGAGCACCTGAACCTCGTCCAGGGCGCTGAGGATCGCTTGTTCCAGGCGTTGCTGCTTGTCTTCCAGGTCGTCGGCGGTGAGCTTGCGCGCCAGGTAGAAGCGCGTCTTGAACAACCGGGTCAACTCGCGGGCGATGTCGGTGTGGTTGTTCAGGGTGCTGGCGATGTAACCCAGGTCGAAGCCCAGGCGGATCTGTTTCATGTAACGCGCGTAGGCACGCAGCAGCGCCACGTCGCGCCACGGCAGGCCAGCGGTGAGTACCAGGCGGTTGAACGCATCGTTCTCGGCATCGCCGTGGACGATATGCACGAACGCGTCCTGCAGGGTGTCGTTGAGCTGCTGGATATCCAGGTTCACGCCTTCGGCGGCAATGAACGCGAAATCATGGATCCAGAACTCACGGCCATTGGCATGACGCAGGCGGTACGGGAATTCACCCAGCACGCGCAGGCCGAGGTTTTCCAGGATCGGCAATACGTCGGACAGCGCCAGCGGGGTGTCGGCATGGTAGAGCTTGCAATGCAGCTCACGCTGGCCGGACACCTGGCCCAGCGGCTGATAGAAGCTCATCACCAACGGGTTGGCTTCGGTGAGGCTGAGCAAGTGCTGCATGTCGACCACCGCCGAATGCGCAGCAAAACGCTCGCGGTAGCCGGCCGGGAAACCTTTCGGGAAGTCCGCCAGCACGTTGGTGCCGTGGGCCTCGCCGAAGCTTTCGACCACCAGGCTGGAATAGTCGTCCTGCCAGCTGCGGCAGGCCTGCACCACTTCTTTTTCCAGTTGCAGCGGGTCGATGTCCAGACGGTTCTTCGGGTCGACCCGCAGAATCAGTTGCACACGGGCCAGCACGGACTCGGAGAAGAACGTCCAGAATTCGCAGTCCGAGGCTTTCAGGCGATCCATCAGCACTTGCTGGATCTTCTGGCGCACTTCGGTGGAGTAGATGTCGCGCGGCACGTAGGCCAGGCAGTAGCAGAAACGCCCGTAGGGGTCTTTGCGCAGGAACACGCGGATCTTGTTGCGTTCCTGGATCTGCACGATCGACATCACGGTGCTGAACAGCTCGTCGACCGGGGTCTGGAACAGGTCGTCACGCGGCAGTACTTCGACCACCTGCGCCAGTTCCTTGCCCAGGTGCGCCTTGGCCTGGAAGCCCGAGCGACGTTCGATTTCCGCGACCTTGCGGCGGATATAAGGAATCACCCGCACGCTTTCACCGTACACCGACGAGGTGTACAGGCCCATGAAGCGGCATTCCTTGATGACCTTGCCGTCGGCGTCGATCTCGCGGATCGACACGTAGTCCGGATAAGCCGGGCGATGCACGCGGCTCGGGTGTGCGGCCTTGGCGAACGACAACACGGTCGGCTCGCGCAGGTAGGACACGGCGTAGTCTTCGATGCGCAGGTCGTCGGCGGTAAGGCCGGCGCGCAGCAGCTTGGTCAGACCGAGGAAGGAGCTGGCGTCATATTCGATATGACCACCGTCCGCCTCGTCACGTACCACGAACTCTTCATAGCCGAGGAAGGTGAAGTGGTTGCCCACCAGCCATTCCAGGAAGTTCTTGATCTCGGCTTGTTCTTCGCCGTCGATGCTGAACCGGCTGGCGTCGATACCGACCAGCAGTTCCTGGACCTTGGCTTTCATCGGCTCGAAATCGGCCACTGCCACGCGCACTTCGCCCAGTACCTGCTCCAGCTCTTTGCTCAGCACGTTCAGTTCGGCGGCGTTGGCGCAGCGGTCGATTTCCAGGTACATCAGCGATTCTTGCTGGATGCCTTCGCCCTGGGTGCCCTTGGCCAGAATTTCCAGCAATTCGCCCTTGCTGCCACGGCGCGTGCTGAGCACGGTGGTTTGCAGGGTGTGGATGCTGTAGCCGCGGCGGTTCAGCTCGGTACGCACCGAGTCCACCAGAAATGGCAGGTCATGGTGCAGCACTTCGACCGCGGTGTGGGTCGACTGCCAGCCATGACGTTCGTAATCGGGGTTGTAGACCCGCACCTGGGGTTCGGTGTGGTCGAAGCGCTCAAGCAGGCGCCAGGCAGACAGGGTGCAACCGGCCAGGTCGGAAAGGCGACGTTGGGTCAGTTCGTCCAGGGAAATGATGCCGAAAAATTGTTCAGCGAACAGCGCCACTTGTGGCAGTGCCTGTTCACTGATGTGCTGCGCCAGTGCCGCTTGCAGTTGATGCTGGAAGTCGGCCTTGCTGGCTGCGGTGAAGAACGCCATCTGTGGTACTCCGCTTGGGCTTGTTATTGATGGAAGCGTCGCGTGTTATCCCCTTTGGGGGAGACCGTCAGCCCTGTTCGCAGGTAACGATACAAGCACCATAAACGAATCAGGGTGACAGGTGGGTGAAGCTGGACAAGACGATCAGGTCACATACAACTTCCATTGGACGTACACCTTGCCAGGCGACGGTGTGACGGGCAGGTCAGGCTCCCAGCAGTGAGCACATCCGTTGCGCAGCTTAACGAGTGTAGGAAGACAGCTGCTTGCGGCGCTGCGACATATTCGGTCATCGGCTGGCAACGAAGGGTTGCACAAAGGGCAACCACACACACCGAACGACAAAAAAGCCGGTCACCGGCGCTGATTTCAAGCCAATGATAGCTAACACACGCGAAGCCCGTCGGCACATACCTACGGCACATCAAGCAAGGGACCTCAAACATCAGGGAACTTTTCCTGCGCCAACCGCCAATCAAAAAAAACACAGGGAGCGTGGTTAACCGACTGTCATCTATTGCAGGCCCGTCATGATTACGCCAACAGCCCCCTCGCCCATCATTTCGCAACCCACCTCGTCACCGGATAACATCAATCCGCCGATTTCGTTCGCCGACAGCGGCGTATATTCTGCGCAATGGGATAAATATAACCAGGCGGCCCCCAGGCCACAGCCGACAGGCGTGCCGCCGTTTAGATAGTCAACCTATAAAAAAGGCAAAATCGTTGTGCTCAAGCCATGACGCACTGATGAAATTCACACCGACATAAATATGGCGGCAGTGGCAAAATCCCCCTTTTGCGGCCAATAAACCCATAGGACTGCCATGCAATTGATCACTACCAACCTGATCGCCAACCCATGTGACGAAGAAGAAGACAACATGGCCATGCTCTGCTGCCATAGCACTAAGGGCGAGATGTTCATACTGGCCCGTTACCCGGATGAAGACGAGGTGGAGCTGACCTGGGACGACGAACCATCGACCCTCGAGGGCCTGAAGGTCACGCTGAGTGACAGCACGTTGCTGATTGAGCTGGCGGCAGGCGATGCCGATGCACTGGGCGGCAAGGATCACCTGGAGATTCTGCACAGCACCGCCCCTGAGGATTTGGCTGAAGTTGAAGAAACCCTGCAGAACATTCTCAGGGGCACAGGCACTTATATCCGTGCCTGAGGCTACTGACACACAAAATTCCTACACGTTTTGCGAAAAATACCCCGCGCGCCGTTAGTCGCCGCCCCCCACGATGCATTAAAGTAAGCCCCCCAGGCCCGGCGTTTTTTCTCGACGCTCGGGCTCATCTCTCCAGGAACCGTCATCGATGGAACATCGTGAAGCGCTGCTTGCGCTGCGAACCTTTCTTTCTACGCAGATTCTCGGCCAGGAAAAACTCATCGAGCGCCTGCTGATTGCCTTGCTTGCCGACGGCCATATGCTGGTGGAAGGCGCGCCGGGCCTGGCCAAGACCAAGGCCATCAAGGAGTTGGCCGAAGGCATCGAAGCGCAGTTCCATCGTATCCAGTTCACCCCCGACCTGTTGCCCGCCGACATCACCGGCACTGAAATCTATCGCCCCGAAACCGGCAGCTTCGTGTTCCAGCAGGGGCCGATCTTCCACAACCTGGTGCTGGCGGACGAAATCAACCGCGCCCCGGCCAAGGTGCAGTCGGCCTTGCTCGAAGCCATGGCCGAGCGCCAGGTCAGTGTGGGCCGCAGTACTTACGAGCTGTCGCCGCTGTTTCTGGTGATGGCCACGCAAAACCCCATCGAGCAGGAAGGCACCTACCCGCTGCCCGAAGCCCAGCTCGACCGTTTCCTGATGCACGTCAAGATCGGTTTCCCGGACGCGGCCGTGGAGCGGCGCATCCTGCAGCAGGCCCGTGGCGAGGCGCTCAACGGTGAAACCAAGCCCGAACGCCGCGTCAGCCAGCAGGCGATCTTTGCCGCGCGCAAGGAAATTCTCGGCCTGTACATGGCCGATGCGGTGGAGGAATACCTGGTGCAACTGGTCATGGCCACACGCACCCCGGCCAAATTCGACCCGGAAATGGCCGAGTGGATCGCCTATGGTGCCAGCCCCCGCGGCTCCATCGCCCTCGACCGCTGCGCCCGTGCCCACGCCTGGCTGGCCGGGCGAGACTTTGTCAGCCCGGAAGACATCCAGGCGGTGCTGTTCGACGTGCTGCGCCATCGCATCATTCTGTCGTTCGAAGCCGAAGCCGCCGGGATCGACCAGGACCGCGTGGTACAACGCATTCTCGACGTCGTAGCCGTCGCTTGAAATCGATGAACGCCAGCGATGGAGTGCGCGTCACGCTCAGCGAATTGATTGAGATGCGCCACCGCGTGCGCGAAGTGCAGCTGTTTTCCACGCCAAGCCAGCGCAGCCCGCTGATCGGCCTGCACCACTCCAAGCTGCGCGGGCGCGGGGTCGACTTCGACCAGGTGCGCGTCTACCAGGCCGGCGACGATGTACGCACCATCGACTGGCGCGTGACCGCGCGCACCCAGGAACCGCACACCAAGCTGTTCCACGAAGAGCGCGAACGCCCGATTTTCATCATGGTGGAGCAAAGCTGCCGCTTGTTTTTCGGTTCGGGGCAGATGTTCAAGTCGGTGCTCGCGGCCCAGGCGGCCAGCCTGATCGGCTGGGCGGCGCTGGGGCATAACGACCGCGTCGGCGGACTGGTCTTCGGCGACAACGAGCACTACGAAATCAAACCGCGGCGCAGCAAACAGAGCCTGCTGCAACTGCTCAACCGCCTGGTGCGGGTCAACCAGAGCCTGAGCACCGAAAGCGGCCCCGAAACCGACGCCCTGGGCCTGGCCCTGCGCCGTGGCCGTGAAGTGCTGCGCCCCGGCAGCCTGGTGATCGTGATCTGCGACGAGCGCGCACTGACCGAAGGCGCCGAACAACAGCTGAGCCTGTTGTCACGCCATTGCGACCTGCTGCTGTTGCCGATCTCCGACCCGCTCGACCACGCCCTGCCCGCCGCTGGGCTGCTGCGCTTTGCCGAACGCGGTGCGCAACTGGAACTGGACACGCTGAACTTCGATTTGCGCCAGGCCTACAAGGCCCAGGCCGAAGCGCGCAGCGCCCGCTGGGAACTGCTCGCGCAGAAACTGCGGGTATTGCTGATGCCCTTGAGCACCCAGAGCGAAATGGTCGAGCAACTGCGCGAATACCTCAACCCGCAACGCCCGGCTAAAAAGCAATGAGCAGCCTCGACCAACTCCAACCGCTGATCGCCCCACCGGCGATCGGCTTCTGGCCGCCTGCGCCAGGCTGGTGGCTGTTGCTGCTGGTGATCCCGCTGCTGGGCTGGGGCGTGTGGTGGCTGCGCCGCTTCCTGCCCACGCGGCGTCCCGTGTCCCGCGCCGAACAACCGCTCGACCCGCTGCGCATCGCCGCCCTGGCCGAACTGGCGCTGATGCCCAAACCCTACGACGGCGCGCCCGCCGGGGCCTGGCTGCAGCAACTCAACGGCCTGCTCAAGCGCCTGTGCCGCAACGACTACCCCTACAGCCAGAGCCACACCCTCAATGGCCGCAAATGGCTGGCGTTTCTCGATAACCGCTGCCCCGCCGCCGGCCTCACACGCTGGATGGTGCTGGTGGAAGGCGCCTATAAGCCCGAATGCAAACTCGACGACAAAGCCATCGCCGGCCTGACCCAGGCCGTCGACACCTGGATTCGCAAACATGTTTGAGTTCGCCTGGCCGTGGATCTTCGCCCTGCTGCCGTTGCCCTGGTTGATGCGCCTGGTGCTGCCGGCGGCCGACAGCGGCGAGCCCGCGCTGAAAGTCAGCTACCTCAGCGACCTCGAAGGCCTGGCGGGCCGCCGCGCACGCTCGAACCTGCCCGGCTGGCGGCAACAGGCGCCTTTCGTCGTGCTGTGGCTGCTGCTGTTGACCGCCGCCGCCCGCCCGGAATGGCTCGGCGAACCGCTGCCGATTGCCGCCAGCGGCCGCGATTTGCTGGTGGCGGTGGACGTGTCCGGCTCCATGGATTTTCCCGATATGCAGTGGGAGGACGATGACGTCAGCCGCCTGACCTTGGTCAAACACCTGCTCGGCGACTTCCTTGAAGGGCGCGAAGGCGATCGCGTCGGCCTGATCCTGTTCGGCAGCCAAGCCTACCTGCAAGCGCCGCTGACCTTCGACCGCCACACGGTACGCACCTGGCTGGATGAAGCGCGCATCGGCATCGCCGGCAAGAACACCGCCATCGGTGACGCCATCGGCCTGGCCTTGAAACGCCTGCGCCAGCGCCCGGCGCAAAGCCGCGTGCTGATCCTGGTGACTGACGGCGCCAACAACGGCGGCCGGATCGACCCACTGACCGCCGCGCGCCTGGCCGCCGAAGAAGGCGTGAAGATCTACCCGATCGGTATCGGCGCCGATCCGGAACAAACCGGTTCCCTTGGCGTGCTGGGCGTCAACCCGAGCCTGGACCTCGACGAACCGGCGCTCAAGGCCATCGCCGAGGCCACCGGCGGCCGCTACTTCCGTGCCCGCGATGGCGCAGAGTTGCAAGCGGTCAAGGAAACCCTCGACCAACTCGAACCGGTCGAACAGCAACCGACCCAGGCGCGCCCGGCCCAGGCGCTGTACAGCGGCCCCCTGGCATTGGCGCTGATCCTCAGCCTGTTGCTGGTGGTGCAGGAGCGTTGGCCGAACAACGCGCTGCAACGGCTGTTCAACAAACTGTCGACCAAGGGGCATTTTCTGCAACAGCACCCAGAATGGCGCCAGCGCCTCAAACGCCTGCGTTTGCGGAGGCGTCGATGATCGACCTGTGGCCGCACTGGTTCCGTCCCTGGTGGCTGTTGCTGCTGCCGCTGCTCGGCTGGTTGCTGTGGCAGCTGTGGCACCGGCAAAAGCGCGCCGGGCGCTGGCAGATGATCCTGCCGCCGGCGTTCCATGCCGTGCTGCTCAGCGGTGGCAATGGCCGTGAAAGCAAATCGCCGTGGGTGCTCCTCGGTATTGCCTGGCTGCTGGCAGTACTGGCCTTGCTCGGCCCCAGTTGGCAACGGGTGGAACAGACCAGCCAGAAGCCTTCCGACCCCTTGGTGGTGCTGCTCGAACTGACCCCGGAAATGCTCGCCACCGACAGCCCGCCCAGCCGCCTGGAGCAGGCACGGCGCAAGCTGTATGACTTACTGCAGGCGCGCAGCGACGCACAAACCGCCATCGTCGTGTATGCCGGCAGCGCCCACACCCTGGTGCCGCTGTCGGACGACCTGGCCACCAGCCGCAACCTGCTCGAAGCGCTACGCCCCTCGTTGATGCCCGAGCCCGGGCACCGCGCCGACCTGGCCGTGGAGAAAGCCCTCGGCCTGCTCAAGCAAGGCGGCCTCGGCCAGGGGCGTCTGCTGCTGATCGGTTCATCGCTGTCCAAGCAGGAACGCCAGGGCATCCGCTTGCTGCTGCAAGGCGGCCAGGCGCCAAGCCTGTCGATCCTCGGCATCGGTAGCCGCGAAGGCACGCCGGTGACCCTGGAGAGCGGCGAATTCCTCAAGGACGACCAAGGCGCCATCCTCGTGCCGCGCCTCGACAGCCCGACGCTCAAAGCCTTCGCCAGCGAAATGGGCGGCCGCTACCGTGCCGCGCGCCTGGACGACAAGGACCTGCGCCAACTGGGCATGCTCGACGCGCCGCAAGCCCTGCGCAACGACGGCCAACTGCTGCACCTCGACACCTGGGCCGACCAGGGTTACTGGCTGCTGCTGCCGCTGTTGCTGCTGGCCGCGTGCGCCGGGCGGCGTGGCTGGTTGTTCTGCTTGCCGTTGCTGCTGCTTGGCGCACCGCAGCCCAGTTATGCCTTCGAACTCCAGGACCTGTGGCTGCGCCCCGACCAGCAAGGCCAGTACCTGCTGAAGAAAAAACGCCCCGCCGAAGCCGCCGAACGCTTCCAAGACCCGCAATGGCAAGGCGTGGCGCTGTACGAAGCGGGTAACTACGCCGAAGCCATCAAGCGTTTTGCCGAGGGCAGTGACGCCTACTCTCACTACAATCGCGGCAATGCACTGGCCAGGTCCGGTGAGCTGGAAGCAGCCATCGATGCCTACGAACAGGCGCTGGAAGCCCAGCCCGATCTGCTGCCGGCCCTGAAAAACAAGGCCCTGGTGGAAAGCCTGATACAACAACAGGCGCAGCCCGAGCCGGCCCCGCCCGCAAAAAACGAAGATGACGAAACCACCCAACCCGGCCAAACTGCGCAACCGGGCGCCAGCGCGCAAAGTGCCACGGGTGGCGAGCAATCGCCGCAAAACCAGGGTGAAGCCGGCACCGCCGATACCCAGGCCGGCGCCACGCCACAAGCGGGCGGCAATGACGTGCCGGGCAGCGAGCTGGAGGACGAGCAAACCACCACCCCGCCGTTGCGCCCCAGCGGCGCCAGCCTGGACGACGAACATCGCCAGGCCCTGGAACAATGGCTGCAGGAGATCCCGGACAACCCCGGCGAACTGCTGCGGCGCAAATTCTGGTACGAACAGCAACAGCATCAGGACAAGACTCGATGAGCCGCCGCACCACCCTTCTGCTTCTGCTCGCGTTGTCGGCAAGCCACGCCCAGGCGGCGAACCTGGTCGCCAGCGTCGACCGCAGCCGCCTCAATTCCGGGGAAACGGTGGAGCTGACGGTGGAATCCGGCGACGTCACGCAGTTCGGCAAACCCGACCTGTCGCCGCTGGAGGCGCAGTTCGAAGTCAGCGGCACGCGCCAGATCAACCAACTCACCACCCTCGGCGGCGATAACCACGCCACCACGCGCTGGATCATTACCCTGCTGCCCAAGCAAAACGGCACCGTGGTGATCCCGCCGCTGCAAGTGGGCGAATACACGACCCAGCCGATCAGCCTGCAAGTGCTGGAAACCACCAGCCAGGACACCAACGCCGAACTCGCGCCGGTGTTCGTCGAGTCCAACCTCGACCAGAACACCGTGTACGTGCAGGCCCAGGCCCTGTTGACGGTACGCGTGTATCACTCGGTGTCGCTGTATGACGACAGCAGCCTCACGCCGCTGCAGATTCCCGATGCGCGCATCGAGCAACTGGGCGAATCACGCACCTACGAGAAGGTCATCAACAGCATTCGCCACGGCGTGATCGAAACCCGCTACGCGATCTACCCGCAGCACAGCGGCAGCCTGACGATTGCCGCCCAGACCTTCAGCGCGACCCTGGTGGAATCGCGCCCGCCGCAGGAGAACACGCTACAGGGCACCAAGCCGGGCAAGCTGATCCACGTCAGCTCCGCGCCCCTCGAGCTGACGGTCAAGCCCAAGCCCGAGCTGTACCCCGCCGAGGCGCCGTGGCTGCCGGCACGCAGCCTGACCCTGAGCGAAAACTGGAACCCCGAGCCGGACCACGTGCAGGTCGGCGATTCCCTGACCCGCAGCCTGACGGTCAAGGCCGAGGGCCTCTCCAGCGCACAACTGCCGGCACTGCCGAGCACCGAGATCAATGGCCTGCGCCGCTACCCGGACCAGCCGGTAGTCGGCAACCAGAACAACGACCGTGGCCTGATCGGCAGCCGAGAAGACCGCGAAGCCCTGGTGCCCACCCGCGCCGGCGCGCTGGACTTGCCGGCGGTGGAAGTGGTGTGGTGGAACACCCATGAGGACCACCTCGAACGCACCCGCCTGCCCGCCCGCACGCTGCAAGTGGCGAATAACCCGAGCCTGGTGGTGGACACGCCCGCGACACCGACCGTGATCACCGCCCCCGACGATAGCCGCTTGTGGCTGTGGCAACTGAGCACCCTGCTCCTTGCCTGCACCACGTTGCTGGGTTTCGGCCTGTGGTGGCGCGCACGCCGCCAACCGGCGGTGCAACGCGCCGCACAAACCGGCCCGAGCCCGCGCACCCTGCTCGACGACCTCAAGCGCGCGACCCAGGCCAACGACCCCCAAGCCACGCGCCAGGCCCTCGACGCCTGGGCCCGGCAACAACCGGAAACCCTGGCCGACATGGCGGCGCGCTTCGTGCCGCTGTCCGACGCGCTGGATGGGTTGAACGGCGCGCTGTACAGCGAAAGCGGCCATTATTGGCTGGGTGAAGAACTGTGGCGTGCGGTAAAAGCCATTCCAATGGCCGAACGCGAGCAAGACCCGACGACCGACACCACCAGCTTGCCGCCGTTGTATCCCAAATAGCCCCCCTGATACGTCACGAATCGAGAGTCGGGACGGGGGGTGGGCCAGTCAACACCGAGCAAGCGGACCCACCACCACCCGATAGCGGAGTATCAGTCAATTATGATGTCGGCTGACACGCCGCCATCGGGGGCAAGCCCCCTCCCACACTGGACCTGCGTCGTCTGGTCGACATAGCCCGAACCTGTCCTTCCGCGCCCTGAATTGCCTGCCCGCCAAGACATAACGCACACCGCATACCCCCTCCCACACTGGATCTGCGTCGCCTGGTCGACATAGCCCGAACCTGTCCTTCCGCGCCCTGAATTGCCTGCCCGCCAAGACATAACGCACACCGCATACCCCTGTGGGAGGGGGCTTGCCCCGGTACAGACCGGAGACATCCTTTACGTTTGAAACCGGAGACATCGTTTACATGTATTAATCATGGCCAGGAGGTA